>JAZOLO010000011.1:0-6052 GCA_045653035.1 Eubacteriales bacterium
ATAGAGCCTATCTTGTGAGTTGAGCCAACGAGATTTCCTATGATCATAGTACTTTCCGTCTGACCGAAGCCCTCGAGAATCTGGAGACCTGTAAGCTTTTCAAACTGGTGATAAACCTCGGGGTTAAGCGCCTCACCTGCAGTTGTCATATGCTTTACACTTGAAAGGTCGTATTTCGAAATGTCCTCTTTTACCATCATGCGGAGCATGGTGGGAGGGGCACAGAAGGTGGTAATCTTGTGTTTTGCATACATGGGTAGAATATCTGCCGCATCAAATCGGACAAAGTCGTAAACAAAGAGACCAGGCTCGCATACCCACTGTCCGTAGAACTTACCCCACATGGCCTTTGCCCAGCCTGTGTCTGAAATGGTAAGGTGAAGTCCGTCGGGGTCAACGGTATGCCAGTACTTTGCAGTATGGAAGTGACCGAGAGCATATTTACATGAGTGAGCCGCAATCTTGGGATAACCTGTTGTACCTGATGTGAAGTACATTATCATAAGGTCGTCGCCCTTGGGGCTTTCCTCTGTTCTGGAAAAATGAGTACTGAAAAGTGAGGTTTCCTCGTCGAAGCTGCGCCAACCCTTACGCTCACCGTTAACCATAATCTTATGTTTAAGAGTGTCGCACTTTTCGGATGCAAGGTCAACCTGTGCCGCAGTATCGCCTGTACCCGTACAGATGATTGCAGAAACGCCTGCCGCATTGAAGCGGTATTCAAAGTCATGCTCCTGAAGCTGATTTGTAGCAGGGATTGCAATAGCACCAAGCTTGTGAAGACCTAGCATCGCTATCCAGAACTGATAGTGACGCTTTAAAACAAGCATTACTCTGTCGCCCTTTTTGATGCCAAGAGATTTAAAGTAGTTTGCCGCCTGATTTGAGAGCTTCTTCATGTCCTTGAAGGTAAATCTTCTCTCTGTCTTATCAAGGGATATATGTAACATTGCAAGCTTATCGGGTGTTCTATCTGCAATAGCGTCTACAATGTCGAAAGCAAAGTTGAATTCATTCTCATTTTTGAAGGTGATGGAAAGGGGAGTACCGTTTTTATCCTCAACGGTATCGATGAACTTGCGGTATGCTCTTTCCTCGGTATCCTTCGGGAGTTGTCTTTCGGTGGATACAGCCTTAACGGGAGTAAGCTCAGGAATGGGTTCACCTGTGGGATTGAGAACGATAGCATAAAAGAGACAGTCACGTCCGTTTACCGCAACCATGCCGTGAGGAGTTGAACTGTTGTAGTAGATGCTGTCACCTGCGTTCAGTACTTCGGTATGATTACCTACCTTTACTTTAAGAGAGCCTTCAATAACGATATCGCACTCCTGACCGGAGTGAGTTGTTACTTCAATGGCATCATCTGCCACCTCACCCGTATAGGTCGCCTTAACGTAAAGAGGCTCGGCAATACGGTTTTTGAAGGAGGAGGCAAGACTGAAATAAGTCATAGCGTGTGCTTCTTCAATCTTCTGCCCCATGCCCTGTCTTGTTACGGTATAGCTTTTAAGCTTGGGACTGTAGCCCTCGATAATATCGGTAACGTCAACGCCAAGAGCCTGAGCACAGCGATATATAAATGCGAAAGTAAGGTCGCTTTCGCCTTTTTCACACGCCTCATATTCTGCAACCGACACGTCGGTTGCTTTTGCCATTTCTTCTATTGAAAGCGAGTGGATGTCTCTGAGCTCCTTGATACGCTCAGCCATTGCCTTGATTTTAAAATCAAGACCTGTGTTTTGATTCATTTCAACCTCCGAAAACAGGGACAAAAAAACTCGTCCCAAAGATATAATCCTTGAGACGAGCAAAAAACATGCCCGCGGTACCACTCAAGTTGCGGATACACCGCCACTCTTGGAATCAAACAATTCCTATGCATTAACGCAGCAATCACGGAGAGGGTCTACTCGGTATGCCTTTCTTCCTCCCGACTCAGAAGCTACAAATATCAAACGCCTTCTTCGACTCACACCAACCGTCGCCTCTCTTAGCAAGGTAAGTCTGATAAACTCTTCGTCAAAGTCTTTTTCTTGAATAAAAGAATTATATCATAAAAAAGTTAACTTGTCAAGCCCTCAATTTATCAAAGCTTGTTTCTCTGTATTTTGCCGCTGATGGTCTTGGGAAGCTCATCGCGGAATACAACGATTCTGGGATACTTGTAAGGAGCGGTGTGCTTCTTTACGTATTCCTGAATTTCTTTTTTCAGCTCTTCCGTAGGCTCTGTGCCCTTTACAAGAACGATACTTGCCTTAACTACCTGTCCTCTCACCTCGTCGGGTGCAGCAGAAACGCCACATTCAAGGACGTATGGAAGCTCCATAATAACGCTTTCTATCTCGAAAGGACCGATGCGGTAGCCTGAAGATTTGATAACGTCGTCTGTGCGTCCCACGTACCAGAAGAAGCCGTCCTCGTCACGCCATGCAACGTCACCTGTGTGATAATAGCCGTCGTGCATAACCTCACGCGTCTTTTCTTCGTTTCCGTAATAGCCGAGGAAAAGACCACAGGGCACTTTATCGCTGTATTTTACACAGATTTCTCCGTTTTCACCGTCGGGAACAGGGTTTCCGTCGGGGTCGAGAATTACAACGTCGTAAAGGGGAGTGGGTCTGCCCATAGAGCCTATCTTGTGGCTTTGACCGATAAGGTTTGCAATAGTAAGAGTAAGCTCTGTCTGACCGAAGCCTTCCATTATCTGAAGTCCCGTCAGCTTTTCAAACTGATAGTAAACCTCGGGGTTAAGCGCCTCGCCTGCCGTTGTCATGTGCTTGATTGAGGAAAGGTCGTATTTGGACAAATCTTCCTTTATCATCATACGGAGCATTGTAGGAGGAGCACAGAAGGTCTTTATATTGTATTTTGCAAACATGGGAAGTATTTCTGACGCATCGAATTTGTCAAAGTCGTAGGTGAATACAGCACCCTCTGCAAGCCACTGACCGTAAAGCTTACCCCAAAGTGCTTTGCCCCAACCTGTCTCGGAGATGGTAAAGTGAAGTCCGTCAGGCTCTACCATGTGCCAGTATTTTGCGGTTATGTAGTGACCGAGAGCATATTTATAAGAATGGCTTGCAATCTTTGGATAACCCGTTGTGCCCGATGTGAAGAACATGAGCATGGGGTCGTTTCCTGAGGCGGTATTCTCGTCACGGTAGAAGTGAGCTGAGAAGAGAGGATATTCTTCGTCAAAGTTTTTCCAGCCCGAAAGCTCTCTGCCAACAATAACCTTTGTTTTAAGGGTAGGGCAGTCCTTTTGGGCAAGGTCTACTTCTTCTGCAACCTTTCCGTCACCTGTACAGATGATTGCAGAAACACCTGCTGCATTGAAGCGGTATTCAAAGTCATGAGCAACGAGAAGGTTAGTTGCGGGAATAGCAACAGCACCCAGCTTGTGAAGTGCAAGAATAGCGTACCAGAACTGGTAATGACGCTTCAAAACAAGCATTACTCTGTCACCCTTCTTGATACCGAGTGACTTGAAGTAATTTGCTACCTGATTGGACTTACGCTTCATATCATTGAAGGTAAGAAATCTTTCGGTCTTATTCTTGTCGATATGCACCATGGCAAGCTTGTCAGGATTTTTCTTTGCGATGGCATCAACTATATCGAAAGCAAAATTGAACTTATCTTCGTTTTCAAAGTCAATCTTAAGAAGACTTCCGTTTTCGTCCTCAACTGTTTTGATGAAAGTATCGCTTACGAGCCCACTCTTTACTGCCGAGGCGGAAATAGTCTTTCTTACAGTAGGCTCACTCTCTGCATCGCCTGGGAGTACAACCGCAACGAAAAGACAGTCCTCGCCATCAACGGCAACCATACCGTGAGGAGTCGAGCTGTTGTAGTAAATGCTGTCACCCTCGCTGAGATATTCTACGTGTTCACCTACCTGTATTTTAAGTCTGCCCTTCATAATGAAGTCAAACTCTTGTCCCGAATGTGTCGCAAGATTTATGGGAGCATTTTGCAAAGACTCATCATATTCATATTTTACCCAGTAGGGCTCGGCAATCTTGCCCTTGAATTTGGGAGCAAGACTCTGTATTTCAATCCCGTTTTCCTTTGCGGTATCCTGACCCTCACCCTTACGTGTAACTGTATATGAACGAAGCTTTGCACTTTTACCTTCAAGTATATCAGTCATGTCGATATCGAAGGCAAGAGCACACTTATGAATAAAGGAGAAAGGAAAATCATTCTTTCCTGCTTCATAGTTAAGGTATTCGTTTACCGACACTTCGGTTTTTTCTGCCATTTCTTCAATGCTTATGCCGTAAATCTCACGCATCTCGCGAATTCGGCGAGCCACTTCCATAAGCTTTTCTTTTGAAGTTGTTGACATAATAAAATCCTCCTTGAAATAAAAATAAAAAACCCGTCTCAAAAAACTTTGAGACGGGTGAAAATCACTCGCGGTACCACTCAAATTGCAGTAAAACTGCCACTCTTGGAATCAAACAATTCCTATGCATTTACGCAGCAATCACGGGAAGCACCTACTTTTTTCATTTCAGCGTTCCGGCTCAGAAGTGATAGGATACTTTGCTAGTTGCTGTCGGCTCACACCAAATGCCGACTCTCTGAAAACAACCTTCAAAACCGTCTTCGTCATAGCCTTTAATATTTTGATGAGTACAATATAACACCAAAAATAAGGTTTGTCAAGAGTTTTTTGAAAATTATTTTTCCACCAAAACAAAAACAGAGCATCTTACGACACTCTGTTTTTGTTTTGGTGGAAGACAGTGCAAACGGTGCGTAGAGGTAGGTAAAAAACGCAAAAAGTGAACCGTTTACAATCTGTTCGATAAATTGGGATTTTATTTCTTCAATACTTTTTTGCACCAAGTGCGTTTGTTGCATTTAGGACACATTAAGTGACGAGTAAAGCCTCTATGCATTGCCCACAGCACTTCCGAATAAGTGGGTACAATTTCGTAACCGCAATTTTTGCACTTGTAAGCACCTACACTGACTTCAAGCTTTAATGCATAGAAGCACGGTATCAAAAACACAACGCAAATTCCGAGAATTGTGATGAATTGCCATACTCCTTCGGGTATTAAAAATGAAGCAATAAAGATACCTGCAATTAGGGCTGTCATGCTTACAATCATAATCGCCCACATAGAAGTCCAAATTGTTTTGTTTTTCTTCTCTAATTCTTTCGCCATATCAAGCAAAAGTTGTTCGTTTTTCTGATTATTATTTTCCATATTGATTTTCTCCCCACTTAATAATTCATTTACACTGATGCAAAGAATATCACAGAGTTCAAGCATTATCGAAGTATCAGGCATTGCCACGCCGCGTTCCCACTTGGATATTGCTTTATCGGTGATACCCAGTTTTTCTGCTAACTGCATTTGTGTTAAGTTCACCTTTTTTCTGCACTCGGCAATAAATCTTCCGATTTTTATTTGATTCATGGGCTGCCTCCTTTCGCATACAGTGTAACGGCTTTTTCGCATTAAATACACCCACCATTGGTTTAGTGAGGAGAATTAAACCTATGGTAGAGTCAAAATTGACCGTCAAATTGGAATTTATCATTATAAATCAATGCTGATTTCGTATTTATCTTCAATGAGTATATAGTTGACATTATGCTTTTGTGCAAGGTAGAACACTTCTGCATTATCTGCCAATACATTTTCCATTGTGCACCATTCGTCGTCCAAACGATTCTCTATGGTATTTGCATATCCCTTTATGTCTGCAAAATGATTTTTTATATAGTTCTCACTCATCACCAAACAATAGTATTTAATATGCTCAAGATATTCCTGCTCAAAGTCTTTTGACCAATCAAAAGGAATATAGCAACCTTCGACAATTAAGTTCTGCTTGTTCTCAATAGCAGTTTTTATCATTTCACGAACAATCGGCCACAAGTATTCGGTTAATTCATTATCATCCATAGGGGTAAGTTCTGTGTTGCCACTACGAATTAAACCCATTCTCAGATGGTCTATTGACAGGTATGGATATTTATATTTTTCGAGCAATTTTTGGGCAGGCGCCGTTTTGCCTGTATGCG
>JAZOLO010000012.1:0-71431 GCA_045653035.1 Eubacteriales bacterium
CAATATTGCGGTGACAATCGTGTATATAATATTATGTTGTTTAGATTTTTTCTTTCCGTACTTTATTGCCATAATCATTACCTCTTAAATATATAACACTTCCAATAGTTACACATACCCGTATAAAATTATATCATATATAATTCAAATTTTCAATATTTATTGCTATTTTTCTACTGTTATGATACGACTGATGGGTGACAAATAAAAAAGAAAATAGACTCCGATGTGATATAATGTTAGCGACCAAACCAAATCACACCACAAAAGAGCTATTTTCTATGGACATTATATCATTAAAATTACACCTTCGTCAACGAGTTTTGAAATATTCTTTAAGATATGGAGTAAGTGCAGCATCGAGGTTTTACAGAGTGAGTCGGAATGCAATATATGAATGGCGAGCAAAGTATGACACAAAGAGCAGAATATCCTGGACAAAAATTACAGCTTGATGTAAAGTTTGTACCGTCATATTGTGTGACAAACGGCACTAAATATTATCAATTTACCGCTGTAGATCAGTGTACACGCTGGACTTTTCGGGAAATGTACGATGAACTTAGTACCTATAGTGCAGTAGAATTTTTGAAAGCCTTGATAAAGACAGCACCGTTTCCAATAAGAGAGATACAAGCCGATAACGGAACGGAGTGGACGAGAGCATTGAATAGCGATGATGGTAAACCATCTTTATTCGAGAAAGCTCTTGAAAACTGTGGTATTATATATCACAGAATAAAGGTTGCCACACCCAGACACAATGGCAAGGTAGAACATCAGCACAGAATAGACGAACAACGTTTTTACAAAAAGATGAAAATGTATAATCTTGCCGACGGAAGAAAACAACTTGAAAAATACAATAAGCTTTCAAACAACATAGCAAAAATTTGTCTCGGCTTCCTAACTCCTAACGAAGCACTTGAAAAATATATTGGTGTGATGTAAGCTTGAAACAGGTTAAGCACAGATGTGCTCAACGCTCTAAAACTATTATATCACTATCGGCTTGTCAAGGTAGTAGGTAGTATTTTCTCGCGAAAATCTCCACCTCTCCACCTTGACAAGAGTCATGCTTTTTTTATTTTTACAAAAAGTGTCACCCATCATTGACAATTACACACCTCGACCAATAAAAGCAGATGCACTTTTGTGTATCTGTTTTTTGTTTGTGGTAAAATTGAAGTTTTCTCTATTCCCTGCCATGCCATCAAACATTTACATTTCGTATTGACAGAGAGATTTTTTTATGATATAATACATTTAACAATTAGGTTAAACGTTAAATGAAAGGGGCTTTGATATGGGACTACAAAATACACTTCGTGCACTTTCCGACCCAACACGGCGTGAGATACTGAACCTTTTGAAAAAAGGCAGAATGTCAGCAGGAGATATTGTTGATGCATTTGACGTTACTGGAGCATCTATTTCGAGGCATTTATCAATACTTAAGGATGCGGACTTAATAAGAGATAAACGTGAAGGAAAGTACATTTTTTACGAGCTCAATGCTTCAGTGTTTGAGGAAATTATACTTTGGATAAAAGGCTTTAAGGAGGATGATAACAATGATTAAAAAGAATAAATGGAAACTGATTTTGGCATCCGTATTTACTGTACTTCCCTCGATTGTACTTTATATTTGGGGTAGTTTCATTGAAAAAGAAAACACTTTAAAGGACTTTTTTGCTTTTCCTATTTCTATCTCACTGTTTTTGCTCGTTATTTTTTGGATTTGCATACTTTTCTCATTCTACGATAATGAAAAGAACGAGCAAAGCGAGAAGGTAATAAATTTAATTCTTTGGATAATTCCTTTTATTTCAATTCTTATGTCGGTTGTAATGCTTCTTGTTTCACTTGGCGGAGATAAGTACGTTTCAAATATTATGGCAGTATTCCTCGGAATCGTATTTATGGTAATAGGCAACTATCTTCCCAAGTGCAAACAAAACAGGACTATAGGAATAAGAATAAAATGGACTCTTACAAACGAGGAAAACTGGAATAAGACTCACCGTTTTTCAGGATTCGTATTTACAATTTGCGGTGTGATTCTTATAGTAGTTTCGTTCCTTTCAGAAAAGTTCATTTTCGCCCTCTTCCCTATCGTTGTGCTTGTAGCTTGTGTTGCATCTACTCTTTACTCGTATTTATACTATAAAAAGCAAATTGGCAATGGAACACTTTTGAAGGATGATTTTAAAGTTAAAACAAATAAAAAGTTTGGTATTATTTCTGCAATATCGATAACTGTTGTCCTTTTTGCGGCAATTTCTATTCTTTTTGTTGGAAATATAAAAACTGAATTTAAGGACGACGCCTTCAAGATAAGCTTTACCCTTTGGAATGACTGTGAAATAAGCTTTGAGGATATCGATGCTATCGAGTACAGAGAAAGCGGTGTGGACGGAAGAAGAATATACGGTTTCGGCTCACCTACGTTTCTTGTAGGTAAATTCAGAAACGCTGAATTCGGCATTTATACCCGTTATACTCATACAAAGCAAAAAGAATGTATAGTTATTGACATTGACGGAGAAAAGTACGTAATAAATGCAAAAACTGGTGAAGAAACAAAAACTCTTTACGAAAAAATAAAGTCAAGCACTTAAAATGCTCCCCTCAGTCTATCGAAAAAGCAACCTGCGTTAGTGACTTTTTCGATAGACTGAAACGTTCTCTCTCGAGAACGTTTTTTTGATTTTTTCATAAAATAACAAAAAGGAGTTGATTTAATTGCTTAAGGCAAAAAATGTTCTATCAATAACCGACACTGGTCCAGACCCACTTGTAGTAAATATCGTAAACGTTGTAATTGATAACGATTATTTCCGTTCCACTTTGTGGACCGGTAATAATCTGCAAGTAACGGTTATGAATATTGAAGCAGGTGATGACATAGGTGCTGAGATACACGAGGAAGACCAATTTATAAAGATTGAAAGCGGAAGAGCAACGGTCTTTATCGGAAGAAGTGCTGAGGACTTTTATTACCAAAGACTCATTGATAAAGATTTCGCGGTTATTATACCTGCAGGAACATGGCATAATATAAAAAACACAGGAGATGTGCCTTTAAAGCTCTATTCTGTTTACGCTCCTCCACACCACGAAAAAGGTACTATCCACACCACGAAGGAAGAAAGTGAATAAAAAATATTATTATTTTTCATTTTTTCTTGAAATAATTACAGAAAAATAGTATAATGTATTCGTAAAAGAATTTTTGGAGGTAAGAAAATGAACAAGAATTTTAAACTTATACTCACAGCTGTGATTGTCGTATTGGTTATAGCGGTTTCAATATCGTTTTTAACGATTATTCCTTCCGGACACACAGGTGTTCTCACAACCTTCGGTAAGGTTTCCGAGGAAGTACTTCAAGAGGGTCTTCACGTAAAGATGCCTTGGCAGGTAGTACATAAAATAAACAACAGAATTGCAAAGCTTGACGTTGCAACCGAAGCTTTCAGTAAGGATTTACAGACTGTTTCTACACTCATTGCCGTAGAGTACAGAGTTGATAAATCAAAATCCTATTCCATTTTCAAGGAAGTAGGAGATTTTTATGAGTCAATTCTTGTTCTTCCCGCGGCAAACGAAGTTCTAAAATCGATAGTTTCCCAGTATACAGCAGAAGAAACCATCACAAACAGAGAACTGATATCAGGCGGTCTTGTTGTTGAGCTCAATGAGAAGCTCAACGATATAGGTATCACCGTTGAATACGTAAATATTATTGACTTTGACTTTTCTGAAGCCTACATCAGTGCCGTTGAGGAAAAGCAGGTAGCAGAGCAAAAGCTTCTCAAGGCAAAAACAGAGGCTGAGGAAAAGAAGGTTATCGAGCAGGGCGAAGCCGATGCCATGCTTATCAAGGCGCAGGCTGAAGCCGATGCACTCATCATAAAGGCTGAATCGGAAGCAAAGGCAAATGAGGTTATTGCAAACTCCATCAAGGAAGGACTCGTAGATTATAAAACCATTGAAAAGTGGGACGGCAAGCTTCCTTACGCTACAGGTTCAAGCTCTATTATAGATTTTTCTGCATTTGAAAAATCTGTTGATTGAAAATTTAATTTTATTATTGCTTTTTTAGTGAACAGGTGTTATAATAAAAAAAGATACCGAACAGTAAAGCGTTAAAAATACAAGGAGGCAAAACACACTGTTATGGAAATGAATCTCAATCGATTGCTGTCCTTGCTTGTAACGAAGCTCAAGTACATAATACTTGTGGCAGTGTTACTGGCAGTCATGACATTTGGCTATACAAAGCTCTTTGTTACCGAAAAATACACCTCATCTGCACAGTTTATTGTAAGCATGGAGGCAGTCCAAAACAAAACAGCGGAATTTTCTTACGCTCAACAGACTCTTAATTACTATCTTCCCATTTTTAGGGCAGATGATTTCTTCAAAGATGTTGCCGACATCTACAATGAAAAAAAAGAAAACACAGTTTACACTTCAAAGCAAATAAAGTCAATGACCTCTATTTCTCCCTCCAGCAACGCAGACGAGCCTACGTTCTTTATTAGAGTAACGGCTGAAACCCCGGAAGTTGCTTTTGACCTTGCAGAGGTAATATCAGGATACGCTATTGAAAAAATAGATAAAGATCACGAATCTCTTAATAAACTCACTATAATAGACTCACCTGAACCCCCTCTTTCTCCATCTTCTCCCAACGCAAACAAAAATACACTTCTCGGTTTTGTTATTGGAGCTCTTCTCTCAGCAGCGTTCTTCGTATGCCGTGAGCTCTTTGACGGAAGAATTAAAAACGTAGAAGATATTTCAAACGAATACGACATCCCTGTGCTTGGCGTTATTCCTGACAGCACTGCTGACTCTCCAAACGGAAAAACTGTTCGCTCAAACAAAAAGAGCAAAGACAGCAAAGCAAAGGAGGGGGCATAATGGCACAGAATATTGTAAATAAGCCAGATAACGATGCACTTCACGCCGCAAGCGGCGGACTCCCTTCGGCTACAATGTTTGCTATAAAAGAAGCTTACAAGTCTATAAGAACTAACATTATTCTTAATCTTGAAAACAAGCCTTGCCACATTATAGTTGTAACCAGCTCGCTCCCCGGTGAAGGTAAGTCCACTTCCTCCATAAATCTTTCAATTGCAATTGCACAGTTTGAGAAAAAAGTTCTCATGATTGATGCAGACCTTAGAAAAACAAAGGCTTCAAAATATATGAAGCTCAACTCTTCTCTCGGTCTTACCGACGTGGTTAAGCAAGAAGCAAAGTTTGAAGACGTTGTAAATACTACCAAATATCCGCATTTTGATTTTCTTTCTTCAGGCACGATTGTCAACAACCCCGCAGAAATACTTGCAAGCCGTGCGATGAACACTATGCTTGAACAACTGAGTCAAAAGTATGATTACATTATCATAGACACACCTCCTGTAAACGTAGTATCCGATTCTCTTCCTCTTATAAGAAAGTCTGACGGTGTTGTACTTGTAGCGCGTGAGCTTGTAATCACATCAAAAGATTTCAGCAAGCTTGTGAACAGCATGAACCTTATTAAAGCAAACATCCTCGGTCTCATCTATATAGGTACAGATTCCACACAGCCATATTATCACTCCAAAAACTATTTTGGTAAATACGGCAAGTACACCAAGTACGCCAAGAAGCACGGATACAGTACCTACGATACTATCTAAAGAATTGAAAGGCTCAATAATTAGAGCCTTTCTTTTTATTTATTTTGTTAAAAAGATGTGAACTTTTTCAAAAAAAGCACTTGACATATTACAAAAAGGTGATATACTTAGTGTATAAGTATATCATTCGGAGTGTAGTGTAAATGTCAATCTCCAAGGAATCTCACGAAAGCTTTCTTTTAGCTCTTATAAAAGAAGGAAACCACGATGCATTTTTGGAATTGTCAAAGCAATATGAAGGCGTTATCAAAAAAATGGCTCTCTCTCCGAAGGTAACCGAGAATGAAAAGGATGACCTTTTTCAAGAGGGGCTTATCGGGCTTTATAAAGCTGCGGTAACCTATGACGAAAATTCGTCTGCTACCTTTTCTACATTCGCACATATATGCATAAAGCATAGTATTATATCGGCATTAAGAATATATTACAGCAACAAAAATTATCCCATTCGTTCTTCTCTGTCACTTGATATAGGCGAAGAAGAAATTTTGAAAATTCAAGGTCTTGGTCTCATTACAGAGCCCGAAAAGCTTCTTATTGAAAAAGAAAGCTATGAGGCTCTCATGTCGAAAATCGACTCGGAGCTTTCCGCTTATGAAAGAAAAGTTTTTAAATTTTTCCTTCAAGGAATGTCTTACTCCGATATTTCGAAAAGGTTGCAAACATCCACTAAATCGGTTGGTAATGCGATTCAACGTATCAGAGGCAAGCTGAAGTTATTGATAGGGTAAATGCTCTGTTCCTATATAAACTTAATTCAATATCAGCCAATATGTCTGCATAGCTTAAAAAAAGTGCTCTTATGAGAGATGGCGGTGAAAATCCGCTTGCGGACTATGCCGAAAAGGCGCATAAATTTTTTATAACCGAAAGAGGTAACAAGATGTACGAGGACAAGACATTAGTCTGCAAGGATTGCGGAAACGAATTCGTTTTCACTGCAGGTGAGCAGGAATTCTATGCAGAAAAAGGCTTCAAAAACGAGCCTCAGAGATGCAAGGCATGTCGTGATGCAAGAAAAGCTAACGGTAAGCCTGCAAGAGAATTATTCACAACTACATGTGCTAATTGCGGAAAAGAAGCTAAGGTTCCTTTCCAGCCCAGCAATGATCGCCCTGTTTATTGCAGCGAGTGTTTCGCAGCTATGAAGGACCAGCAGTAATATATAACCCCTTCAGTGAGTAATTTAAAAGCACAACGGAAAATTCCGTTGTGCTTTTTACTGTAAAAAAATTCAGATTATTTTACAATAAATGTGTACAAAAGCATTTTTTTATGTTATACTTTATAAAGAGGTATGATAAATTATGAGATATAATGATAAATATAAACAAAAGGCAAAAATTTTCGACGGACAAATGCCCAAATTTCACGAAGAAGAAAGCCCAAACGAGAACGTTGTTTGTGGCAGAAACGCTGTGCTTGAGCTGCTTCGTTCGGGCAGAAGCGTTGATAAGCTCTTTATCAAAAAAGGCGGAATTGAAGGCTCTCTTATAGTAATTGCAGGAGAAGCCAAAACCAGAAACATTCCCATTGTTGAGGTTCAGCGTGAAAAGCTTGACGAGCTTGCCATGGGCGTTATACATCAAGGCGTTATTGCTATGGCGGCGGCTAAGGAATACGTCGAAGTTGATGATATTTTAAAAGTTGCAGAAGAACGGGGTGAGAAGCCCTTCATCGTCATTGCCGACGGTATAAACGACCCTCATAATCTAGGTGCTATTATCCGTAACTGCGATGGTGCAGGAGTTCACGGTCTTATTATACCGAAAAGACGCTCAGCAGGACTTACAGCCGTTACAGCAAAATCATCGGCAGGTGCCATTGAGCATCTTGCAATAGCAAAGGTAGCAAACGTTTCAAATACAATTCTTGAATTAAAGAAGAAAGGTATTTGGGTTGTAGGCTGTGAAGCAGGCGGTAACTCTTACGATGCAATTGATTACGACATGCCGCTGGCTTTAGTGCTTGGCAGCGAGGGAGAAGGTATTTCGGATATCGTCACTAAAAACTGCGACTTCATTGCATCTATCCCAATGATGGGAAAAGTAAATTCTCTTAACGTTTCATGTGCTGCGGCTATCATCATGTTTGAGGCATCAAAAGCTAGAAGGATAAAAAACTGAAAGGACTCGAATAACAGATGAGTAAATACAGATTCAAGAGAGTAGAAAAGAAAAAGGAAGAAGAAAACATTAACGCTTCTCCTGTTAAGGTAGATATAGAAGTAGACGATGATGCTTCAAAGACCCGCAACTTTTCCATCGCACCTCAACAAAAAGCAAATGATAACACCTTCTTCAACCCCTTTGAAGAAGAGGCGGAAGAAAAGCGTTCACTTTTTAGCCTCCGTTCATTTATAAAAGGCAAGGACAAAAAAGAGGAGGATGAGGTCGCAAAGAAGCTTGACGCTATTTTCACCTCAGACGTAATGAGCGTTGAGGATATTAAAACCAATCTTTCCGAAGGCAAGTCCTTTGACCTCACTCACGTGTTTGACAAAAACAGTAAAAGCCACAAAGAGGAAGAAGAATTTGAAGAAGAGGAAACCTCCGCTATTGAAGCTGATGAAGACTTTGACGGAGACAAGGATACATACGACGTAGAGGGAGAAACCCTCCCTATCGAAGAATCCCCCTGTATTGAGGAGGACATATATGACACAAGCGACGAAGACGATGATTTTGTTCCTCCCGCAAAGCAAAAAAAGGAAAAGATAAAAAAAGAAAAAGTTTTCTTTGAGTATGTCGGTGAACACCAAAAAGAGGATATAAACGAAAACTACGTAAAAAAAGGACGCCTCCTTTTACTGTCCCTTATTTTAACGTCTGTTTTCACACTTGCACTTATTTATCTTGAAACCAAGTCTCTTCCCCACCCTATCTGGCTTATGCCAGGAAAATTTGGCGTTCTTTATCTGCTTCTCAATCTGCAGTTCGTATTCTTTACGGGATTTTGTATCTACAAGAATATAATCGACGGTGCTATCTCACTCTTTACTTGGCATCCAAATAAAAACAGTATCACTTTCGTCTCTCTTGTTGTTGCGGTGTTGCAAGTACTTCTTCATTTGATTTTTAATAAATTCAGTGACGATGTATCCCTTTACTCCTCCGTTTTTGCTCTTTGTGCTGTAATTACAACGCTCATATCTTACGTTGATAACAAGCGTGAATATACTTCTTTTAAGGTAGCCTCAAGTCGGGAAACCAAATACTGTGTTTCACAGCTAGACGAGACCTCTGCTGAATTTGAAAAATTCAGTGACTACCTCCCCGCTGACCTTGGAATGTACAAGATTGAAAAGGCAGATTTCCTTTCAAACTTCTTCCGAACGGCAAAGAAGCACTCCCCTTACGACGAAAACTACAAGGTTACTATTCCCCTCACTGTACTTGCATCTCTTGTATTTGCCATTCTTTCGTTCTTCCTTACAAAAAATGCTACTACTGTTGACGCATTCAACAATTTCACTCTTTTCTTTATGATAACTCTCCCCTTGTCATCGGTTGCTACTGTTTCTCTTCCATTCTTTATGACAACACTCAGGCTTTCAAGAAGAGAGTCGGCAATTATTGGTGAGGCTTCTATTACAGAATACGCAAACACTTCTCTTATTTCCTTTAAAGATACCGACGTATTCCATGAAAAAGGAATAAAGGTAACATCAATCAAGACCTACGGAAAGAGCAGAATTGACAACACCTTTGTAATGGCTGCAAGAATATTCAAGCTTGCGAGCGGTCCTCTTGAAGCGGTATTCAATCGTTCGGTTATCGACACTACCTCAGATAAATCAGGCGACAGTCTTCTTGCGGTAACAGAAAACGGTATGAAAGCGATAATTGATTCCGAGGAAGTTTTTGTAGGTAACAAGAGCTTTATGGAAGAAAACGGCTTTGAGTCAATCGAAGATGCAGTAGATACTTCCTTTGAAACCACAAACGGAAGAATAATGTTTATAGCAACAGGCGGAGAAATTATTGCTAAATTCTATATTAAATACGCACTTGGAAGAAATTTCAAGGCACTTCTTGACTCTTTCTACAGCCTTGGAATCTGCATGGCGGTAAATACACGCGACCCCAATCTTGACACGAAATTCCTAACTCAGCTTCTCAAGGACGAAGAATATCCCATTGTTGTAGTAAAACGTGAAGACATTCCCTCAAAAGAAGACGATAAGCCCTTGCAAAATACAAAGAGTGGCATTATTTCAAACTCTTCCGTTTCCAATATGCTTCGCACCTTCCTTTCTGCTGATAAGCTTTCACGTCTTATTTCAATGAACACTATAATTAAGTACATAAGTCTGGTATTTGCAATAACAGTAGTTGTTATCCTGTTCCTCAGCGATAACTCTCATGAAAAAATTTCGCCTCTCTTTATAATGCTTTACCAGTTTATGTGGTCACTTCCCATAATAGGAACATCGCTTTTCCAGTAAATTAACAAAAGCAAGTAGTTTAACTACTTGCTTTTGTTAATTTCATCCACTGTTTCTTTATAGAACACGTCAAGATATCCTGTGTAGTTTTCCTTCCATGGCTTGTTTCTGCCACAATAGTGGATAATAGAAGTATTCTCTCTTATCCAATCCAAAGTAAGACTTTTTTCAAAGGGCGAATGATGCATGAACAGCTTTTCCGTCATGTTGTACCTAAAGGTATCAACTGCCAAGATTTTTGTACCGTAAAGGCTGCTGATAATATCCTGATCGGGTAGCACCAATATACTTTTGTACTTATCAATAAAAGCAAAAACCTCCTCGTAGCTTTGCTCTGCTCGGAGTTTATTCAGGTTCATCAGCATAACGCCCGAATTGATATAAGGGGCTTTTTCTTCCATATCAAGTCTTATGCCGTTTATTGCCCGAACAAATGAGCCTATATGAGATGCCGCGGCAAAAAAATAGTCCCTAATATCAAGGTTATAAAGTGCGTCTAGTCTGCCGTTCACTATTATATCGGGGTCTAGATATAAAATTTTATCAATATAATCAGGCAAATAACGCGACGCAAAGATACGGTAATATATTTCCCGAGGGTATCTTGAGGTTGTTGGTGCATCGTCAAGTGCTATATCCGTGGCATCAACAAGAGTTAAATTATCTATTATCTCTCTTGTTTCTGACACGTCTTTTTCGCTTAGTGAAGAATGTAGAACATATAAATGTAAATGGCAATCGCTGTGATGCTTTTTTAGTGAATAAAGCATCACGTTAAGATGAGGAACATAATTTTTGTCAAGGGTGACAAGTATATTCATTGTGTTTTGCATCAAAGATATTCCTTTGAATTATTGTTTATTTTTATGCCGTCTGTAAAGATATAAAAAGAGAAGCGACAGACACATGAGGCATATTTCAAATATTACAGATGCAATGAACGGGAGTGACGTTATATTGTGGGCGTTCTTTCCCATTATGGTAAATGAAATAACAGAGGGAAGAAACCCGAGAATTGTACCTGAAATATAAGTTTTATAATCAGTAAGTGATGCACCCATATAAATGCTCACTACATCAGCAGGAAGAAGTCCTACTATACGTGAAAAAAACGAAACGAAAAACTCGTTTTTCTTTTGTACGTCTCTTATAATTTTGAGTCTAGGGTGCTTTTCAATAAGCGATGAGAGTGCACGGCTTCCCGAGCTTTTCCCCATAAGATATGGTGTTGTGCACATTATGAGAGTGCCTGTAATATTTACCGCAAGGGCAAGAGGAAAAGGAAATATTACTCCGCTTGCGGCATATATAAGACCACCGTAGATAAAAAACACAATACTCTTGAAAAAGAACAAAAACAGTATTACCGCTATTGCAAGGGGAATATTTTCAGGTGTATAATTTACTATGTTGTCAAGTGTGATTTTATGACGGTTTATCAAAAATAACGTAACTGCAAAAACCCACAAAAAGATTACCAACACCTTTCTGATTTTTTCAAAGGATATTTTGTTTTTCATCATATCACCACCTATCTTAAATAAGTATATCAAATTTCTTTGATAAAATGTTTATCTAAATGTAAACTTGTAAAACAGGGCTGTACTAATACAGCCCTGTTTTTATTCTCCAAGTACGTTTTTCATATACTCAAGAGGTTTCTTTTCTTTTATTCTCTTTTTACATTGACCATCATATCGACATATTGACTTAAATGAGCACCAGTCACAGCTTGTCCTTCCGCTTCCCTCTTCAAGGGGCTCGGGAGAAATATCGCCCGATTTGAGAGTTGACATTACCGAGTCAAAGAGAGAATTTATATAACGCTCAATAAGTCCAAAGGCTTCAAGCTGAATTAAAGTAGATGAAGCGTTTCCGGTGTAAGTATCGCTTTTTTTGTCATACTTCAAATCAACAAAGCGTTTATTTTCCCCTTCCTCCATTGCATCAATAATGCGTCTGTCGTCAAGGTACATACCGCTTCTTTTAAGTCCTTTTATTATAATGTCGCCTACTGTCTCATCGTTTTCCACGCTGTCGGTAGCTTTGAGCTCTGTCTTTGCGGCAGGCATATACATTATTCCTGCGGCACGGCGGTTGGGCTTACCCTCCGTTGAGGTCATTGCAAAGAGATAAATGAGCATCTGTATATTCATGCCGTTGATAACGTCCTCAAGGGAGAAGGTTTTTCCACCCGACTTAGTCTTGTAATCTACCACTCTTATATACTCAAGACCGTTTTCATCAACAAACGTATCAACTCTGTCAATAACGCCGTAAAAGGTCAGCGTTCCTCCGTCCGAAAGCCTCACCTCATAAGGCTTTACGTTTTCGGAGTCGGCAAGATTTTCTTCAAAGAGTGTGGGCTTAAAGCGTGACACCGAAAACTCTTCTTTTATGTTTTCGATAACAAAAACTACAAAGGCACAGACGTTATCAATAAGGTATTTATACTTAGGGCTGTCAGAGGCTATGTCAGGAGTAACCTTTTTAACGTACTCTTCGGCAACTTCTTCGGTGAGGGTTAATATCTCATCTTTTGTTACCGTTTCAATAGTTTTCCCCTCTGACGTGATTTTTTTAAGTACCAGTTCAAGTATTTTATGAACGTAGCTACCTATTTCGGCATTGCTGAATCTGGCAGGCTTTCTCGTTCTTGCCTTAAGCATATATTCAACAAAATACGAAAATCTGCATCTTTCAAATTTTTCAAGCCTTGACTGGGTCATAGCATAGTTATTCTTTATAAAGTCGCTTGGGTTTTCAATGCTGAACAGCTTATCCTTTGACTCAATAAAGCTTTTTATTTCAGCAACACTCTTGCCGAACTCTTTGTAATTCTCATCAAGGTACCTCGACGCATTCGGGGCGTTTGATACAAGGAAATATTCTTCAAGCTCGTTTTCGCTGACGGGCAATGCTTCTGAGCTCACAAATCTTTGAGGTTCAAGGTCAAGACATTCCTTCACGTGAGAGAAAAACGACGAAGGAATGGATACTGCTTTTGCACTGTCGGAAGATGAGTTATGATAAACGAAGCTAAGCGTTTCCGAAGGGGTAAGGAGGGCGATAAGGAATAAGAACGACTGGTCATACATCTTGTCCTCTATACTGTCGTCAAGTACTATGTCACTTGCCGCAAGCCACCTTCTCTCATTTTCGGTAAATACCGATTTTGTCTCAGAAACGCTTGGAAAAACACCTTCATTAAAGCCAAGAAAGAACAGGTGCTTTATGTTTTTGTTTCTTACAAAACCAACGTCTCCAAGCTCCACCTCATCAAGTGACGAGGGAATTTTTCCAAAGGACATATCTCCAAGTACAAGCCTTAAATACTTTACAAATTTTTCCTTTGAGACCTTCAGGTCACCTGCACTCTGAACTATTTCCTCAAGCGCCTGAATGAGAAGATTCCAAGCTCCTCTTTCTTCCTCGCTGTCGCGGTTGATACTATTATAGGCATCAACCACATCAAGGTATTCAACGATAGCTCTCACCTTTTCTTCTACAGTAGGACGTGAAATGCCCTCAAAAAGAAGCTTCAACGGAGTGTATATCTTCTTTCTTGCATTGTTTACAGTTTCAAGCTCATCCTTGTCGGCATCAGAAAAGTCCTCAACGTATCCCCTTGGATGAAGAGTGAAGTCCTCCTCAGATACCCACGCCTTTCCCTTTGTGTGCCAAAGAGTTACGTAGTTTTCAAGGGCAAAGGCTTCTGTTTCGGAAAGATTAAGATAGGGATTTTTAAGATACGTTTTTATGTTTTTATAAAAATATCCGGAATTTACTGTGTCAAGTGCCAAAAGAACAAGTGAAACAATTGGCTCTGTTATGGGAGAGGTTTCTGTACAGGAGAGGTACTTTATGCCGTAGCTGTCAAAAACACTTTCAAGCATACTGCCGTAATCGGAGATACGTGCGGAAGTTACCGCAATATCCGAAAGAGCAGTGCCGCTCTTTACAAGCTTTGTTATCTCACGGGCAACGTATACGCACTCATCGTATGGTGTTGAAGCAGAAGTGAGCGACACACCTTCGTATTTCTTCTCGTATTTTTCACTATTGCCGTTTATAAAAGCTTCTGCAAGATGCAACAGTGCCGGATTACCAGTGCGATGATTTTCCTTAAGCTCTACTTTTTCGTATTCTACAGAGCATCTTTCGGCAAGCTCGCGTATTTTATCATAGGCTAGTCTTGTTTTTCTAAAAATCCCGTCGGGGTCTGTAAGACTCAGCGAAAAGGTTACGGTGGTTTTGAAAGCACCCTTGATTATTTCTTCTATAACTGAATATTGGGGTACGGTATAGTCATAAAATCCGTCTATGAAAACGTAAGAGCTTTCAAAAAAATCATATTCCGAGAGTGTTTTTGCAAGTCTCACTGTATCATCGGTAGAATCTACATTTCCGTCGCCCAAAGCCTTTTCATAGAGGGAGAAAACAAGAGAGAAGTCTGAAAGCTTATTCCACAGACTCTCTCCGCCCTTGTCTGAGTCCATAAGGCTTAAACGTGCTTTTTCAAGGTGTGATGGATGTATTCCCTTTTGGCGGAGCAAATCCATTTCAGAACGGATAAGACGCAGATAATTTACGTCGTCTGCCATACTCGAAAAGCTTGGAAGCTCTTTTTTACCTTTTTCTAAAAGTACAGCGGT
Organism: Eubacteriales bacterium; assembly: GCA_045653035.1. GTDB lineage: Bacteria > Bacillota > Clostridia > Oscillospirales > SIG627 > RGIG6353. The sequence goes on from JAZOLO010000012.1 coordinate 14,802, forward strand.
TATTAGGTCTTTGCCACAATTATCAACGTACTTGTAGGTCATGCCTCCCGCTTCTCTGAATACACGGTTTGCAAGGCGTGAAAAGTTGAGCACCTCAACGTCACGGTTTATCACGTTGCCTATTTTCTCAAGCAGAAGTGCTTCTACCTTTACGCTTTCCTGCTCGGGAACGATAACGTAAATCTTTCTGCCTTCACCGAGAGCTATAATATTTTTTATTTCAGATACTATCCTTGCGGTTTTCCCATATCCTGAGGGGGCACATATAAGCGAAAGCAAAAATAATCAGCTCCTTACATCTAAACTCTTGAATAAAGCTAAAAAATGTGATATAATTATATAAATACGATTAAAGGTGATAATATATGGAAAAATTGAAAAGTTATCTTAGTGCTTGTGAAAAGCGCTGTGCCGAATATATGTCAGCTTATTCCCTGCAAGACGTAAATCCGCCTGAACTCAAAGCAGCGGCAACAGAATATTTCAACCGCGGCGGAAAAAGGCTACGTCCTGCTTTCCTTTCTCTTTGTGCAGGTGCTCTTGGAGGCAAGGAAAGAGAAATGGCGGTCACTCCTGCCATGGTCAGCGTTGAGCTTTTTCACACCTTTACATTAGTACATGATGACATTATCGACAATGATGAGACAAGACGAGGCGGTAAGAGTTCACACGTTCTTGTTCGTGATATGTTTGAAAATTATATAGGCTCATCGGAATATGGCAGAGATATTGCTATTCTTGCCGGAGATTCGCTTCACGCTCTTTCTGTAAAAATGCTTCTTGAATGTGCCACGTCTCCCCTCTTTTCTGCCGAAACTGTACTGGGGGTTGCAAAAATTCTTGAGGGTGAGTGCATAAACGAGCTTCTCTCGGGTGAAGCCGTTGACACAAGGCTTGGCGTTATAAAAAGCGACTCTTTCAGCGTTGGAGATACCGAAACTACCCTTGAGGTGATGCGTCAAAAGACGGGTGTGCTTTTCTCATACTCTGCAAGAGCAGGTGCTATGCTTGGTCTTAACACCGCTGATAAAGATAACGAAAAAGTAAAAGCTTTAGGAGAATTTGCAGAGCTTTCCGGAATAGCCTTTCAGCTTAAAGACGATATACTCGGAATTGTTTCTGACGAAAAAACTCTAGGCAAGCCCATCGGCTCCGATATACGAGAGGGCAAAAAAACCGTCATTCTTCAGGAGTCTTATAAAAACGCTGATAACAGTGAAAAAGCATTTCTTGAACGTGTTGTCGGAAACAGCAATGCTTCGGCAGGTGACATTGAAAAGGTTAAGCATATTTTCAGAGAAAGAGGCGGTCTTGACAAAGCGGAAAAGCTTGCCGACAGCTACATAGAAAAATCAAAGCTTGCTCTTGAAAAGATTGATAATTCGGAATACCGTGAGATGCTCCTTCTCGTTTCCGACTTCATGACCGAGAGAAAAAAATAAGAGGTAAAATCCGTGAAAAAAAGTATTATTGTACTTTCCTTAATTATATCACTGTTTTTTATTGGTGTCAATGGCGAGGGAATTCTCGATAACGGTAAAAACTTATACTCCGACTACGTTTACATGGTAAACCTTGACACGGGAAAAACAGTATATGAGTATGAGGCTGATACTGTCACTTACCCTGCATCGCTGACTAAAATAATGACATGTATTATCGCTATCGAAAATTGTGATAATCTTGACGAGGTGGTAACTATACCCTTTGGCATTTTCGACGACATATACGCTGTAGGCGGTGCTAACATAAATCTTCGTACAGGGGAAGAAATATCCCTTGGCGACCTTATACGTGCCACCATGATTCGCTCATCTTGCGATACGGCTTCCGCAATAGCCTATCACGTTTCGGGAAGCGTTGAAGCCTTTTCAAAGCTTATGAACGAAAAGGCTGAGCAAATCGGCTGTACTTCAACGAACTTTGTAAACGCCCACGGACTTCACGATGAAAGACACGTGACTACCGCAAAGGATATGTTTTTGATTGCAAACTACGCCTTGCAGAACGAGGTGTTTTGTGATATCATAAGCGAGTACACCTGCACTATTCCCGCCACAAACAAGGCTGATGAGCGTACTCTTTTTACCACAATGGATTTAGAGAATCCCGAAAAGGATATATACTGCGAATATATCACAGGCGTAAAATCGGGATTTACTGACGAGGCAGGAAGATGCCTTATAACAAAAGCCGAAAAGGACGGCGAAAGCTATCTTCTAGTAACCCTTGGTGCCAACCGCGACAAGTGGTATAATTCAAACATGGCGTTCACCGATGCCTTAACCCTTTTTGAATACTGCTTTGCAGAATACGGCATAAAAACAGTAGTGTCAAGCAGTGACGCTCTTATTGACGTTCCTGTTTCAAAGGGCGTAAAAGACAGCATCGCACTTTATATTGAAAATGACGTAGTAGCCCTTACGGCACTTGACGATACACCTATTATAACCTACGATATTCCCGATAAGATAACAGCTCCCATAAATGCAGGTGACGTTGTAGGAAAAGTCTGCATAGACGTAGGCGGTGAAACCTTCACTGAGAAGCTTGTTGCTAAAGAAGCTGTTGAAAAGAAGGAGAACAAGACTGGACTCCAAAAGCTCAACGACGGCAATATAGTTGCGACGGTTCTTGATACTGCATCTCTTGTTATCTTCCTTGTTACTATCGTTATAATAGCATTATTTGTTTCTAATATAAAAAAACACAAGAAAAAATAAGTCGGGATTTCCCGACAACATCTTCCCTTAGCTCATCAGGATAGAGCGTCAGATTCCGATTCTGAAGGTGACAGGTTCGAGCCCTGTAGGGAAGGCCAAAAAGTACAGAGCACCTTACGGTGCTCTGTACTTTTTTGTGCATTTACGAAAGGGCTCTAACTTTGAAATACTTTATACAAAATATCTGTAACCTAAAAAGGTGACTCTTTTTTATCTTTCTTCTCTAAAGTATGAAAGTCCGAGAGATGCAGGAGGATGGTTTTCCTTCTTATTTCGGATAGAAGTAATAATAAGAATGAGAATAGTTGCAAAGTAAGGAAGCATTTCGTAGATAGCCTTCATTTCTCTTGAGACGCCAACGGTGGTAATACCGAGCATATAAAGAGCTCCAAAAAGAACTGAACCCAAAATTGCAAATCCTGGCTTCCACAGTGCAAATATTACAAGTGCTATAGCAAGCCATCCTCTGTCACCGAAGCCGTTGTTGGACCAGCTTCCTGTGTATTCAAAGATATAATAAAGTCCGCCGAGTCCTGCTATCATGCTTCCAATACAGGTTGCCATATACTTATATTTCGTAACGTTTACACCTGCGGCATCTGCTGTAGCAGGATTTTCGCCCACAGCTCTGAGGTGAAGACCTACTCTTGTACGTCTTAAGGTGTATCCCGCCAAAATTGCGATAATAACACCTACGTAGGTCAAAAAGCCATAGGAGAGGAAATAATCGCCAAACCAGCCGAGCTTATCAGCGATGGGAGGTGTCATTTTGAAATATTTACTTATGTTTCCAAGTGAAATATTAGCAGTCTGTGAGCCGATAATCTTTGTAAGCGAACCACCGAAGAAGTTACCGATGCCTATACCGAAGGTGGTAAGTGCAAGACCTGTAACGTTCTGATTTGCACGAAGGGTAATAACGAGGAAGGAATAAATAAGTCCCATTATAAGTGAGCCGAGAAGTGCGGAAATAAGTGTAATGGAAACAGCGAGTGACGGAACTATTGCTTGTGCACCAACCGTATGCTCATAAAGAGTTGCACCGATAACTCCGCTTATTGCACCAACGTACATGATACCTGGGATACCCAGGTTAAGGTTACCCGATTTCTCGGTAAGTATTTCGCCTGTTGCACCGAAGAGAAGAGGCATTGCCTGACGGATTGCGCCTTGAATAAATACAGACATTTATTTGCCCTCCTTTCCGAATTTACGCATTTTGAGCTGATAGTTTATAAAAAATTCGCTTCCGATTATGAAGAAGATTACAATACCTGTAAGTATTTCGGAAAAGTCGTCGTTTAGACGGAAGGAACGTGTAATTTCCTTTGAGCCAAACTGGAAGAAAACAAGAAGGAGTGAGGTGATAATCATATAAATCGGATTGAATTTTGCAAGCCAAGATACCATGATAGCGGTAAATCCTCGTCCGTCAGCGGTATCGGGAGATACTGCACCGTCCTTACCGCTTACAAGAAGGAAGCCTGCAAGTCCGCAAATAGCGCCAGAAATAAGCATTGTTCTTATGATAACGTTCTTTACGTTGATGCCGATATAGTTAGCGGTGTTTTCACTTTCTCCGACAACCGAAATTTCATATCCATGCTTTGTGTAGTTGAGATAAACGTACATAAGCACCGTAATGGCTGCAACCGTCAAAATAATAATGAGGTGCTCATTATATACTCTGGGAAGGCGTCCTACCATTACAGGGGAAACCTTACCCGAACCGAAGTTATTTTCCCACTCAAAATATATGATAGAAAGGGTTATGAGTCCCTTTGCAACGTAGTTCATCATAAGAGTGAAAAGCGTTTCGTTGGTTTTGAAAAATGCATAAAAGACAGCGGGAATAAGTCCCCACACCGCACCTGCAAGTATTGCACCTGCAAGACACACTAAAATAAGAAGCGGTTCTGAAAGTGTTTCACCGAAGAAGCGTATTATACCAAAGGTTGCAAGACAGCCTACAAGCACCTGTCCTTCTGCTCCGCAGTTCCAAAATCTCATTTTGAATGCAGGGGTAACCGCAAGAGAAACGCAAAGAAGAAGCGAAACGTCACGGAAAAGACGCCAAATAATTCTGTCCGTTCCGAATGCACCCTTGAACATAGCCTGCCATACAAGAACAGGGTTTTGCTTGGTAAGAAGAATGGTTACGACAGAGCACACTACAACAGCAAGCATGATAGATATAGCCCTTACTATCCATGCCTTCCACCAAGGAATTGCATTTCTTTTAACTATATGAAAAAGAGGCTCGCGTTTTTTCACTGTTTTATTACTTGTCATTGCTTTCTGCCTCCTTTTTCGTATTTCCTGTCATCATTACGCCAATTTCTTCTTTGGTAACGTTTCTGCCATCTGCTTCGCCTGTGATTTTGCCCGATGCGATAACAATAATTCTGTCGCAAAGGTCGATAAGAACGTCAAGGTCCTCTCCTACGAATATTACGGCAACGCCTTTTTCTTTCTGCTCGTTAAGGAGATTATATATTGTATAAGATGAGTTAATATCAAGACCTCTTACCGGATAAGCTGCCATAAGAACCTTGGGCTTTGCGGCAATCTCTCTTCCGACAAGCACCTTTTGAACGTTTCCGCCCGAAAGCTTACGAACGGGGGTCTTTACGTCGGGAGTTGCTACCTCAAGCTCATCAACAATTTCCTCGGCAAGCTTTTTGGGACTCTTTCTATTAAGAAATATGGAGTGTCCTTTTTTGTAGCTTCTGAGCATCATATTGTCAACTATGTCCATGCTTCCTACAAGTCCCATTCCGAGACGGTCCTCGGGAACGAAGGAAAGTCTTACACCAAGCTCTCTTATCTGCTCGGGAGTACGGCGGCGGAGGTTAAAGCTCTCGCCCTCGGGAGAAATGTATCTTACCTCGCCGTCGGTAATAGGCTGGAGACCTGCAATCGCTTCAAGGAGCTCCTTTTGACCGCTTCCTGCAATGCCTGCAATACCGAGAATTTCACCTGATTTTGCTGTGAAGGAAATGTTATCAAGAACTTTAACGCCGTCATGATTTACGGCTGATATATTATTTACGACCAATCGGTCGGTGATGTCGTGAGGAGTAGTTCTGTTGATGTTGAGTGATATTTTCTTGCCCACCATGAGCTCTGTAAGCTCTGAAACCGAGGTTTTGGCGGTCTCAACCGTTGCTATATGCTCACCTTTACGAAGAACTGCTACTCTGTCGGAAAGAGAGAGCACCTCGTTCATTTTGTGGGTAATAATGATAATTGACTTACCGTCGTCTCGCATACGTCGAAGAACCGCGAAAAGCTTCTCTATCTCTTGGGGAGTAAGCACCGCTGTAGGCTCGTCAAGAATGAGTATATCGGCACCTCTGTAAAGTACCTTAATAATTTCTACCGTCTGTTTTTCGGATACAGACATCTCATAAATCTTTTTGTCGGGTGAAATATCAAATCCATATTTACCCGTAATTTTTAAAACCTCGTCACGTGCCGAGGAAAGCTTATACTCTGTGCTGTCGTTTATGCCAAGTACTATATTTTCTGTTGCGGAAAATACATCAACAAGCTTAAAATGCTGATGTATCATTCCAATACTATAACGGAACGCATCTTTGGGAGAGGTAATGGATACTTCTTCTCCATTTACAAAAATCTGACCTTCGTCGGGATAATAAATTCCCGAAATCATATTCATAAGAGTGGTCTTACCGCTTCCGTTTTCGCCAAGGATAGCGAGTATCTCCCCTCTCTTAACGCTCAAGTTTACGTTATTATTCGCAAGGACTGACCCGAAGCGTTTTGATATATTTTTAAGCTCAATAGCGTATGTATTATTCACAAAGACTACCTCCCGTTAAACTTGAAAAGGACGGGCAAAAGGCTGATTACAGTCTGTTTGCCCGTCCTACTAAAATTACTTATTAAAATCCGTTAAGAAGTGTAATACCGTCTATATTGATATCAAAGTAAGGAGCAGAACGGAATTCTGATTCGTGATAGTAACCATCGCTTACAACCTTGGTATCAGGTGTGTATGCTGCGTCAGTATCAACGTCTGCAAGCCATTCTTCAGTAAGAGCTGCACCGTCCTTAGTGAACGTATCAACTGCAAATACCTTAAGAGTGCCTTCTTCAAACTGAGCCTTAGCTGCGTCAATTGCTTCCTGAGTACCTGCTGCTGCAACTGCTGTGTTAAGGTCGGTAAGCTTAACTGAACCTTCCTTGATACCGCCGCACCAGTCTGTGGGGATAGCTTCGCCGTTCTTAACAGCGTTGATCATAAGCTCGAAGTAAGGAGCCCAGTCAATTCTGGAAGAAATTATATAGGTGTTAGGGCAAGCAGCTTCTGTAGTTCCGTTGTAAGAAACGTTAGGAATACCTGCTTCTTCACATGCGGAAGGAGCACCCATAGAGTCAGCGTGCTGGCTTATAAGCTTAGCGCCACGGCTGATAAGAGTGTTAGCAGTTTCTCTTTCCTTTGCTTCATCGTACCATGAGTCGGTGAACTGAACCTCCATAGTAGCGGTGGGACATACGGATCTTACACCAAGGAAGAAAGAAGTGTAACCAGACTTAACTTCTGCATAGGGGAATGCACCAACGTAACCAACGAGAGCTTCTTCAGCTGTGAAGTTACCAGCTTCAATCATTTCGTTGAGCTTCATGCCTGCTGCGATACCTGCAAGGTATCTGCCTTCGTAGATAGAAGCAAATGCATTGTGGAAGTTTGCAAGACCTTCAGTGTGAGCCTTAGTACCTGTTGCATGGCAGAACTGAACGTCGGGATAATCCTTAGCTGCCTGAATGAGGAAATCTTCATGACCGAAGGAGTCAGCGAAGATAACGTCGCATCCCTGGTCGATAAGGTCTACTGCTGCATCGTAACATTCAGAACCTTCGGGAATACCTGTAACCATGATAACCTGGTCATTGGTAAGACCGAGCTTAGCCTGTGTTGCAAGTGCTGCATCGATAAAGTTTTTGTCGTAGGTAGAGTTTTCATCATGGAGGAAGATAAATCCAACCTTGATGTCGTCAGCTGATACAACTTCCCCGCCGTTTTCAGCCTGTTCGTCGCTACAAGCAACAAAGCTGAAAGTAAGAGTAAGTGCAAGAGCCGCTACCAAGAGTAAGCTTAAGAACTTTTTCATTTTTCTTTTCTCCTTGCCTTTTTGGCTTATTTTTTTGTAAAATTGCTTTTACAACTCGTTATTATTTTAACGAATTCGACACAAATTGTCAATAGTATTTTTTATATAATCCTTATTTTTTATTTCTTCTTTATCATTATTCCCAGTGTAACTTGACAAAATTCTTTTATAAGTTTATAATATTTCAAGATAGTACAATTTCATACCGTTGATTTGTCCATAAACGCCGTCGGAAAGTTCATTGACCTTTATGGCTGTTTAATATATCATTATACTAGAAGGGACTTAGGTATGATTACAAGGGTTTTGATTATTCGCCACGGTGAAAGCGTTGCAAATTCGGAAAAGTTTTTTGCAGGACAAAGCAATATTCAATTAACAGAAACAGGCAAAAAGCAAGCGAGACTTGCAGCAACAGCTCTGAAAAGCTTACATATCGACAAGGTATTTTCAAGTACTCTTGACAGGGCTTACTATACGGCACTTCCCTTTGCAGAGGATAGAGGACTTACAGTTGAGAAAATCCCTGAATTTATTGAAAGAGATTGTGGTGAATGGACAGGTAAGAGTTTTGAGGAGGTAGAAAAGCTTTACCCCGAAGAACGAAAACTTTGGAAAGAAGACTCCATAAATCTCACCATAAGTGCAGGTGAGTCCTCAACGGATATCACAAAGAGAATAGGAAACGCCGTTGACAATCTTGCAAAAGAAAACGAAGGTATGACAGTCCTTGTCGCATCCCACGGCGGTGTTATCAAGGCACTTCCCTACTACTATTCCGAAAATAAAACGGACGAGCTTTTCAACACCACTTCCATTCCAACAAACTGCTCCATAACAGAAGTTGTTTTTGAAAACGGCATGGGCAGAATCGTAAGGTATTCCGATGATTCATATCTTGGAAATCTTAAAACCGGAGCTTTTATAATTTAACATATAACATTGAAAGGAAAAAACTATGAAAAAATCAATTAACGCATGGGCATTCCCCGATGAAATGAGCTTTGAAGAAATTTTTGCTACTGCTAAAAAGTACGGCTTTGAAGCTATTGAGCTTAACGTTGACGAAGAAAGCCGCGGATGCAAGCATGGATTTCACTTCAACACAACAGATGCTACCCTAGAAGAGGTAAAGGGACTTATCTCAAAGTACGGAATTGAAGTACAGAGCGTTTCGTGCTCACAGTACTGGACCTCCGGTGCTTTCGCAAGTCACAAGGCAGAAGAAAGAGACGAGGCTATAAAGCTTCTCAGAACACAGCTCAGATGTGCTAAGGCACTCGGTGCTGACGGTATTCTTGTTCTTACCTGTGTTGATCCTGCAATCGGTCTTATGAAGAGCATGGACAATACTATCAAGGTATTTCGTGACCTTAAAGACGAAATTGACGCAAGTGGTGTTAAGGTTGGTCTTGAAAACGTTTGGAACAACTTCTTCTCCTCTCCTCTCGACGTAAAATATGTGCTTGACGGAATTGGAAACAAGAACGTTGGTATCTATTTCGACATCGGTAACATGATTGAGTTCTCTGAAGCTGAATGGTGGATTGACATAATCGGCAAGTATATCGTTAAGGTACATATAAAGGATTTCAAGAGAAACGAAATGTGTCACAACGGCGGTATCTTCTGCAAACTTCTTGAGGGTGACGTAAACTTTAAGACCGCTATCCCAATGCTTAAGGCGACAGGCTATGACGGAACAATGACAGCAGAGCTCTTCCCTGACGAGGATACAAACCTAGACGAGTTCTACACAGAAATTTCCGAAGCCATGGACAAGATAATGGCAATGTAATTTTATACTTGACTTTTTCAAAAAAGGGGCTGTAGCAAAACGATTTAAGAATCGAGTTGGCTACAGCTCCGTTCTTCTGTAAATGCAAAGACATTCCTGACAATATGCAGGGTTCGACTTTGCGTGTTATGGTGGAGCTGAGGAGAGTCGAACTCCTGTCCGAAACTTCATTCACGAAAACTTCTCCGGGTGCAGTCGGTGATTAAATTCCGCCAAAAAAGCCTCATCGACAAGCCTTTAGTGGCGTAGCTTCATAAATTCATATAAAACCGCAAAGCTTAAGTTTTATACGTTCATCGCTAAGTGACGCCTTATCCCGAGCCGCGATACTCTCAGGTAAGACGGCTACCTAAAGTTAGGCAGCGTAAGCTAAATTTTTGTTAGCGTTTATTTTTAAATTTTACAGTTTTGAAGAGTTCTGCTACTCTACCCGCTTATCTCGCTTCAAAAACCCCGTCGAAACCTTTACAGCCCCAAATAGAGCATGTTTATTATAACACAAAAGGTTAGCTTTTTCAAGTGTGCTTTTTATTATTGACAAAAATAAAGTAAATTATTGTATTTTACTTTTTTATATGGTAGAATATATAAAACTTTGTGAGGTGTTTTTATGAATAAAATTGAAAGCTTTAAGATAGATCATTTATCCCTTTTTCCAGGGCTTTACTTGTCAAGAAAGGATACGAAGAACGGAGTTACAGTTTCGACATTTGATATGCGAATTACCGCCCCGAACCGTGAACCTGTAATAGACGTACCTGCCCTTCACACAATAGAACATCTCGGTGCGACCTTCCTTCGCAACAGCGAAAGAAAAGAAGATATAGTTTATTTTGGTCCTATGGGATGCAGGACAGGTTGTTATCTTCTGATGTTCGGCGACCTATCCCCTGCTGACGTGTTTCCCCTTGTCATTGACACTTGTGATTTTATTCTGAATTTTGAGGGTGAAATTCCTGGGGCTAAGCCTGATGAATGTGGAAACTACAGTGAACAGAATCTCGCAATGGCAAAATACTACATTGCAAGGTACAAGGACGAGCTTATAAGAAATAAGAGATTTGAATACTAAAACATTAAGGCGTTACCGTTTCGGTAACGCCTTAATGTTTTATAAAGATTTCAAATAATCAACTTCACCTTTAGTGAGAATACGCCATTTGCCCGAGGGGAGTCCGCCGAGATAAATTTTGCCGATAGACACTCTTTTGAGTCTTGTGATAAATACGTTTACCTGTTCACACATTTTACGTATCTGTCGGTTTCTGCCCTCGTGGAGGACGAAGCGGAGTACCTGATTTTCTCCTGTGCTATCCTCTATTGTAACCTTAACGGGCTTCAGGTGATATCCTTCAATAACCATTGGCGCATTGAGCTTTTCAAGTTGCCAATCCTCAATTTTTCCTTTAATTCTGACAAGGTACACCTTTTCAACGTTGCTTTTGGGGTGGATAAGGCGGTTGGCTATTTCTCCGTCGTTAGTCATAAGGAGTACCCCCTCGGAGTTATAGTCAAGTCTTCCGATGGGATAGACACGTGTATTTATATCACGTACAAGGTCGGCAACGCACTTTCTGTCCTTTTCGTCGGAAAGGGTTGCAACGTAGCCACGGGGCTTATTGAGCATGAGATAAATCTTTTTATCATTTCTCTCAACAATCTTACCAAGATAGGTTACAATGTCGTCTGAGGGATTTATCTTCTGTCCGATTGTAGCTTTTGTGCCGTTAACGAAAATTTTGCCGTTTATAATTTCTTCTTCGGCTTTTCTGCGAGACATAACTCCGCAGTCGGATATAAATTTTTGTATTCTTACTTCGCTGTTTTCCATAATAGTCCTTTATTTAAAAATTGATTTAAAAATCCTTTGAAAGAATCCCGTTTTTTCGGGTACTGATACTGTGTTTTCGGGGTAAAGAGGAAGCTCTGCAACGTCTTTACCGTCAATGGAATAAACCACTTTTGCAAGGGGCTTTTCTTTTACCTCTATAGGTGCATAGACAAACTTCGGTGCTTCAATTCTGCTCTTAAGTAAGCCAACGTCTCGAACGGTGAGGGTCAGCTCTTCTATGTTGGAAAGCCTGACCTTATCCTTTTTACCTCCTACAACGGGAATATCGTAGGAGAGAGTGCCCTCTCCCGCAACGTTCACCTTGGAATAAAGCTTCATTGCATAGGTCATAAGGTTTTTATGGTCGTTCCAATCGTCGGGGGCGTTGAGTGTAACGAGAGCAAGCTCAAGGTCATCTACCTTTGCACCCGACACAAGGCACCTGCCTGCCGTTTTCGTAAAGCCTGTTTTTCCGCCAATGCAATTCTCAAAGGATTTGAGAAGCTTATTATGATTTGAAAGGAATCTATAGCCGTCCTCCTCGGATAAATCTATCCTATAGGTTTTAGTAGAAACGATACGGCGAAAATCAGGGTTATTCATGGCTTCACACCAAACTGTGGCTATATCAAGAGCCGTGGAATAGTGCTCGGGGTCTTCCAGTCCGTGAGGGTTATTGAAATGAGTGTCACGAAGTCCGAGCTTTTCTGCCTTATCATTCATGAGCTTTGAAAAATCCGAAACCGAGCCTGACACATGATTTGCAAGGCAGACTGCGGCATCGTTGGCAGATTCAAGCATAAGGGCATATAAAAGGTCCTCAACGGAGAGCTTTTCACCCTCGTAAAGATAGACAGACGAGCCCTCAATTCCGCATGATTCGGCATTAACTGTAACAACATCACGAAGGTCGGCGTTTTCAAGCACTACCAGTGCGGTCATTACCTTTGTAACGCTGGCAATAGGCATTCTCTTCTTTTCATTGTGGCAAAAGAGCACCTCTCCCGTACGTGCATCAACGAGCACGTAGGAGTCTGCTGAAACGTCGGGAAATTTATCCTCCTCTGATACGGTAGGATAAAACGCACCGTCGGCAAAAGATATTACACCGAGAATTAAAGATAAAATGAAACCGAGAGATAAAACTTTAATAAAGCTTGTTTTTTTCAAGATATTTCTCCTCACATACATTATTTTTTAAAATATATGCAAGGAAAAACTATTTTATTCTGCTTTGGTGTCTTCTCTTTCTTCTTTGTTTTCTTCCTTCTTTTCTTTCTTAAAGGTTTCACGAAGCTTGGAGATGAGTTCAGGTGATTTTGAAACAAAATCGCTTACGGTATCAGCAAGAGTGTTGGGTGTATCCTTATTTATATTGAGAAGCTCTACTCCATTCTTTGATACTACAAGGAATGCAATAGGACTTACAGACATTCCCGCGCCGTTTCCGCCACCGAAATGCTTGTTGTCGGTCTTTTTGCCGTCAAAGTCAACACCGCCGGAGGTAAATCCTACGGACACCTTGGATACGGGGATAATCACAGTATCCTCGTTTGCCTGAATAGGCTCTCCGATAACAGTATCGGTAGACATAATATTCTTGAGGTTTTCAAGAGTAGAGTCGATTACTTGCTTGAGAGGCATTTCGTTATTCATATTATTTTCCTTTCTTTTTTTCCGCAAGCGTGGGTAAAAGGTGCATTGCGGCAAGTATTACGTGTATTGGTTTTATTCTAAGTACTATCTTGAGCTTCGCTTCTGTTTTTTCTGAAGCAAAGTCGGGATAAATCAAAATGTTTTTATAGTTCTTTTTCAAGGTGACTATCGTTTCAAGAAACTCCAATGCAAGATATATGGCACTTGATGCGGCACCGTAAAGAAGTGCTGTGTGTGCGGCATCGTCGGTTGCAATCTTAACGTCAACAAAGCACACTTTAAGCCTTGCATAGCGTATAAATTCACCGAATATTGCCTTTATCAAATCAATAACGGCAGATATACTTTCAACGACCTCGGGAATCCCACGGGGTTTCTTTATTTTGGGTTTTGTAGTTTCAGTTTTCTCGTCGCTGCTCTCCCCTTTTGTACGTCCTTCTGCAAGCTTTGCAATTTTGTCGCCTTTTAAGGTGAAGCACAAAACTCTTATTTTGAAAGAAAATTCTTCTTTTAACTCGAAGATAAAAGACACGTTCAAAAAAAGAATAAGAGTTATAAGGAGTACGAGGGAAAGCAGTATATATAAAACAATCATTCTACGTTTATCTTCATCTGACCGTCGTCGATTTCGGGAAGGTCAGAAATAGAGTTAAGTCCGAAGCGTTTTAAAAATTCAAGGGTCGTACCGTAGAGGATAGGTCTTCCGGGTGCGTCGAGTCGTCCTTTTTCCTCAACAAGTCCTTTTTCAACAAGGGTATTCATTATACCCGAGCAGTCAACTCCTCTTATCTGCTCAACGTAGCCCTTTGTTACAGGCTGTCTGTAGGCAACTACCGCAAGTACTTCAAGGGCAGGCTTCGACATGGGAGAGGTACGCTTTATTTCAAGATACTTTGTAACAAAATCGGCATGTGATGCTTTTGTGCATAGCTGATAGTTTTTCTCCGCACGTACAAGCTCTACGCCTGCTATGGTGAGCCTAAGTCTTTCTTCAAGGCGGGTTGCAACAATGTCAACCTCGGAATTTGTGATGCCGAAAATCTCTGCAAGCTTTTCCTGTGCTACAGGCTCACCTGCCGCAAAGAGCACTGCTTCTAAAGCACCTGTAAGCTGTTCTTCATCGTATGCAAGATATCCTTCGGAAAACTTAAGCATCGTTATCATCACTCTCCTTATTTTTGTCTTTGTTAAGTACTACTCTATAGTCCTCTTCACCGTCGTGGGAAATAGATATTCTGCCCGATTTTACAAGCTCAAGAAGTGCAAGGAAGCAGGCAACCTTATCCGACCTTCCTTTATTATTGCCAAAAAGTACCTTAAAACTCACAGGTCTGTCAAATCTTAATGACCTTATGAGAATTCGGAGCACGTATACTATTTTTTCTTCGATAGATACAACGGGTACGTTCAGGATTGTACCGATAGATGCCTTTTTGTCGGTATCTCGTTTGTCTTTACGCACCGTGCGAAGATAGAGCATTATCTCGTAAAGCTCGTTGGGGTCACCGTTGGGGATAACCTTGGTTATAACGGTGGGCATGGGCTTTGAGTTAAATCTCGAAAAATAGAACTCCATACGCTCACCGAGAAACTGAGATGCGACCTTTATCTTCTGGTACTCAACGAGGGCGTTTACAAGACCTTCTCTCGGGTCTTCCTCCTCTTCTTCTCTTGGAAGAAGCATTTTTGACTTAATATAGAGAAGCTCGGAAGCCATTACGATAAATTCCGCCGCAATTTCTATATTAGCCTCACGCATACTCTCCATATAGTCGACATACTGTTCGAGTATTTCGGCAATGGGGATATCGTATATGCTTACTTTATTCTTTTGTATCAGGCTAAGCAGCAGGTCGAGAGGACCTGAAAAAGCCTCGTTCTGATACTTAAAGGTTTCTGTCATATTCTAACTATCATCCTTACGATATTTTCAATATGCCCTACTATAAAGTTTATCGCCATCTGGAGATAAGGGCTTACAAAGCCCGATATTACAACAAGCAGAAGAATCAGGCTGATATATCTTTCGTACTTGTGGTAAAGTACAAGAAGCTTTTGGGGCAAAAATGAGTCAACTATTCTTGAGCCGTCAAGAGGAGGTATGGGAATGAGATTAAACACAGCAAGTCCTACGTTAACAAAAACAAAGCTTACTATTATCTCACTTATTCCACTCCACAACGGTGAAAGGAAAACGTCAGGCTTAAGAGTCATGATAAATTTAATGATGAGGTAATAAAGGAGTGTTCCCACAAAAGCTGATAAAACGTTGGAAAGGGGTCCTGCAAGAGCCACAAGCGCCGTATCACGCTTATATTTTTTGAAATACCTTGTATTAACGGGTACAGGCTTCGCCCAACCAACTCCTACAATAAGCATCGCAATAGCACCGAAAATATCAAGGTGCTTCATGGGATTAAGGGTGAGTCTGCCGTAATTTTTTGCTGTGGGGTCACCCAGCTTATACGCCACGTAGCCGTGGGAGAATTCGTGTACCGACAGTGCAAAAAGTACGCCTGGGATGGCGTAAAGAAAGCCTATAATATTTCCAAACATAACTAACCTATATTACCTTTCTTGTTTTGTCGGAGTACTTCAAATGCAAGTATCGAGGTAGCGGAGGCCGCTGTAAGTGACATATTGAAGTCTCGTCCGTAATCTATTTTAACTATCTCCTCCGCACTATCGAGAAGAGCTCTTGAAATTCCTCTCTTTTCTCCGCCCACTATGAGAAAAAGGGGCTTTGAGAGGTCTGCTTCGGTGTGGAGTGTGTCGGTTTCTATATCTGCACAAACGATTTTATAGCCGTGCTTTTTTGCTGTTTCAATAAGAGTGTCGTTATCCTCGTATATGGCACAGGGTACAAGCTCGGTAGCTCCTGCCGACCCTCTTATACAAACTCCTGCCGCCGTCATCCAGTTACGCTTTGAAAGAATAATTGCATCTACACCTGCGGCATAAAGGGAGCGTACGGAATATGCAAAATTATAAGGGTCTTCTATTCCTTCTATAAGGCAGACAAAGCCGTTTTCCTTTTCAAAAGCCTCGTCAAGCGTCACGTATTCCCTATCCCCTACAATAGCGATAAGTCCTGCGTGGGTAGAGCCTACTGTGTTTTCTTCAATAAAGCTTTCGTCACATATTTCAAAGGGGATATTCTTTTCATCTGCAAGCCTTTTTATTCTTGCTATTTTGCGGTCGGTTTTAAGCTTATCGGGGTTTGAGAGAAAAATCTTCTCAATTTTCCGCGAACCTGTTTCAAGAACGGTCAGTACCGATATAGCACCCTCTGCAAAGGATGAGGGAATTTCTTTTTGTTTTTCTTTTTTCATTTGAAATTTCTCTTGTTTTGTGTTATGATTTAGTTACTATGAAAAATTATTATTGTAACGCCTGTCCGAGAGGCTGTAACACCCGCAGAACACTCGGCACGGGCTTTTGTAAAAGCGGTGAAAAGATAAAGATTGCAAGAGCGTCACGGCACTTTTGGGAGGAGCCTTGCATCAGCGGTAAAAACGGCTCGTGTACTGTGTTCTTTTCAGGGTGCAATATGCACTGTGTTTACTGTCAGAACGAGAAAATCAGCGGCGGTGAGCTAGGCACGGAGTACACCGATGAAGAGGTAAAAGAGCTTTTTCTTAAGATATCAAAAAGCGGTGTCCACAACATTAACCTTGTAACGCCAACCCACTTTGCCGTAAAACTCTCGGAAATTATCGAACCGATAAAAGATGAGATAAAGATACCTATAGTCTACAACTGCTCGGGTTACGAGGACGAGGGCTTTATTGAAAGTCTTACAGGAGTGGTAGATATATTCTTGACAGATTTCAAGTATAAATCAAGTGATATTTCAAAAAGATACTCTTTTTGTCCCGATTATTTTGACGTTGCTATAAAAGCCCTTGAAAAGATGTTAGAGGTAACAGGTAAGCCCCAATTTGACGGGGACATTATGACGAAGGGTGTCATAGTACGTCACCTCATTCTCCCCTCTCACAAGGACGACTCTATTGATATACTGGATGAGTTACATGAGCGTTTCGGAAGCAACAGTTTTCTTGTAAGCCTCATGAGTCAGTTTACACCGACGGAAAAGTGCCGTGACTTCCCAGAAATCAACAGACGGCTCACCTCTATTGAATACAAAAGAGTGTGCGAGTGCTTTGAGAAGCTTGGCTTCAACGGATACGTTCAAGAAAGAAGCTCTGCTACCGAAGACTATATCCCCGATTTTGAGGATAAGGGAGAATTTATTATATAAGTATACCATTTTAATGAATTAAAGTCAAGTTTTTCATATAAAAGTTAAAGGAGATGTAAAAAAAGTCCAGACCGTCAAAAACAAAAAAACAAAGCAATTTAAGGTTGTTATAAAGCTTTTACAGTTAATTTTCAAGGTAAAAAACTCAAAAATGAGTTTTTTGTGAAAAATTGTATGTTTTTGACTACGAACAAACCTCGCCACTGCCGTACAATCGTACGCCGACGGGCTTTGGTTTGTCCGTTCTGAAGCATTTTTTCCTATCTCCTACGAGTTGGGGCTGTAAAAAACTCAAACCGAGTTTTTTACAGCCCCTTTTGTTTAGTTATCCCAGTTGTGCCATACATTGGTAACGTCTTCGTTGTCGTCAAGGGCATCGAGGAGCTTTGTCATCATTGTGATGTCGTCCTCGCTGTCGAGGGATGAATAGTTTGAAGGAACCTTTGAAGGCTCGGCGGAAACGAACTTGTATCCCTTTGCGGTGAGTGCATCTGCAACGGCTGAAAGGTCGGAGGGAGCTGTAGTTATCTCGAAGATATCCTCGTCAAGAGACACGTCCTCGGCACCTGCTTCAAGTGCGTCCTCCATCATAACGTCCTCGTCAATGTCTTCACTTTCAATAAGGATAATACCCTTATCCGAAAACATAAAGCTAACACAGCCGATAGCACCCATGTTGCCGCCGAATTTATCAAAATAGTGGCGTACCTCGGCACTTGTTCTGTTTCGGTTATCTGTTGTTGCTTCAACTATTACGGCAATTCCAGAAGGTCCGTAGCCCTCGTAGTAGATAACCTCGTAGTTAGCGTCTTCGTTACTTGCTTTCTTAATAATTCTTTCGATATTATCGTTAGGAACGTTGTTGGATTTTGCCTTTGCGATAATATCTCTGAGCTTACTGTTAGATGAGGGATTAGGACCGCCCTCCTTTACTGCAACAGCAATTTCCTTACCAATCTTTGTGAAAACCTTTGCTCTTTGGGCATCGGTCTATTCTTTTTTATGCTTTATATTAGCCCACTTGCTATGTCCACTCATTAATTTTATCTCCTTTGAAGTTTATATTTTTTCAGTTTTTTCCATGCCGATAAGCCAAAGCGCATTGCCAAGTACCGACTTTGTAGCACGGCAGATATCGAGTCTTAAAGCCTTTGTCTTTTCATCTGCCTTGCTTATTGGGCAATTATGATAGAAGCGGTTAAAGGCATGGCTTACGTCAAGCATATATCTTGAAATAATAAAGGGCTCATAGTCCTCAAGTGCTTGAGAAACACGAAGCGGGAAAAGAGAAAGCGTCTTTATCATTTCCTTTTCTTCGTCTGTTACTGTTTCGGGATATTCTGTGTTTTCGCTTTCAATCTTTTCAAGAACACTGCAAGCACGAACGTATGTGTACTGTACGTAAGGGCCTGTGTTTCCATCAAAGTTAAGTGCTTCATCCCATACGAAGTTGATATCCTTGATACGTCCTGCGGAAAGCTGATTGAAGATAACGGCGCCAACGCCTACCTTTCTTGCAATCTCGTCCTTATCCTCACAGTCAGGATTCTTTTCTTCAATAACTGCTCTTACACGTCTTATTGCCTCGTCAAAGAGGTCGGTAAGGAGTACCGCGTTACCTGCACGTGTTGCAAGCTTCTGTCCTGCAATACTTACCTTTCCATAAGGCACGTGAACAAGCTTGTCCTCCCAGTCGTAGCCCATGAGGCCTATTACCTTGAAGAACTGTGCAAAGTGGAGACTCTGTCCTGCGTCTGTAACGTAGATACACTTATCAAAGTCGTAGGTTTTCTTACGGTATAGGGCGGCGGTTATATCACGTGTTGCATATATAGTTGAGCCGTCGCTCTTAAGAATGATACAGGGGGGCATTTTATAGTCCTCGAGAGGAACGATTTTTGCACCATCGCTTTCAACAAGAAGTCCTTTTTCGTCAATTTCTTTTACAACGGCGTCCATCTTATCGTTATAGAAGCTTTCTCCGCTGTAGCTTTCAAAGCTGATGCCAAGAAGGTCGTAGGTGGTCATAAACTCCTTAAGGCTTATTTCCTTAAACCAACGCCAGATTGCAAGAAGCTCCTCGTCGCCGTTTTCCATCTTTGTAAATGCGGCTCTTGCCTCGTCGTTGAGGGAGGGGTCTTTTTCTGCTTCGATGTAGAATTTCTGATAAATTCTTTCAAGCTCTTTTACACCGAGTCTTTCTACTTCTTCACGACTTCCCCACTTGCTGTAGGCAACGGCAAGTCGTCCGTACTGTGTACCCCAGTCGCCAAGGTGGTTGATACCTACACAGTTATATCCCGAAAACTCGTGTATTCTCTTGATAGAGTTACCAATAGCGGTAGTACCGAGGTGACCTATGTGGAAACGCTTTGCCATATTGGGTGAGGAGTAGTCGATACACATAGTCTTGCCCTCACCGACAGTGAGCTTTCCGAAATTGTCTCCTGCTTTGATGATAGATGAAAGCATGGAGTTTACTGTGTAGCCTGCGTTTATAAACACGTTGAGATAACCTGAAACGACCTCGGTCTTTTCGGCACCCTCAACTGTCAAGCCGTCATTCAATGCTTCGGCAATCTGCTGAGGCGAACGGCGAAGTGTACGGCTGAGCTTAAAGCAAGGGAAAGCTATATCCCCCATGTGGGGCTCGGGAGGAAATTCAAACATGAGGGAAAGCTCTTTCGCCTCAACGTCTGTTGCAAACGCCGATTTTATTTTATCCGACAAAACCTCGGCAAGATAATTTTTGAAATTCTGCATACTTAAGGGTGTCCTCCGTTATTTTATTATCACGTTTTTAGAATTATTTTTATTAAAAAGTGTTATGTGAGTTTTACCGGGATTGAGGGTTAGCTCTTCACCGCTTTCGGTGAGAGTAAAAAGTGTTCCTTCAACACTTCTTGACCATTCAATATCAAGCACCTTGCCTCCGCTGAGGTAATAGCCCTTTCCACTACCGATAAGGTTAAGGTCGAGTCTTCCCTCTTCGTCAACCACCTTTTCGGAAACGAAAAGAACTACTACGTTTTCAAATGCAAGCTGTTCGCCGTTTGAGCCGTCCATGTGAGATGAGCCAAAGCTTCTCTTAAGGTATCTTGAAGCTTTTACATCATAAATAAACTCGACAGTTATGTAGTTTGAATGAACAAGGGTTATGCTTTCGGCAAGTTTTCCGTTTTTAGGCTCACAAAACTCACTTCTGAAATTATAGCCTTTTGAAAAGGAGCTTTTATGCTCAGTACGGTATTTAAGCTTTGTGACAGCGGTATAAATCTTCTCACCGCTTGTCATCATAGAATGCTCATAGCCACACTCTCTTATTCTGTCTCTGTCTCGCCAGAAGGTATCATCGGGGATAGTGTACATATTTACACCGTCGATATTATTGATACCGCTGTCTGCAATGCTTGTATATGCCGATGGGCTTCCACCTGCGTGAACGTATATGGCATCGTGGCTCATTGCAAGGTCGATAAAGTAGTTTCTTGCGGAACGCATAGAACCAACGTTACCAAGCTCCGTCCAGTCGGAAAAAACTGCCATGAGTCTTGTGACACCACCCTCCATATCGCACTCATACACTATATCAGCCTTGGAAATGGATTCCTGAGGATAGCTTACCTTGTTGTTGTTTATCATGACCGCAATAGGACGTGCACTTCTCGTTTCGGGAGTGCAAGGGAGACCCGTTGTGAGAGATATCTCCGTTTTTGTAGGGTCAATCTCGGGTTCTTCGGGGAGGGTTACAACAGGCTCATCTTGTTTTTCGGGCTCGTCAGGCTCAACGGGAGTTTCTATATCCTCTTTAACCTCGGGTACTTCTGTGGGAGTATCCTTTGCACAAGAAGCAGCAAACAAAAGAGTCAAAATCAAAAAAAGTAAAAATATTCTTTTCAAGACAGCCTCCAAATTTTTAACGCTTTGCATTATCTGCAAAAATAATTATACATCTCCTCTACCGAGTCAAAAATAAGCTCGGCAGACTTAAATTCTTCTCTTTCACCGTATCCGTAGGTAACACCTACAGATGCCACCCCGTTCTCCTTTGCACCATCGGTATCGTAGTACCTATCCCCTATCATCAGTGCTTTTGCGGGGTCAAGGTTCAAATCGGCAATAACCTTTCTTATGACATCGCTTTTTTCGGATACCTTATCGTCGAAGGTTGCACCTACTAGGTGATAAAAATATTTCTTCAAATCAAACTTTTCAAGGATTTTCTCAGCAAAGGGCTGTGGCTTGGAGGTAGCAAGTACAAGCCTAAACTTCTTCGACATATCGCGAAGAAGCGCCTCTACACCGTCGTAAAGCTGACAGTCGTACATTCCGCCATTGCTGTAGTACTCACGGTAAAGTCTTACTGCCTCTATTGCCCTTTCTTCATCGAAGCCAAAAAAGGTCATATATCCGTACTTGAGAGGAGGTCCAATGAATGGCTTAAGAGTATTTCTGTCCTCGACCTCAACACCGAGCTTTGAGAGTGAGTACTGTACCGCCTTAGTTATACCGTCAAACGGCTCGGTTATAGTACCGTCAAGGTCGAAAAGTACGTATTCGATATTCTTTAAATCCATAATCAGTCCCTATATATAATGGAATCGTCTGTCATCTCGTCTATTATTGCAAGAGATTCAACTCGGATTCCTTCTTTTCTCAGAATATCGCCGCCACGCTGGAAGCCTTTTTCTATAACTGCACCAACACCAACAAGGGTAGCACCCGATGCTTTCACTATATCAATAAGCCCCATCATAGCACATCCGTTTGCAAGGAAGTCATCTATAATAAGTACTCTGTCATTAGGGGTAAGAAACTGCTTCGACACAATAACCGTATACTCTCTGCCGTGGGTGTAAGACACCACGTTTGAGGAATAAACGTCTGCGGCAATATTTTTCGTCTTGTTCTTTTTCGCAAACACTACGGGCACGTGGAAGTACTGTGCGGCAATACACGCAATGCCTATTCCCGATGCCTCGATAGTCATTATCTTATTAACGTTATCGTTTTTGAAACGTTCAAAGTACTCTTTCCCCACTTCGTTTAAAAAGTCGGTATCAATCTGATGGTTGAGAAAGCTGTCTACCTTTAAAATGTTACCTGGGAAAACCTTGCCTTTTTCAGCTATCATGTCTTTTAGAAGCTGCATATCTTTTACCTTCCGTTATTTTTCTTAAATCTAATTATACAATATTTTTACGAGTTTGACAAGAGTCTCCACCTCAAAAAAAGGTGGAGACTTGAAGTTTTTTATTTCTTTTTTGCAGAAAATGATGCAAATCAGAAAACGATTATAGCAATTACAGCCATTACTGAAAAATTGCTAGCATTCCCTGCCGCATTACTGTCGCCACATGAAGAAGAGTTTTAGTGTCAACTGTGTTTTTAAACGTTTCAATAAAATTATTCATGTGATTTCCTCCTGAATCCGAGGAGAGTCAAACCACGACAGCCTCTTGGCAGATATTTTGCGTTCATTTTCATTTGTTGTCCTTGTCTTGTAGCGAGTAAGGCTACGTCCGCCGTACCAAAAAGGCACATCTTGGAGTTTGAAAGAAGATGTCCTAAGTCTATCATAGTGCCTATACCGATAAAGAGCAAGAGCGGAAGTGCTTCACTTGCTTCAATATTTGTTTAGAAAAGGCAGCGAATGAATACCCGGTATTGTTACGATAACCTCATTTGGCTGGTCGAGAACACCTGACAAGGGAAAGTTTACAAATATCACGCCAAAGCCAATCTGAAGAATAAGCGAGCGTTCATATTCTTTCTTTATTGCAAGCTATATAAGCAATGCTCCTACAACCTACATAACGCACTGCTTCCACGTTATGGCAAGTATACATTCCAAAATAATATCTATAAAGCTCTCCATTTTAAAAACTTTTAGTTTACTGCCGTATTATACAATAACAGGAAGATTTTTTCAAGAGGTTTTTATGCTTTTATTGACTTTCTTCGTCATATCATTTATAATTTAGAAAAAGGAGTGAGAAAATGAAAAAATACTCAAAAGAGCTCAATTATTTCAACGCCTTTGCATGCATTGGTGTTATACTGGTTCACGTTCTGTCAATTGGTATAACGTCTCTTAACCGTGACTCTATACAGCTTTTTATCATTTTCATGCCGTGGAAAATTGCCGCATACGTTGTACCCGCCTTTCTTTTCAGCGGCGCTGTAAAGATGGCTTTGTCATTCGACAGCGAAAAAACCGAAAATTATTTTAAATACATTGCAAAGCGTTTTCTCAAGATATATCTCCCCTACTGTCTGTGGGTAGTTGTTTATTACCTCTACTTTCTAAAGCTTGGTTGGGTCGAAAAGGGTATTATGCCACTTATTAAGTACATTCTTGTAGGAGACCTATCCGCACAATTTTATTACGTTGTGATAGTAATGCAGTTTTACATTCTTATGCCATTGTGGAAGCTTCTTGTAAAACACGTGCCCTTCTTCATTGGTGTACCATTTGCAGGGCTTATAACTGTATTTATGTTAAAATTTGACCCACTCATCTGGCAGCTTGGAATAAATTTTCCTTATCGCTCAATTATGTTCGTAACCTATCTCGTTTTCTGGGTAATAGGCCTTTATACGGGTAAGCACTACGAAGATATAAAAAACGCCTTGAAAAGCTCGGGCTTTTCTGTTGTTCTTTCTGTTGTTACGGTGATTTTAATAACAGTTATCCACCATTGGCAATACGCAAAAGGGGTTTACGTTTTCGACGGCGACGTACTCAAATTCTTCACAGATATTCTCACAGTATTCGTGATGCTCTATATTTGCATTACAATTGAAAATTCGTGCTTTAAAAAAATCAAAAAATTTCTTTCTTTTATTCACAAAAGCTCTTTTTCGGTTTACCTGTCTCACTGTTTAGTGCTTCAGATAGTAACAAATTACCTCACGGGAAAAGGTGTCGCAGACATCGGTATTCTTCTTGGAATAAGGGCTGTTGCGTGTTATACAATACCATTTTTTCTCTGGCATGTATGGAGCATTGCAAAAAATAAAGTATTAAAAATAACGAATTCTAATATGCAAAAAGCAATAAAATAATAAAAGATAATTTTTTGTAAATACGAGGTGCTAAATGATAAAAAAGCTATGGGAGCTCTTTATAACGTTTTTTAAAATAGGTGCTTTTACCTTTGGCGGGGGTTGGGCTATGATATCCCTCATTCAAAGAGAAGCCGTAGAAGAAAAGAAGTGGATAAGTGACGATGATATTCTTGATATCGTCGCCATTGCAGAATCAACTCCCGGTCCTGTTGCAATAAACTCTGCCACCTTCGTGGGCTACAAAGTATGTGGATTCTGGGGGTCTTTCTTCGCAACCCTCGGTGTTGTTGTTCCTTCTTTCACAATTATTTTTATAATATCAACCGTACTTAGAGGGTTCAGGGATATAAAGGCTGTTGAATATGCCTTCTACGGAATCAGAGCAGGCGTTCTTGCACTTATTATTAAGACTCTTGTTAATATGTATAAAAAGGTTAAAAAGGGTGTGCTCCCCTATTTCTTAATGGCTCTTTCATTTATTCTCGTTGTATTCCTTGATGTGAATATTTTTGCGGTTATTATCCTTTCGGCAATTTTGGGACTCATATTTTCTAAGGTGGAGGAAAGGAGGAATAACAAATGATTATACTCACACTTTTCTACATTTTCTTTAAAATAGGTGCTTTCACATTTGGCGGCGGTTATGCTATGATTCCTCTTATACAAGAGGAGGTTACAAAACACGGACTTGCAGACAGTCAGGATATAATTGATTTCATTGCCATAAGTGAGAGTACACCAGGTCCTATTGCCGTAAACATGGCTACCTATATAGGAAGCGAAGCGGCAGGCTTCTGGGGTTCATTCTTTGCAACGCTGGGCGTTGTACTTCCTTCCTTCATAATCATTCTTGCCATAGCCAATATCTACGAAAAATTCAGCAAGAGCAGTGTTGTTAAGGGACTGATGTCGGGACTTAAGCCTACCGTTATAGGTCTTATCGCTTCGGCAGTAATATCAGTAGGAGCAACCGTTTTCTTCCCTAACGGCGTTTCTCTTGAGGTTTTCCAAGCACCTGCATTTTACGTTTCACTTTTTACACTTGTACTGACACTTGTTTTATCCTTCAAGAAGCTTCATCCTATACTATTGATTATTATATCGGCGATAATAGGAATTATCACGGGATATACTATAATGTGATTAATTATTAAACTAAGTGTAACACTTTTTTTGATAGAATATTAAAATAGCTCCAAGGAGTTAGGATTTATATATTATCTCTTTTTTGTTCACCGTTACACTCCATAATATAACAAAAATATCCACTTCTTAAGAAGTGGATATTTTTAATGGCTTGAGTTCTTATTCCTCCGAAAATTCGTCCTTGCCTACTCCGCAAAGAGGGCATTCAAAATTATCGGGAACATCCTCCCAAAGAGTACCTGCTTCAATTCCGTTATCTGGATCTCCGATTTCCTCGTCGTAAACGTAGCCACATACATTACAAACGTATTTCATCTTATTTTCTCCTTTTATAAATATATTACTCAATAGAACATGTCACTTATGCCACGATATTATACAACAAAATCGTTAATATGTAAATAGAAAGTTTTGTTTTTTAGTAATTCTTTTCTGTAGCTATCTTATTTACGGCAGAAATCAGCTTGTCACATTCCTTATCTGTATTGAAAATTCCAATAGATAGACGCATTGCACCGTCGTTTTCGGAATTGTTTGTTCCAATGAGTTCATGGGCAAGAGGAGCACAGTGATAACCCGCTCTTCCAGCAAAGCCTGCTCTGTCAAGCTTATCGGCAAGGCTCGATGAGGTCAGCCCATGAACGTTGAACAGTATAATGGATTTAGCATTTACATCAGCATTGTAGACCTCTGTTCCGCTTATGTTCATAAGTCCTGAAATTATACGGTTCCTCATGCTTTTCTCCCATTCGCCTACGGCATCTGCTCCAACGTCAAGAAGAAACTCCGCACCTGCCTTCATGGAAGAAATACCAATCATTCCGAGAGTCCCTGCTTCGAGACGCTCAGGAAGAAGGGCGGGCATTTCCTTTTCCATAGAAAAAATTCCGCTTCCACCTGTTATAAGAGGCTCAAGAGTCAATGGAAAATTATCATTTACGGCAAGAAACCCCGTTCCTGTAATTCCGTAAAGTCCTTTATGTCCCGATGAAGCAAGTATATCGACACCCAATTCTTTCATGTCAATGTCACTGCTTCCTATACCCTGTGAGGCATCAAGAACAAGGTATACCCCAAACTGGCGACACACCTCCGAAAGTCTTTTTACAGGAGCTATCTTTCCTGTTACGTTGGAGGTATGGTTCAGTACCAAAACGTCTACCTTTTCCTGTCTTACAAGTCTTTCAAAGCTATCTATTATTACGCTGTCACGAGTGATACTGCTTTCGAGAAATCTAAGCTTTACCCCCTTTGCCGACAGTGCGTAAAGTGGGCGTAATACCGAATTGTGAGAAAAACGGTCAACCGCCACTGTCATTCCCTCTTTTATTATTCCGTGAAGTGCCATGTTGAGTGCATATGTTGCATTGTAGGTAAACACTATATTTTCGGGTGACGTGCCCACAAGAGCACCAAGAGCCTCCCTTGCACTGTAAAGCTCATTTGCCGCACGAAGCGCATCCTTCGACGAGCCTCTTCCTGCATTAGCATAAAACTTGGAATACGCTCTTTTCACAGCCCGTCTTACCGAGTACGGCTTAGGATGAGACGTTGCACTGTTATCCATGTATATCAAAATATCACCTCCTTATATGATTACATTATCTTGACTGAATATGCTCTTAGAAGGGCTATTACCTCTTCCCTCTTTCTTTTTTTCACATAAACACCAAAGCTGCATCCGCCTGCCGAGGTGGTCGCCCTCTTGCCAACGGTTGACGGCACGCCATGCTCTTCCAGTATTTTCTTCGCCTTATGTGCCATCGTTACAGTACCGAGATTTATGAAAAAGCTGTCCTCAGCAGACATAGAATTCTCCCCTTTCCCTGTCATATTATGCAAAAGGGAATTCATCAGTTAAAAACGCTTTGATACATTAAAAAAATTATTATAAATTTTCAAAAAAACATTTACAAAACCGCCGTTTATATGTTATCATTTATTATGATAGGTAAATTTTTTGAAAAGGAGAGCCTTACGGAAATGAGTGTACTTAAGGATTTCTTTAACTACATTATAAATCAGTTTGCGGGTGTTGCTGTAACCGACGTGCTTGACGTACTCATTGTTTCAGTAATTTTTTATTATATTATTGTATTTATAATGGACAGGAGAGCTGGAAAGCTTGCGGTAGGAATTTTCCTTCTTTTCGCAATGCTTGGTATTAGTGCTCTTCTCAAGCTTAACGTACTGGCTTTTATTCTCGGTAACATTGTTCAGGTTGGACTTCTTGCGGTTTTCATAATATTCCAACCCGAAATTCGTTCTATGCTTGAAAAGGTGGGTAACGAATCCTTTAAAAATTTGAATTTAAGAGAAAACACAGACGACAGCGAAACGAAAAAATCAATAGAGGCCCTTTGTACAGCAGCTCAGGAGCTTGCAGCTACAAAAACAGGTGCTCTTATCGTTATTGAGCGAGGTACAAAGCTAGGTGACAATATCAAGACGGGTGTTATCGTAAATGCCGATATAAACGTTTTCCTGTTGAAGAACATTTTCTTCAACAAAGCACCTCTTCATGACGGTGCGGTAATTATCAGAGATAATAGAATTTATGCTTGCGGCTGCTTCCTTCCCCTTTCCTACAACGCCAACATTATCAGAAACATAGGCACAAGGCACCGTGCCGCTATCGGTATGAGTGAAAACAGCGATGCACTTGTAATCGTAGTTTCAGAGGAAACGGGTACGATATCGGTTGCAAAGGGCGGAAAGCTATCCCGAGGATTTGACCTCTATTCCTTGAAGAAAGAGCTTGAAAACGAGCTTATAGATAAAGAAAAGCCCACACTTAAAATGAAAATCAAGCTTCCCAAGAGTGATAAGAATAAGTGAAAGGAGAGGAAGTTATGGAAGACAAAGACGTATATTCAGAAGAAGTATCACAAAGTAAAAGAGAAAAAATAAATAAGTTCTTTTCTGATAAAAACATCTGGGTGAGAATAATATCCTTTTTGTGTGCCCTTCTTCTCTGGTTTTACGTGTCCGAGGTCGAAAGTCCAACGTCAGAAAAAAGCTTCGATGCTATAACAGTAAACATAAAGAACAAAGACGTTCTCCTTAACGAAACCGAGCTTTCCCTTATATCCGACGCAATCTACGAAGTAGAAATTGTTTTATCTGGTAAAAAAAGCACACTCAATAAAGTAGATTACGAAAGTATTGCAGCAACAATAGACCTTTCAAAGCTTAAAGAAGCAGGGGTTTACGAGCTTCCTGTCAGCGTTGTACCACCAGCAGGTACAAGTGTTGTTTCTGTTAACCCCAAATACATTACAGTGTCTATCGACAAAACTGTTGCTACATCCTTTGACATTGTGGTTGACCCCAGATACACACTTCCTTCAAACTATACACTCGGTGACTGCGTTATATACGACAGTCAGTCAAAAGCTATAACCTCAGTAACGGTTAGCGGTCCTGCAACAGAAACAGCAAAAATTGACAAGGTTGTAGCACAGGTTGATTTCGGTACTATCAGCGGAAGCGTTGAGGCTACTTCCGAGCTTATACTCAAAGACTATTATGGCGAGACCATTTCCACCGAGAACATAAGGCTCAGTACAAAGTCTGTAAAAGTAAAGCTTCCTGTATACACCACCAAAACACTTACCCTCTCGGCATCTCAGGCAAACGGTACTTTTGCAAATTCACAAATAAGCTTTAACATAACGCCATCAAGAGTAGAGATCAAGGGTGACCCCAAGATACTTGAAGAAATGAATTCAATTTCTCTTGACCCCATAAACGAAAGGGCTATCGGAGAAACTATGAGTACTACTGTTACAACACTAATAAAGCTTCCCGAGGGGCTTGAGCTTGTAACAGCGCAAAACACTGCCACAATCACTGCAAAGCTCAAAAACGTTAAATGTCAGGAAATATCTGTTACGTCAGACGATATCAACGTAGTAAATCTTCCCGATGATATGGAAATAAAGTTCCGTGACGTCGAATCAAATATTATAGTAATGAACTCATCAAGTAAGGAAATTGTAATAAACGACCTGCTTCTTTCTCTCGACTTATCAACCTACTCCACATCAGGTCTTTACACGGTATTTCTAACTCCCTCGTTTAAGAAGGAGACCTCATGGGCTTATCTTCCCTACCCCAATTTTTCTGTAACCTTCGAGCTTACAGACAAGGAGGTATAAAAAATTAAACTTCTTGTAAAAAACATAAAATGCTCTTACACAACGTCGGAGAGTGAGGCTATCGCCTCATCTCTCCGACGTTACGGCATTAAGTCAAAATCCTTTACGGTATATAAAAAATCCGTAGATGCCAGAAAAAAAGATGATATAAAATTTGTTCTTACAGCTCTTGTAGAGGTAGAAGATAGTGCAAAAATCAAAGAGGATGCAAACGTATCCCTCTTTGAAGCACTGCCCTATCCGCCCTCTTCTCTTGACAGGACTCCAAAAAAAGAAATGCTTCGTCCAGTCATTTGCGGATTCGGTCCTTCGGGTATGTTTCTCGCTCTTATGCTTGCAAGAAAGGGATACCGCCCTATAGTATTTGAAAGAGGCGAGGCTATTGACGATAGAAACAAAACCGTATCAAGCTATCTTGAAACGGGAATACTTCGCGAGAACTCCAATATCCAGTTCGGTGAAGGCGGTGCAGGTGCTTTTTCCGACGGTAAGCTTATAACAAGAGTAAACGACAAACGCACATCTTTTATTTTGAAAACTCTTGTTGAGCACGGTGCACCGGAACAAATTCTTATTGAAGCAAAGCCTCACGTAGGTACGGATAAACTCAAAGACGTTGTAAAAAATATAAGACGTGAAATAATTTCTCTCGGCGGTGAGGTACATTTCAACTCTACTATTACCGACATAAAGGAAGAAAGCGAATTTTGTACTGTCGAAATAAACGGCAAAGATACCATTTCTGCACCTGCGGTATTTATCGCTACAGGTCATAGCAGTCACGACACATACAAAATGCTCTTAAAAAGAGGCTTTGACGTTAGGGGAAAGGATTTCTCGGTAGGAGTGAGAATTGAGCATTTAAGAGAAGACATTGAATATTCTATGTATGGAAAAGCGGCTTATTCAGGGCTTCTTCCTCATGCTGAATATTCAGTTTCTCACAGAGAGGGCGATCGCGGTGTCTACTCATTTTGCATGTGTCCGGGAGGTCTTGTTATGGCTTCTGCTTCCGAAAACGAGTCAATCGTAACAAATGGCATGAGCTACCATGCAAGAAACGAAAAGAACTCAAATTCAGCTATCGCAGTATCGGTGCTTTCAAGCGACTATGGCAACACTGCACTCGGTGCTATGGAGTATCAAAGAAATCTTGAACGCTCAGCATGGCTGATAGCAAGAAACAATCTAGCCCCTTGTCAGAGAGTAGATGATTTCCTCGAAGGAAGAAAAAGTGTGGGCTTTGATAAAATACAGCCCACATATCCTCACGGGGTTGTAGGGACAAATCTCGACCTGATACTTCCCTCTCCCGTATCGGCACTGCTCAAAACGGGACTCAGAAAATTCGCAATTTCCCATTCCTTTTTTAAGGAGGCATCAGCACCATTGACAGGTATTGAAACAAGAACGTCATCACCTGTAAGGATATCACGAGACAGTGGACTTCGAGCAACAGGCTTTAAAAGAGTATACCCCATTGGTGAAGGAGCAGGCTGGGCAGGAGGCATTACAAGTGCTGCGCTTGACGGGCTCAGGGCTGCTGAAAGTTATATTTTAGGAGAAGAATATGAAAAGTGAAGGTATAGTTATAAGGCTTGAGGGCGACTTTGCCATTGTAGGTGTAAAGAGACTTTCCGCCTGTGACACCTGCCGTGCAAAATGCGGAGGTCACTGTGACAAGGCAAGTACAGTGGAAACAAAAGTTAAAAACGTACTTGGTGCAAGTGTCGGTGATTCGGTAGTACTCTTTACACATACGAGAAAAGTATTGCTCTATGCATTTGCAGTTTTTCTTCTTCCCCTTATTTTGGCTTTTTCGGGATACTTTGCTGTAAATGCAGTGTGGCAAAACACAACTCTTTCCGCTTTTTGCGGTGTATTGTTATTTGCACTTACCTTTTTTGTAATATGGCTTATATGGGGCAGAAAAGATTCAAATTCTAACATAAAAATGATTGAAATCAAAGGAGATAAAAATGACTGAAGCAGAAAAGTTTATACTTGATAAGCTCGATGAAATGAAAATAGACCATCAGATTTACCGACACGATGCAAGATTTACTGTAGAAGAAAAAGAGGCACTTGATAAAGAGCTTGGTATCACTGCAAGACATTGCAAGAACATTTTCCTAACCGACAGAAAAAAGACACACTTTTACCTCCTTGTTATGCCTTTTGAAAAGACCTTCCGAACAGCGGAGGTTTCAAAGGAGCTTGGCTCATCAAGACTCAGCTTTGCACCCGAGGATATGCTCCTTGAAATGCTGAACTGCCATTCTGGCTCTCTTAGTACTTTAAGCCTTCTTTATGACAGAGATTTCGAGGTGTCTCTAGCGGTTGACAGTGACCTTCTGAAGTGTGATGCACTTTGCATGCACCCAAACATTGACACCACAACGGTTACAATGAAGCTTGAAGATTATCTTGGTAAATTCTTACCTAAAATCAAGCACCGCCCCACCTTTGTCACAGTAACGGTACAAAATACATAAAATGGCACTATGGAGGTGCCGTTATGAACGAAAAATTACGCTCTGATAAATTCGGAGCGTTTTATATTTGGTTTGAATATGAAGAAGATAATTTCAAAGAGACAAACATATCTGTTTTAACAGAAGCGAAAATTCCTGAAAGCAGATGGATTTACATATCAAGCTATTCCCCCACTGCTATTGTACTGTTAAATGAAGAAGAAAGAATTTTTCTCCTTTCTCACCCTAAGGTGCAAAGCGTCTCCCCCTATACCTTTAACGTACCCGAAAAAATGTCAGATGAAATTGTTTTGTCCCAAATACGGGCAGGTGAAACGGGCACAAACTCACCTGAAATAAATCTCTTGGGAAAAGGTGTTAAGGTTGGTGTAATCTCTGCTGAAAACATAATATTTGACAATATGGCAAAAGGACTTTTAGGTGTAGATATAACTGTGTACCCTTCAGTTATTCCACCAAAAATTGACCGTCATCCTACCTGCGTTGTATCTGAAATCATATCACAAGAAGTTATGGCGGACGGCGTAAAATTTTTAGGTGTTGTAAGGGATGCCGAAACGTACTTTGCTCCTACCTATTCAGAAAAAAACGTATACGATGCTATAGAAAGAATGATAAGCGATGGAGTCAGGGTAATAAATTACAGTGCAGGTACAATGCATGACGGAATAAGGGGCGACTTTGACCGTCAAATAGACAGACTTCTAATAAATAATAATTTTCTTTTTGTAAGCGCCGCAGGAAACTACACCAAAACTGCAAGTCCCGCAAAGGCATACAATGCATTAACCGTAGGAAATGCCATCACAAAAACCGCTCCCCTTTCAGCTAGTACCCCTCCGTTTGAAATAGGTGAAACGTCGGCTTTTTCAACAAATACTACACTTCCACACAAGCCCGAAATATCAGCCCCCGGTGAATGGATAGGATACGTTGACAGAAGCGGTAATGCGGATTTTCAAAACTTTGGTACAAGCTTTGCTACCCCTTTTGTTTCGGGAGTAGCGGTACAGCTTCTTGACGTGCGAAATAATAGCACTTATCTTACGCTAAAGGGTATTATTCTCATGTCGGCAAACGGAAGTCTTATATCTTCTCAAAACAATGAATATATTGACAACTCTTATATGAGAGAGAAAAGCGGATACGGACTTCTTGATGCTACAGAAGCTGTGAGAATAATAGAAAGTGCCGATATTACGGAAGGCATTTTAGAGGACGGTCTTGAAAAAGATATTCTTGAAAAAAACGTGTTCTTCATTTTCGAGCTTTTAGAGGATATGAAATATCCCCGCCTTTACATCGACGGGGATGCGGTTGAACTGAATTTTCAAACGAATATTCTTTTAAAAGGGATAAGCGGAAAGCTCGTAATAGAGGGTGATACTTCGGGACGTTTTTCTTTGATTATATTATGATACCTTTCTTTCAAGGTCGTCAATCCTATGCTCACACACCTTGTTTTTTATTTCAAGGTTGGACATTCTCTCAACGAGATTGTTATGCTTGTCAACCTTTTCTTCAAGCTTGGTGAGGCGGTATTTTATCATCTTCTGTGATGAAAGCACACCGCCGAATGAGCCTATAGCACTTCCTATAATGCCGAGTACTGCAATAAATACCCCCTCAGTAAATATCATCGCTTGCCTGTGTGCTTTCTCTTACCATGTCAACGGAGGTTTCGGCAAATATGTATGCTATAAGTGAGCCACATGAGGTAAGAAGTGCAGTTACCGTGGTAACGTCGTTTTCGGGCATTTTAAAAAGTATAAGTATAGGTGCAATAAAGCCTGCAAGACCCGCCCAGAATTTTCGTGATAAAAATTTTTGTTTTAAGTTCATATTATTTCTCCTTTTTCATTTCTTCTATGTTTTGTTTTAGTTTTTCAAGTATTTCAAGTAAGTTTCTTTCAATACATAGGACACCAAGACATGCTTCGCTTACTTCTGTTTGCTTGATTAGATCAGGAAGATTTACCGTGAATACGTTTTCTCTTTTTTCATTTGCCAATGGCAGTATGATAGAAAAAGGCTTTCCTTCGGTTTTTACATTATGAAGCTTTTCGGATAACTTTGATTTAGTGGGATATTCTTCTTTTGAAAGAAGTAAGCATACATGGTTTCCGCTGACACTTATCTCTTTTCCAAAGCTGAAAAGACTGCATATTCCCGAAGTTTCGTCAGAAACAAGAACGTCATAAGGTAGTGAAAAAATAAATGTATTTTTGCCGTTCTCCGTCCCCTCCTCTAAAATATCTTCATCTCCGCCAAAAGTAATCTCAACTGTACGTCGTATAACATAAGCTTCGTCTTTTTCGAGGACAAGCTCATCAAAAATATCTCCGATACCATGAAGTGGTTTTTTTAGTTCAAGCTTCTCTTCTCTACCGTCAAGCTTTATGTTAAAATATCCGTCTTCTGCTACTGATTTTATAAGGTTGTCACAAATTGTACTTTTACCGAAAATTCTTATTCCTTTGAGTCTCTGAAAACTTTCTGCGGAATATGAAGTATCAAAAGAAATTTTCTCAGTGCAATACGGAAATAAGTTTTTCCTTTCTTCAAGCTTTGTAAGTCTTATATCAAAATCACGGAGCTTTTCATTTCTTAGTGTCTCTGATATTGCTCTCGCTTTTTCGGAGCTCACTCTCCCCTTTTCGGAAAGGTCTCTTTCAATTTCGCTTTCTTTTCTTGAGAGTTCCCCTTTTTCTCGCTCTCTTTCCTCAATACGGCGGAGCCTTTCGCCACTTTCTCTCTTTTCTTCCCCTGTTCTAAGTTCACTTTCAGCAAACAGAAGATTAGTTTCTGCATTTTTTACGTCTCTAATTGATATTCCAATAGCATCAAGTGCACCCGATACGTTTTCAAGAATTTCACGGCACAGCTTTTCGCTTTTTTGACAGGCGGAATGCATCTGTTCCATAGACTTCTCTGCTTTTTGGCATTTTTTCATTGCTTCAAGTGCGGTCTTTTCTGCCTTTTCACACTTCTTCCTGTGATATAGCACGTCATTTACGTATTCGGCATAGGCGTCCTTGCTTATCTTTGGCGTCTCCCCACCGCTTACGCTCCCTTTGATTGCAATTTCTTTCTTTTCAGTAGTAATTACCTCGCCCTTACTGTCAATACCGATAACTCCAATTTCCACAACGCCTTCCTTCAAAAGGCTTTCGGGAAAATAGTAGCTTTTCGATTCCTTAATGTCGGGCAGGTCGGCGGACTCCTCTGTGCCTGTGTGGAAAAAGCGTACCGTTATATTACGTTTTTTCCAAGCCTTGTCACATTTCACCCTGAAAGTAACGAAGTTCAATGCTCCTTCCGCAATAATTGAATCCTCGATTTTAAGCGTTTGTCCTTTCAATTCAAAAATCATTTTTTCACCCCTTTTCTTGCCGATTTCCTCGGCTCAATACCATTATATACTGACATGGACAGCCATACAATGACATGTATATGACAACTTTTTGCACGCTTGATATTTTAGTTAAAAAGAAAATGAAAGCTTTTGTAATCTAATATGCAAAAAAATAACCCCTTTCGTTACGAAAGGGGTATTTATGTGTTATTGTTTTTTTAGAAATCTGCACTTCCTACTGTTCTGGGGAATGCTTCAACGTCACGGATATTTCCGATACCTGTGAGGTACATGATAAGTCTTTCAAAGCCGAGTCCGAAGCCTGCGTGCTTAACGCCGCCGTACTTTCTGAGTTCAAGATACCACCAGTAGTCCTCGGGCTTCAGTCCAAGCTCGTCCATTCTCTTTTCAAGAAGCTCGAGTCTTTCCTCTCTCTGTGAACCTCCAATAAGCTCTCCAACACCCGGAACGAGCATATCCATTGCGGCAACGGTCTTGTTGTCCTCGTTCATTCTCATGTAGAACGCCTTTATCTCCTTGGGGTAATCGGTTACAAATACGGGCTTGCCGAATATCTTTTCGGTAAGGTATCTTTCATGCTCTGTCTGGAGGTCAACGCCCCATTCAACGGGATACTCAAACTTCTCACCGCTCTTTTTAAGAAGCTCTACCGCCTCGGTATAGGTAACTCTGCCGAAGTCGCTTTCAACAAGTGAGTTGAGTCTTTCTTTGAGTTCCTTATCGAAGAAGTTGTTGAAGAAATCAATTTCCTGAGGGCAGTTTTCAAGAACGTAGGAAATAACCGACTTTATCATATCCTCTGCCATTTCCATATCGTCTTCGAGGTCTGCAAATGCCATTTCAGGCTCCATCATCCAGAACTCTGCCGCATGTCTTGCGGTATTTGAGTTCTCTGCACGGAAGGTAGGACCGAAGGTATAAACGTTGGAATATGCTAGTGCGAAGCACTCTGCATTAAGCTGACCTGAAACTGTAAGGTTTGTGCCCTTGCCGAAGAAGTCTTCAGCAAAGTTCACCTTTCCGTCCTCGGTCATGGGGAGGTTATCAAGGTCGAGAGTAGTTATTCTGAACTGTTCACCTGCACCCTCGCAGTCGCTTCCTGTGATGATAGGTGTGTTTACGTAAACGTAGCCTCTTTCCTGAAAGAACTTATGAATAGCGTAAGCCGCAACGCTTCTTACACGGAATACGGCGTTGAAGGTATTAGCTCTGGGACGGAGGTGCGCTATAGTACGAAGGAACTCAAGGCTATGCTTCTTCTTCTGGAGAGGATAGTCGGGAGTTGAGGTCGCCTCTACCGAAATTTCAGTCGCATTAAGCTCGAAGGGCTGTTTTGCATCGGGTGTGAGAATAAGCGTTCCACGAACGAGAATTGCGGCTGAAACGTTCTGCTTTGCTATATCCTTATAATTTTCAACCTTTGCTTCCTCAAACACCACCTGAAGATTTTTGAAACAGCTTCCGTCATTGATTTCAGCAAAGCCGAAAACGTTGGAGGCACGGATAGTTCTTACCCATCCTGCAACGGTTATTTCCTTGCCACCGAATTTTTCTTTGTCGGCGTATATTTCTTTTATTTTTACTCTTTTTGCGTACATAACTTTGTCCTTTCACAGAAGAATTATATTGTTATCAGCACATTCCTTTATCATGCTTTCGTTCCATGCAGATGCCTGTACTTCACCAACGTGTGCCTTTTGCAAAATAAGCATACAAAGTCTTGACTGACCTATTCCTCCGCCTATGGTAAGAGGAAGCGCATCCTCTAAAAGCATCTTATGGAAAGGAAGCTCACGTCGGTTGTTACAACCGCTTATATCAAGCTGACGTGCAAGGCTTTCGCTGTCAACTCTTATACCCATCGAGGAAATCTCGCATGACCTGTCAAGAACAGGATTATAGAGGAGAATATCTCCGTTAAGCTCCCAGTCGTCATAGTCTGGTGCTCTGCCGTCATGGCGGTTTCCGCTTTTGAGCTTTCCGCCGATTTTTTCAATAAATACCGTTTTCTTTTCACGGGTTATCTGATGTTCACGCTCTTTAGAGGTAAGCTTTGGATATCTGTCCTCAAGCTCCTGTGAGGTGATGAAGAATACCTCTTCTTCAATAAAGGGAGTGAGCACAGGGAATTCCTTTACTGCGGTAAGCTCTGTTTTCTTAACGGATGAAATAATACGTCTTACGATGTCATGAAGGAACTCTGTATTTCTTTCCTCTCTTGTTATAACTCTTTCCCAGTCCCACTGGTCAACGTAGGAGGAATGAAGATTGTCAAGCTCCTCGTCACGTCTTATAGCGTTCATGTCAGTATAAAGACCTGAACCCGCTTCAAAGCCGTAGCGGTAAAGAGCCATTCTTTTCCATTTTGCAAGGGAATGGACTATTTCAAATTCCTCTCCCTTTATATCGAGCATATCAAAGGAAACGGGTCTTTCTGTGCCGTTCAGATTATCGTTGAGCCCTGAGTCACGGCTCACGAAAAGAGGTGCCGATACACGTTCAAGATTCAATGCGTTTTTTAAATTATTCTCAAACGTATCCTTTACAGTTTTTATAGCTTTTTCAGTTTCACGGATATTCAGCGGTGTCGAGTAATCTTTTGGAATAATAAATTCAAACGACATAAAAAACCTCCTATTACAACAAAATAAAACCATACATTAGATTATATACCAAAAAGTCTTTGTTTGCAATAGAAAACTGAAATTTTTTCACTTTTCCTCCATATTGATTTTAATTTATTTTTATGTTATACTCATACCACTATGAAAAATATACTTAATACGCTCCCTTCAATGTGGGAGGACTTAAAAAAACACAATAAAAAAATAGTTCTTTACGGTATGGGTGACGGTGCGGTAAAGCTACTCCGTATACTTGAGAAAGAGGGGCTTTATTGCTCGGGTGTTTTTGCAAGTGACGATTTTGTAAGGCATCAAAGCTTTATGGGTTTTACTGTTAAAAGTCTCTCTGAGCTTGAAGATGAGCTGGGGGATTTCACGGTACTCTCGGCTTTTGCCACAAGGCTTCCCGAGGTAATGGAAAACTTCAAAAGGATTTCTCTTTGTCACGAGCTTTTTATCCCCGATATAAGCGTATCGGGTGACTTTCTTGAGCTTTTCGACAGGGCTTTCTTTGAAAAGCATCTTGCAAGACTCGAAAAAGTTCACGATGCTCTTGACGGATACGGCAAAGAATTTTTCAAGACTCTTATTTCCTATAAATTCACGGGAAAGCTTGAATTTCTTGAACGCCTTGAGGCACTTCGAGAAGAAGCCACCTTTCCTTATGATAAAAATAAGATTACTTCCTTTGCAGATTTCGGTGCATATACGGGTGATACAGTAAAAGAAGCAATAGCACTTTACCCAAACCTTAAAAGGATTTCAGCCTTTGAGCCTGACCCAAAAAGCTTTTCAAAGCTTCTTCTCAATACCGATAACGAAAAAGCAGAGATACACGCTATCAATGCTCTTGTGTGGAACGAAAACACCACGCTTGTGCTTCGCTCGGGCGGTGCTATGAACACCATAATCGAAAAGAACGTCACCCACTCCGACGATATGCAAAAAAAGAAGTGTGTGGAAGTTCGTGCTGTCAAGGGTGACGATGCACTTCCCTTCACTCCCGACCTTATCAAGATGGACGTGGAAGGATGTGAGGAAATGGCAATCGAGGGATGCAATAAAATTATATCAGAAAGCACACCCGTTCTCCGTGTTTCAATATACCACAATCACCGTGACCTTTTCTCGCTTTACGAAAAAATATCCGCCCTTCACGGCGGATACAGATACACCCTCAGGCAGAAATGCCGTTACATTCCTGCCTGGGATGTGGAACTCATTGCGTTAAAAGATACGGATAATTGAAAGGCACTTTATGCCCTCTGCTTCAAGTTTTGCAGTACGTGATTTACATTCACTATAAGGCATCTTTTCGGTGGTAATACAGATTTCACCGTCATTTGTATCAAGAATTTTCGCATCAAAAAGCTCTTCAATGGGCTTTTTTTCTTTTGCTTCAAAGGCTATATAATACTTATCCTCAACGTCCTCTGCGTCAACAAGGAAGCCTTCGGGGGTTTCGTCAGGCGAACACCACGAAACGTCAAGACCGCCTGTCTTTACTACGTCAAGCACGTCAGCAACCATAGCAGATGCGGTGGGAAGCATTCCTGCACCTCTGCCCGAGAGGGTTACCTCTCCTACGGCATTTCCGTTAACTGCTACGGCGTTGAATACGTCATCAATTTTTGATATAACACGCTCACCCGAGACTATAAATGGAGCAACCATGACACTGAGCTTGTCTTCTATCTTCTTACATCTGCCGAGAAGCTTTATAGAAGCGCCTATACTTTCTGCAATCTTGACATCCTTATTACGAATAGCCGTAATTCCTTCGGTGTAAACCTTGGTGGAGTCAACGCCCTTACCGAAAACGATATCTGCAAGGATACAAATCTTACGGCAGGTGTCAACACCGTTTATATCATCGGAGGGGTCATGCTCTGCATAGCCCTTTTCCTGTGCTGATTTAAGTGCAGATTCAAAGCTTTCGGAATACTTATTCATCATAGTGAGTATATAGTTAGTAGTGCCGTTAAGAATTCCGCAAACAGAGTCAATTGCATTAGCTGCAAGGCATCTTGAAATAGGACGGATAACAGGTGTGCCTCCTCCTACACTTGCCTCAAACATATAGCCTACACCGTTTTCCTTTGCGGTCTTTATAAGCTCGTGACCGAACTTTGCAACAACTTCTTTATTTGAGGTAACCACGTGCTTTCCCTTTTTCAGTGCTTCAAGAGAAAAGTCAACGGCAGGGTGAGCGCCTCCCATACATTCAACTACAACGTTAACGTCAGGGTCGTTCATAATAACGTCGATATCGTGAACTACAAGGTCCTGCCATATAGTATTCGGAAATTCACGCTTATCAAAAATATATTTTACTGAAATAGAATCGCCGAGAGCCTTCGCAAGCTTCTCGTTGTTCATGCGGATAACTTCGCCAACACCAGAGCCTACTACTCCAAAGCCAAGTATAGCAACGTTTATCATCTGTGCTCCTCCTGTATTTTCAAAAACATCATTAGGGATATTTTACCACATTTATTTATATTTTTCAATAGTAAAAAAGCAAAAAAGGAGAAAAGAATGTCTTTGTCAATGAAAAAATACAAAAATCTGTATATTTCTTTATTGATTTTACTTGTGATATATGTTTTATTTAACGGTTTGTTTCCTGTGACATTTGCCTTAACACTTGCGTTTTTTGTTTCTTATTTTTTACAGAAGCCAATTTATTTCTTTTACACAAAGCTTCACATACCTAGAGTGCTTTCCTCTGTTATACTTCTTTTCACATTCATTTTATCATTTGTTTTATCAATATGGTTTCTGATAGTAAAGCTTTATCGGGAGCTTTATTTTTATTACGAAAATACAGCCGACACCATTACCCCGTTTTTGAAATCGTTTATAGGCTTTTTTTCAAAAAATCTCACACACGTGATAAGCAAGGTGTCGGAACTTTTTTCATCGGTGAGTGAGCTTTTCCCAAAGGCTCTTATTTTCTTTGGTATTTTCTTTTTTGCAACCTTTTACTTTAGTAGTGACTATCAAAAAATAAAGAAGCAAATATTCCGTTTACTTCCTCGCGACAGCTTCCTTTTCACAGTGCAAAAAGCTATCCGAACTATCCTTTCAGGATATCTTAAGCTATACTTCATACTTTTCCTTTTTACCTTTTCCTGTCTCTTTCTTTCCTTTACACTCCTTGATATCACCCTTGCCTTTACACTGGCTTTTGCAATTTCACTTTTTGACGCTCTGCCCATCGCTGGAATAGGTATAATAATGATACCTTGGGGCATTTTTGAATACTTATCCTCGGACAAAACGCTAGGTATATGGCTTATTATAGTCTTTGCAGTTATTACTATCATGAAAGAAATTCTCAAGCCTAAAATACTGGGTGGATTTGTTGGACTCCACCCACTTGTGTCCTTTGTTGCGATTTCTGCAGGATATCTTTTAATGGGCGTTATGGGAGTATTATTTATGCCATTTGCAGTGTACGTAGTAATGGAAGGTACAAAA
Source organism: Eubacteriales bacterium (assembly GCA_045653035.1). Lineage (GTDB taxonomy): Bacteria > Bacillota > Clostridia > Oscillospirales > SIG627 > RGIG6353. The sequence goes on from JAZOLO010000012.1 coordinate 56,567, forward strand.
AATAAAGGCGGATAACCGCCTTTATTTTATACGTTTTTGGGAAGCTCTGTTTTAATTGACTCCAGATGTGCGTCCTCACTGTATTTTTCAAGTGAACATTTGTCACCGTCAATACTTACCACCGTAACAGATGCGTTGGTAGCCCAAGGCACTTTGTTCATTTCAGAAACGTCACCAAACATCAAAGCCGCACCTACACATCTAATTGGAGTTGCGTGGGAAGCTATCACAAGTGTTTTGCCCTCGTTCTCACAGGCTACGCGTTTGAGATTTGCCATAATTCTCTCATAAAGCTCTCTCGTGGTTTCGCCGCCTGTACACTTGGAGTTACCAATATCAGTCCTCCACATAGCGAAATCCTCGGGATAAAGCTTCGGGAGGTCAGAGAAAAGCTTTCCGTCCCATTCCCCTGCATCAATCTCTCTGAATCCGCTGTCAGGGGTTATATCAAGCCCGAGTCTGTCAGCGATAATCTTTCCCGTACAAAAGGCACGTTTTAGGTCGCTCGAGAGCACCTTGTCTACCTTAAAATTTTCTGCTATATATTCTGCCGTAAGCTTTGCCTGTGCGGCACCCTCATCGTGAAGGTCAACGTCAAGATGCCCTGCAAAAATGTTCTTATCATTTGCCACGCTCTTTCCGTGGCGTACTAGAATTATTCTTGTCATACATTTCTCCGATAATCTTTTTTGTTATTATACCACATACATCAAGGATTGTAAACAAAAACCGCAAAACTTCGTTTTGAAGTCTTGCGGTTATTTTTATTCGGCTATACCTATAAGAAGGAGTCTGTCCGAGTCATTTCGCCCGTAGCAGGTAGAGAGGGTTATGAATTTGCTTTTATCGGTCACCTCAATATCAGTGTGATAAGTGCTTTTCCTTAAAAGGTCTTTGATGATTCCATCTTTGCTTTCATCAATATAGGAATACCAAGTGTCTGTGTCCTTTACTCTGACTACGGCAAAGACCTTATAAACGGTAGTTGTCGTTTCTGTTATACGCTCAATTTCCGTGTGGCTGTTGTAAAAATCTTTTTCAAGATATTTTTTCAAAGTACCAAACATTGTGCCGTTCTTCATGTTGTGTCCGTAGATGATAAGATTGTCACTGTCAAGGCTACATCTGCCGTCAAGGAAGGGCGTGCCCGACGAGCTTTTATCGCCGTAGAAATTCTTGTATATATACTTTTCAGGTTCATCGGGCGTGTGCATTACGGGATAGCTTATATTCGTTCCCTCCACGTATAGCCATGCAACACAGTCGGGATTAGTATTCTGCAAGGCAGTAAGATTTATTTTAGGACGTTTGCTATCTTCCCCCTCGTATTCAACGCTTTCACTTATGTCGGGCTGTTCTTCCGCTAAGGGAGAATATGCAAGCTCTTTAACCCTTTCAAAATTCTCTATATCGGTTTTTCTCTCATGAAGCTCTCTTAAAATCATAAAAAGAGATACAAAAATTATACAAAGGCAAATGATAATTCCCAGATAATAAAGCTTTTTCATGGACTCCTCTTTTTTGAGAAAAAGGGCACAAAGCTTGTGCCCTTTTTATATGTTTTTAATTACTTTGTTGTACCGTCATAATTTACTGCTGAACCGTCAATTGTGTAGGTGTTTGTGCCCTCTTCAACAACAGTAACGTTAGCTTTGTAAGTACCGAGTTCTATAGGAGTTACGTTTTTGCCGGTAACGGTCACATTTTTAAGTGTAAGTGTAGTAGTTACACCGTAACTTGTAGTAGGACCTTTAAGACTAATTACAGTTCTGTCATAAGTTGATTCTGAAGCGTCAAAATCAAAGGTACAGTTTTCAAAAGAGATGTCGCCGTAGATGTAATTGCTATTTGCATCTATCATTTCACTTGTGTAATGAATGTGTCCGTAAGGATCGGTTAAAACGTTGCCTTCATCGTCATACATCTTGTATGAGCCTTCAAATGTACAACCGATAAATTGAACATCAATTTCGCACGCTCCATTCATACCGGAAAGAATTACACCTGCATTAGTAAACGAACAGTCACTGAACACTATAGTGGTTTTTGTACCTGCATTGGCACGAAGTCTAATCATATCGTCACCATTGCCCACAAAGTCGACGTTTTCAAAGGTTGCGGTTGCACCCGCTGAAATATCAACAGCTGTCATATCACCACCATTTACTACTTCACCGTTTTTAACTGTAACGGTAGCATTTGTAGGGATTGCCAAGCCACTTCCGCTTCCACTTGCAGGGCGAATTACACTATTATCATTGAGATCAAAAGTTTTCCCGTCTTTAATAGTAAGCGTCATATTGCTTGAAGGAGCAAATTCAGTATTACTTAAATCAATATCTTCACCTGCAAGTATGTATGTTGCAGTTGAATCGGTGAGCTGATCTTTAATATCACTACCAGTTACAGGTGAAAGAACAATTATATCTGTATTATCAGCTTCTGCACCCATAGCAGTCTTAACTCTTGACGCTACAGTCTCGTTTACAACGTAGAACGTAATATCACTTGTGTTGGGGTTATTTGATTCACCATTGCAGAACCAGCAACTATTTCTGCCATTAAGAGTAGAAGGAATAAATGTTACGTCATCACCCTTAAGGTTAACAGTTCTAAGTTCTGTACAACCACGGAAGGCGTAGCCCTGAATAGCAGTATTTCCTTCAAAAGTAACAGTCTTCAAATTTGTCATATGCTGGAAGGCCGCTTCTTCAACAGTTGTTACAGATGCAGGAATAACAAGTTCTTCAACGCCTGCAGTCTGTGCAAATGCATTTTCTTCAATTATTGTAACACTTGAAGGAATTACAACGCTTTCAACATTGGTCTTATAGAACAGACGGTTGGGAATTGTAGTCATGCCTTCTGCAAGAACAATTTCTCCAATTGTTGCACCTTCAAGAGATTTGTATGCAGATGCAACGCCTGCAGGAATGGTAAGCTTATCAAGAGTAGCACCTACGAGAGCACCGCCGAGGTCATTGACCTCTGCAGGTACAACGTACTCACTACCGAGATTTTCAGGAAGAGCCATCAATCTTACTCTGCCGTAATAACCACTTTCTTCGTTATAGTAGAATACAGTAGATCCGTCCTCAAGAGTACGCGATATGCCGTTTTCTGCAGACTCTAATCCACCATCATACTGATCGTCAAAGCTGTCATTTTCGGAGGTGAGCTGAGTTGCAAGAAGCTGAACGGAGAAGTCAGAGCCGATAGACTTATCCTGATAGTCGTTGTTTGCTTCTTCACGCATCTTAAGTGCGATAGTAACGATAACTTCATCTTTTCCGTCTTCTGCAAGAAGTGTGCCGCTTGCATTTGTGGGCATACCTGCAAGAACGTCGGCAAGAGTGCCTTCAGGTGTAACCTTGTCAAGATCCGCACGGTCTTTAACCTGTACTGCAGGGTCAACGAAATATACGTCGATAACGTCTGCTAGCTTACTAACTTCACCGTTAGCAACGATATTAAGCTGATACTTGAGAGCAAGTGAGCCTTCGTTCGCAATCTTTACGTGTTTTACATCAACGTAGCCAGGCTCCCACTTGTCATAAGTGAAAATAGGACCTTCAGAAGCGTCTTTCCAAGTAGCACTTGCGGGAGCTTCCGTGCCGTCTGCCCAGTACATCTCAACATCAAGTGTACCCGACTTGATAATGTTATTCGACGAGGTTACAGAGTCGGTAAACCAAGCGAAGGTTGTTCCTATGAGCATTGAGAAGCACAAAAGAAGTGCTATGGCACTCATGAGGAGCGAGTGTTTTGTTGATTTCATGTCTTTTCTCCTTTATTGTTATTTTATATTACTTCAGACGAAGCGGAAGCATTTTCTGCTTCGTCAGTAGTATCGGTGGGTGTTTCTGTTGTCTCGGGTGTTTCTGTTGTCTCGGGAGTTATTTCCTCATTGGTGTCAGTATCTTCATTGGTGTCAGTATTTTCGTTGGTGTCAGTGTCTACATCGGTGTCAGTGTCTTCATTGGTGTCGGTGTTTTCGTTGGTGTCGGTGTCTTCATTGATGTCGGTGTCTTCGTTGGTGTCGGTGTCTTCGTTGGTGTCAGTGTCTTCGTTGGTGTCAGTGTCTTCGTTGGTGTCGGTGTCTTCGTTGGTGTCAGTGTCTTCCTCCTGGGTAGTATTTTCAGGAAGCCTCCAATCAAGCGGAGGTATCTTGATAATATCTCCTATAACAATAAGACTTCTGTCTTCAATATTGTTATAGTAAACAAGTTCATCAACGGTATTTCCGTATTTAACTGCGATATCGTAAAGTCTGTCACCATTTTTTACGACTACCTCAAGAGGTCTTTCTTCGGTAGACTCCTCAGTGGTTTCTTCGGTTGTATCCTCGATAGTTTCCTCAGTGCTTTCTTCGGTTGTATCCTCGGTAGTTTCCCCAGTGGTTTCTTCGGTTGTATCTTCGATAGTTTCCTCAGTTGTTTCCTCGGTGCTTTCCTCAGTGGTTTCCTCGATAGACTCTTCTATTTCTTCCTCTTCTTCTATTTCAAGAACCACGTCTATAACGTCACCGTCAGTTAGGAAGGTGTATGAGCTATTTCTCAAGCTATACGTACTTACATTGGAATATCCGTAATAGCTTGACGTACCCCAATGTGTTATAACGTCAATGTCAAGGTTGGCATTTAGGTTTACAATAAAGGAAACAGGGTCGTCGATTTTAATTTGCTTAGTAACGTAGCGGTCACCGTTGATATCAAGAACACAAAAGCCCGTTTGGGTAGTACCTGCATAAGAAATAGTTATTGCATTACTGCCATTTCCAAGCGGAACATTATACGTAAATCCGCCTATTTTTTCGGCATCAATCGTGGTATGGGTACGTACGATAACGTTTTCTTCTGCTTCAATAATTATTTCGGGGTTGTTCGGGTCGGTGGTGATCGTTTTTCGAACCTCTGTTGTTTCATAAGTATTCAGAGTTTCAATATTTACATCGAATTCCCCTGCAATTATAAAATTGTTTTTTGATTCAACACTTGCCTCAAAAAACGCGTATGCTGCAAAGGACATGAGAAACATACAGACAAGTATCAGGACGACCGATTTTGTTAAACGGTGCTGAAATTCTTTTTCGGAAAGCTTTTTCATGTTAGGGTCATGATTTATATTATCAAATTGTTTTTCCACAGTTTCGGTCTCCTTTCGGTTTGATTTCTATTAGTGTTTCAGTTTTTGATTTGTGTTGCAGAAACTATAACGTTCAAAAATACTTCGGGCTGATGGGGTGGCTCGTAGTTCGCCTCGTTTGTTACTTCCTCGGGCATTCTTACAACTATTGCAAGAAAACGCTCTCCGCCCTCGTCAAGATATGCTTCGTTTGTTGAGTAATAATCGAGTGTCTCATTTGCAACGTCCCGACAAAGCTCACGGGTTTTCACCTTTTCATAGGCTTCGTCAAAGGTGCTGCCCTCTGCTACACCAAAAAGCAAATGGTCTTGTAGCTTAAAGTAGTCGCCTTTTTTGTTTATACCCTCGGTATATTTAAAAACGCTTACAGCGGTATGCCAATTAAAAGGCACGTCTCCGTTATTCTTAATCTTTAGGTATACCACTTCGGTATAGCCAGGCTCGAAAAGAGCGTCTTTTTTGAAAAGCTCGGTGTCTTCGCGAAGCTCTTTCCAATCTCCGTTTGAATCCCTATAAAACACCTCTAAATCAAAATCCGCTATATGAAATACGTTTTTGAGTTCAGGTGTAGTATCACGAAACCATGCAAGTGAGGCTCCTGTGCCTAAAACTCCCCATAGCACAAACAGACACAAGCTGAGGACAAATGCGATTCTCTTTACTTGTTTTTTCTTTACTGTCACGCTTATCCTCCTTCAATCAAATTATTTGTTTTCGTCCTTTTTCTTTTTTATAAGCACTATGAATATGAGCATCATCACTAAAGCCCCGACAAGCAGTGCCAGCCACAAGGAAAGGATTGAATTGTCTCCTGTGTCGGGTGTTGGCGGCTGAGGGGTATACGTTCGGTGAAAGCTTAAGGTGTAGGTACTCGTGCTTTCGTCAAGCTTGATTTCGGTATATTCATACTCACAGCCACCGTAGTGGGTTTCTCCCCTGTATGCTTTTTCAACCTCTCGGATATCGGGCAATGCTTCGACGTCACCCGATACAAAGAGGGTAATACTCGCGTCACGTGTGCCGTTGGTATAATAATCTGCCATGACTGTATAACGAAGATACACAGGCTGTGGCGGTGGGGGTGTCTCGGTACGGTCGTATCTTATGGTAAAGGTGTTTGTCTTGCTGTCAAATTCCGTACCTGTGTAGTTATATACATGCTCTCCGTATTGTCGGTGAGCTTCACTGTATCTGAGTACAATTTCCTCCACCTGTGGAAGCTTTTTTGCAAACCTATTCGCGTAAAGCGTCAAGGGCAAGGGATTATCTAAAGTGTCATCGGTATAATAATTTGCCTCTACTCTGTAGCTGACGTAGTCGGGTCTTGATGGATTAAGGGGTATTGTTCCTGTGGGGATTTCTTCCACCATAAACTCCCAGTCAAGGTAGCCTATTTTGTTTTCAAAGCTATTGTCAAGGTCGGTGGGAACAAAGAGAGTGACGTCGAGGTCTACCCACTCCCCTTTTGAAAGTGTGCCTATATGAGTCCAGTTTTGAAGACCGTCGGTTTCATCTGCTCTTGCATCAAAAAGGGTTTTATTGTCTGATATGACGGTGAGGCGGAGCTTTGACAAAAACTCCTCTGAGCCTTCTTCAGCACCGAGTGCTCTCATATAAATTCTTGCTTTTGAAAGGCTCTCGCCTACGTGCTTTACCGATATTCTTTGAGAGAGGGTGTCACCTGGCATGACGTTCTTAAATTCACCAAAAAGGTCGCTATCGGAATATATGCTACCAGGATAAAACTCTATTTCTTCTTCATGCCCCTTAAAGCTTACAAGGGCATCGGCGGCTGTAGGGGTGATTGCAAGAACAAAAAAGAGAGTTAAAACAAAGAATAAAATCAGTTTTTTCTTCATACGTCACCGCCTATTCTTCGGGCCAGCCGAGGGCGGTATACGTATCAGTTCCCACCACTTCGTTGTTTTTAGCCTGTACTGCGTTCGCTTTTACTGTCAGGGTAAGAGTCTTTCCTATATAGCTGTTATCTACCTTTGAGCCTACTATTTCAACGTGTGAGAAGACATTTGGGGTAGTTTCCCCTGCTTCAACAACTCCTTTATAGTAGTACCAGCCGTCGTGAAGCTCCCAATTATTTTCGTCGATATTCAGCTTAAAGGCGTCTTCTGCCGAAAGTGTCGCGGAGTCGATACCGTAAACCACCTTGACTCTTAGGTAAAATGGATTTGTACCAACGTTTTCGATGCTTACCTCTTTACTCACCACGTCGCCTGGGATTATGTAAACGCCCTCTTTTGGAAACTCTGTTCCCCCGTCTGTGGTTTCATGTATAGTCAGCTCAATATCTCCCGAGGTAACTACGTTCACAGCTTTTCCAAAGGTAGTATAAAATGCAAGTGTACCTTGTGTGATAAAAGTCAGAAGCATTGCAACAAGTGATATTGTTAAAAGTCTTAGCTTTATTCTGCTCAACGTAAAACCTCCTTTTGTAATTTTTTCAGCAATCAAAAGGCACAAAAGCCTTTATGCCCTTTGATTGCCGCCTATCCCTCGTTTGAGGGATAGGACGGACTTTTTGTTGTAAATTATCCCAAAGGATTCCACTGTACACCATCAGCAGTGTTTCCAGTAGAATTATTTCTTAGAAATTTTAATTCTGTGCCAAAATGTATTTTCCTTTTTCAGTTGAAGCTACGAATGTGCACTCTGCTCCGTTAGAGTCGGTAACGTCAAACGTGCAACCTTCAATTGTAACGCCGTCCACTTTGGATACTAGGTAATTACCACCAAAGGAAGAAAGAACAAAATTATCGATATTAATTTTTGTGTTTTTCATCTCAAGAGTGGAAGCTTGGTTAAGAGTTATTATAGCGGTGCTGTTTGTCTTGAAGGTGCCAACGTTGATCTCTGCACCATCGATAGAGATTGCGACTTTGCCATTGTTGTTTATAAGTGCAGTGCCAAGGTAATCAACGTTAACAACGGTGCCTTCACCAAGAGTAAGGTCTCCGTATACTTTGAAAGGATTGGGAGAAGCATTATCGCAACCCGTTACATTGATGGTAACGTTTTTGATCAAAGTGCTACCGTATCCGAGGAGTACCGATGTATCGCCTCCTGATACGTTGATCTCAGCTCCGGCTGTGGAGGAGGTGATGATTATGCTGGGATCAGAATCGCTACTGGACTGGAACATATTACCGCTAGAAGGTGCCGTTATGGTGTTACCGTTAAGGTCGATAACAACATCTTTTTTTGCTGTAAGAGTGTTGGTTAACTCGATGTTATCAGTCAGCACAATGTTGCCGCCGTCTGCAAGAGCATCCTTCAGATCATCAGCGGTGGAAACTAAATAATCGATGAAGAAATACTTAGCACCGCCAAAACTTGTAGCCTCGGTGGTATAGTTGTATTCATCTGCGATATTTACAACACCGTTTTCGGCAGGAATGTTAACACTGGCAATCTGATTCCAGATATCTCTGTTGTCACCTTCAATAGAGCCCTTGTTGAAGTTAACTGTAGCAGCTTGGGTTTTATTGTTGCTGAAAAGACGAACACCGGTGTAGGTACTGTAAATGGTTGCACCATCTACGTTAAGAGTTGTTGCACCGAGTGTTGAGTTTACATCAACACCGAAAGCCATATCAGAACCGCCGTTGTTAACAACGCTTACATTTTCGCCAAGAGTGAGTGTACCACCCTCAACAGAGAAAACTGAAGTGAGGTTATTCCAACCCATATTTGCACCGGTATGAATGTGAGACACAGTACCGGTACCTTCTACGATAAGGTCACCCTTAACTACGAAGGCAGACTGGTTGCCACTGTCCTTTGTAGACGTACCGCTGATGTCATTGCCGTTAAGGTTAATCGTTGCGGTAACGCCCTTGGGAACATTGATAGACGAAATCTCGATATCCTCCATAAGAGCAATTGTTCCGCCTTCTGCTATTGCTGCAGCAAATTCATCTGCATTGGTAACGTAAGCGTCTGCATATACAGCATCCTCGTCATACTTCTCGTCGAAGCTGTCTTTCTCTGCAGTAAGCTGAGTTGCGAAAATTCTGATGTCGAATGCACCGCCGAGGTCAAGTCCCTGATATTTGTTGTCTGCAGTTTCCTGCATCTTAAGAGCGATACCGAGGTATGCTTCGTCATCACCGCTACCGTCAACGTCGTCTTTTGCAAGAAGTGTGCCATTGGTAGTAGTTTCAATTGTGTTTACAAAATCTGCAACAGTACCTTTATAGTCCCATGTTGCTACTGCTTCACGGTCGGTAGGATACGTTGTTGCTGTTGTGCTAACGTATACGTCGATAACGTCGGCAAGCTCAGAAAGAGCCTTTTCTGAAACAAACTGTGCTACCCACTTGAGAGCAAGTGTGCCTTCGTTCTGAATTCTGAGAAGCTTCACGTCTGTGTAGCCAGGCTCCCAGTTGAGATAATTGAAGATGGGTGCTTTAGAGTCTTTGAGGGAAGTCCACGTTGTGGTTCCGTCCTCGTTCTTTACAAGAAGCTCAAGGTCTACCAAAAGTGTACCTGACTGGATTTTGTTGTTCGACGAGGTTACAGAATCTGTAAACCAAGCGAAGGTTGTTCCTATGAGCATTGAACAGCACAAGAGAAGTGCTATGGCACTCATAAGGAGTGAATGTTTTGTTTTTGTCATCGTTTTCTCCTTAAGTTGTTATTTTATTAATACATAGGAATTACAGATACTACGGGGCTATTATCAAAGTAGTTTGCAAGCTCATTTTTGGGAACCTCTATACCGTTAACCGAGATAGGCTCAAGAATATAGATAACGGTTGCACCTGTTCCTGCTTCAAGCTTAACAAGAAGGTCACCACTCTGCATTGAGTAGTTACCGCCCGCAAAGAAGTAAGCACCGTTAGTTGCACTGGGGGCAGAGGTAAAGAGTGCTTCTTCCTTTGTAGGATCGCTTTCCCATGTACCGTCAATTACTGTCCAGTTCTGAGCTGTGCCCATTGTCTGAGGATCAACTTCACCTGAAAGCTCTAAGTCTGCTACAACGTAGGGTGCCTGAGAAGCTGTTGCTTCTTCCCAATAGGTTTCAAAAGCTTCCTTAGCAGTAGCAACGCCAAGGTTTTCAGACTGAATTGCTTCGCCGTAGATAGAAACTGTAAAGTCTTCAAGTCTTGCAGCCTGTTCAACAGTAAGACTTGTAGGAATCTTAACGGTGTCAAAAAGCTGTTTAGTTATAGAAGCTGCACCTGCACGATCGGGAAGTATCTTCTGATAGTAAAGAACGTATACTACGCTGTCATTGAGAGGATTGTAGGTAGTGGAATCGATAACCCACTGTCCGTCGTCCTTGCCTTCAAAGAAGTTTTCCCAAGTATACCAACGAAGTTCGCCGATAGTCTCTTTCCAGATGCTTGCACCTGTAAGAGTTACGGTTGCACGAACGAACTGAGGGTGAATACCTGTGTTCTCAAGAACAGGAACCTTGTTGTACTTGTCGCCGGGGAGAATTTCCATGTAGGTCTTACCGGTGTCGTCGGCTGTGTCTCTGCCGATTTCAATGCCGTCTACAGTTTCCCAACCATCGAGACCGAATACTTCATCGGGAGCAACTGCCGTATTACCTACCATGAACTTGTTCTCTACGCTGTCCTGAGCGGTAAACCAAGCGAGTGTGCCCATAGAAAGAATTGCAATAGCACACACAATAAGGGAAATTGCAAAAATTTTCTTTTTGGTCATTTTCATAAAATGTCCTCCTTTAATTATTTTTTATATCATCGCTTAAGGGCGAATTTATAAACGCTTTTACATCTTCGTCATCTTCCTTTTTCTTCTTTCCGAAAAGGTCGGGAAGAAAGACCATAGCTATAAGCAAAATAGCAATACCGACTGTTATGTAAGTGCCTGGAGGGTTTTGGATAAAGTCGGATACGTATCCGAGCTTGGGTAGTGCAAATCTCGGAACACCTATAACGTTGTTGAAGTGAACGGGTGTTGCGTCGGGGGTCTTATTGGCATCTCCCTTAGTATAGAAATGCTTGTTCTCGGCATCTATTTTCACAACTCTGTGAGTTGCTACTGTAAGCTCCTCGTTCATGACAAAGGTTATAGGGTCGCCTACCTTCACGTTATCGGGTGATATCGGCTCTACGTAAATGAGGTCACCTATCTTATATTCAGGCTCCATACTTCCCGAAACAACGGTGAAAACCTTATGGCCCATGAGCCTTGTGCCCATGAGAAAAACTGCCATGAGCACAAATAGCACAACTACAACTGTGGTTGCTGTGCTCCAAATTTTTTTAAGTGTATTCATACGTTAAACTCCTTTCGAGTTATCGGCAATCAAAACCTACATCCGCGGATATAGGCTTTGATTGCCGCCTATCCCTCACGGGATAGGACGGGCATGTGGATTAAAATTTATAATCGTATTTACCCACAACGACATAATCGCCGGTTTCGGTGTTAAGTCCTCCACCTGTAGCTTCATAAAGTCGAAGCTCAACGGTAAGAACTGTGCCATCCTCGACCCCCTGTGTTGTTTCATCAATGCCTGCAGCATCAAGCATAGCATCGTCCATCTCAACTGCACCGCAGAGAAATCCTATTCCATCGTTACCGTATTCGGAAAGTTCGGTGTAAGATACCGATGCACCAAGCATTTCAACAAGTCGGATTTCAGTGCCTGCCGTAATAACTTGATCCGATGCAAGTGCTACCCATGCATCGTCATTGAACGAACACCAAGCATCGTAATAACCTGCAAGAGCTAAAGCGTATTTCGGAATGTCTTTATTTGCATATACAACGAAGTCAGCGTGCCAATCAGCGTATTCTGATGCTTCAGCCTCAGACAAGCTCAAGGAAGGCTCAAACTGATATGCAGTGTCCAAAGATACGGCGTTACCAAGATTGATACCCCAGCCTAATTTACCGTCAGTTGAAATGGTAAGATCTTTACCAAGGACAGATATTCCTTCGGAATTCTTTATAATCGCATTGTCATCAAGAATTGTCACCTTAGCCAAAGGTGCGTCATCGTCATACATTGCATTAGCATCGTACTGATCGTTGAAGCTATCCTTTTCGTAGGTGTACTGAGTTGCAAGAATCTGGATATCGAATGCTCCGCCGAGGTCAAGATTCTGATAGTCGTTGTTTGCCTCTTCCTGCATCTTGAGTGCGATACCAAGGTAAGCAACAGAGCCCTCAGTACCCATAGGAGTCAAAGTGCCCTTAGTGGTTTCTTCTATATCGTTGACAAAATCGGCAACAGTACCAACCTTTTCGTAACCATCGAGATTGCGATTAGCGGGATAGGAAATCTCGGTTGCACTCGGGCAAACATAAACATCAATTACATTTGCCAACTCACTTAATTGATAGGTTGAAACAAACTTAGCCATCCATTTAAGAGCGAGTGTGCCTTCGTTTTCAATCTTGAGGATTTTAACGTCTGTGTAGCCGGGCTCCCAGTTGAGATAATTGAAAATAGGCTTTTTGTCTGCCTTGAGAGAAGTCCAAGTAGTATTGTCAGTACCGAGAAGCTCAAGGTCTACTTTAAGTGTACCTGACTGGATTTTGTTGTTCGACGAGGTTACAGAGTCAGTAAACCAAGCGAAGGTTGTTCCTATAAGCATTGAAGCCGAGAGTAAAAGTGATATGGCACTCATAAGAAGTGAATGCTTTGTTGTTTTCATGTTTTTCTCCTCCTAAAATTTTAATATTTTACAAACGGTATAATTGACAATATAAGAGCTCTGCGTTTCTGGACGTAATAATTACGCTCCGCACCTGTAGAGCGCTTTATTTCTATATTTAACGCACGAAGCTCCTTTGAAAATTCGATGCTCCAGCGAACAAATGAAATAAATAGGGTTATAAAGAAAAATCCTAAAATTAAAATAATAAAGAAATACGATGTTGTCGTTGTGTTATCCATGGTTTTTATTCCGTTTCTTTTTCACTTTCTTTTTTCTTTTCAAGCTCCGCCTTTAGAGCTTGAAGCTCTTCAAGCATCTTGGCGTTTTCTGCTCTTTCTTTTTCTATCTCTGCCTTTTCTTTTTCCATCGCTTCTGTTTGCTCCATCTTATATCGGCGGAAAAGCCTTACACAATTTATACCCTGATAGAGAATGAGAAGCATAAATGGAATAAATATACAAATTATATAGCCTTGCGGGGTTTTAAGGAAATTGAAGAAAGTGCCAACACCGTTTAGATGGCTTGTATACTTACCCAGCACGTAAGGATGGGTAACTATCGTTAAATCATCCTCCCCTGTCGTGGTACCGTAGGTAACAAATCCTGCATTCCCTTTAGCATCGGTGGTAAGCTTTCTTATCTTGTGAGTGATTACCTCTCCGAAGCTTTCGCTGTTTTGGGACACGTAGGTAATTATATCCCCTTCTTTAAGAGTTGCAGGGGAAACCTCCTTTACGAATATAAGGTCACCTGCATCAAAGTCTGTTGCAGCCATGGAGTCTGAATTTACTATGTACGCCTTATAGCCAAAGATGTCTCGGTCATTACGGTTAAACGTAGTAACCGAAATAACGGTAAATATCATCATAAATACCGCCAAAGCCACAATAAGCCAAACTGTGGTCGTTTTGATAATTTGTAATGCTTTCTTCAAATCGCACCTCCTGAAATCAAGACATTGAAATTTTGATTTTCATAACTATATTTTCATAAAGGTCGTTAAGTTGAATTTCAGTGACGGGGCGGTCATGCCATACGGCATAGTCTAAAATGATCGAAATAAAATTAAAGACCGAAGGGAGCAAAAGCTCTTCTTTACAACAGGTAATTTCAGAAAGATTTTTTATAAACTTGTGATAAAGCGGTTGAAGCTTTTCTGCCTCCTCCCTCATACGCTCACCGTATACGGGGCTTGTCGCCACCTGATATACTGTGCGAAGCTCATCAATATTTTTATCTACCTCATCAAGAAAGGTGTCGAAAAATTTTCTTAGATAAGCGACGTGCTTAAGTGCATAATCAAGCAATGCATTCGCTGCCCTCATAAAGCCGTGCCTTGCTATTTCAATTATGCAGTCGTCTTTACTGTCAAAATAGTTGTAAAGATTGGAAGGACTATATCCAATGCCTGCAGCTATTGACCTGAGTGATGCATTTTCTATGCCATGCTTCACAAGATATTCAAAGCCTTTATCAAGAACCTTCTCGGCTTCTTCGCGAGTAATGTTTGCTTTCATTCTGTTGCCTCCTATCCTCAAATGCTGAACAAGTGTTCATTTGCCCATATAAAAAAACATTCCGCTAAACAGGTGTTCATCAAAGTCGATAAAGACGAAGCTGATAAACAAGTGTTCAGTGGCCCATATAAAAAAACATCCCGCTAAACAAGTGTTCATCAAAGCCGATAAAGACGAAGCTGATAAACAAGTGTTCAGTGGCCCATATAAAAAAACATCCCGCTGAACAGGTGTCCATCAAAGCCGATAAAAATCAAACTGATAAACAAGTGTTCAGTGGTCCATATAAAAAATGCCGCCCAGTATACTCACCACATAATGGTTGTTATGTAGTGATTTTACAGAATAACATAATGGTTGTTATGTAGTATTTAACCTTATTTATTTTGTTTTATCATAAATAAAGTTTGTAATTTTCTGATTTTTTAACATAAATAAGGTTGTAAAGAAAAAAACATTGACAAAAAATGTCAATTCAAAAGTAAAATTTTTTCTTTTTTGTAAAATTTCTAGAAAAATGTTTTTTCCGTATGCCCATTTTGTCG
>JAZOLO010000013.1:0-4211 GCA_045653035.1 Eubacteriales bacterium
TTGTAAAAAACAAAGTCTACCTATAAAAATCGTGAGCGTTAGCGAACTTTACAATTAGTTGCCGAAGGCGACTTTTTTATAAAAAGTGTCCTCTCATAAATAAATATTATAGGAGACAATAATGTTAAATATTAAAGGTAAAAGTTTTCTAAAGCTTCTTGATTTCACTAGTGATGAAATAGGCGGTCTTATCGACCTTGCAGCAGAGCTTAAAAGAAAGAAAAAGGCGGGTATTCCCCACCGTCTTTGCGAGGGCAAGAACGTTGCTCTCATATTTGAAAAGACGAGTACAAGAACAAGATGCGCTTTCGAGGTTGCCTGTCGTGACCTTGGTGCGGGGGTTACATATCTTGACCCTACAGGCTCACAAATAGGAAAGAAAGAGAGCATTGCAGACACGGCACGTGTTCTTGGCCGTATGTTTGACGGAATTGAGTACCGCGGATTTGGTCAGGAGATAGTGGAGGACCTTGCAAAATTTGCAGGTGTTCCCGTATGGAACGGACTCACAAACGAGTTCCATCCGACCCAAATTCTTGCAGACTTCCTCACCATAAAGGAGCGTTTCGGAAAGATACGTGGAATAAACCTTGTATACATGGGTGATGCCCGTTACAACATGGGCAACTCACTTCTTGTAGGCTCGGCAAAGATGGGTGTAAACTTTACTGTTTGTGCACCGAAGGAGTATTTCCCCGACAAGGCGCTTCGCGACGAGTGCGAGGCTATTGCAAAGGAAAGCGGTGCCGTTATAAGATACCTTGAGGACACCACCGAAGCAGTTCGTAATGCCGACGTTATCTACACCGACGTATGGGTTTCCATGGGTGAGCCTGACGAGGTGTGGAAGGAAAGAATAGATGCTCTTCTTCCCTATCAGGTAAATAGCTCTCTTATGGCAAAGGCAAAGCCTGAAGCAGTATTCATGCACTGTCTTCCCGCTTACCACGATGAGGGTACTGTCGTAGCAAGAGCCGTTAAGGAAAAATTCGGTATCGCCGAGCTTGAGGTTACAAACGAGGTATTTGAAAGCAGGCAGAGCATTGTTTTCGACGAAGCGGAAAACAGAATGCACACAATCAAGGCAGTAATTGCGGCAACGCTGTAAGAATATTTTGATTATATCAAGGGGAGAAGACTTTTTATAAAAGTCCTCTCCCCTTTAACCCCTCACGAAAATTATAAAAAAGTCGCCTTCGGCAACTGATTATAAAGTTCGCTTACGCTCACATTTTTTAAAGGTAGACTTTGTTTTTTACATGCAAATTGCGTAGCAATTTCCTATGTAATAAAAAACTGAAAATTTTCATTTTCGTTTTTAACCAAAATATCAAAAAAGACAGAGAACTTTTGTTCTCTGTCTTTCTCTTGTTGACTTAAACCTTAATTACTTGATTTCAACAGTTGCGCCTGCAGCGGTAAGAGTATTCTTGATCTCTTCTGCTTCAGCCTTAGCGATACCTGTCTTGATTTCCTTAGGAGCACCCTCAACGAGGTCCTTAGCTTCCTTAAGTCCGAGACCGGTGATTTCACGAACTGCCTTGATAACTGCGAGCTTGCCGTCACCTGCTGCTGTAAGGATAACGTCAAATTCAGTCTTCTCCTCTGCTGCGGGAGCGTCGCCGCCTGCAGGAGCTGCTGCAACTGCAACGGGAGCAGCTGATACGCCGAATTCTTCCTCGAGAGCCTTAACGAGATCTGCGAGTTCAAGAATTGTGAGAGATTTGATTTCTTCTAAAATGTTCATTGTCTTTTCTGTAGCCATTTTAATGTACCTCCGAAAATAATTAGTATGATGCAGCTATGCTGCTGAAATTTTGGGAATTGCCGAAAAATTATTCTGCAACAGGGGCTTCCTCTGCTGCTCCGCCTTCCTTGTCGATCTTGCCCTGTAATACATAAGCAAGTCCGTAAAGAGGGCTCTGGATACTGCCGAGAAGCTTTGCGATAAGACCTTCCTTGGAAGGAATGCTTGCAAGGCTCTCAACGCCTGCCGCGTCAACTACGTCACCGTCGATGTAGCCCGCCTTGATTACGTAATCCTCATGTTCCTTTGCGAACTTGGAGAGAATCTTTGCGGGAGCAACGGGGTCTGTTTCAGACCATGCAATAGCGCTCATGCCTTCAAGATGAGATTTGAGGGCTTCATAACCGAGGTTTTCAAAAACATACTTAAGCTGTGTGTTCTTTACTACCTTGTAGGTTACGCCTGCCTTTGTAAGCTCTTTTCTAAGGTTAGTATCGTCTTCAACGTTTGTCTTGTAGTAGTTTACAAGTACGCCCGCCTGAGATGCCTTAAGCTGTTCTGTGAGCTCTGCTACTGCCGACTGTTTTGCAGCCAGTATTTTTGCACTTGACATTCGTGTTTCACCTCCGTGGTAATATAAAAAATTAAGGTTCCTTCACCAGCCGATGAAAGAACCTGTAACGTTCAAAAATATACCATAGGTATAGCTTTAAAGCTTTAAGGTTTTCCTCGGCAGGCGAATATTATGACACTTCCGTGTCACCTGCTGTCTTAGGTCAACATGAGGATTATACACTAAGTGAGAGGCTTTGTCAAGTCTTTTTTCAAAAAAATAAATTTTTTGTAAAAAGCTAAAAAAAACGGCTCAAAAGATTGACACAAAAACACAAAAGGGATATAATATACCTAATATGGGGTTCTATATATAATTTTTCGGAAAGGATTTTGCGAGATATGCAAAGGGTGATTGTCAAAGGTGCGAAAAAGCACCTTGAACAGATGAAAAATCTATGGCGTGATACCTTCGGGGACACCGATGAATTCATCGACCTTTTCTTTGAAAAATTTTACCGTCCCCGTAAGACTTTTTTGCGATTTGATGGAGATACTCTTGTCAGTATGCTCTTTTATATGGACGTTAGAGTAAAGTACGACGGAAAGCGTCTTAAAACCGCTTATCTCTACGGCGTTGCAACGAGGCTCTCAGAACGCCGTCAGGGTCACTTCACCGCCCTGCACCAAGCGCTTCTCGACGAGCTGCGAGAGAAGAAGTATGACCTTATCATAACTATCCCCCAGAACGACTCCCTTTTCTCGTTTTATAAGGAGGAGGGCTATACACTGTCTCTCAGACGTTGTGAGTACGCTCTTTATACAATGAACCTAACGCCTGTTACCGACCCACACGAGGTATGGCTTCTCAAAAAGGAGCTTCACAAAAAATCAAGGTCGGGTTTTTCACTTCTTGAAAGCGAGGAGCAGTTTTTTGAAACAGTAAGAGAGCACCGACTTTTCAAATATGACGGGGGATATCTTGCCTTTTATCCCAAAGACGGGGGATACGTCCTTTACGGAATTATATCAAGCGCCCCCACACACTCCCCCACAGAGCTTATTCACTACGAAAGAAGTGCTCTTGTGCGTGATATTACAGGAAAGCTTGACCCTGAAAGAATAGACAAAGAAAAGCCTGTACTTGCTTTTCTTATGAGTTAAGCTGTGGCTTATAGGAGATTTTAATGTTTGAACAATATAAAAATAAAATAGAGCTTCACTGCCATTCCTCGGGATTTTCCGCTTGCTCGGAGCTCCCCCCATCTGAAATTATCAGATGCTATAGGAATGCAGGATATCAGGGTATCGTTCTCACAAACCATTTCTACCCTTGGGACACGAAGAACGATAGAAAATATAAAAAATATATTGATGAATTTCTTGAAGAATACCGCTTTACAAAAGAGCTTGGCGAGGGTGTCGGCATCAAGGTGTATCTCGGAATGGAGATACGCTTCGAGGAAAACCCGAACGACTATCTTCTTTACGGAATAGACGAGAATTTTGTAAGAGGTATTCCCAGAAAGCTTGAAACAATATACGACTTTATACCTTACGTGAGGGCACACGAAGACGTGCTTTTCGTTCAGGCACACCCCTTCCGCAACGGAATGTTTCTTGTAGACTCCACACTCCTTGACGGAATTGAGGTTTTCAATCTTCACCCAAACCACAATTCAAGAATAGGCTTTGCGGCAAAATATGCCGAAAGCGAAGGTTTTAAAGTTTGTACCTGCGGAAGCGACCTTCATCACCCGGGTCAAGATGCCCTCTCGGCACTGCTGACAAAAAAGCTCCCCGAGGACGAAAAGGAGCTTGCAAGGTGCATCAGGGAAGAACAGGTTTATAAAGTGGGGAATAGTATTATTTGCTTTAATAATTGAAAATGGAAAATGGAAAGTGGAAAATG
>JAZOLO010000014.1:0-10928 GCA_045653035.1 Eubacteriales bacterium
TTACCTTTAATATTTAACATTATTGTCTCCTATAATATTTATTTATGAGAGGACACTTTTTATAAAAAAGTCGCCTTCGGCAACTAATTGTAAAGTTCGCTAACGCTCACGATTTTTATAGGTAGACTTTGTTTTTTACAAGCAATTGCGATGCAATTTCCTATGTAATAAAAAGTTTCCTCTCATACTCTCTTTCAAAAACTTTTATAATTATGTTTCGTGAGGTGTACAAGGGGGAGTGACTTTACAAAAAGCACGTCCTCTTGAGTAATTTACTTCATACATTCAAGCAGTATTTTCACTGCTTTTTCGAGGTCATCTCTCGGAATATTCAGGGCAGGGAGAAGCCTTACCTTATTCTTCGCCTTTATGGCGATAACGCCCTTTTCGCGAGCAAGTGAGAGTACCTCGCCTACGTCCTTCTTTGTTTCAATGCCTATCATAAGTCCCGCACCGCTGACACTTATAACACCGTCAGCACCCTCAAAGGACTTGAATATATATTCACTCTTTTCACGCACCTCGGAAAGAAGCTTTTCGTCTATTCTTTTGATTATGGAAAGTGCACCCGCACACGATACGGGGTTACCTCCGAAGGTAGAGCCGTGGTCACCCGCTTGAAGTACGTTTTCTACTTTTTCACCAAGGAGTGTCGCACCGATGGGAAGTCCTCCACCAAGTCCCTTTGCAGTAGTTACGATATCGGGAGTGAGATTATAGTTCATGTAGTTGTAAAGAGCACCGCATCGTCCGTTACCCGTCTGCACCTCGTCAACGATAAGGAGAATATCCTCTTTTTCGGCAATCTCGGCAAGTCCGTTCACGAAATCCTTTTCAAGGGGAAGAACACCGCCCTCACCCTGTACGGTCTCAAACATAATAGCGGCAATCTTGTTATTCTTCACAAGCTCCTTAACACTGTCAATGCTATTTGCCTCGGCATAAACGAAGCCCTCTGTAAGAGGTAAAAAGTCCTTATGGAAAACGTCCTGTCCCGTTGCCGAAAGCATAGTTACAGTTCTTCCGTGGAAGCTGTTTTTAAGGGTTATAATAACGTTGAACTCCCCGCCCTTTTTCTCGGCGGCATACTTTCTTGCCACCTTAACGGCGGTTTCGTTTGACTCTGCTCCCGAGTTGGAGAAGAACACCTTCTTCATGCCTGTTCTGAGGCAAAGCTCCTCTGCAAGGTCTGCACATGGCGTAGAATAAAAGAGGTTTGAGGTGTGCTGAAGGGTGGAAAGCTGAGCGGTTGTCGCCTTTATCCACTCTTCGTCGCCTACACCGAATACGTTTACCGCAATTCCCGTGCCAAGGTCGATGTATTCCTTGCCCTCATCGTCGGTAACTCTTGAGCCCTTACCTGACGTGAGAGTGAGGGGAAAGCGTCCGTAGGTGGAGGCAATATATTCTTTGTCTTTTGTTTTTATATCCATTTTACTTTTCTCTTTTCTTTATTACCATCGTACCCGCACCCTCGTCGGTGAGAGTTTCGATAAGTATGGAATGGGGTATTCTTCCGTCCATAATGAATACCTTTTTAACACCGCGTTCAATCGCTTCGATACAGCACTCAACCTTGGGTATCATACCGCCCGAAATAACACCCTCGTCGAAAAGGGTCTTTGCGTCGTCAAGGTCAATTTCGGGAATGAGTGATGAGGGGTCGTCCTTATCTCTTAAAATTCCTGCAATGTCGGTCATTGCGATAAGGCTTTCCGCCTCAAGCGCACCTGCAATAAAGGATGCGGCGGTGTCAGCGTTGATGTTGTAAACGTTGCCCTTATCGTCACAGCCAACGGTTGAAACAACGGGAATATAGCCCTTTTCAAGCAGGTCAACGATGGGGTCGATATTTACCTTTGTTATCTTGCCGACAAAGCCGAGGTCGGGGTTCTTCATTTCGGCCTCGATAAGCTTTCCGTCAAGACCCGAGATACCCATAGCCTTTCCGCCCTTTGCTTCAAGAAGCCCTACAAGACCCTTGTTTATCTTACCTGCAAGTACCATGAGAGCGATTTCAGCAGTCTCCTTGTCGGTAACTCTGAGCCCGTTTACAAACTCACTCTTTTTTCCGACCTTCTGGAGCATATCGGTAATTTCGGGACCGCCTCCGTGAATGAGTACCACCTTAACACCGATAAGGTGCATAAGGACTATATCCTCCATTACGTGTTCTTTAAGCTCATTGTTTATCATAGCGTTTCCGCCGTACTTGATAACGAGAATTTTTCCGTTATATTTCTGTATGTAAGGAAGTGCCTCTGTGAGTATTTCGGCTCTTTGAGCATTGGTGATGTTTAACATCTTTATCTCCTTTTTTGAAGCTTGATATTTTGCTTTTTTATGAGAGAAAGCTTTTTAGAAAAAGTTTTCTCTCATACTCTCTTTCAAAAACTTTTATGATTATTTATTATAGTTTTCGTGGGGGTACAAGGGGGAGTGCTTTAAGGGAAAGCATTTCCCCTTGAATAAATTTATGTTCTATAGTCTCCGTTTATCTTAACGTAATCGTAGGTGAGGTCACATCCCCAAGCGGTAGCAGAGGCGTTGCCGTCACCGATTTTCACGAGAATTTCGATTTCCTTTTCGAGAAGAACCTCTTTTGCTTTTTCTTCCGAGAAGTCAACTCCCGCACCGTTCTCGCATACAAGAACTTCACCTGAAGCCGACTTGAAGATAACGTCGATTTTATTTACGTCAAGCGCCGCTCCGCTATATCCTGCGGCACAGAGAATTCTGCCCCAGTTAGCGTCAGCACCGAACATAGCCGCCTTAACGAGAGACGAGCATATAACGCTCTTTGCAACCTTCTTTGCAGTGTCCTCGTCACCTGCTCCCGTAACCTTACACTCGAGCATCTTTGTAGCACCCTCGCCGTCGGCGGCAATCATCTTGCAAAGATAAACCGTAATTCCGTTGAGAGCTTTCATGAAGGCATCGAAGTCCTCGCCCTCGGCGGTGATTTCCTTATTTTGTGCCTCACCGTTTGCCATAACGATAACTGTGTCGTTGGTGGAGGTGTCTCCGTCAACGCTCACCATGTTGAAGGTGTTCTTTATATCAGAGGAAAGTGCCTTCTGAAGCATTTCGGGAGAAATCTTACAGTCGGTTGTAATGAAAACAAGCATGGTCGCCATGTTGGGGTGAATCATGCCCGAGCCCTTGGCGATACCGCCTATCTTACACTCTACCCCTCCAACCTCAAAGGAAAGAGCAATCTCCTTCTTTGTTGTGTCGGTGGTCATAATTCCCTCTGCGGCAAATTCACTGTGGTCGCCAAGTCCTGATACAAGCTCACTTATTCCGTTTGCAATAGGTGTTATATCAAGCTTCTGTCCGATAACACCCGTAGATGCAACAACAACGTCGGATGCATCAATACCGAGAGCGTCGCCTGTGAGCTTACACATCTTTTCGGCAACCTCAATGCCGTCGGCATTACAGGTGTTTGCGTTTCCGCTGTTACAGATAATAGCCTTTGCATAGCCGTTTTCGATGTTCTTCTTCGTTACCTCAATGGGAGCACCCTTTACAAGGTTTGTTGTATATACGCCAGCTGTTGCGGCGGGTGTTTCACTGACTATCAGTGCAATATCACGTTTTGTTTTATTCTTTCTTACTCCGCAGTGTATGCCGTTTGCCTGAAATCCCTTTGCGGCACAAACACCGCCTGTTATAATTTTAATATCCATATTTTTTCCTTTCTTAAAGCTCAAGTCCCGTCGTTTCATCGACCCCGAGCACAATGTTGAGACATTCTACCGCCGCACCCGAAGCACCCTTACCGAGGTTATCGTACTGGGCAATGAGAAGTATTCTTTCGTCATTTCCCGAAACGCCTACGGTCATGGAATCAAGTCCTGCGTGAGATGCACCCGAAACAAACCCGTCCTCTGCCACGCTTTCGGTGAATTTTACAATTTTACTATTATAAAGACCACGGTAAACCGCCTTTATATCTTCAGTGCTTCCTTTTATATCCTTTGCGAAAAGGGGCACTGTCACCGTCATTCCGCTATAGAAGTCCGAAACCACAGGAGTGAAGATGGGGAAGGAGTTAATACCGCTGATAGCCCTCATTTCCTTTAAATGCTTGTGGGTCTGTGTAAGCCCGTACTGGCGGGGTGCTGAGAGAAGCTCGCTTCTGTTATCCCCTTCGTACTCGGCTATCATCTTCTTACCGCCGCCGCTGTATCCCGTGATGGAATGACAGAAAAGGGAGAGGTCGGGAGAAATAAGCCCCGCTTTGACGAGAGGATATACAAGTGCAATGAAGCCTCCTGCATGACAGCCAGGCACGGCTATTCTCTTGGAGGTTTTTATATTATCAAAAAACTCACCCGACAGCTCAGGAAAGCCGTATGCGAAATGAGGCTCTGTTCTGTGTGCCGTTGAGGTGTCGATAATAACGGTACTCGGATTTTCTACCATCTGAACAGCTTCTCTTGCCGCATCGTCGGGCAGACAGAGAAAGGTAACGTCACTTTCGTTTATCGCCTTTTTTCTTGCATTTCTGTCCTTGCGGTTTTCTTCGGTGAGGGTTATAAGCTCAATATCACTTCTTGCTTCAAGCCTTGTGTGAATTCTAAGACCCGTAGTGCCTGCACTTCCGTCTATAAATATCTTTTTCATAGTGTCCTCTCAAAAATAAATATGCATTATTTTAACACACAATGTATATTTATGCAATAGTTTTGCTGTAACTTTTACACATTTCTTAATATTAAGGGCTATAAGAACAAGTAATTTGTATAAATTGACAAAGATTTATGTATATATGCAACGTTTATGCATTATTTGCCAAGGAGAGCCGCACCTATGATACCTGCATCGTTTCCTAGCGTGGCCAGCGTTACAACAGTCTGCTTTTCGGAGAAACGGGCGTAGGAGCGCTCCTTTATAGCGTGTCTTAAGGGTTCGAGAATTGTTTCGCCCTCATGGCTGATTCCGCCTCCGATACAAACAACCTTTGGTTGAAGAAGATTTACTACGTCAACAACACCCTCGGAGAGATAGAAAAGATAGGTGTCAACTACCTTCTTTGCAACCTCGTCCTTTGCAAGGAAAGCGGTGCGTCCGTTTACGCCCTCGAGGCTTCCCTCGGCAACACGCCAGAGGTCGGAGTCGGGGTTTTCCTTCATCGCTCTCTTTGTCTGCCTTACAAGAGCTGTTGCCGAAGCGTATGCCTCAAGACAGCCGTTCCTTCCGCAGGTACAGGGCTCACCGCCAACGGCTATTACCATGTGTCCAAGCTCCGCACCCTTTCCGTAAGCACCTGTAATGAGCTTTCCGCCTTCAATGATACCGCCGCCAACACCTGTGCCGAGGGTTATCATTACCATACTGTCACCCCCAACGCCAGAGCCTGCAAGGTATTCACCCCAAGCGGCAGCGTTTGCATCGTTTTCAATATATACTTTTTTTCCCAGCTTTTCTTCCATATAAGAAACTACGGCTACATTGGAGAACTCAAGATTATTACAGTATTCTATCTCACCCTTTTCGATATCAACAGAGCCGGGACAGCCTATACCTACCGACTCAACCTTATCGAAGGAGATTCCTGCATTTTGTGCCGAAAGAAAGGCACATTCCGCCATATCATCAAGAATTTCTGTGTAGTGTCTGGAAGCTATGGTTTTCTTGTTTGCTCTGCCGAGAATTTTTCCCGTCTCGTCGCAGAGCGCCGCTGCAATATTTGTACCTCCAAGGTCAATTCCTATAAAATAACGTGTAGACATTTTTTCTCCTTATATATCTAATAAATAAAATTTACTGTATTTTCTGTAAAGCTTCCCATGTTTTCAACTATTAAAACATAGTCTACACCCTCGTATTCGATAGCCTTACGGAGCCTGTCGGGATAAAATCTCGGGTCAATCATAACAAGGTCGAAATGCTCTGCAAGAAAAGGTGCAAGGGCAGATGCGAAGGAATCGCGGATTATTAGAAGGGTCTCCCTTTCGCTTCCGTCTCGTATGGTGATATATGGGTTATTTCCTCCGAGGTACACCGTGTAAGGGTCAAAAGACTCCCGACGGTCGGTAAGGTACATCTCGGGATAAATTGTATTGTTTTCCTCACTGTCGTAAGGGTGTGAAACAAGTGTTACCACAAAATCTGTGTAATGGGGTGGATAGTAGAGGTAGATACTGTCATAATAAAGAGCGTTTTTCTTGCCGTGGTCGCTTCCGTGATACTTATCGGTGAAAAGCTTTATTTCAAAATTGTCTTTGTCAAGCGGCACTATACCCATAGCCTTTGCTATTTCACGGTATGCTGTGTATGCACCATCGCTTGTCCAATGATGGTCGGTCTTGAAGTAAAAATCACCTTGTTCTCTAAGCGGTGACACAAGGTCGATAAAGTTTTTTGTGTTTTCTTTTGCTATTCTGAAAAGATGCTCGGCGGGTTCACTGTCAAAGTCTTTTGGAAGAAGGGATGTGAGTGCATCCATCTTTCTTGGGGGCACTGCAACGAAAACCTCAAGGGGACAGTTTTTCTGAAATTTTATGACCGCATCAAGGTTTTTCCTAAAGGCTTCCTCTCCGTGATAGGGATAAAGAGATATGAGAGTGCCGTCCTCGGCGGTGAACACCTCGCCGTATTCTGAAACAAAAGCCCCGCTTTCACGTATACGTCTTTCCTCGGGTGTTTCTTTTGTTAAAAGCACCATGAGGAGAACGAGTATAGGGATAAGGATAATAAAAACAATTCTTGTTATCTTCATTTTTTAAATACCAATATATAGAACGAAGCCTTGTCGTGAAGCACCTTAGAGCTTCTTATTTTATCCTCTGCCCCCTCGGGGGTACGCCAGAAGTAGGGTGTCATTCTGAAAAGGGAGAGTATTTCTTCGGGTGAGGTGAGAACAAGGTCAAAGCAAACGCCTATCTTTTCTACCTCCTCAAAGCCTTCGTAGGAAATATCTGCCTCGGTGTTAAGGTAGGGCTTTTCGTAAAGAAGCGTCTTTAAAGAAAAGAGATGCTCGGGTGCAGGTACAACGTAGAGAAGATGACCGCCTTTTTTTAAAACTCTTTTGTATTCCTTATCCGCCATCGGGGAAAATACGTTTGTGATTATGTCAACCGACTCGTTCTTAAGAGGGAGAGAGTAGACACTTGCCGCTGCCGCCTCGCAGGGGAAATACTTTGCCGTAACGTTTACGGCGTTTTTGGAAATATCAACGCCGAGAGAGCTTTCAGCCTTTATCTCCTCGGCAACGCTTTTCATGTAGTAGCCCGTACCGCACCCTGCATCAAGATAGACGGGAGAGGGAGGCGCGTATTTTTTTGCCGTCTCGGAGAGAGCTTTTTTTAAAGGCTCGTAGTGACCGCCGAGAAGAAAATCACGTCGGGAAGTGACCATATCCTTGCTGTCGCCGGGGGTGCTTGAATTCATTTTATCGGGAGTGAGAAGATTTACGTAGCCCGATTTCGCTCTGTCAAAGGAATGTCCCTTTTGGCATCGGTAAAGACGTTCTTCTTTTGTAAGTATCTCACCGCAGACGGGACAGGTAAAAAGCGTCATTTTGACAAAGCTCCTTTCAGGTTTTTATAAAGCAAAACCTTGCACACTATATCTTTTGTCAGTATACCACTAAAGTGTATAATTTTCAAGAGATTTATATATAATAATTATATGAAAAATTATTTGTATCTGATTTTAGGCTCTTTCCTTTTTTCTGTAAGCGTTGCATGGGTTGCATCACCTACAGGACTTGTATCGGGAGGAGTGTCGGGCGTTGGAATAGTTATAAAGGAAATAACAGGTGTTATTCCTATTGCCCTCACAAGCTTTGCCCTCAACGTACCCCTTTTTATTATAAGCTTTTTTCAAAGGGGATTTCGGTTTATCGCAAAGTCACTTTTTGCATTTTTGCTTCTTACGGTACTTCTTGCGGTATTTGAGTCTATCCCATCGCCGTTTTTCTTCGGGGACGATTTCCTTGCCGCCGCCCTTGTCTTTGGAGTTTTGTCCGGAGTGGGACTTGGATTGGTGTTAAGGTCGGGGGCTACCTCGGGAGGCACCGATATGCTTGCCGCCATTATAAAAAGGAAAAAGCCCCATCTTAAAATGTCACAGATTATTCTCGCGGTAGACGTGGCGGTAATCCTCATGGGTATTTTTCTTTTCGGACTTCGCAAAGGGATTTACGCGTCTTTTGCCCTCGTTATTGCAACAAAGGTAATGGACGGTGTGGTAAACGGCTTCTCCACCTCAAAGGCGGTTTTTATACTGTCAAAAAAGGATAAGGACATTTCACGCTTCATAATGGATACGCTTGAAAGAGGTGTTACCGGAATTGAAGCAAGGGGACTTTTTACAAATTCCGAAAAGACGCTTCTTTTTTCTGTGGTGTCAAGGTCGGAGCTTGTGAAGATAAGAAAAACCGTTGGTGAAATTGACCCCGATGCCTTTGTTTTTGTAACCGATGCGGTGGAGGTTTTGGGCAACGGTTTTGGAAATCTTGTTCCAAACAAGGACTTTTTAGGCTAAAAATGCCCTTAATCAGGGGCTTTTTCAGAAATTTAAAAATTTTTTTATTTTTTTTAAAAAAACTATTGATTTTTTGAAAACACTGTGCTATAATAATCAAGCCTTGAGAGAGGCAACAGGTTCACGAGAGTGGACAGATAGTCAGTGACTTTGTTGATGAGGGTACACCCGTTCCCATTCCGAACACGGTAGTTAAGCTCATCTATGCCGACAATACTTGGCGGGAAGCTGCCCGGGAAGATAGGTCGTCGCTGACTTTTATATTCCTCCTTAGCTCAGTTGGCAGAGCGCATGACTGTTAATCATGATGTCGCTGGTTCGAGCCCAGCAGGGGGAGCCAAAAAAAAGCACTTGCGAAAGCAAGTGCTTTTTTCAACGATGTGTTCCGCAAGCGGAACGTGATGTGTACTTCGTACGTGATGTTTCCTTCGGAAGTGAAGTGTGCCTTCGGCACGTGATAAGGAACACATCACATCACTGTGACCGTAGGGAGCAACATCACTATGCGAAGCATAACATCACTTTGGCGAAGCCAAACTTCACGAAAATCAAAGCTGTAAAACATTAAAAAATATATAACATAAAAGCCAAACTGAAATCTCAGTCTAAAAGCACTTGCGAAGGCGTGCTTCTCAAAAGGATGTTAACGAAAAAGCCGATTGAGAGAGAATAAAGTACAGTTATGAAAATAGCTGTACTTTTTCTTTTGCTCAAAAAAGGCTACACAATGTTAACACAAGGTATAAGTCGTATCGAAATGATGCGGCTTTTTTGTTTGAAAAGGAGGTTATATAATGAAAAAGTTAAAAGGCAATTTTACAACTATACTTAACAAGATTATCACAGATAAAAGTATTAGTGGAAACGCATTTAGAATACTTTGTTATCTATGTATGCGGTCAGGAAATGACAACTCCTGTTTCCCTTCTCTTGATACAATTCATCAGGATACAGGTATCAGTTTGACAACAGTCAAAAATGCGATACCCAAATTAGTTAAGGCGGGTTATATCGTAAAGGTTAATCGCAAAAAGAGTAATGGTTGTTCTTCATCAAATCTCTATCGACTGACCGATAAAGTGTTCGAATAACTAGTGGTTATTTTTTGGCTTAGGTGGTGTGAAAAACGACTACAAATAATATACAGTTAATAATAACATAGGGTTATTGGATAAGAATAATATAAGCATAAAAATTTCATAGGGTATAAGTTTAATTGATTAGCACCTCTTTCGAGAACCGCAAATCAATTATTTTTTTCTTCCAATAACCCATAAAAATTTGAAACACCGTTTCAAATTTTTTGCGCGAAAATTCTCGCACACGAGAATTTGAGAATTTCCCAGACTTAGGTCTGGGGCAAGCATAGCGTCCGGCTGTCTGCCTGCCGCGAAGCGCCTCCCTGAAGGCGCATTTTTCTCGGGCAGAAGCCCGGACCCACTTTTTATAATAATTAGAATTGGAGTGATTTATATGGCAAATAAAAGAAAAAGAGATGAAACATTAACGATAAGAGTTACAGAGAAAGAGAAGCAATATATAAAGAAGCGTGCAGAAAAAGCAGGTCTCTCTGTTACAGATTATATAGTCAGGCTTTCTCTCGAAACACCTATCTTTATTCCCGTCAATATGCAACCGTTTTTATTGGAACTTAAGCGCATTGGTAACAACATTAATCAGTTGACAACAAAGGTAAATTCTAAGGTTTTTTCATCGTATAATTTCCGTGAATTTATCGATGCACTTGAAAAATTAACTGAGCGTATTGGCGAAGTTGGAAGGAGGAAATAATGGCAACATTAAATGCAATTCGTTCAACAAAACAAAGCCCGAGTGCAATGCGCGGACTCATTAATTATTGTCTTCAGGAGAAGAAAACTTTTGATATGAATTCAGATAGAAAACTTATCACCGGAGTGAACTGTATCGCTCAAAATGCTTACACTGAATTTATGACAACCAAGGCAGTATATCATAACGAGGGCGGAGTGAATTTTTATCACTTCTCTCAATCGTTTTCTCCCGAAGAAAAAATCACACCCGAAGAGGCTCATGAGGTAGCGATTGAGTTCGTAAAGAAAGCATGGCCGGGGCATGAAGTTTTGGTTTGTACACACATGGATGAACCTCATTTACATTCAAATATTGTTGTTAATTCTGTAAATTTCGAGAACGGTACAAAGCTTCATTTATCACCAAATTCACTCAAAGTTTTGCGAGATTTAAATGACGAAGTTTGTATAAGTCATGGCTTCTCTGTTCTGCCGCCTTATGAAAAAGGTCGCAAAGGTATGTCTACAAGAGAATACCGAGCTGCCGAAAAAGGTCAGAGCTGGAAGTTCAGGCTTATGAGTGATATTAAATATGCGATGGAACGAAGCGGTAACCGTGAACAATTTACAAAAGAAATGGCAAAACAAGGATACGAA
>JAZOLO010000015.1:0-25760 GCA_045653035.1 Eubacteriales bacterium
GGTCGCAGGTGGAAGTACAGTAATGTATGCAGCTGAGCGATACTAATTGCCCGATTGCTTGAACTTGACTAACAAGTTCTTCATCATGTACTCTTCGCGAGAGTTTCTTTCCTCTGTTTGATTTTCAGTGTATTACTGAAAACAGAATATGCACCTTTAGCTCAGTTGGTAGAGCAACTGACTCTTAATCAGTGGGTCCCGGGTTCGAGTCCCTGAAGGTGCACCAAAAAATCCAAGTCAAGAGACCTGGATTTTTTTATCCATTGCGAAAGCAATGGTATATCATCACGCGTTAGCGTGTATCTCATCAACAACGGCTTTGCCGTTGTTGTATATCATCACGCCATAGGTGTGTATCAAAAACGCTTTCGCAATGATGATATACAAAGCGTTGCTTTGATGATATGCAATTTCTTTGAAATTGATGATATGCAAGGCTTACGCCTTGATTTGGACGGAGTCTTGTGATATAATTTTCTCAAAGGAAGTGATAAGGTGTCAAAGAATTATTTGCTTGTTTATTCAGAACAGCTTGCAACTGATATAGAGTTGCTTTGTCAAAATATTAAAACCTCTTCTAATACACTTTTTCAAATCCGCAAAAGTTCTAGTAGTATTTATGCGAATATTCGAGAAGCAAATTATGGTCAGAGCAAAGCTGATATGCTTTCAAAATTTGAGATTTCGCTAAAAGAATGCAGCGAAACGGAAGGCTGGCTAAAATTACTGTTAAACACAGATGTTATTGACGAAGCAACATACAAAAAGCATAGAAATCTTTGCGGACGTATCAGAAGAATTTTGATTTCAAGCTGTAAGACATTAAAAGAATAACTATAAGTTTAATAACCCCTCATAACAAACAACTCCCCACGTGCATTCGTGGGGAGTTACTTTTCGTTATATTCTTCGCCTCTGATAAGATAGTCGATTGATACTCCAAAGTAGTCGGAAAGTCTCAGTAGCATGTCAACATCGGGACTTCTTTTTCCGTTTTCATAGTGGGAAAGAGCTTCTCTTGAAATATTCAGGTCAAGTGCCACTTTTAACTGATTCAAATTTCGCTCTTTTCTTATTTTTTTAAGCCCTTTCATTAAATCACCTCTTGACATTATTGTAACAATTTGTTACAATAATTATGTTACAAATTGTAACATAATAAAATTATAGAGGTGTAAAAATGAAGTATTGTTCAAAATGTGGAAAAGAGATTATGGACGAAGCGGTAGTTTGTCCGGGTTGTGGCTGTTTGCAGGATAATAAGCCTGTGCAAAGCCAAAATGACCAAAGCAGTTTTGGTTGGGCGTTGCTTGGATTTTGTGTTCCAGTTGCGGGTTTAATTCTTTATTTGATTTGGAAAGACAACACTCCGTTGAAGGCTAAATCTGCGGGTAAAGGTGCGTTAGCGAGCGTTATAGTTAGCATTGTGGTTTATATTATATACGCGGTAATTCTTGGAGCTGCTATTGGAGGTAGCATGTATTACTAATATTAAAATGACGCTTAAAAAATTTCTCGCTATTGCTTTTATGTGTCACCAAAGGCCTGAACGGTCATTTCACTTCAAAGGCAAGCAGTTTCCTTTGTGTGCAAGATGTACGGGAATTTTAATAGGCTATTTTTTAGGAATAGCAATTGCGATAATTACAAGATGTGAAAATTATTTATGGTATTTGTTATTGCTTGTTCCTGCAACGGTTGACGGAGGCATACAACAGTTTTTCAAAATTGCAAGTAATAACAAACGCCGTCTTATTACTGGAATTATGGCTGGTATAGGGATAATTTATGTCTTTATAAGTGTACATTTTTTCACTGTATGGTGGGTCACAATGGTTTTAATAAAATTAAAATAATAAAAAAATCACGCGAGTTAGCGTGATTTTCTTTTTTGCTATAGTCTTTTTTGCGAAGATTACATCAGGAACCGGTAGATGATGTTTAGCATATACTGAATAAAAAATAGTGAGGTATCTTATGAATCGAAATGCTCGTTTTATTCGTCCTGACACTTTATGGCGAAGACGCCCACAAGCCATGGCAAGAATAAAGGGAAATGTTCTTTATCCGAATATCTTTGGAGTTGTTCGCTTTTATCAGCACACTCATGGAATTTTGGTGGTCGCCGAGATTGAAGGATTACCAAATCCTAAAAATGTATGCTCCTCTCCCATCTTTGCTTTTCATATCCACCAAGGTAGCTCCTGCACGGGAGATGAGACAGATTCCTTTGCAAATTCCGGAATGCATTATAATCCGCAAAACTGCCCGCACCCGTATCATGCAGGGGACCTGCCTCCTTTGCTTGGGGCAAACGGATATGCTTTTAGTGCCTGTCTGACAGATAGATTTACCTTGAATGAGATTATTGGCAGAACGATTATTTTGCATTCCTCTTTCGACGATTTTTCTACACAGCCGTCAGGAAACTCAGGAGAAAAAATTGCCTGTGGTGAAATTGTGGGGCTTATTCGTTATCGTTGATTGAGAGTTAATGTTAACCTATGTAATGTGGTGTTTTCTCCTGCAAAAGCAAACTGAATATTATACACATGAGAGAAAACTTTTTGAAAAAAGCTTTCTCTCATACTCTCTTTCAAAAACTTTTATAATTAAGTATTATAGTTTTGGGGAGAGTTTAAGAGAGGGGGATTTTATAAAAATCCTGCTCTCTTTAATTAAAACAGCGTTATCTGATTACATTTTAATTATATTTTTGTAAAGGCACCTCTTGCAATATTATACCTCTTGCGGTATAATATTGGTGTTATCTTCCGTAAGGTTGATAGCGAAGGCTACCATAACGGCGGCGGTTTAGCCCTCTGTTCCAGAGGGAGATTAAAAGCCCTCTGTTTACATAGAAATCTGACTTGTCAGAAAGTTGTACTTCGGGGGTGATGCTATTTATGACATCATATGAGAGTATTACACTTGTTATCGCTGTAATTGGCATAATCGTGAAATTGCTCGTTGAGCTTATAAATGCAAAAAAATAACCGCCCTGTCCTGAGAAAACAAGCGGTTACTTTTTTGTAATCCTATTTTTCGTGGGCTAACCGTTGCCGGTAGCCTTTTTTCTATACGTATTATACGCTTTTTTTGTTATAATGTCAACAACTTTTTCGGAAATTTTAATAACTTTTAATACATTATCTAATTTAGTTTTAAAAGTGTTATTTTATTCAAACAGCTCTTCCATTGTTACACCTAGAATTTTTGCTATAACGTAGATTTCTTTATCGGTGGCACATCTCAGTTGACCTTCAAGCTTTGAATAGCTCGTGGCGTTCATGTCACAGCCCATAACTTGAATTTGTGCAATGAAGTCCTTTTGCTTGATGCCTTTTTCTTTTCTGATACGTTCAATATTCTTGCCAACAAGATTATAGCTACCGTATTCTTTTTTGCGAATTTTCATTACTATAATTCCTTTTCAGAAGATTATAATAAATTATATTCCCAAAACGCCTTGACATAATTCCGAAACGGAATTATAATAAAATTGCAAAATAGAATTATAGGATAGAGGTAACATTATGGCAGAATTCTGTCTTGATTGTCTGAACAAAAGAAATAATACAAATTACACTAAAAGAGAATTTGTTATTTCAAAGGAGCTTAATTTGTGTGAAGGGTGCGGAGAGCTTAAGCACGTCATAATTGCAAAGCGTGGTATACATTATTATATGTGGAAAGTGCGGTATTTAATTTTACCCTTTTGGATAGTACTAAGACTTTTATATTTACCTTTTTATTTAATAAAGATATATTTCATAGAACGAAGAAAATAAAAAATATTTATAATAGTTTTGGTAGGGGTATAAGGGGGAGGGCTTTTATAAAAAGCCTTCCCCCTTAAATATCAGCAAATTTTCAAAAACTATTGCCTTATAAAACAAGGTGTGTTACAATTAGGTAAATCAACCGAACACAAATTTTAACAAGCGAGGGTATTATGAATAAAATCAATTTGTACAAAGAATTTTTTATTGAAAAGGAAAGAGTAGTTTTTGAGGGCGGAAGCCTCAAGGCAACTCTTTTCAAGTACTCTACGGGAATTGAAGCTGTAAAGCTTTCAAACTGTTGCGGCTACGTAACGCTTCTTCCCTTTGTGGGTCAGCAAATCTGGGATATGGAGTTTCTCGGACACAATATGGTTATGAAGTCAATTTATGACGAGCCTGAGGTATGCTACAGCTTCTATGGAGAAAGCTATGGCGCTTTCTTAATGCACTGTGGTCTTACCGCTATGGGCAACCCTACAAGAGAGGATACGCATACTCCTCACGGTGAGCTTCCTATCGCAAAATATAACGAGGCTTACATCATAGCGGGTGAGGACGAAAAGGGAAAATACATATCTCTCAGCGGTAAATACAGCTTCAAGCGTGCTTTTGAGCACAACTATGAATTCTCTCCCGAATGCAGACTTTATGAAAATGCATCTACTATTGAAATGCATATAACCCTTAAAAACCGCAAGGACCTTCCTCTTGAGTATTTCTATCTTTGCCATATCAATTACCGTCCCGTTGACGGTGCAAAGCTTTACTATACGGCAAAGCCCGAAAATATTACTCCTCACCACGAAGTGCCTGACGGATATCCAGGTGGAGATAAGACCAACGCTTACCTCGACAGACTCGATAAGGATACTTCCATTATGAATACAATTGACTCCAAGACACAGAGCTATGCACCCGAAATCGTATTTACGTGCAGGTACGATGCAGACGAAAAGGGTGACGCACATACTATGCAGCTTCTTCCCGACGGATTTTCTTGCTACGTATCTCATAAGCCCGAGGA
The DNA here is from genome assembly GCA_045653035.1 of Eubacteriales bacterium. Lineage (GTDB taxonomy): Bacteria > Bacillota > Clostridia > Oscillospirales > SIG627 > RGIG6353. The sequence continues at coordinate 4,810 of JAZOLO010000015.1, forward strand.
GCTTCCCTTCGGTGTAAGATGGATTGCAAGAACTGAAGATGAAGACGCACTCGGTATGGTTCTTCCTGCAACCGCTCAGCACATGGGTTATCTATACTGTAAAAAGAAAGGTCTTGAAAAATACCTCAACCCCGGTGAATCTCTCACCTATCACATCACAACGGGTATTCTTTCTCCTGAAGAAAGCCTTAAAATGAAGGACAAAATTAAAGCATTATAAAAAATACAAATAAAATTCAAAGGGGAATGCTTTTTATAAAAGCACTCCCCTTTGTAACCCCACGAAAACTATAATAAAAATATTCATAATAGTTTTGGGGAGAGTTTAAGAGAGGGGGATTTTATAAAAATCCTCCTCTCTTAAATATTATCTAATTCTTATTAAAACAGTGTTATTTGATTTGTTTCGGGCAGTGTCTCTAGTACTCCGAATTCGCGGAGAGTGTCAACAACTGCCTTTGAGATGCCTGAGGTAGTGCGAAGGTCCTCTACCGACAGAATGGATTTTCCCGAATGCATAGCCTCATATATGCTCTCTGCCGCCGCATCTCCTACACCGCCGAGGGTGGAGAAGGGAAGACGTATTCCGTCGTCCTCGGGTAAAAAGTCGTGGGAATGGGATTTTTCAAGGTCGATAGGTAGGAACTTAATTCCTCTTGCCATACACTCGTTTGCAAGCTGGAGAGTGGGAATAAGGGATAAATCCTTTTGGCTTGCCTCGTGTCCCTTTGCCCTCACGTCTGCAATATAGCGTACAACGTTCTCTCTGCCTCCCAGTACAATACCTGCATCAAATCCGCCAGGGGCTGCCGTAAAGAAGCCTGCGTAGAATACCTTGGGCATATAAATCTTATACCAGCCGATACGGATAGCACTCATTACGTAAGCCGCGGCGTGTGCCTTGGGGAACATGTACTTTATCTTCTTACAAGAAGCAATATACCAGTCGGGCACGTTCTTTTCACGCATTGCCGCCTCGTGCTCGGGGGGAAGTCCCTTGCCCTTACGCACCTTTTCCATAATGTCAAAGGAGGTCTTGTTTTCAAGTCCGTAATTTATAAGGTCAAGCATGATACCGTCACGAGTACCTATAACCTTTGAAATGTCGCATACGCCTTCCTTTATAAGCTCCTCGGCGTTACCAAGCCAAACGTCGGTACCGTGGGTAAGACCCGATACCTGAAGAAGGTCGGCGAAGTTCTTCGGCTTTGCATCAACGAGAACCTGCTGAACGAAGCTTGTGGAAAGCTCGGGAAGACCGAGAGTGCCGAGAGGACAGCCTATATCCTCGGGGGTAATTCCCAGAGGTGCGGTCGACTGGAATAGCTCGTACACCTTGGGGTCGTTCATGGGAACGTCCATAACCGAGGTGTTTGAGTATCGTTCTATCATCTTGTACTTGGTGGGAATATCGTGTCCCAGCTCGTCAAGCTTGAGTATTGTATCGTGAAGATAGGAGAAGGCGAAGTGAGTTGTTATGGTAGTTGAATTGGGGTCGTCGGCAGGGTGCTGAACGGGAGTAAATTCGTAAATGGAGTTTTCTTTCGGCACAACGATAATACCGCCGGGGTGCTGTCCCGTGGTCTTCTTTACTCCTTCACAGCCTTTTGCAAGACGATTCATTTCCGCTTTATTCATGGTAATGCCGTGAGTTTCAAGGTACTTGAGAACGTAGCCGTAGGCAGTCTTTTCGGCAAGAGTACCGAGTGTTCCTGCACGGAACACGTTTTCCGCACCGAAAAGCTCTTCGGTGTACTTATGCACCTTGCCCTGTACGAGCCCTGAGAAGTTTAAGTCTATATCGGGAGACTTATCGCCGTAGAAGCCGAGAAAGGTCTCAAAGGGGATATCGTGACCGTCACCACGGAGGGCTACGCCGCATTTCGGACATTTTTTGTCGGGGAGGTCGAAGCCCGAGCCGACAGTTCCGTCGGTGATAAACTCACTGTACTTACATTCGGGGCAGTAGTAGTGAGGGGGTAAGGGATTAACCTCCGAAATACTTGCCATAGATGCAACAAAGGACGAGCCAACCGAGCCGCGTGAGCCTACAAGGTAGCCCTGACTCTCACTGTAGCTAACAAGCTTTTGGGCTATAACGTAGAGCACCGCATAGCCGTTTGAGATAATAGAGGTAAGCTCACGGTCAAGTCTTTTATAAACTATATCGGGAAGGGGGTCTCCGTAGATGCTCTTCGCCTTTTCCCAGCACATACGCTGTAAATCCTCCTCAGCACCCTCAAGGTTGGGTGTAAAGGTACCCTTGGGGATAGGACGGATACCCTCCTCGACCATGTCGGCAATAAGGTTGGTGTTAGTGACAACCACCTTTTTCGCTTCCTCGGGGGTGAGGTAGCCGAACTCCTCAAGCATCTCCTTTGTGGTTCTGAAATAAAGGGGATTGGGACGGTCAGCGTCGGTGAACTTTGCGGACACGAGAATTCTTCTGTATATCTCGTCCTGACGGTTTAAAAAGTGTGCGTCACAGGTTGCCACAACGGGTTTTCCAAGCTTTTCGCCGAGCTTTATGATAGTCTTGTTTATCTCGATAAGCTTTGCGTTATCGGGAACAGTGCCGTTTTCTATCATAAAGGAGTTGTTGGAAAGAGGCTGAATTTCAAGATAGTCATAAAACGAGCCTATCTTCATAAGGTCGCCGAAGCTCTTGCCAGAAAGCACCGCCTGATAAAGCTCACCCGCCTCACACGCCGAGCCGATAATAAGTCCGTCTCGGTAGCGTTCAAGGAGAGTTCTCGGAATTCTCGGCTGACGGTTGAAGTAGGTAAGATAGGACTCTGATATAATTCTGTATAGATTCATCATGCCAAGCTGACTCTTGACAAGAATAATCATGTGATAGGGACGAAGCCTCTTGGGGTCGGTCTTCTCCGCCATGGAAAGGAGCATATCCGAAATGTTGCGGATACCCTCTTTTTTAAGCTTCTGACACATACAGAAGAAAATTTTAGAAAGCATCTCCGCATCGTCACAAGCCCTGTGATGATTGAAGGCTTCAAGCCCGTAGTACTCCTGAAGTGTGTCAAGCTTGTGCTTTTTGAGGTCGGTGTTGATGTGACGGGAGAGGGCAAGGGTGTCGAGATAAGGGTTTTTGAAAGGGATTGAGTTATCCTCTGCCGCCTTCTTTATAAAACCCGTATCGAAGTTAGCGTTATGGGCAACCAGAATGTCACCACCTGCAAATTCAAGAAAAGCTGAAATCGCTTCCTTGACACTGGGCGCATCCTTTACCATATCGTCGGTAATGCCCGTAAGAGCTACTATGTTTTCAGGTATGGGCATATCGGGATTTACAAAGGTGGAAAAGCGGTCAAGTATTTCACCGCCCCTATACTTCACTGCACCGATTTCGGTAATGGCACAGGTAAGGGGAGAGAGTCCCGTTGTTTCTATATCGAAGATAATGAAGGTATCGTTTTCAAAGCTTGCCTCCGACTCACCGTAAACAGCCCTTGCGGTATCGTCAACGTAGTACGCTTCAAGTCCGTAAAGCACCTTCATGCCAAGCTTATCCGCTGCAAGCATAGCGTCGGGGAAGCCCTGCACGTTTCCGTGGTCGGTAATGGCTACCGCACGGTGTCCAAAACGGTGTGCCGTCTCTACAAGCTCGGTGGGGGAGATTACCGCATCCATCGCCGAGAGGGTGGAGTGAACGTGGAGCTCAACTCTCTTTTCCTCTGCATCGTCAAATCTTTTTTGCTCTGAAATCTTGTATATAGTCGAGGGCTTCAGCACTGTGTCGTCCTCGTATTTATCGTAGTCTACCTGTCCTATGACCATGAGGGAAGCGCCCTCCTTCATAGCACCCTTTGCTTCCTTCCACTTGTCTGTGGCACAGAAGAACTTAAGAGATACCGAGGAGCTTTCGTCGGTTATCTGAACAGTGGCGATAACCTTGTCTCCCGAGCGTGTCTCTCGGCTTTCAACAAAGAAAACCTTACCGCAGACACCAACAAGCTTACCTTGTGCTGTGGCGTACATATCTCTTATAGTCTTGAGGGGGAAGTCTTTTTTGCGGTCTCTGCCGTAAACCACTTCCTTTTCCGAAATATCAAAGGTCAAAAAGCCCGTTGTAAAGGAGGTCTCGTCATCCTCGTTCTTGTCAATTATTTCCGCCTCGTTTTCCATGAGGGTGAATACCTTTTCAGCCTCGGGCTCTTTTTTTTCTACAGGGCGTGGAGCTGTTATAACACGCTCACCCTCGCTTATGTATTTTGCGGTGTCAAAGGGCTCTGTGTCCTCGATTTTTACTTTAAAAACAGTATCAAATTCACTTTTTATAATATCCCTTAAAATGTTCGAGCACTCCGAGTGGGCGGGAAGCTCACCCAGACCGTGACGAAGCTTGAAGGTGACGGTGTCACCCTCTATTTCAAGTGTTCCGTCCTCGAAAAAGCCCTCTGCAAGTGAGGTGTTACGCCTCAGCTCCACTATAAGCTCGGCATAGTAGGAGGGGGTGAAAAGAGAGATGGGATAGTGGGGGAGAATGAAGCAGGAGGACAGCTCGTATGCTTCCACAATTTCCCTTTCTATCTCGTAAAGAAGACTCTTTTGCACCAGCTTTTCCAGGGCTATATGTATAATGATTGAGCGGTTTTCTTTATTTACACCGCATTTGAAATTTCTTATTCCCGAAAGGAAGCTTTCCTTTATTCCCGTGGGGTGATACTTTGAAAGCTTTTCGAGAAGGGTTATACTGTTCTTTTCGATTTCCAATTCTCTTATTTCCTCATTTTTTCTATTTCTTCAAGGAGTGCTGTAACGATATTTTCCTCGGGCACCTTGCGAAGTATCTCACCCTTTTTAAAAAGGAGAGCTTCACCTACACCCCCTGCAATACCGATATCCGCTTCTCTTGCCTCACCCGGCCCGTTGACAACACAGCCCATTACGGCAACCTTTATCTTTCTGCCCTCAATGGGAGGAAGTGTTTCAAGTGTCTTTTCAACCCTTTTCGCTATTCCCACAAGGTCAATCTTCGTTCTTCCGCAGGTGGGGCATGAGGTGAGGTCAAAGGAGCCTTTAGGGTTGAGCCCGAGAGAGGAGAGAATTTCACGTCCTGCAATGACTTCCTCAACAGTGTCATCGGTAATGGATACTCTTATTGTGTCTCCTATACCCTCAGAAAGAAGTGTGCCGATACCGACGGAGGATTTTATAAGACTCTTTTTGAGTGTACCCGCCTCGGTAACGCCGAGATGCAAGGGACAGTCGGTTTTCTCGGATAATTTTCGGTAGGCATCTATCATGGTTTTAACGTCGGAGGACTTCACCGACACCGCAACGTCACGAAAGCCGTACTTTTCAAGGATTGCGATTTCGTGAAGTGCACTTTCCACAAGTGCATCGGCTGTGGGAGATGAGTACTTTTCAAGAAGACTTTTTTCAAGAGAGCCCGAATTTACACCGATTCTGATGGGAATATTTCTTTCAAGACATGCCTTTGCCACAGCCTTCACACGGCTTTCCTCACCGATGTTACCCGGATTTATACGAATTTTATCAATACCAAGCTCTGCCGCACGAAGGGCAACCCGAAAGTCAAAGTGGATATCCGCAACGAGAGCGACTTTTTTCCCCAAAACCCCTTTTTTGAAGAAGGGCACGTTTTCCGCCGCTTCAATATCGGGGAGAGTGAAACGGATAATATCACACCCTGCATCTGCAAGGCGAAGAATTTCTGAAAGACAGGCTTCTTTGTTATGCGGGTCTGCCGTTATCATGGACTGTACCGATATAGGAGCACCTCCTCCAATCAGCACTTCCCCTGCTTTTATCTGCCTTGTGTTTTTTCGCATAAGAATCTCCTAAACAAGCTTTAATATATCACTTACCACTACCACCGCCATAAAGACGAGAAGTATCACCATGCCGACAGCGTGGACGACACCCTCTTTTTCGGGGGGTATGGGCTTTCCTCTTATGGCTTCGATTATTACGAATACGAGTCTGCCTCCGTCAAGGGCGGGGAAGGGCAGAAGATTGAAGATACCGAGGTTCATGCTGATAAAGACGAAAAGATAGAGAAGTGACAAAAATCCCTGCGCTGCCGTTTCGGCAATAACGTTCACCGTGCCCACGGGTCCCGATACCGCTTCAAGCCCGTATCTTCCGCTGAAAAGGTCGATAAGGGAGGTGTATATCATCTTAACTGTGGAAAAGGACTGATAAAACGCTTCGTAAACAAGTGACTTAAAGGAGCGTTTTATATAAAGCGGTGCGAAGTCGACAACACCTGTCAGAATACCCTCCACCTCGGCAGTCTTGAATTTTACGTCTTCGAGTAAAATTTCCTTGCCGTCACGCTCGATTGTAATATCAAGTGGCTTGATACCGTCTATCATAATCTTGTACGAGACGTCCTGCCATACCTTCATTTTCTCGCCGTCGATTTCAACTATCTTGTCACGGTCTCGTACTCCGTATTCCGAAAGCACCGAGTCGGCGATAACCGAATAGCCCTCACGGTCGGCAATATGAGTTGAGGGGTAGTATGGGGTGGCGGAAAGAAGAATGAACATGGCGACTATTGCCGTCACAATATTCATAAAGGAGCCAGCCGACAGCACGATAAACCTCTGCCACCAAGGCTTCTTTACAAGAGAGTTTTCCGCTTCCACATCCTCGTCCTCACCTACAAGACTGACAAAGCCACCGATGGGGAAAAGGCGGATAGAGTACGCCGTACCGCTTTTTTTGCTTCTTTTTGAAACTATCTTCGGGCCCATGCCTACCGCAAATTCCTTTACACCTACCCCGAACATACGGGCGGTTATAAAGTGACCGAATTCATGGAAGATTATCATGAGGCTGAAGAAGATAAGGGCTAGAAGGATTTTTATTATCATCATATCACCTTTTTAAGCTAGATATTTTGGTTAAAACCGAAAACTTTATAAAATGAGAAATGAGAAATGAGAAATGAGAAATTGTGGATAATTTGCCTTTGGCAAATTTACAACCAATTATAATTTTGCTTTCAGCAAAATTTTCCGAGATTTCTAACTTCTAATTTCTAATTTCTAATTAAAATTATATTTTCGCAAGACCTTTCACAAAATCTCTTGCCGTTCTGTCGTCTTCCTCAAGGCTGTCAAGGGTTATATCACTCTTGTGGGGAAACTTATTTACTGCCTCCTCAACGAGAGTGAAGATGTCGGTAAATTTAATCTTTTCTTCAAGAAAGAGGGCTACCGCCTCCTCGTTTGCACTGTTCATAACGGCAGGTGCGTTGCCACCCAGAGTTACCGCATGACGCGCAAGAGGAAGAAGTGTGAAGGTATCCTCGTCGGGTCTATCAAAGGTGAGAGTAAAGGACTTCGTGAAGTCGAGAGGATGACAAAGAGAAGACTGTCTTTCGGGATAGGTGAGAGCAAAGGCAATACAGTGCTTCATATCGGGGTTACCCATCTGTGCAAGGACAGAGGAGTCAACGAATTCTACCATCGAATGAACGATACTCTGCCTATGGACGGTTACGTCTATCTTGCTTGCAGGAACACCGAAAAGCCTTACCGCTTCAATCACCTCAAGGCCTTTATTCATAAGGGTGGCTGAGTCAATCGTTATCTTTTTTCCCATCGACCAGGTAGGATGGTTCAGTGCATCGGCGAGAGTTACCCTTTCAAGCTCTGCTCTCGTTTTACCGAAGAACGGACCGCCCGATGCGGTGATGATAAGGCGTTTTATAAAATCCTTTGAATTATGAGCATTATCGAGACATTGGAATATTGCCGAGTGCTCACTGTCAACAGGGAGAAGCCTAACCCCAGCCTTTTTTACCTCGTCAAGTATAATATCGCCTGCCGCTACAAGAGGCTCTTTGTTCGCCATGGCGATGTCCTTACCGCTTCTGATGGCACGGACTGTAGGGCGTATTCCGCATCTTCCCATAAGGGAGTTGAGAAGAATATCCGCTCTCGCTTCCTCGGCAACCGTTTCAACGGCAGCCTCTCCGATGAGCACTTTTGTGTCGGTGTCGGATACTCGGATTTTAAGCTCTCTGCCTGCCTCCTCGTCCACCACTGCACAAAGGTCAGGGTGGAACTCTCGTATCTGCTTCTCAAGAAGCGTTATATTCGAGTGTGCGGCAAGTGCTGTTATTTTTATATTCTTTTCTCTTGCGACCTCTATTGTCTGACGACCGATAGAGCCGGTTGAGCCAAGCAAAGCTAAAGTTTTCATAAAAACCTCTTAAAGCTAGATATTTTGGTTAAAACCGAAAACTTAATAAATTAGAAATTAGAAGTTAGAAATTAGAAATTTCGGTAAATTTTGCTTTAGCAAAATTATAATTGATTGTAATTTTGGCAAAGACAAAATATCCACAATTTCTCATTTCTCATTTAACATTTCTAATTCCTCAAAATCTCGTCGCTTTTATTATATTACAATTATCATAGTTTTCGTGGGGGTATAAGGGGGAGTGCTTTTTGGGAAAGCATTTCCCCTTGAATTTTCTTTATAATGCTACAAAATTACTTGCTATATAAAGACACGCCGATACGGCAAGGATTGAGTCAAAGCGGTCAAGCACTCCTCCGTGACCTGGGAAAAGCTTTCCGTAGTCCTTGATGCCGTAGTGTCTTTTGATAAGAGATGCCGCAAGGTCACCGAGCTGTGACACAACACTTGCTACAAGTCCGATAAGGGCGAGTATAACTATATTCTTTACCGAATAGCCGTAAATAAAACCGACTATCACAAAACCAAGACTCGCAAAAAGCACGCCTCCTATAGCACCCTCCACAGTCTTCTTGGGGCTGACTGCGGGAATAAGCTTGTGCTTTCCGAAGAAGAAGCCCGAAAAGTATGCGAAGGTATCTGTCACCCATGCACCTACGAAAACCAGAGGGAAGAATACCGAGCTTTTCTGAAAGAGTACGGCGAGTGCACCGAAGGATGCAGTCACGTAGAAGGTAAGTGCAAAGGCTACAAGCACCTTGTCGGCAGTAACTTTAGAATTATTCACAACCCCTGCAAAAAGAAGATAAAAGAGAAGCGCTAAAAATACGGGGGTATAAAAGTCAAGTGTCGCTGACGTGAGTGTGGGAAGCACGAAAGCCACTAAATATATAGGCAAGAAGAAAAGCTTTTTCTCACCCGTACACCTTACCGCCTCAATAGCACCAACTGCCGAGAGGACTCCCATAGCAAGGGAGAAAAGGGTAATACCCCCGAAAAGTACGGTGTCACCCAAGATAAGCACAGGCAGAAAGATAAGAAACGCTACTACCGCCGTTATAATTCTTGTTTTCATTATTTTTTCTCCTTTACGTCACCGAAGCGTCTTTTTCTCTTGAGGAAAAATTCCACAGCCTCGTCCACGTCCTTTTCCGTCATATCGGGCCAGAGGGTTTGAGTGAAATAAAGCTCGGAGTAGGTGGACTGCCAGGTTAGGAAGTTGGAAAGACGCCATTCACCGCCCGTTCTGACAATAAGGTCAGGGTCGGGCTGGTGGTGTGTATAAAGAGCGTTTGAAATATCCTCCTCGGTCACCTCGCTTATACCCTCGGCGATGAGAGTGTTGACTGCATGAACGATATCATCTCTTCCTCCGTAGTTTATGGCAATGTTAAGGTCGTAGGGGAAGTGAGCCGTCTTTTCAACAACCTCGTCCATGAGAGCCTGAACTTCGGGCGAAAAACGCGTTTTATCACCGAGGAAACGAACCCTCATGTTCTTCTTACGCTTATTTTCAAGACCGTCCTTTAAGTAGTCTACGAAAAGCTTTAAAATTCCCTCTACCTCACTTTGGGGACGCTTCCAGTTTTCGGTAGAGAAGGCGTAGACGGTAACAAGCTTTATGTCGAGGTCGATACAGTATTCAACGACTCTTATAAAGGCTTCGGCACCCTTGGAGTGACCGATTTCACGGGGGAGACCTCTTTTTGTCGCCCATCTGCCGTTGCCGTCCATAATGAAGGCTATATGGCGAAGCGGCGGTGCTGTAACCCCGCCGCTTTCTTTTTTACGTCTTTTGAAAAAGAGCATTATATTTCCATAACCTCTTTGGTCTTAGCTGCGACAAGAGCATCTATGTTCTTGATGTACTTGTCTGTCAGGTCCTGAGCGTCCTTTTCACCTGACTTCACTTCGTCCTCTGTGAGATTTCCTGCTTTCTTTTCGTTTTTGAGGAAGTCGTTTGCATCACGGCGGATGTTACGTACTGCAACCTTTGCGTCCTCACCGTACTTTGCAACCTGCTTTGAAACCTCACGTCTTCTTTCCTCTGTAAGAGAGGGGAAGGTGAGGCGGATAACCTTACCGTCATTCTGAGGTGTTATACCAAGGTCGGAGGCAAGAATTGCCTTTTCAATTTCCTTAACGGTACTAGCATCCCAGGGGGTGATAACGAGCGTTCTTGCATCGGAGGTGGCAATCTGTGCAATCTGATTTATGGGAGTGGGTGAGCCGTAGTAGTCAACGTTTATTTTGTCGAGAACCGTAGCCGACGCTCTGCCTACTCTTATCCCCTTAAACTCTGTTTCAAGAGCTGTACAGGATTTTTGCATTTTAGCTTCAAATTCATTAAGGTTTGCTTTCATCTTCTTGTTCCTTTCGATGTATGTTAGTTTATTTTTTCAACAGTTGTGCCCGTCGCACCGCCTGTTACTGCGGTGTAGATGTTCTCGGGATTGTCAAGTCCGAATAGAAGAAGAGGCATATCGTTTTCCATAGCGTAAGCTGTGGCGGTAGCGTCGATTACCCGAAGTCCCTTTGCAAGAATTTCGCTGTAGTCTATCTTCTCAATTCTCTCGGCGGTGGGGTCAAGCCTCGGGTCTGCCGTATAGATAGCGTCGATATTCTTTGCGAGCATTACAACGTCGGCATCAATTTCAACACCGCGAAGAACGGAGGTGGTGTCGGTGGTCATGTGGGATATACCCGTACCCCCTGCAAAAATAACAACGTTCTTCTTTTCAAGGTGTCTTACCGCCCTTGAAGGTATGTAGGCTTCGCAGAACTGGGGCATTTCAACCGAGGACATAACTCTGGTCTTCACCCCGATGTTTTCAAGGCTTTCTGAAAGTGCAATGGAGTTTATAACCGTTGCAAGCATTCCCATGTGGTCGGCACGTGCACGGTTAAAGCCCTCGCCAAGCCTTCCGCCACGCCAGATGTTACCGCCTCCGAAGACGATACCAACCTCGATGCCGAGGTCTATAACTCGCTTAATTTCAACACATATTCTGTCGAGCTTTGCCCTGTCGATAACAGGTACGCTCTTAACCTTTCCCTCGGGCGTATACTCCGCAATATCGCTTCCGTACACCGCCTCACCCGAAAGCTTAATTAAAACTCTTTTATACTTCAAATCCATTTTTTCAGCCCCACAACGTACTTATAATATTTTATATTATTTTAACCTAAAAAATGTTATTTGTAAAGGGGAAATATAAAATTTAATTGATAAAAAATCTATCGAAAGTGTTAAAGCATCAGCCTTAATATTATTTGATCTTACTTACTTAGTCTTATTATTTAGTTTTATTATTTAGTAGACTAAGTATTACTAGACTAAGTATTACTAGACTAAGTATTACTAGACTAAGTATTACTAGACTAAGTATTACTAGACTAAGTATTATTATACTAAGTATTATTATACTAAGTATTATTAGTATTAAATTTTTTTATAGCCTCCAATGGCTATTTTGGGATAAATTACGTTATCTTGCTCCTCTCTTTCATGAAGCTCGATAAGTCCCGCAAGAACAAGCTCATTCAACCATTCTTCTATTCTTTCGGGGTAAGTACGCATAATCTTCGCCCCTCTTGACGGTGATAAATAAACGTACGTTCTGCCCTCCTTATCAACAAAGCCCTTGCTTTTCGACAGGTTTGCCATGTCCAGAATAAATCCATAAAGCACAGCTGCATCGTTGGAAAGGTCGTTTAGTTCTTCCGTTTCGTAAATAAATTTTGGTAGTTTAAAAAATTTCACAGGATAGTTGTCATAATATACTAAAGCCACAATTATCCCTCCTTTCAAGCCTAGTATATCATGACATGGACTGCCATACAATGACATGTATATGACAACTTTTTTAAGCTGGATATTTTGGCTAAAACCGAAAACTTTATAAATTAGAAATTATAAGTTAGAAATTAGAAATTTAGGTAAATTTTGCTTTAGCAAAATTATAATTGATTGTAATTTTGGCTAAAACCGAAAATGAAGGATTTTTTGATTTAACACAAATCGAGTTTTATAAATATAGTGCGAAGCAATATCACGTTTGCTGAAAGCAAACATAAAAAGCACCGTTTTTACGGTGCTTTTACTACGTCTGTTATCTCGAACACATACTCTCTGTGGTAGTCGTCCGAGTAGTTTGAGTCGATCGTGTTATCCCAAAAATGTCTTGGGTCTATATCCGAATGATAGAGCTTTTTGCCGACTAACGTGATGGTTGCGTCATCAAAAACGAGTGCCCCGTTTTCGGTATGAAAGCCAAGCCCCGAGTTTTTCAGCTTGTCCTCGTCACGACCGCTTGTTCTTCCAAAGTAAGTGAGAGCTTTTTTTGCTGACTCACCAAAAAAGGAGAGAGTTGCAATATCTGTTTTTTCAAGAAGTCCGTAGGTGTGCCTTGTGGGTCTGACGTAAACCGTGAAAACGGGCTTGTTCCAAAGGACTCCCACCTGTCCCCAGCTTACTGTCATGGCGTTTTTTTCATCACCCGAAACAGCAGAGAGAAGTGCCCATTCTGAGCCGATTTTTGAAAAGGGGTTAAAGTCAAGCCCCGTTACTCTTTCATCTGTATAGTTCATAATTTCACCCTTTCGTTTTCTTTAATACTATGTGAAATTTTCAAGAAAAATTCATAAGCAGGGGTAGCTTTTTCTCAAGAAGCACACCCTCACGGGAGGGATAGTCGTAGTCCATGGAGTATTTCATGACCTCGTAAACGAAGCTTGCAGAAAAGGAAACAGCCTCTGAAAGGCTCTTTTTCTTTAAAAGTGCACCAAGCATTACCGATGCGAATATATCACCCGTTCCGGGGTAGTGCTTTTCAAGGGAGGGGTTATTTACCTCTCCTACCGTTACGCCTCCGTCCTCGGTAAATACACAGCCGATAGTGTCATCACTTTTTATTCCCGTAATTACCGCCTTTCCGTGTGAGAGCTTCGAGACACCCGAAATAAGCAACCTTATATCCTCTTTCGTATAGATTTCCTTTGGCTCTTTTTCGAGAAGGAAAGAAGCTTCGGTGACGTTTGGTACGACAAGACTTGCATTACCAACGTATCTTCTCATTTCACGGCACATATCGTTTCCGAAGGTAGAGTAAAGCACGCTGTTGTCCCCCATTACGGGGTCGATAAGAATGGGTGCTTTTCCTTGAAGCTTTTCGGTGATTTTCAGCATTTTTTCTATCTGGGCGTGACTTCCGAGAAAGCCACTGTAAAAGGCATCAAATGACGTAACCTCCGAAAGATGATTAAAATATGCGATAATATCCTCCGTCAGGTCTTTGAAAGTAAAGCCCTCAAAGCCGTCGGTCTGTGTAGACAGCACCGCCGTAGGGAGAGGTACAGCCTGTGCACCCATTGCCGAAAGAATGGGCAGTACAACAGAAAGGGAGCATCTGCCAAGCCCCGACAGGTCGTGGGCGGCAAGTACCTTTTTTATAGGAGCCATAGATTTACACTTACCTTTCACTTAAATTAAAATATCCCATAAAACGCCCGTCACAACGCCAACGATGAGAAGGGAAAGAACGATTGTCAGATTTTCCCGTATATTCTTATTAGTTTTGAAAAGAACAAGAATACCAACGCCCGAACCCGTGAGAAGTCCCGACATGAGAGTGCCAAAAGATATAATGCCCTCAATATACATTTCGGTTATAATTACCGAGGAGGCACAGCCTGGGATAAGCCCGAAAAGGGCAGACAAAACGCTGGATAGAATTGGTGCGGAGGAGAGAACGGATGCAAGAACACCATCTCCTACAAAATCCATTACCGCCTCGAAAATAAAGAGCGTTACAAAAACAAAAAGCGAAACGCCCAGAGTATGATGAATGGCTGAGGGGAGAATACCCCTTTCGCAGTGACACCCTTCTTCATGGCAAAGGTGCCCTATAGACTCCTTCTTTTTGTCCCTTACAACAGAGGAATATATAAATCCGCAAAAACAGGCTACACCTGCCTTTAGAGCAAGGATAATTCCGATTTCAGATACGGGCAGTCCGCTCGATATCATTATGGGGAGCATTTCGTCGGAGGTAGAAAGGAAGATTGCAAGGAGAGTGCCACCCCCTATAACGCCCGTCCCGAAAAGTCCTGCCATTGCCGCTGAAAATCCGCATTGAGGCACAAGTCCGAGGAGTGCTCCCGTGACAGGTCCGTATTTTCCCGATTTCGATATGAATTTGTTTAGCTTCTCTCCTGCCCTGTGCTCCAGCACTTCCATCAAAAGATAGGTGGCAAATAAGAAGGGCACAAGGGATAGTGTATCACGGAGCGTGTGAAGAAGTGCGTGATATAAAACGTGTAAAATTTCAGACATATTTTTTAAGTATTGTTCCTTCTCTTGTACGAGGTGAGAGTGTTTTTAAGAAGCTCGGTTATTGTCATAGGCCCGACACCGCCGGGTACGGGGGTAATGTAGGATGCTTTTTCACGAACGCCCTCGAAGTCAACGTCACCGCAGAGCTTGCCGTTTTCGTCTCTGTCCATTCCAACGTCGATAACAACGGCACCATCCTTTACCATATCAGCTGTAACGAATTTAGCCTTTCCTATTGCTACGACGAGAATGTCAGCTTCTCTTGTCACTTCGGGGAGGTTTTGAGTCTTGGAGTGGGTAACGGTGACCGTTGCGTTCTCCTGTAAAAGGAGAAGTGCCTGAGGCTTTCCTACAATGTTGCTTCGTCCCACAACTACTGCACGCTTGCCCGAAACCTCAATATTATATTCACGAAGCAGCTCCATAACGCCCGCGGGGGTGCAGGGAAGAAAGTCGTAGTCGCCAACGGTTATTCTTCCGACGTTATGATAAGAGAAAGCGTCAACGTCCTTGGAGGAGTCGATTTTCTCGATTACTCTCTTTTCGTCAAGGTGGCGGGGGAGGGGAAGCTGAACGAGAATTCCGTCTATCTCGTCGTCGGTGTTGAGCTTCTCTACAAGGGCGATAAGCTCCTCTTCGGTAGTGCTCTCGGGGAGAGCGTACTCACGGGAGAGGAAGCCTACCTCCTCACAGCCCTTTTTCTTGTTTTGAACGTACACGTGCGAGGCAGGGTCGTCACCGACTATAACCACTGCAAGTCCGGGGCGTCTGGCGTCCTTGGGTAACGCATCAACCTCTGATTTTATTCTTTCTCTGACCTTCTGTGAGGTCATTTTTCCGTCAAGTATTATTGCCATATATGTAACTCCTTTTTTGAATTAGAAATTAGAAGTTAGAAATTAGAAATTTAGGTAAATTTCCCATAGGGAAATTATAATTGATTGTAATTTTGGCAAAGCCAAAATATCCTTAATTTCTCATTTCTCATTTCTCATTATTTTTCTTTTCTTTGCAATAAGCATTGTCCCAAATACTACCGCCGACAGAAATCCCACAAGGGCTGAAACACGAAGCCCCAGTATTTCAAGACTGTCGGTACGAAGAAGCTCAATAAATCCACGTCCCAGTCCGTACCAAGTAAGATAGAAAAGGGCTATTTCGCCATCAAAGGACTTCTTTTTTCTCAAAACAAAATGAATGATAGAAAAGCCCACGAGATTCCAAAGGGACTCATAGAGGAATGTTGGGTGATACGTGAGGTTTAGCTCTTCGTTATAGGGAAAGTCTCCGATAACGGGGGCTATACCCATTCGCCAAGGAAGGTTTGTCACAGAGCCGTGAGCCTCCGCATTGACGAAGTTGCCCCAACGTCCTACAATCTGTCCTATCATCACCGCAGGGGCAAGACAGTCGAGGAGAGTTGCGATTTTCAGCTTTGCGATTTTTGCGAAAATAAGACTTGTTACAGCACCGCCTATCACCGCACCGTAGATACCTATACCGCCCCGCCATATTGCAATAACGTCGATAAAGCTGTGGTAGTCGGGAGTTGGGTCGAAGATAACGTAGTAAAGACGTGCTGATATGATTGATACGGGTATTACGATAAGTATGAGATTGAAGAAGGTGTCCTCGTTGATTCCAGCCTTTTTTGCGGCATTCCATGCATAGAGGACTGCAAGTATAATACCCGTTGTAAGTATTACGCCGTACCACATAACGTCTCTGCCGAAAAGGTTGAAGGCTACGGGGTCGACCTTGAAGGGCTCGATGCCGAGACCTGGGAAGGATATCCAGTGTGAAGACATATAAAACTCCTTTTTTAATTAGAAATTAGAAGTTAGAAATTAGAAATTTCGGAAAATTTCCCGTAGGGAAATTATAATTGACTGTAATTTTGGCAAAGCCAAAATATCCTTAATTTCTCATTTCTCATTTCTCATTTCTCATTTCTTATTTCTCATTTCTCATTTCTTCAGGCTTCGCCACCGCCATTGACATAAGGGAGGTGTCGTAGGAGGTGAGAAGTCTTTTCTTGATATCATCAAGAGTAATGCTTTCAAGCACCTCGGGGAGTCTTAAAAGGGACGCTCCTGCAAGGTGATAGTCGAGGAAGGCTTCGGCTATATCAGAGGTGGAGTTCCACGCCTGAACGGAGGCGGAGTAAAGTACACGTTTTGCCGAGAGGAAGGCTTGTTCATCAAGCTCTTTTTCACCCTTTCGCCATTCGTCGATTTCCGCTTTTATAAGGTCGAACACTCTTTTCGCATCATCGGTCTCGCCTGTGGCAATAAAGAAGCCCCAGTCCTTTGATGCATAGTAGGAGGTGCCGAATTTCTGATTTATTATGCCCTCGGCGTAGTTCTTTGAATAGAAGTCGGAGGACTTGCCGAAAAGAAGCTCACATATAATGGAGTGCTCCAATTCACGCTTGACATAGAGGTCGCCGTCGTCGGGAAAGTCGGTCTCCTTAAGACCTATATTGAACATGGGGCGTGAAATGGGGAATACCTTTTCGGAATAGGTGTTCTTAACACACCTCGGTTCATCAGCCCTCATTCTCTCAATGTGGCATTCGGGACTGTCGCGAAGCACCTTGTCCATCACCCTTTCCACACTCTCTGTCGTAACGTCACCGCAGACGATGAGCACCATGTTTCGGAGATTGTAGAAGGTGTTGTAGCAATCGTAGAGTATATCGGCGGTAATCTCTTTTATTGACTCCTCCGTACCGCCAACGGGGATTCTTACGGTATTATTCACAAAAAGAAGCTTCTGAAGCTCCTGATAGAGCCAGCGGTAGGGGTTGTCCTCGTACATACGAAGCTCCTCGGTGATAATGCCCATCTCCTTATTCACGGTTTCGGGAGTAAAATATGGGTGAGTCACAAAGTCGAGAAGCACCTCAAGGGACTCGTAGTAGTTTTCGGTTGCCGAAAAGAGATATGCCGTCATGTCGGTTGAGGTATAAGCGTTAGCAGATGCACCAAGCTCGGCAAAGCGTGAGAAGGTGTCGCTTCCGTCCTCGTTTTCAAAAAGCTTGTGCTCAAGAAAATGGGCTATTCCGTCGGGCACTGTAATAAAGCCCTCACCCTCACTTTTCTTGAAGGTGGAGTCCGACGAGCCGTAGCGTGTTGCAAAAAGGGCATAAGCCGTTATATGCTTTTTAGGTATAATTATAGTTTCAAGACCGCTTTTGTGCACACCGCGGTAGTAGGTCTCTTTTAGAAGAGAGCTTTCGTATTTGGTATAAATCATAAAAACCTCTTTGAAATTAGAAATGAGAAATTTCGGAAGATTTTGCTAAAGGCAAAATCATTTTGATTTATCTTCTTTCATGCTTCTTGTTATTGACATTAAAATTGCTATTATTTCTTTTGTATCTTTTTCTAAACTATTAAACTCGTCTGAAGTTATATAATCAGTTGCAAATAATAACCGTAACCAATACTCACTTTCGTTTGCTTCTTTTAAGGCTATATACATTTTTGAGTGAAAATCTGCTGTACTTTGACCTTTTTGAGCTTATGCTACATTTGCACCAATACTTGTACCACAACGCATTAACTGTTTCGATAAAATAAATTCTTTTTTCTTTTCTGTCAAGTGCTTATATAAATTCACAATTCTTACTGCAAAATCAAAGCTTTTTGTCTCTATTATGTTTTCTTTATTCATTATAAATTTCTCATTTCTGATATTTATAAAATTAGATTGCAAATTTCCCACAGGGAAATTGTCCAAAATTTCTAATTTCTAATTTTTAATTTCTCATTTTTATTATTTTCTCAAGAAATATATCGTGTCTTCTTCAATGCTCTTTGCAGCGTACACCACGTCGTGGGTGGTAAGGGCTGCAATTCTTTCAGCATCAAATGACGGTGGCGTTTCTGCATCTCTTTCAAGGCGGAGGTGATACCAAGGAGCAAGGAGTGCAGGATTGTCCTCAATCTCACGCATACGGTTGATATACGCCTTTTTCGCATCCTCTAATTCACCTTCGCTCACCTTGCCGCATCTTATATTCTCAAGCTCTGTGAAAAATGCCGAAAGGGTCTCGTCCTTCTTTTCGGGGTCAATACCCGCATAGGCAAAAAGTATGCCCTTCGTTCCGTCAAGGGAGGAATAACAGGTGTAGCAGAGGGACTTTTTCTCACGTATATTCATGAACATCTTACTTGAAACGTCACCGCCAAGCACCATATTGAAAAGCACGAACTTAAGATAGTCGGGGTGGGAATAGGTAACGGGTGTGCGGAAGCCTATGAACAGATGACCCTGTGTTATATCCATCTTCTCGGTCTTGTCCTTCTTCTCCGAAACCTCGGGTTTTGCTTTAGATTTGGAAATAACAACGGGTTGTCTTTCAAGCCCCTCGAAAAGGGTCTCTACGGTACCCTTTATCTTTTCCTCGCTCTCGCTTCCCACAAAGTAGATATCGCATACGGCGGTTGCAAGAAGCTTATTTAAAAACGCATAAAGGCTTTCGGGCGTAATCGTATCAAGAAGTGACAAATCACCCTCGCCGTTTACAGCATAAGCCTCGCCCTCGCACATAGTGGAAACAAACCTCGTTCTGGCATAAGATGCCTTGTTGTTTATCTGGGATAGAATAGAGTCGTGAAGATTTTTCTTTTCACTTTCAAAATAGTCGCGTTTGAAAGTGCCGTTTTGAGTAAGAGGATTTTTCACAAGGTCGAAAAGCACTTTTGCCGACTCCCCGAATATATCCTCGCCGTTCGGTGCAAAGACGTTTTTAAGTGTGGAAAGAGATAAGAGGAATACCTCTTTTTCACCCTCCTTTACGGCGGTAAGGGTAACGGATGCGGCATAGTTCATGTCAAGTGCACGGTTCAGGTCTGCAATTGTGGGGAAGCTCTCCGAGCCTCTTTTGAGTACCCTTGCAAGTAAATTCATGTAAGTGGCATTCTCCGCCGTCAAGGGCAGAGAAAAATATATATTAAGGTAGTTTGTCTTATATTTTCCGTCTTCTATATAGTAAAGAGTCACACCGTTTGTGATATGGGATTTTTTCATATTCAAATACCTCCCTCATTTTATACTTATTTTATATTATTTACACATAATTGTCAATAAATTCCCGAAATAAAAAGCCTTTCTTGACATAAAAGAAAAGGTGTGCTAGAATAGATTTAATAAAGTTAAATCTATTCAGCTAAATTCTAAAGCGAGCTAAATGTGCTAATGCACGCTAAATTACTTTGTAGCTAAATTGACCTTGCGGTCAGCTATAAGGCGAATTTAATTTAGCTACTCCGAAGGAGTTATTTAGCTATGGAGCAAAGCGGAATAATTTAGCTATAAACAGTTTTGTATTTATTATGAAAATTCCACTGAAAAGGTAAAAAGACATGAAAGAAAAAGAAATTAAGATAGAGAGTGCAGATATCGAAAGACTTTCAGCTATCTACACCGATATGAACGAAAGACAGCTTCGCGAGATTGCTCTCGGTGAGAAGGCGGGCGTGCAGTTTGCACTCTATGCCGATAAGAACCTTTCACCCGAGGAAATGGCAGAAAAGCGTGAGGTCTTGACCCTTGCAAAGAAGAAGGCTATCACCGCCTTTGAATGTCGCTATTTTTACGGTACTATGAAATATTTCGATATGGTCGCATCTACCCGTGAGATTCTTTTCGAGTCCCTCATAGGCGAGGAAAACGGTGTATCCTACCGCGATATTGACCGCTGGGCTTCCTCCGACGGTCAGCTTCAGGGTAAGATGATGAAGATATACGAAGCTCTCACTTCGGGCAAGACAATAAAGGACATTTTTGATTCAGCAGAGCGACTCCCCAAAGAGTATGCCGACATTATCGAGGGAATTAAGGTCGAGGAAAACGCCTTTGAGACCGCTGTATCATTCCCCCTGAACATGACGGCAAAGGTATACAAGACCTTCGGTAAGGGTGCTTTCGACAAGAATGAAAACGTTGTCGTTACCCCCGAAACACGCTTTATCGTGAAAAATAAGCTTTCCTCTTATTCGGAGGCACATTTCTCCATCTCCCTTGAAAGCGAAGACTTAACCCTCGCCATTGCCACCACCCCCAATCGCTCGGCAATAAAGGCTGACGCCGACCTTGCACTTCTTATCATTGATAAGGACAGTATTTGGTATGACAACGCATCGAAATATATAGACGTGAAGCCCTTTGTTAAAGGACTTAGAAGTTAAAGCTTGGATATTTTGGCTTGTTTGAGAGAAAACTTTTATAATTATTTTTATTACATAGGAAATTGCATCGCAACTCATTGTAAAAAACAAAGTCTACCTATAAAAATCGTGAGCGTTAGCGAACTTTACAATTAGTTGCCGAAGGCGACTTTTTTATAAAAAGTGTCCTCTCATAAATAAATATTATAGGAGACAATAATGTTAAATATTAAAGGTAA
>JAZOLO010000016.1:0-286754 GCA_045653035.1 Eubacteriales bacterium
TTGTAATTTTGGCAAAGACAAAATATCCACAATTTATCATTTCTCATTTAACATTTCTAATTCCTCAAAATCTCTTTCAAAAACCTTTGTAAAAAAATTATTTATTATTTTCGTGGGGTATAAGGGGGAGTGCTTTTACAAAAAGCACTCCCCTTTGAATATAATCTTTATTTAAGCTCTACTACAGTTACACCGAAGTCGCCTTCACCGTAAGCACCCACGTGGTAGTTTTTAACTCTCTTGTCACTCTTAAGATAACGCCAGAGAGCCGCACGGAGCGCACCCGTACCCTTGCCGTGAATGAGTGTTACAGAGGAGAGTGCACCACGCTTTGCATCGTCAAGATACTTGTCCACCATGAACCACGCATCGTCACCCGTCATACCTCGAAGGTCAATTTCAGCCTTAACGTCGGGACGTGATGAGAAGGTTGCAGAGCGCTTGTCCTTCTTCTTTTCGTGCTTCTTTATCTCGGTGATAAGTCGGAGAGTCTTTTTCTGCACCTTCATCGAGAAGGAATCTGTCTTGACGGTTACAGAGTCGCCCTGTATTCTTTCTACCTTGCCCTCCTTGCCGATGGTGGTAATGAGCACCACGTCACCAAGGACAAGCTCACGAGGTAGCTCTGCCTCTTCTTCTTCGATTTCAATAGTAATATTCGTTGCCTTTTCGCCGTCACGAAGCTTAGCACGAAGGTCGGCACGGGATTTTTCATATTCAAGACGGAAGGCTTCCTTATCCTTCTCTTTTTTGAGTCTGTCAAGCTCCCCGAAAACGTAGTCGGAGGCACTTCTTGCCGAGGTTATTACTCGGTTTGCCTCAATTCTTGCACGGTCAAGCTCGGTTTTCGCCGATTCAAGGAGCTTTTCACGCTCGGCTGTGGCATTTTCCAGCTTTTCGTGTAGCTCACGCTTCATGCGTTCGGCTTCCCGCCTTGCCTTTTCGGCTTCTACTCTCGCTTCCTCAAGCTTTTCAACAACGTTTTCAAACTGCTTGTTGTCGCTTCCCACAAGCTCACGTGCCTTGCCAATAACGGATATGGGAAGACCTAGCTTCTCGGAAATGAGAAATGCGTTAGAGCGACCGGGTGCACCGATGATAAGGCGGTAGGTGGGGCGAAGCGTCTCAACGTCAAACTCACACGCACCGTTCTTAACTCCCTCGGTGTCAAGGGCATAGGCTTTAAGCTCAGCGTAGTGGGTGGTTGCAACAGTCAGTGCACCTCTTTCACGAACGTATTCCAGTATTGCCTCAGCAAGGGCTGCTCCCTCAACAGGGTCGGTACCTGCTCCAAGCTCGTCAAAGAGCACAAGGCTTTTGCTTGAAACCTTTTTCAGCATACTCACAGTGTTTACCATGTGAGATGAGAAGGTGGAAAGGGATTGCTCGATGGACTGCTCGTCACCGATATCCGCAAGAACGTTTTCAAATATGCGTAGTGTTGAGGTGTCTTTTGCGGGTATCTCAAGTCCCGTCTGTGCCATCATGGAGAAAAGTCCCACTGTTTTAAGAGAAACAGTTTTACCGCCCGTATTTGGTCCTGTGATAACAAGAGTGTCAAAGTCACCGCCCACTCTTACGTCGATGGGCACTACCTTTTCTCTATCAATAAGGGGGTGTCTTGCACCATAAAGGGCTACCTCGCCGTCCTCGGTGATTTTTGGAGAAACTGCATCCATGGAGTCTGAAAGCTCGGCACGTGCAAAGATTACCGAAAGAGATACGAGAATATCATAGTCGAGAAGAAGCACCTCGCTCTTTGCCGCTACAAGTGCTGAAAGCTCGTAGAGTATTCTTTCTATTTCACGTCTTTCCTCACTCTCAAGTACTCTTATCTCGTTATTCAGCTCTACTACCGAGGAGGGCTCAATAAAGACCGTTGAGCCCGAGGCGGAGGTGTCGTGAACAAGACCCTTGACGTTGTTCTTGCATTCTGCTTTAACAGAGAGCACGTAACGGGAGTTACGCATAGTTATTATATTTTCCTGAAGATACTTGGTGTAGGAGGGAGATGTAACGTACTTCTGGAGTGCCTCACGCACTCTTGTTCCTGCAGCTCTTATCTTCCGTCTTATATCAAAAAGCTTGTCCGATGCATTGTCGGCAAGTGCTTCGTCGGATATAAAGGTATCCCTTAGCCTTTCGTCAAGCTCACGGTCGGGAGTGAGCATGGAAAAACGCTCTCGTAAAATTCCCTCCTCACTGCTCTCCGCACCGTATGCACGAAGCGCCTTTACGGCGGAAAGGAGAGAGGAGACGTTTATGAGCTCGGGGATAGTCAGCATCGCACCCTTTGTCGCACGCTCGCAGGTGTCGGACACGTTCTTCACACCAAAGAACGAGGGGTATCCTTTAAGACTGGAAAGTTTTTTCGCTTCACCCGTCTCACAAAGAAGCTTCTTTACTGTGTGGATGTCCGTTTCGGGAAGGGTGCCAAGAATTTTCTCCTTTGCACCCTCCACCGTGGCAAATTTTGCCCACATATCGAGTATTTTTACATATTCAAGGGTTTTGGAGGCATGGTAAAATGCCTCTTTTTGTTTTTTTGTAGTCATTTTTATCCTTTAATAATTTATTAAGTTGTCTTTATAGAATTTAAGCGCCTTTACCGCACAGTCAAGATGGGAGAGGGAAAAACGTTCCGCAAGGGTAACGAAGGTGTTTTTCATACTCTCATCTGAGAAGCGTATGCCGAAGGCTTCCTTTGGGGGAAGGGTAAGAAGATGGGAAATTCCCTGTATAAGCTCCCCGCTTACCTTGATACCGTCATCACGCTCAGTGTGAGAGCAGTGGGTGCAGATTATACCCCCCTCGGAGGGAATAAACATCCCGTCATCCTCTTTCTTTCCGCAAACCATACATTCGGTGAAGTCGGGGAAAAATCCCAGTGCCGCCGTAAGCCTTATTTCGTATACCGCCTTTATTATATCGGCAGGGGTTTCGGGATTACCTGCGTTTTTCAGTGCGTGGCATACAAGTGATAAAATCGACTCAGCGTCCTCTGCGTCAAAGGCGGTCTCTGATGCAAGGGAGATGAGGTAATTTGCAAGGGAAAGCCTTTCAAAGTCAATGCCCTGCTTTATAAGATGCGTTATAGTGTGGGCAGAGGAGAGTGAAATATTCTCGCCTGATACCTTCAATACAAACTCCGAATAGGTATAGGGCTGACAGCTCGAAAAGCTTTTATTCTTTATACTCATGATACCGTGACCGAGGAAGGTGATAATTCCTTCGTTCGTCAGTATCTTCACGTAGGCGTGGCTTTCACCGAAGCGGTTTCGGGATAGCACAAGCCCTTGAATTTTCTTATACATATTAAAAACTCAGAGGAGGCAAAGGGAGCCTCCCCGTCCTTTATTATTCGTCGGTGTTAAGACCGAAATTAGCAATGCTCACAACCGAGTCACGCCAATTCTCTTTTACCTTTACCCAAAGATTAAGGTTTACCTTTGTGCCGAAGAAGGCTTCAAGGTCCTCTCTTGCGTAAGTACCTATCTTCTTCATCATAGCGCCGTTCTTGCCGATGATAATGCCCTTGTGTCCTGCCTTTTCACAGTAGATTTCAGCACGTATGTCTATAAGATGTCCTCTTATGTCACGGAAGTCCTCGATGACTACTGCCGTGCCGTGTGGAACCTCGTCGTCAAGTAGACGGAGCATCTTCTCGCGTATTACCTCTGCGGCAATTACACGCTCGGGCTGGTCGGTTATCATATCCGAGGGGAAGAACCAGTCACCCTCCGAAATAAAGGGCTCAAGCTCACTGAATATTTCTTCGGTGTTGTCACCTGTGAGAGCGCTGATAGGAATAACCGCCTCAAACTTGAATTCCTTTGTGAAAAGGTCGATGGTGGTGAGAATGTCACCCTTCTTTGCGGTGTCCGACTTGTTCACGAGGAGTATCATGGGATACTCCTGACGGGTGAGCTTTTCAAGCATGGCACGTTCAACGCCTGTAATTTCGTTCTTCGCTTCTGTCACGAAGAGTACTGCATCAACGTCACCCACCGCCGTGGAGATAGCCTTAACCATGTTGTCGCCAAGCTTTGTTTTGGGCTTGTGCATACCTGGGGTATCGAGGAATACGTATTGTGTATTCTCTTTTGTGAGAATACCCGTAATTCTCGTTCTTGTAGTCTGAGGCTTTTTTGATACTGCCGCAATCTTCTCGCCCAGAAGGTGGTTAAGAAGTGTTGATTTTCCAACGTTGGGACATCCGATTATAGCAATAAACGCTGTCCTTGGTGTTAAGTTATCCATATTTTTTCCTTTTCTGCGGTGTGTCTTTTGGGCTAAAAACCAAAATAAAATGTTTTTTATAAGTCTTTCGTTATTTCTCCCAAGAGATAAAGTGCTTTACACACAACACCTGTGTTATATATTTTTCTATGGAAATTTCGCCAAGCGAAATTGTCCATCACTTTTCACTTGCGAAGCATTATCCCACGTCCTTGAAGATTGTATCTTCCTTTGGGGCAGTGTCAACAAAGTCGCTTGATTTATAATAAGGGTCAATCATTATTTTCTTAATGTTGGGGTATGCGGCATAAATGCCGATAAACGATGCAAGGGCAACTGTAATAAAGAAGGGGAGAAGTCCTCCGAGGGGCAGGAAGTAGATATAGATTATAATATTTATTCCAACGGTTACCGCAATACCGAGAAGTGCTACGATATTACGCTTCAGCCCGAGGAGTGCGAAGATAAAGGAGTTTTTTAAAATTTTGAAGATAGAGAGCTTGAAGGTAACAAGCAGCTGATACATGTAAAATCTCATGAAGCACCATACTACAGCAAGGAAGATGCTGAAGTAGAAGAACATACTGTTAATAAAAGAAACACTCGCCTGAAGTCTGAAGAATATAACGTCGTAAACTACAAGGGAGGTGAGAAAAAGGTCGATGATACCGAGGAAGAAGCCTTGACCGAGATTTTTCTTTATAGCATGGAAGAAGTCACTCGGCATATCCACGTAGTCCTCACGGGCGTGGTTGCGAAGCACGTACGCCATTCCCGTATTAGCAAAGCCGAAGGTGAAAAGGGTGAGAGCTGTGAGTGCGTAAAGCACTATCGCCACGGGCCCTGCATAGGACATGGTAACGTTTTTACCAAGTACACCCCAGAGTGCCGTCATGGCAGGGTTATCCGAAATAAGAGATACTCCGTTCACTATAGGATAAAGGGGGTCGGCAGGGGTGGAAAAATATATATCGAAATTTCCCGAAAGGGCAACGAAGCCGAAGAAAAGAGGGAAGTTTACAACAAGCCAAAGAAGATTAACCTTGGACAGGTCGAAAAACTTACGCTTCAGAAGCTTGAAGAAGCCGAAAAAGGTAAAGTTTGCACCGCTTCCTTTTTTAACGCCGCGTCCGGGCTTTGAATAGTCGAAAATTTTAAATCCTTTTTTCATTTTTTCTCCTAAAGTAGATATTCCTTTAAAATTGTTACTCCAAGGGGCGGAAGAGTGAAGATAATAAAAAATAAAATATAGCTTCCGATATACCGAAAATTAAATATTCCCCTAAAGCCACGGGCTAAAAACAACGTGCCCGTGAAAATGTCGGTGCTTTTCACTCCCTCGTCGGTATATATGCGAAAGGCAGTGAGGGTGACAAACGTGGCGTAGGAAATAAGAAAATACGCCGTAAAAAGACGGGAGATAAGCTCTAAAACAAAATGGGAAAGAGTCAGTCCCGAAAGCCCATCTGCAAGAGTGAGTCCCGAAAGCGAGATAACCATGACGGAAAGAAGTGGTGCGTAGATGGTAGCCCCCGATAAAAAGAGGGTTATAAAGAGAAGAAGTATTTCCGTAAAGCCACCGCTGTTTTTCAGTAAGGGGGGCGTTATATTAGAAAAGAAAGGGGTAAGAAGTCCTCTCTTATGAAGTAAAGTTCCCAAAATCACCGACAGTGTAAACACGATGAAAAAGAAAAGAAAGGCTTTCTTGTAGGTTAAAAACTTACTTCTGTATATATTTTTGTCATAGTTTTTCATATTACTCACCCCGTACTGTTTTTATCATTCAGAAAATGAATTAAACCGACCTCGCCGTCTCACCTTGTTTTAGTGTTGAAAAGGCAAGAAAAGGCGAGCTATGTCAGCGGCGACTCGCCGCTTTTACTAAATGATATTACGTCGGGGTGAAGTAAATTACAACTTTTCAGCTTCCAGCCTTGCTTCGTTCATCATGTGATTTACCGCAAGGTCGCGAATGAAGCTTCTTTCCCTCTTGCCTCGTGCAAGGTTAAGAGTAAGAGTCCTTGTGCCAAGCTTCGAGGCGATGCCTACGATGATAGTGCCAACAGCCTTACCCTCGTCGGTATCGGGTCCTGCAACGCCTGTAACCGATACTGCAATATCAGCACCCGAAAGGCAACTCAATCCCTCTGCCATCTCGGTAGCACATTCGGGTGATACCGCACCGAATTTTTCAAGAGTGGCTTCTTTTACTCCGAGGAGCTTACTTTTTGCCTCATGTGAATAGGTCACAACACTCATGCCGAGAATCTTCGATGCACCTGGGATATCCACAAGACGCTTTGCCGCAAGTCCTCCCGTACAGCTTTCCGCAAAGGCAACGGTCAGTCTCTTTTCGCGTAGCATTATCGAGAGGGCTTCCTCAAGGCTTGAAATATCAACACCGTAAACGAACTCTCCTACCTCAACGCGAACCCTTTCTTCAAGCTGGTCGATAAGAGTGTTGCACTCCTTTTCATCCTTGCCCTTTGCTGTAAGGCGGAGAATACATTCACCCGTCTTGGCGTAGGGTGCAACTGTGGGATTTTTGTAGCTATCCATAAGGTGGCGTACCTTTTCCTCTGCCGCCGCCTCACCTATCCCGAAAAGTCTGAGGGTACGGGAAACAATGGTGCAGTCCGAGAAGCTTTCCCGAAGCCAAGGCTTGATTTTTAAATCAAACATGGGGCAAAGCTCACGGGGAGGGCCGGGTAGCATAATAACTGCTCCTCGCTCGGTTTTTACTGCCATAACGGGGGCGGTGCCGTAGTCGTTATCAAAAACGACAGCGCCCTTTGGAATATATGCTTGTTTTATGTTGTTGTCGGTCATCTGCCGTCCTGCACGGTCATAGTATGAGCGTATCAGGTCAAGGGAGTGAGAGTCGAGAACAAGCTCCAGTCCCAGCGCCTCGGCTACACATTCCTTCGTTATGTCGTCGGCGGTAGCGCCCAGTCCCCCTGAGGTGATAACAATATCAGCGGTTCTGAGAGCTTCCCTTAATACGTCAATGAGACGGTCGTGATTATCTCCGACCGTCTCTCGATGAAACAGATTTATCCCGATTTCTGCAAGGCCTGCCGAAAGGTAAGCCGAATTGGTATCCACAATGTCACCCAGCAGAAGCTCGGTACCGACAGATATTATTTTAGCTGTCAGAGATTTCATGCTTATCAGTTAAATATAAGACTGATGGGCTGGTCGTCGTAGATGCACTTGATAGCCTTTGCGAAGATGTTGTCAGTAGGAAGAACGACGAACTTGTCGATCATCTTTTCTTCGGGAATTTCAATGGTGTCAAGAAGAATTACCTTCTTGAAGGGGCTTTCCTTAAAACGGTTTATTGCCTCGCCTGAAAGAACGGCGTGAGTAGCACCGCAGTAAACCTCTGTAGCACCTCCGATTTCAATAAGTGCCTTACCTGCATTGCAGATAGTACCTGCTGTGTCTATCATATCGTCAACGAGAATACATCTCTTGCCCTTAACGTCACCAATGATGTTACAAACCTCAGATACATTAGCTCTTGCACGGCGCTTGTCTATGATAGCAAGAGGAGCGTTACATCTCTGTGCGAATGCACGGGAGCGTGATACTGAGCCAAGGTCGGGAGATACGACCACCGTATCCTTTGACATATCGCCGAATTCCTTGATGAAGTAGTTTGCAAGGAGAGGCTCGCCCTTAAGGTTATCAACGGGGATATCGAAAAAGCCCTGAATCTGGGGTGCGTGAAGATCCATTGTAAGAACTCTGTCAGCGCCTGCTGTAGTAATGAGGTTAGCCACAAGCTTTGCACTGATGGGATCTCTTGCCTTTGCCTTTCTGTCCTGACGTGCATAGCCGAAGTAGGGCATCACTGCAGTAATTCTTCCTGCACTTGCACGCTTGAGAGCGTCTATCATGATAAGAAGCTCCATGAGGTTGTCGTTAACAGGGTAGTTGGTAGACTGAACAACGAAAACGTCACGTCCTCTTACACTGTCAAAAAGTGAAACACTAATTTCTCCGTCCGAGAAGGTCTTTACTTCGTTTTGTGAAATAGGAAGTCCGAGCTGAGCCGCAATTCTCATAGCAAGGCTCTTGCTGGCGTTTGCGCAAAACAACTGAATGTTTCTGCCGTGTGAAATCATATGTACTCTCCGTTTCATATTATATTTTACTGTCACACATATTATAGCAAATTTTGTCGGTTTTTCAATAGGTTTTATGAAAAAGATGAAATCATTTTCATAAAATGCATTTTGCATTCAAAAAGAGAGTCATTTTATGACTCTCTTAATAAGCTCGTCCTGCTTTGCAGTCATTTCCTTTTCCTCGTTTTCGTCTACGTGGTCGTAGCCAAGCAGATGAAGTACTGAGTGAATGGTGAGATATGCAACCTCGCGTTCAAAGGAATGTCCGAATTCCTCCGCCTGCTCCATGCATTTGTCGGCACATATAATAACGTCGCCCAGTGCTATCGCTTCGTTGTCGAAGGGCACTATCTCCGCCTCGTCGTCAAGGGTAGGGAAGGAGAGCACGTCTGTTACGCTGTCCTTATCTCTGAAATCGCGGTTGAGTGCTTTTATTTCGTCCTTCTCAACGAAGGTCACCGACACCTCAAAGGGACGGGTTTCACCCTCGTAACGGAGAGTTTCGTTTACCGCACGGCGTGTGAGTGCGCGAAGTGAGTTTGTGAATACTCTTTTTTCGGTCTTATCTCTTGTGTATATGAGATTTTTCATTTCTTTCCCTCGATATATTCCATAATTTTTTTTGCACCCTCTTTTCCTGCACCCATGGCAAGAATAACGGTAGCGGCACCCGTTACGGCATCACCGCCTGCAAAAACGCCCTCTCTCGACGTGGTTATTCCGTCGGAGGTAACTATTCTTCCTCGTTTATCCGAGTCAAGTCCGGGGGTTGTGTTTTTGATAAGAGGATTGGGAGAGGTGCCAAGCGCCATAATGACGGTATCTACCTCGATTTCATGCTCCGAGCCCTCAACTCTCACAGGGCTTCTTCTGCCCGATGCATCGGGCTCACCAAGCTCTGTCTTATAGCACAGAAGTCCTTTTACGTGGGAGCTTTCGTCCCCGATAATTCTTTCGGGAGAGGTGAGAAGACGGAAGATTACGCCCTCCTCCTTCGCATGCTCCACTTCCTCGGCACGGGCAGGGATTTCGTCCTCGCCTCGTCTGTAAACGATGCTCACCTCTTCAGCACCGAGTCTTACGGCACATCTTGCGGCATCCATGGCAACGTTACCTGCACCTACCACCGCAACCTTACGGCTTTTAACGGCAGGGGTATCGTAGTCCTCAAGGTACGCCTTCATAAGGTTCGTTCTTGTGAGGTATTCGTTTGCCGAAAGAACGCCCACAAGGTCCTCGCCCTCGATATTCATAAACTGGGGAAGTCCTGCACCCGACCCGATAAATACCGCCTTATAACCCATTTCAAAGAGGTCGTCAACGGTAAGGGTGCGTCCGATAATGGCGTTTGTTACAAGCTCCATACCTCGCTCTTTCAGGGAGTTAACTGTTTCCTCAACGATTTTTTTCGGGAGTCTGAATTCGGGTATTCCGTAAACAAGCACACCGCCTGCCTTGTGGAACGCCTCGAAAAGAGTTACATCAAAGCCCTCCGAAAGAAGCTCGCCTGCACAGGAAAGCCCTGCGGGACCGCTTCCTACTACAGCAATCTTCACACCTCGCTTTTTCGGTGCGGGGAAAGCCTTTTTCTTTGCTCTCATGTAGTCCGAAACAAAGCGTTCGAGTCTGCCGATACCGACACTCTCGCCCTTTATTCCTCTGACACAGTGCTTTTCGCACTGTCTTTCCTGAGGGCACACTCTTCCGCTTATGGCGGAAAGGCAGTTGTCTTTACTTATAATATCATAAGCCTCTTCAAATTTACCCTCCGCAACCCTTGAAATAAAGGCAGGGATATCTATTCCTACGGGACAGCCTGTACGGCAGGGTGAATTCTTACAGCTAAGGCATCTTTTTGCCTCGTTTACCGCATCGTCTACACTGTAGCCAAGTGCTACCTCTTCAAAGGTAGTACGTCTCTTCTCGGGGGAGAGAAGGGGCATAGGTGTCTTTTCTTTTTGCATATTAGCCATTACTTTCAGTCCTTCCGATTTTGCATTTGTGCTTTTCCACACTCGCCTTTTCCTCATCGGCGTAGCTTCTGTTACGCTTAATGAGGGAGTCGAAGTCAACAAGGTGTCCGTCAAAGTCAGGCCCGTCAACACAGGCGAATTTAACCTCACCGCCCACTCTTACCCTGCATCCTCCGCACATACCGGTGCCGTCTATCATAATAGGGTTAAGACTTACTATAATGGGCAGGTCAAATTCTCTTGCCGCCATTTCGCAGAACTTCATCATAATTACGGGACCGATAGCAATAACAAGGTCGTACTTTTTATCCTTTGCAAGGCTTTTGAGCTTATCGGTAACAAGACCCTTTTCACCGTAGGAGCCGTCGTCGGTGGTGATATAAAGGTTAGCACAAACCTTTTTCATCTCATCCTCCAGAATAACGAGGTCTCGGTTTTTAAAGCCTGCGATGATATCTACCTCGCATCCTTTTTTGAAGAGTGCCTTTGCCTGAGGATAAGCGATAGCACAGCCAAGTCCTCCTCCGATAACCGCAACTCTCTTGTAACCCTCAAGCTCTGTGGGACGACCGAGAGGCCCTGCAAAGTCTGAGAGGAAGTCGCCCTCCTTCATTTCTGAAAGGAGCATGGTGGTAGCACCCACTATCTGGAATATAATGGTTACAAGTCCCTTTTCACGGTCAAAGTCCGCTACCGTAAAGGGTACACGCTCACCCTTTTCGTGAGCCATGAGTATTATAAACTGCCCAGCCTCAATCTTCTTTGCAACGAGGGGAGCTTTCACCGTCATTTTAACGACGGTATCGTTTAAATTAACTTTTTCTACAATTTCAAACATATCAAAGCGTCTCAATCTTACTAAATTTTATTTGCTTTGCCGCACGTTCTACCTTCAAGGGGTCGAAGGTAAACCTACGGCATACGTAGTCAAGGGGCACTGCACCCTTGTGGGGGCATATAGCTGATTCATCATCAATGAGTTTTTTTGAATATTCGCAAAAAGCACAGCTTTTTTCGGGAACGTTTTTCTTTTTCACAGCTTCAACTCCTTTAAAATGATTATAAATCAGAAGATAAGTTTTTACAAGTGTTTTTTCATGAAAAGAAGAAAAAGATTACAAAAAAGAGGCTTCCCGTGATTATTCTTGCTATAATATACCCTTTTAACGAAAGAGAGGGTGCTTCGGCCTTTATCTGACAAAGTGCCGATATTCCGCCAAAGCCCACAAGAAAGGGACGTAAAATACTTTCCTTCAATATAACGCTTCCGCTACCAAGCTCAAGGATTGGGGCGAGTGGGTAAAAAAGGTGTGAGAGAAAGGTGAAGAAAATAATGTTTGCCGAAACAGTAAGTGCGGTGTAAGCAGAGGAGCTTACAGCAGAGGGGAGAGAAAGGGGTGAGGGGATGCTCTTACCACCACTCTTTTCGCTTTTGGTGATGCTGGCGGTAAGATAGGACACGGTGAGGGAAATTATAAAAAGCAGTGTGCCGTGAAGGGGACTTTTTCCGCCAAGCCTTATAAGAAAAGCAGGAGAGGGGGCGGAGGCAAGAGTGAGTGCCTTTTCTCCCTCTTCTCTTGTTATAGTTCCGTTTTGATAAAGCCTTTCGGCATCCCTTGCCACTGTAGGGAAACCCGAAAGAATACCGCCGATAACAGGCAGAAGAAGGGTATCCGAGAGGGAAAGACGCTTCCAAAGCTTTCTTTTTAAAAGGGGTTTTGTGATATCACGAAAGAGAGGTGAGGCGGATACAAGACGGGTGAGCACCATCATGGGAAAGAGGGTTTTTATAACAACGCTTCCCACAGCCCCCATTGCCACGGCATACCAGTCACCTGCAAGGGAGGGACAGAAAAGAAAGACAAACGATGACGTAAGATAGAATAAAGAGAGTATTTTTTCCATGATGCACCTCCACATAATTATATTTTCGCAAGGTTTTGCATATTCTTTGGAGAGGTGAAAAAAGTGGAAATAATGTGCGGATTTTTACATCCTTACGTGTTTGTAGGACCCGAAGGGGTGCTTGTTGAGGGGATAAAGAGGATATATTTATGGAACGGGGAGAGAATAGAGCTTATGGCAGGAAAGCGTATTGTAATTCTCGGCGAGAAGCTTGAAATAGAGTATAAGTCCATGGATTCGGTGCTTATAAAGGGGAAGATAGATGATATTTCCTTTGTGAGGGAGAAAAGAAAATGAAGCTTTTTTTATCAAGGCGGTATTTTATTGAAACCGAAAACAGAGAAGGGGCACTCACTCACCTTATACAGTCGGGAGTACCCTTTTCCTCCCCGAGGCGGGAGGAAAAAGGCATATCCTTTACCGCTTCATTTTTCAAGAGAAAATATTTTGAGAGCTTTTTTAAAAATCTTGGTGTTGAGATGACTTCAAAGCCCGAGGGACTTATCTCCCGTCTTTTCTTCTTGAAAGAGAGGAAAGGTATCATCATCGGCGGGGTTTTAGGATTTTTTTTAATTTACCTCTCGACTTTTTACGTCTGGAGTGTTAGAATAGAGGGGAATAAGACTCTCACCGACTCCGAAATCACACGTATTATGTCCGAGTGCGGATTCTACGAGGGTGTGAAAAAGAAGGACGTTGACGTAAACGAAATTCAGAACGAGGTTCTTAAAAGGTGCCATGAGCTGTCCTTCTTTTCCATAAACGTTCACGGCATGGTGGCAGACGTTGTAGTTCACGAAAGAGAAACCTCAAGGAAGCCCGACGACAGAGAAGAACCCTATAACCTTGTGGCAGATATTGACGGCGTGATAGTTTCATCGGTTATTCTGGACGGTCAGCCCATGTTCAAAACGGGAGACACGGTAGCGCGTGGAGAGCTTCTTGTAAGCGGTATTATGGACAGCACTGCCGAGGGGCTCAGACTTCGGCGTGCCGACGGTAAGGTTTTCGCCAAAACCTCCCGTACCCTCAATTTTTCCCTACCTTTAGAAGGCTACTATAAAAGCTACGTGAGAGAGGAAAAGGGATTAAAATACAGAATTCTTGGGAAAAGTATAGGAAAAAGCGTTGGAGACGACAGGGGAAACTTTGACCTTGAAGTGAAAGAGGAGGAGCTTCGTGTTTTCGGGGTGCTTTTTCCCGTGACGCTGGAGCATCATACCGCCCGTTTCTATACTACAGAAAAAAGTGTTATCAGCGAGGAGGAGGGAAAAGCACTGCTCCTTCTTGACTATAAAAAATATATCTCCACCGAGCTTGATTCAGGGGAGATACTTGACGAGACATTCGACTTTAAAAGAGAGGGGGATACCCTTTTTCTTGAGGTGGAGGTTGATGCTATTGAGAATATAGCAGTGAGAGAGAAGATAATTATAAATGAGAAATGAGAAATTGTGGATAATTTCCCGTAGGGAAATTTACAATTGATTATAATTTTGCTTTCAGCAAAATTTACCTAAATTTCTAATTTCTAATTTCTAATTAAAAAATAATTTTTAACTTTCAATTATATAAACTCTGAAAGGATTTATAAATATGACAAAGGAAATATCCCTTTTTCTTGACGATACCGATGTAATTGCGAGGATTTTCGGCCCCGGTGACGTGCATATTTCACGCATTGAAAAGGAGCTGGAGGTAGTGGTTGTAAATCGTGACCTTGAAATGAAGGTGTCGGGCGAAAACGAGGAAAACGTAAAAAAGGCGTCAGAGCTTATAAAGCATCTCGCAAAGACTGCTTCTATGTGCGAAAACCTCTCCGAGCAGACTGTAGCTTACGCTATTACAATGTGTCAGGAGGGCAGACTTTCGGAAATCGAGCCGAATTTCAGCGAGTGCATCTGTATTACCCAAAAGGGTAAGCCCATAAAGGCGAAGACTGTAGGTCAGAAAACCTACGTTAAGGCTATAGCCGACAACACCATTTCATTCGGTGTAGGTCCTGCGGGTACGGGCAAGACATATCTTGCTGTGGCAATGGCGGTCACGGCACTTCGCCGACGAGAAGTGAACAGAATAATCCTCACCCGTCCTGCGGTTGAGGCAGGTGAAAAGCTGGGCTTTTTGCCCGGTGATCTGCAGAATAAGATAGACCCGTATCTGCGTCCTCTTTACGATGCTATGTATGAAATGCTTGGCATGGAAAGCTTTCAAAGGCACATGGAAAAGGGTACTATAGAAATAGCACCCCTTGCCTATATGAGAGGCCGTACCCTTGACGACTCCTTTATTATTCTCGACGAGTCACAGAATACCACGCCTGAACAGATGAAGATGTTCTTGACACGTCTCGGCTTTAATTCAAAGGCGGTAATAACAGGAGACATAACACAGGTCGACCTGCCCGACGGTAAGACCTCGGGACTCAAACAGGCACTTTCTATCGTTTCTGATATTGACGGTATCTCGGTTACCTACCTTACATCACGTGACGTAGTACGCCACTCACTTGTTACAAAGATTATCGAAGCTTATGATAGATTTGATAAAAAGCGTAATAAAAACTAAATTTACGGCGTGTCTTTTGGGCTAAAACCGAAAATGAAATAATTTACATTTTGAAGGGTGATGTGTTCTCGAATGTTACAAGGCATGAACACATCACTTCGTTGTTATAGTTTTTTTCAATGTTGAAAGCAAGGCTTTCTTCCATTATGAAAATTTCATTTTCTTCGCATCTCTCTCGAACTGGCGTACCGAGTACGCCGACGTCTTCGAGATATGCGATTTTATCTCCAAAACTCCCGCCTTTTGTGACGGCGTGTCTTTTGGGCTAAAACTTTTCTCAAACTCTCTTTCAAAAACTTTTATAATTATTTATTATAGTTTTCGTGAGGGGTCTAAGGGGAGAGGACTTTTATAAAAAAAGTCTTCTCCCCTTGAAAAATTACCCCATAAATACACTATACGGCTCGATTTTCTGTCCTTTGGTGAGGACGGCTCCATCACCGAGGACTGCAAAGTCGCCAACAACGGTGTCGGGCCCGATGGTGACCTTTTCGCCGACGGTCACTCCGTCACCTAAGATACATCCGTCAAGGACAGAACGCGCGCCTATTCTTGTGTGCCGTCCTACAACCGATTCTCTCACACTAGCCCCTCGCATAATGCGTGAGTGCTGACCGATAACGCTCCTTGTCACTCTGGGGCTTTTTTCCTCAATTACAGGGTGGAAAAAGAAGGAGTCGGTGAGGGTAAGAAGATTAGAACGGCGGTACTCCGAAAAGGAGCCTATATCGCACCAAAAGGCAGAGGTCTTGTAGCCGTAAAGGTTTTCGACTTTCGGGAAAAGGTCACGGGCAAAGTCGAAGAAGGTGTTTTCGGGAATAAGAGAGAGCACGTCACGCGAAAGAATGTATATTCCGCAGTTGACGAACACCTCCTCGGTGTCGGGAATATCGGGCTTTTCAAGAAACTTTTTTACACGTCCCTCCTCCGAAAGCTCTGCCACGCCGTACAGGCTTCCCTTTTTTCTCGGCGTTACTGCAAGGGTAAGGTCGGCTTTTTTCTTTTGGTGGAAAGAAAGCATTTCGGAAAAGGATAAGTCGGTGAGGGCATCGCCGCTTAAAACAAGGGTATCTCCCTCTATAAAGGAGCGACAGTTTTTAACACCGCCTGCCGAGCCAAGTGGCGTTTTTTCTTCAAAGTAGTGAATTTTCACGCCGTGGCGGGTGTTTCCTATTTCGCCCTTGATGTCATCTCCTCGGTAGCCGAGGGTGACTGCCACCTCGCGTACACCCTCTCCCGCAAGTCTTTCTATCATAATATCGAGAATTGCACGGTCGCCCACACGCATAAGCGGTTTGGGGCGTGTTTTGGTAAGAGGACGCAGTCTTTGCCCCTCACCGCCTGCAAGTATTACTGCTTTCAAAAGGTATCACCTCGTATAAGTTACTTTGAAAATAGTTTATACGAAAGAGATTTTTTTATTCTGAATAAACTCACAACTCGGTTTTGTGTAAAATTGTTTTTTGTGAAAGCTCTAAAAAATGAATTGAGTTAATAACTAAATGTAGTAAGTATCTTTTGTAGTATACGTCAGAATAACATTACTACAATAACAGTTTCTTTACTAAAATATACCCTTATTATTGAAAAAACACAAAAAATGTAGTATAATATAACAGAAATTATATATAAGGGTGATATTATGGCTAAAAAAGAAGTAAAAACTGATTTGTGGGTATGGGAGCTTTTGAAACAAGCAGAAATTCGCCTTGACGCACAAGGTAGCACCATACTTGAAATAGATAAAGCGTTAAAGACTGCATCCAAGAAAGGCACGGGACGAGTAGGCTTTCCCGAATATGTGGGAGTTGTTAAAGATTATCTTTTAGTTATAGAAGATAAAGCGGACTTGTCAAAACACGTCAAGCTAGACGACGGCGGTGTTATTAGTCAAGAGGTCGGGGCAGTTACCGACTACGCCGTTAATGGTGCGGTGTTCTACGGCAAGCACCTTGCAGAGCATACAAGCTACAAGAAAATTATTGCCTTTGGTGTATCAGGCGACGAGAAAAAGCACAAGATTTCACCTGTGTATATAGACGAAACAGAGTATTATAGAGAGTTGCCAGAGGTTGAGTCTTTTATCTCTTTCAACGAAAGCAACATAGACGAGTATTTTGTACGTGAAGTGTTGAAAGAGGACACAGACAGCGAGAAAGAAACAGCCGTGATTTTTAAAGACGCAGCCACTTTGCACGAAGATTTAAGGAACTATGGAAATCTTAAAGATACGGACAAGCCTTTGGTTGTTTCGGGCATACTGCTTGCACTCAGAGAAATAGAATTCAAAAACTTTTCCATCGACGAACTCACGGGCGACACTATCAAGACTGACGGCGATAAGATATACAGAGCGATTGCAGACAATCTGCAAAGAGCAAGTGTTTCGCCGGAAGTCAAAAAGCAAAAGCTTTTGTCACAGTTTGCACTAATCAAAGACACGGCAAAGCTCAACGAGGTTGAGCCAAAACTGAAAAAGACACCGTTGAAACATTTCACCGAGTTTTTATATGACAAGATATATCGCTCTATCCGTTATAGCCAAAGTGCAGAAGATTACCTCGGCAGATTTTACGGTGAGTTTATGAGCTACTCAGGGGGCGACGGACAGACACTTGGAATTGTTTTGACACCAAAGCATATAACGGAGCTTTTCTGTGATTTGGTTGACATCAAACCGACGGACACAGTTTTCGACCCATGCTGTGGAACGGCAGGCTTCTTGATTGCGGCTATGCACAAAATGTTAAAGCAGGCTGTCGGTCACAACGAAAAGCGGAATATAAGACAAAAGCAGCTGCACGGCGTTGAGCTTCAACCCTATATGTTCACAATAGCTACAACTAATATGATTTTGAGGGGCGACGGCAAGAGCAACCTTATAGACACTGACTTTTTGAAGTTAAATCCCAATCGGTTGCAGCTAGTGGGTGCGACTGTTGGATTTATGAATCCGCCATACTCACAAGGCAGTAAAGCAAACCCAGATTTATACGAGATTGCTTTCACAGAGCATCTGTTGAACAGCTTGACTGTCGGGGCGAGGTGTGCTGTCATTGTTCCGCAGTCTGCTATGACTGGCAAAAGCAAGGACGAGCAAGCTGTCAAAGATAGCATTTTGAAGCATCATACTCTTGAGGGCGTTATAACTCTAAATAAGGATACCTTCTATGGTGTGGGAGTTATGCCTTGTATTGCTCTCTTTACGGCAGGTGAGCCACACCCTACCGATAAAATATGTAAATTTATCAATTTTGAGAACGACGGCTACAAGGTGTCGCCACACGTTGGCTTGGTAGAAACCGAATCCGCAAAGGACAAGAAAGCACATCTTTTGTCTGTGTGGCGTGAAGAAATGGAAGCCGAGAGCAAGTTCTGTGTATATACAACAGTAGAAGCTGCCGATGAGTGGCTACATAGCTTTTACTATTTTAATGACGAGATACCCTCCGAGACGGACTTTGAAAAGACAATCGGCGACTATTTGACATTTGAGTTTTCTATGATAATGCAAGGGCGTGAGTACCTTTTTGAGGAGGGCGACGAAAATGTTAAATCTTGACGACAGAACATGGGAGCCGTTTTTCATCGGGGATATATTCACAGTTAAAAGACCGAAAGCACGCTCAGAAAAAGACTACAAAGACGGCAAGTCTCCTTTTGTAGCATCGGGAAACTTTAACAACGGCGTTATAAGGTGCTGTGAGCCACACACAGACGAACCGCTTGACAAAGGAAACTGTATCACAGTCAGTCCCGTTGACGGAAGTGCTTTTTACCAGCAAAGCGACTTTTTAGGGCGTGGCGGTGCAGGGTCTTCTGTTCTCTTGCTGTACTGTGAACATATCAACAAATACTCGGGTTTATTCATTGCCCGATTGATACGGCAGACTTGCTCAAAATACTGCTACGGCAAAATGGGAAACCAAGACGGCATTAAGCGTGAAAAGATACTCTTGCCCATTACCGACGACGTACAGCCAGACTATGAGTTTATGGAGCAGTACATAAGGGAACGAGAGGACAATCTCAGACAAAACTATATTACTCTTGTCAATGCGGAAATTTCTGTTCCACCGGTACCGCTTGCGGAAAAGAAATGGGGTGAGTTCTTTATATGTGATATATTTTCATTAGAAAGTACAGCAAGCGGAATTGACGGAAATAAATTGTCAAAGGAGCAAGGCGAAATTCCATACTTGACAAGAACTGACTTGAACAACGGTTACAAAGCATTTGTAGGCAAGCAATCAGACAAGTATAAAAGAGATAACGGGAATTGCATAACGATAGGACTTGATACGCAGACAGCATTTTATCAGCCACATTCATTTTATACGGGTCAGAATGTTCAGGTGTTAAAGAATGACAGGCTGAACAAATACAATGCAAAGTTTTTTATACCGCTATTACATAATGCAATGATATCATTGAATTGGGGTGGAAATGGTGCGACACTTGGACGATTAAAAAAGAAAAAGATAGTTGTACCAATTACCGAAGAGGGTAGCCCCGATTATGAATATATGGAGCAGTACATCAAAGCCGTTATGTTGAAAAAGTATAAAAAATACCTTGAATATGCACAGAAAAAGAATTGAAGAATACATTTAGATGGGAGTCATCGGCTGAATCGGTGACTCTCGTTTCGGTTTTCGTGTATATTTCAACAAAAAATTATTCCACAAAATAAAGTTATGTTTAAATAAACTTCTCCTTGACGAAAAAGGAAAAATGAGTTATGATAATTATAATTGACAGAAAGGAGCAGTAACGTGAGCGATACCGAAAAAAGCTACAGAATTAAAAAGAAGCTTATGGAAGACACCTTTGCAGTGCCGAGAACGCTTATAAAAACACTGTCAGAGGCACGTCAGCACGAGCTTAAAATTTTTCTCGTTCTTGCTGCTCTTGAGGATACAGAGGACTACTACACCGAGGAAGCACTTTTCTCTGAGGTGAGTGAATACGTGACCGAGGCGGAGTTTTCGGAGGGTCTTGCTTTTCTTCGCGGTGCAGGACTTATCGAGAAGCCTTCGGGCGGAAGAAGGAAAAAAATCGTTGAGGA
Organism: Eubacteriales bacterium; assembly: GCA_045653035.1. GTDB lineage: Bacteria > Bacillota > Clostridia > Oscillospirales > SIG627 > RGIG6353. The sequence goes on from JAZOLO010000016.1 coordinate 19,887, forward strand.
AGAAAAGAAAGAGTCTGTGCACAAAGCATCTCACAGGGTGGCATACTCCTCGGAGTTTCTTGCAAAAGAGGCAGATAAGGGCGATTTCGGCGAGCTTGTTAATTACGCTACCATGAGACTCGGAAAGAGCTTCAGCACTGCCGAGCTCTCAACGCTTTATTCCTTTAAGGACCAGCTCCTTTTACCATGTGACGTTATTATGCTTGGCATCGAGCATTGTGCGTCCGAGGGTAAGGCATCCATAAGATATATAGAAAAGTTTCTTCTAGACCTTGCTAACAGAGGTATTACCGATTACGAAGGTGCCGAAGAATACATAAGAAACCGCAACGCGTATCTCTCCTTTGAGGGTAAGATAAGAAGACTTGCGGGAATAGACAAGAGAACTCTTACTGCCCGAGAAAAGGCATTTATATCTGCATGGCAGGAAATGGATTTTTCCTTCGATATGATAAAGCTTGCCTACGACAGAACGGTGGACAACACCAAGGAATTTTCCATGAGGTATATGAACAAAATTCTTGAAAACTGGAAAAATGCAGGCTTTAAGACTGTGAACGAGGTTGAATCAGGGGATACGAAGCCCGAATCGCCCTCAAACGGTGACAGCTTTAACCTTGACGACTTTTTCAAGGCGGCAGTTGAAAGAAACCAATAAAGGAAGAAAAACATGAGTATTTTCGATACGTTTAAGAACAAGGCTGACAAAGCCCGTGAGGCAGCGGACCGTCGCTCTCTTGAGGTGTGGGAAAAGGACCCCGAGATAAAGAGGGTGGAGGACGAGCTTTCAAGGGTTGGTATGGCTTTCCTTGCGGCAGCCCTCGGTGACGAGGAAAAGCGTGAGGCTGAATATAAAAAGCTTGAAAACAGAATAGCACTTCTTAAAAATGAAAGACGTGACAGGCTTATTTCCCTTGGTTACCCTGCCGACTACACCGACGTAAAATACGAGTGCGAGAAGTGTTCGGATACGGGCTACGTTGGAATTAAGATGTGCGACTGCCTGAAGCGTGAAATTATAAAAGAGAACTACAAAAATTCGGGACTTGGCCGATATCTTGAAAAGCAGACCTTTGATAATTTCGATATCTCCCTTTATCCCTTTGGTGAAAACAGAGAAAAGATGAAAAGAATTCTTGATAAGGCGAAGGCGTATGCCCAGGGCTTTACAAGAGACAGTGCCGACTCGCTTCTCTTTCTCGGAGGTACGGGACTTGGTAAAACTCACCTTTCCTCTGCTATCGCAAAGGTGGTTATAGAAAAGGGATATTCGGTGTGCTACGAGAGTGCACAGAACATAATCACAGCCTTTGAAAGAGAGCGTTTTCTCAAAGATGGTGAGAAGTCAAGATGTGACGTGTACTTTGACTCCGACCTTCTCATTATCGACGACCTTGGTGCTGAAATACAGAGCAAGAACTCGGTTTCTTATTTCTATACCCTTATAAACACAAGACTAATTTCGGGAAAGGCTGTAATCGTTTCAACAAACCTTTCGCCCGAAGAACTCAAGCGTCACTATGAGTCGAGAATAGTCTCCCGCCTTCTTGGTGAATATAAGGTGTCACTCTTCGAGGGTGAGGACGTTAGAAGGAAAAAAATACAGTGAACTGTATTTTTTGAAGTAATAAGTAATAGTGAAGAAGTAAGGATAATTTGCTTTAAGGCAAATTATCCTTTTCTATTCACTCTTCACTAAATAAAACAAAGTGGCAAGGCTTTCGCCTTGCCACTTTGTTTTATTTAACTTCTTTTCCTGTAAATCCAAAGGTCAACTGCATACGCGGTGTGCATCTGTTAAGGGGTCTTGCTTCAAGGGAAGCCTTGAATTTTCCTCTCGGTGCTTTAAAGTTCTCCTGTGAGAACCAAATAGGTCTTTCGTTGCCGTAGCGGTCAATTGCTTTCGCAGTCTTACCGTCCCATTCAATGAAGTCTCCCGACTGTAATTCACACTCAAACTGGAGCCAAGCATCTCCTATTCTGACAGTAGGATTCTTGTAAATCTCGTGAACGTGCTGGTATGCCATAACAGAGGACATTCTGACACCATCCATATCACCCTCGGTGAAGATACTGAGCTTTGTTATTCTGTTGTTGTTGAGGGAGGAACGGAATCTTGCATAAATTCCTTCGTCCTTTTCAAACTCGTGGTCATTTCTCTCGCCGTTGTCAGATTCGAGAAGAACGAACTCGCGCCAGCCCTTGAAGTCAAGGTCAATGATGTACTCGCCGAAGCCAAGCTCTGAGTTGGTGGCACATCTGAGCTTGATACATATTTTGCCACCACGTCCGTTGCCGTAAACCTTTACAACCTTTGCAAGGTTATCCGAGAAGTCGATTTCGGTGCCGTAGTTTATTTCAAGCTTCTGGGAGAGAAGGTCCTGATTTTCATCTAATCTAATCATAACCATGGGGTTATTTTTTAGAGTCGAGTGCATAGCCTCTATTCTCACAAAAGGCACCTGTGCTCCAAAGGGATTACTGAACTGTCCTGCGTTTCTTTGCTTATCGGAGAGATCGTAAAGCTTTGCGAATTGGTAGTCCTTTTCAACAAAAACGTACTTACCTCCACGCTTTTCTTTCAGGTGGTATTCGTACTTGCCGTCAATGAGTTTCTGACGGTATTCCTCCGAGAAGTACTGTGCTTTTCTCAGCTCGTCATATTTTTTATAGATGGCGATGTTACGTCTCATACCGTAGTATCTTGTAAGATCCTCTTTTTTTATACTGTTGTATACGTTGGAGAAATCGTACATAACGGCAAGAGAGCCCATGTGCTCGATAGAGTCTGTGTGATGATATTTTGTATGCTCGCCTCCAGGATAAGCTTCGGTTAGGGGATAGAAGTTATACCAGCCAAGTGTGGGTGCCATGTGGCGGTCAACAAACTGTTTGTTGCGGCTTACGTGCCAAAGATTGAAATTCTTGTATCCGCGGAAGGGGGTATCGCTTGCACCTGTACGTCCTCTGGAGCCGTACATGGAAGGAACTGTTGCGGCGGTTTCAAGAACGGGGTAGGTGTTACAGTTTTTGAGTACCTCGTGAATGAACTGTGCGATATAGAACCAAACCTCGTCTTCTTTGTCACAGTGAGCGAACATACCGTCGAGAGCATCGAGGTAAATCATCTTAAATCCACCCTCGTTGTAGGTCTTGGCGGTGCGTCTTGCTATGTCAAGGAAGAGATCGGAGCCAAGTACGGGAGTGAGCCCATGATAGTGACCTTCAAGGTGCTTGACTGTCTCGCCCTTTTTGTGGGAAACTGCCTTTGTTCCTGCAGCACCTCTCTCGGTGATTCTCAAACCGTTCTTTTCAATATCGAAACGCAAAAGCTCCTCCCCGATAAGTATCAAGGGAGAGTTGTTTACGCAAAAGCCACGGTCTTTGGGGATAAGTGCTGTATCCTCCACAAGCTTTATAAAATCTGTCTTATCGTCAATATTGTCTGCAAGTGTGTAGGTGCCCATAACTTTAAGCTGTTTTTGATTTTCGGGCTTTGAAAGGATAGTGTCAACGTCATAGTTGATGTAGAAGGAATAGGTGTGAAGACCTGCCGACATGCCATTCGCTTCAAGAACGTCTGAAAAGTTCTCCTTAAATTCAGCAGGGCTGTCGTAGTGTTCAAATTTGAAGTCGCCCTGACGGAAGGACTGCGAGCCCTTGTGAATATCTATCTGGTCAACGCCCAGTGACTTTAAGTATTCAAGGTTGTCCTCAACCCATTCTCTCGTGGTAAAGTGCTGAATGGTGTAGTTGCCAAAGTTGAGACGGGAGTCGCGTGCAAAGGCACCTCCTGTTTCGGAATAGATACCCCTGTTTTTATCTATGTTACGGAAAACTTCTTTGAGAAGAGTGTTGTGCTCGATGATGGGAGCGATTATGAGACCGAGCTTTGCACCCACAGTACCAAGGTGAGGGAATACTCTGCCCACTGTTTCAAGGCTCTTGCCATCGGGAAAGTAAAGGGGGTCTACCCATATTGTCATGGGCACTGTTATCGCCGCGGTATTATTTTTGTCAAGGTAGTCATAGTCATACTTCACATATACCATGTGCATCTTGTAGATGCCCTCGGGAAGGTCGGTGATAACTTCAAAGGTGAAGTAGTTTTGCTTTACTTCAACTTTTACGTCGAAGGAGCCCTTTTCGGTGTCAACGGTTATAACGTCACCCTTGAGAGCAAGACCTGTTACCTCAACTGTTTGCTTGCTGTGCTTCTCTTTGAACAAGGTGAAAAAGCAGGTTTCCTCGCCTCTGATGTCACGATTCGTTTTTTTGTCAATTACTTTTTCTACCAAAGAGTTTTTCTTTGATATTGCGATTTCGGCATAGTCGTTTTCAAAAACAATACAGTTTTTGAGCTCTTTTACTTGTGCCATAATAAAATCCTCCGTTAAAATAAGTGCATTAAATGCATTTTTGAGTCGAATTTTACTTTTTCTGCAAATTCTTTCTCCTTGCGTTTACCTTACCATAAAAAGCAGTGAAAGTCAATAAAAAAGATAAAAACTTTTATGCTTTTATATAATTGTTAACGAAGCGTATGATACTTTTAGTTAAAATAAAAATGGGGCTTAAGGGTGGAGCTTTTCTTTGTGAAAATTATATTATATGACCCTAAAATGCCTTCGTATATCTTCATTTGGGGTCCATCCCCCTTTTTTATTTGCACACTTTAATTTTTTTAAAAAATGAAAATGGAGGAATGTGTTGATTTATTCAGAATTTTGTGATATAATGCTATAAAATGGTGTTGGGAATCGGTTTATTTGCAACCAAGGATGTTTTTGTACCTATTTTAAGCCTTTTGTAGATATAATTTAATTTGCTTTTTACATTCAACGCAAATTTTGCAGATTGCATAAAATGACGTAAAATTTGAGCGGTTGACGCTTATGAAAAACACAAGAAAGGACAGCGTATGGATTTTTTAGAATTTTTTGGGCAGATGACATCAAATCCGCTTTTGTTTGTCGCTGTGTCACTCACGCTTGGTGTTATATTGGTAAACGGTTGGACAGATGCGCCAAACGCAATAGCCACCTGTGTCGTAACAAGATGCATACCGCCTAAAGCGGCAATACTTATGGCGGCAGTCTTTAATTTTCTCGGCGTTTTTGTAATGACACAGATCAACAACAAGGTTGCCGTCACAATAACAAGTATGGTACATTTTGGAGATAACTCAGGAGAAACCATTATCATTGTTTTGTGTGCTGCAATGCTGGCGATTGTTATTTGGGCAACTCTTGCGTGGGCATTCGGTATCCCTACGAGCGAAAGCCACGCACTTATAGCAGGACTTACAGGCGGGGCTATGGCGCTGAACGGTGTTGATGCCATTGTCTGGAGTGAATGGAGTAAGGTTTTGATTGGCATCGTGATTTCGGTGGTGTTGGGCTTCGGACTCGCATGGCTCATCGGAAAGCTGGTTACACAGATTTGTTATAGTATGAATAGACCGAAAACCGAACCGTTCTTCAGAGGTGCTCAAATTGCCGGAGCTGCTGCAATGGCTTTTATGCATGGAGCACAGGACGGTCAGAAGTTTATGGGTATTATCTTACTGTGTGTATTCACTCTGCAAGGCACAGCTGTCGCAGTTTCCTTTGCAATACCCACGTGGCTTATGATCGTTTGCTCTATCGTTATGGGAGCAGGAACAGCAATAGGCGGTAAGAAAATTATTAAATCTGTCGGAATGGATATGGTAAAGCTTGAAAAGTATCAGGGCTTCTCGGCGGATATTGCCTCTGCTATTTCACTTGTATTTTGCTCAATGTTTGGACTTCCCGTATCCACAACGCACGTAAAAACTACCTCTATTATGGGTGTCGGTGCGGTTAAAAGAATATCCGCTATCAACTTTGGTGTGGTAAAGGAAATGGTTATGACATGGATTCTTACCTTCCCAGGATGCGGATTGCTTGCATACCTTGTAACAAAACTGTTCTTGCTTATCTTTAACTAACAGAAAGGAAATATTTAAAATGGCTAAAGGTGACAAATTCTATTTTGAAAATTATTCGGAGTGTGCGGCTCTTGCAAAAAAGGCGGCGGCTTACCTCGTTGAATGCCTTGAGAACTATGACGCAAATAACATTGAAAAGATGCTAGAAGAAATGCACGTGTTTGAACACAGTGCAGATACGAAGAAGCACGAAATGAACGAAATGCTCGCAAAGGCGTTCGTAACGCCTGTTGACCGAGAGGATCTTGATATGATGAGCCAACAGCTCGACACAGTACTTGATCTTCTTGAGGAGGTATTGCAGAAGCTATATATATACAATATTCAGACGATAGAGCCTGCTGCCATTCAATATGCGAAGCACCTCGTAACAGCCTGCGATCTTTTAGGCGAGATTATGTGCGAGTTTGAGAATTTCAAGAAGTCGGGAAACCTTCGTCCTCTTATCATTAAATGTAACGACGTTGAGGAGGAGTGCGATAAGCTATATCTTGTAACAATGCACGAGCTTACGAAAAAATCCACCGACGTTCTCGTAACGCTATCTTGGTATAAGATTTACGAGTGCCTTGAGGCTTGCTCGGATGCCTGTGAGCATGTAAGCGAATGTGTTGGTTCAATCGTAATGAAAAATACATAATGAGTTGTTTTGGGTCTTATATATAAAACAATAACGAGGATATCACTTTTCAGTGATGTCCTCGTTTTTTATTCTTTTTTGGTATTCTCAAAATATTGTGTATTCTTTTTAAAAAAATAGCTCATCACTACCACACTTCGACAAAAGAGTAGAGGGTATCGTGTTAAACTCTTAAAAAAAGAAAGGTGTGAAAAGCATGAAGAAAACCAAAACGGAAAACAAAAAAATAGTGGAAAGTGAAGAGTATACACCAGAGGAGGAGGGGAGAGTAAGGGCAAAGGAGGAGCTTGGGCTTTTTTTAAACTCTGCAAAGCTTTACCTTAGTGATACTGCAAGGATATATAAAGGATTTTTAAAAAGGCTGTGTGTTAAGCTTTCGGGAATGCTCACCGAGGAGCTTGGGGCTGAGGACGTGCCATATAGGCGTCGGGCGGTGATTTTCCTATTCGGGCTTCTTTTTACTGTTGTGGGAGTGTTCATTTCGGCAACCCCTATTGCTGCCGCTTACCCCGTTGCCCTTGCACTCATTTCGTCGGCAGGTGTTAATATTACGGGAAAGAATTTTGGTGCTCCACGCATCACAATGGTACTTGCTCTCGTATCCGTTGTACTTTCTACTCTTATGATGGGGGATTCAGGGCTTTTATATTTTACTGTCATAATAACTGTCTTCATTATGAGAAGCGTTGTGACGAGGGGTGAGTTTGACGAAAGCACAGTATTCCGCACCCTTACATCCTTCGGGGCCGCTGTTGTCCTTTCAAGCTTCGAGCTTATTATAAACTCCTTTTCCTTTGATTCGGTGGGAACTGGCTTGACTCTTGCTGTGGCAACTCCTCTTTTTACATATATTTTTTCGGGACTTTTCACATCTGTGGGCACTCTCGAAACCGGACTTCGCATGAAGGCGGAGGTGGGACTTGCAACCCTTGCCTTTCTTGTAACCCTTGCTCTTTCCGAGGTGGCGGTTTTCGGCTTTTCTCTTGCCGCTGTGTTCGGATTTTTTGTAGCGGTTATTGTAGGTAAGGCTCTTGGTCCTATGAGGGCAGGGGTGTTCGGTCTTATAACCGGAATGGGAGCGGGAGGTGGTGTTTTTGCCGCCGCCTTCGGTGTGGGAGCAGTGCTGTCATCTGCCTTTTTCACAGTTTCCGACCTGCTATCCCTTTCAGTTGCAGTGGTTGTATCCTCAGCGGCGGCAGTGTACGTGGGGGGAGTTGAAGGACTTCTTCTGGTACTTCCCGAAGTGCTTTGCGCAGCTCTTGTTCTCTATCCCATATTAAAGCTTCTGCCTGTCTCCGCCGAGAGAATAAAGCTTCTTTCAGATAAAATAAAAAGCTCAGATGAGCATGAGAGGGAGTCGGTGAAAAGAAAGCTTGAAAAGATGTCGGGCACGTTTGCTACTCTCTCCGAGGTGTTTTATGCGGTGACCGACACTCTCAAGACTCCAAGCGTTGAGGATGTGAAAAGGAGCGTTGACAACGCCATGAACCGTATCTGCGCTACCTGCTCCATGTCGGGTGCATGCTGGAGTAAATACTACGGCGATAGCTGTGATACTAAGAATAAGCTTGCCAATGCCCTTTATAATACGGGAAGAATATCAAGTCAGGATTTTCCTACCTTTTTTTCAGACAGATGTATAAAGATAGACGAGCTTATAACAAGGGTAAATAAGAATTTTTCCGCCTTTCAGGCAGATGCCAACGATATGTCAAGGGCTGGGCTTATCGCGGGAGAATACCGCACGGTATCAAGGCTTTTAAGGAACACTGCTGAAAGCTTTGAAAGCTCCGAGCGTGAGAACCTGCTCCTTGCCGAAAGGTCGGGAAACATCATGAAGGCACTTGGAATTCCATTTTCAAGAATTGAGGCATGGGGGGAGAGAAAGAGCGTTATCGACGTGTTCGGCATACAGGAGGATAGAATTGACAGGAGTGCGAGAGATATTCTGGTGGCATTTGAAAGTGAGTGCGGAATGTGCTTTGAGGAGCCCGAATTCATAAGGCTTGAAAAAACAACTGCTATGAGACTCAAAAGAAGAGCTCCCATAACCCTTGAATGTGCCAAAAAGAGCTGTAGCAAGAAGGGTGAGAGCCTCAACGGTGATACTGTGTCCTTCTTTGAAAGCGAAAACGGATACTTTTACGCTCTGGTGTCCGACGGAATGGGAAGCGGAAGGGATGCGGCGCTGACCTCAAGACTTGCCGCAATATTTCTTGAAAAGCTTCTCACCTGCACCGATGATAAGAAGACTACTCTTGAAATGCTCAATACCCTCCTTATGACAAAAAAGGACGAGTGCTTTACAACACTCGACCTGATTGAATTTGATTTACTTGAAATGAAAGCAAGCTTTTTAAAGGCAGGTGCCGCCCCCTCCTATATCGTAAGGGAGGACAAGCTTTATAAGGTTAATTCAGAAACACCGCCTGCAGGAATTATCCCAAGACTTTCTGCCGAGGAAACAAAAATAACCGTCAAGCACGGTGACATGATTGTTATGCTGTCCGACGGAATAACCGATGCAGGTGAGGAGGGGTGCGAAAACCCTTGGCTTGCCGAGCTTCTCGACAGCGAAAGGGGTGTAAGTGCCGAGGCACTCGCCGAAAAAATACTGTCTGAGGCACTGACGAGATTTTCTGCAAAGGATGATATGTCGGTGGCGGTAATAGCCGTTAAAAAAGGTTGATTACGGGAATACCCTTTTTTACAGCATAGCTTACAGTCATGGCAGTACCGCTTCTTTTACGTCCGTCGTAGAAGGCTACGAGCACTTCTGCCTCGTCTACCATTTTTCGGTTGCGGTCAAGCATACACGAATCGGTGTAAAAGCTTGATACGTATTCGGTACTGTCTGCCATGAGAAGCATATCCTTGTATACAGCCTTATCCTTTTCCTGCCATTTCAACGTCTGCTCAGGGCAGGGAAGAATAAGACGGAGCTTTATATGGGGATATGCTTTTTTTAGTTTAAGTACCGTTTTTTCCGCAAGGGTATCAAAGCCCAGCGCTCCCCCTGCAATAAAGGTGGTAACACCGTTTTCAATAAGAGCTACAAGTTCTCTTTCAAGACGCTGTTCAAGGTCGAAACGGCGAGAAACCGCTATAACTCTGTGACCTGTGAATGCACATGATTTTTCTGTCATAATATTATCCTATTTTAAAGAATTTAATGGGCTTTATTGCAAGTCCCGTGTCGAATTTTCTCACTTCTCCAAGGGCGAAGAAGTCACCCTCGGTATCTATCAATCTCACTCTTTCGCCCTCGGGGAGGGGAGTGATTTTTGCACGTCCAAAGTAAATCTCCGCACCGTTTTTTGCAAGACGTTCATAGAATTCAGGAAGCCTTATTTCACAAAGCGTCGAGAAAAGACTGTCTATTGGGAGGAGAAAAGAGGATAAGTCAGAGGTATTTTGAAGCTCCTCAAAGGTATGACACATATCTACAGTAAAGTCACCTGCAGCCGTCCTTTCAAGAGAGGACATGGCGGCACCGCAGGAAAGCTTCTTTCCTATATCCGATATGAGTGTGCGGATATAAGTGCCCTTTGATACCGTGGTAACTATCTCCCATTCGGTGGGGGATAGCTTTTTGTACTCTATCTCTTCCACTCTTACGAGTCTTGCTTCTCTTTGGACTACTTCCCCGCGTCTTGCCTTTTCGTAAAGCTTTTCGCCGCCAATCTTTACGGCAGAGTACATAGGGGGCACTTGCGAGTATTCTCCCAGAAAGGAGAGCACCGCTTTTTCTATTTCGTCATCCTCGGGAATATCGTTACACGTTCGGAGAGTCACACCACTTATGTCCTCCGTGTCGGTCTCTATTCCCAATCTCATACCTGCTCTGTAGGTTTTTGACTCGGCGGTGAGATATTCACTCGCCTTTACGGCACTGCCTACAAGAATAGGAAGAACTCCCGTCGCCATAGGGTCGAGAGTTCCTGTGTGACCTACTTGTCTTGTCTGAAAAATTTTGCGTATACGGCTTACTGCGTCGTGGGAGGTAATACCCGACGGCTTATAGAGAAGAAGTACACCGCTTAAATTTTCACTCATAATATACCTGCTTCTTTTACGTATGATAAAAGTGTTTCTATTATATGGTCGGCGGTATCCTCAAAGAAGCAACCTGCCGCACACTTGTGTCCTCCACCTCCGAACACCGCACAAATTTGGGATGAGTCAATGCTGTCGTCGGAACGGAGTGATACCTTATAGCCCTTTTCTCTTTCCTTAAGGGTGATGGAAAGGAGAACGCCCTCGGGGGATTTACCCAGCTGTTCTACTCCTCCCGTTTCGCTGTCAGAAAGACCGTGCTTTTTTATGAGATTATCGGTTACAACAGCAATCGACACCTTACCCTCGAAGAAGAAACGAAGATTTGCTATTATCTCGCTTTCAAACTGCATTTTGCCAATTGACTTCGTTACAAAGAGGGGAGTGTTGAGGTAGCCGAAATTACCATCGGGGGTATATCGGCAAAGCTCAGATACTACCTTAAAGGTTTTTTCGGTAGTGTTAGAAAACTTGAAGCACCCTGTGTCAGTAGAGATTGCCGTATAAAGACATTCGGCAATATATCTGTCGGGCTCAACTCCCATTTCTTTTATAATATCGAAAACTATCTCACCCGTTGCTGCCGCCTCGGGAAAAAGGAGCTTTCTTTCGGTATTCACTTTGTTATTCATATGGTGGTCGATAGCAAGGTGGATTTTCTTCTCCCCGAAGTCACCTAGAAGGCACGGGTCTGCCACGTCTGAGGTAATAATAAAATCCGCTTCAAAATCCTCGTTTTCTACGTCCCATACGTGGGAGAGATATTTCGGAAGAGTGTCAAGGCATACTACCTTAACACTCTTTCCTGTTTTTTTCATTGCTGCCGCAAGGGCAAAGGAGGAGCCAAGAGCGTCTCCGTCGGGGTGAACATGAGTGTAGATGTGTACTTTATCGAGTGTTTTTAAATACTCTGCACATTCCTTAATCGTCATTTTCTTCCTCTTTTTCTTTACCAAGTCCAAGGTCTTTGAGAACTGCCTCGATTCTCGCACCCTTTTCGGCGGAATCGTCATATTCAAAGTCAAGCTCGGGGGTAATTCTGAGGTTCAGTCTTTCGGCAAGCTCACGTCTGATATACCCCTGGGCACTGTAAAGACCTGTCTTTACCTCCTTGGGAGTACCTCCCAAGGTGCTGAAATATACCTTGGCAAATTTCATGTCACGGCTGACGTTCACGCTGGTGATGGTGACGAAGGATGAGGAAACCCTCGGGTCCTTTACCGTCATGAGAATATCCGAAAGCGTCTGCCTTGCCGCTTCATTTACTCTGCCTTGTCTGAATTTATTCATACAAATTAGTCCTTATTGTGTTTATTGGTTTGGTGACGTTTTTAACATCTCCTAAGCTTCTATTTCTTCCATTATGAATGCTTCGAGTATGTCAAGCTCCTTGATATCGTTGAACTTTTCAAGACCGATACCGCACTCAAATCCCTGTGCAACCTCTCTTGCATCGTCCTTGAAACGCTTGAGCGAGCTTATCTTGTCCTCGAAGATAACGATACCGTCACGGACAACTCTTATCTGAGATGCACGTGTAATCTTACCGTCAAGGATATAGGAGCCTGCGATAACGCCGACACCGGGCACCTTGATGGTCTGACGTACCTCGGCGTGACCGAGAACGTTTTCACGGAATTTGGGAGCAAGAAGTCCCTTCATTGCTGTTTCAACCTCTTCGATACATTCGTAGATGATTCGATAGGTTCTGATATCTACCTTAGCCTCTGCCGCCGCGTCAAGAGCTCTCTTGTCGGGACGAACGTTGAAGCCGATGATAATAGCATTTGAAGCAGAGGCGAGCATAACGTCGTTTTCGTTTACACCGCCTACTGCGTTGTGGATAACCTTAACCTTAACTTCCTCATTAGAAAGCTTTTCAAGAGAAGCCTTAACCGCCTCGGCAGAGCCTTGAACGTCAGCCTTAACAACGATATTGAATTCCTTGATGCCTTCACGAACCTGATTGAAGAGGTCGTCGAGAGAAAGCTTGGAATTTGCCTTGAACGCCTTTTCCTTTTCCTCGGCACGACGCTGTTCTGCAAGCTCCTTCGCCATTCTTTCATCCTTTACGGCGTTGAAGACGTCACCTGCAACGGGAACCTCGGAAAGACCGAGAATTTCAACGGGAACGGAAGGTCCTGCAACCTTGACGTTTTCGCCCTTGTCATTTATCATGGCACGAATTCTACCTACAGTCGTACCTGCGATGACGTAGTCGCCTGTGTGGAGTGTACCGTTCTGAACGAGAACTGTTGCAACAGCACCGCGTCCACGGTCAAGCTTTGCTTCAATTACGATACCCTTGGCATCACGGTTGGGGTTAGCCTTAAGCTCTGCCACCTCGGCAACGAGAAGTACCGATTCAAGAAGGGTGTCAATACCCATCTTAGTATGAGCAGATACGGGAACACATATTATGTCGCCGCCCCATTCCTCAGGAACAAGGTCATATTTGGTGAGCTCCTGCATGATGTTGTCGGGATTTGCTCCCATCTTGTCCATCTTGTTGATGGCAACGATGATTTCAACACCCGCTGCCTTGGCGTGGTTTATAGCCTCAACTGTTTGAGGCATGATACCATCGTCGGCCGCAACAACGAGAATGGCAATATCGGTCGCCTGAGCACCTCTTGCTCTCATTGCGGTGAATGCCTCGTGACCGGGAGTGTCAAGGAAGGTAATGTCCTTGCCGTCGATATTTACTCTGTAGGCACCGATGTGCTGAGTGATACCGCCTGCCTCACCTGAGGTTACGTTAGCGTGTCTTATAGCGTCGAGAAGTGAAGTCTTACCGTGGTCAACGTGTCCCATAACACAGACAACGGGTGAGCGTTCCTCAAGGTCTTCCTTGGTGTCCTCTGATGCGTCGATAAGCTTTTCTTCTATTGTAACTACAACTATCTTTTCAGCCTTTGAGCCAAATTCGTCTGCAACGATAGCCGCTGTGTCAAAGTCGATAGTTTGGTTGAGAGTAACGAGCATTCCAAGACCCATAAGCTTCTTTACTACCTCTGCGGTGGTAACGTGAAGCTCCTTTGCAAGCTCAGATACTATCATTTCATCGGGAAGCTTGATTACGGCGGGAATCTTGGGCTTTTCGGGAACTGACTTCTTCTTTGCATCTGCCTTTGCCTTTTCCGCTTTTCTTCTGTCAAAGCCTCTTTGCTGATTGTTCTTCTTGAATTTCTGCTTGCCCCAGTCGCCCGACTCGGAGTGTCCGTAATCGAGTATCTTTTCGTCATACTTTGAAAGGTCAACTGTGTTGTCGGCACCTCTGGTATCAACGACACGCACTTCTTTTCTCTGATTCATCTGTGCGTTCCCTGTGCCTGTAACGTTTCTTTCAAGCTTTACACCGCCCTGCTTCTGTGCAGGCTGAGGTTTTTGCTTTTCCTTCTTCTCTGCAGGCTTCTGTTCTAGTTTTTTCTCTACAGGCTTCACCTCGGTTTTTTTCTCCACGGGCTTCGCTTCGGGTTTAGCTTCGGGCTTTTTCTCCTCTATGACGGGTGTTTCCTTTACTTCTTCTGCCTTCTTGTCATAGCCTGCAAGCTTTATTTCTCCGTTGATAAAGCTGTCGATGTCCTCTACCTCACATTTTGAGGAAAGAGCGTTTATGACAAAATCCACCTCATCGTCACTAAGGGTGGCAGGAGCAGGCTTTAAGTCTATCTTGCCTGGAATGAGAAGAAGTATGTCACGGCTTTTTATGCCGAAATCCTTTGCAAGTATTGAAATTTTATTTTTACTTGTTGCTGCTGACATGATATTCCTCCAATCGTTTTCACATCTTGGTATTAAGCCATCGGCTTAAGGCTGTTTTTCACAAGTACGGTAAGATTTTCATCTTCTATCGCCACCGACGAGGACTGTCTCATAAGTCCTCCTGCCTGTGATAATTCAGCCATAGTGTATCCTGATATGATACACTCTGTATTATAAAATGCGGCGGTATCGGTAATCTCTTTTTTTGTGTTTTCCGAAACGTCGCTTGCAACGATAATAAGCTTTGCCGTGCCACGCTTGGCACTGTCGCGTACAAGTTCAGTCCCGAAAAGGGCACCGCCCGCACGCTTTGCAAGTCCTATTGCCGAAAGGAATTTATCCTGCATTACGCTTCCTCCCCGACCTCTTTTTCAAGTCCTTCAAGCACCTCGACAGGGATAGTACATTCAAAGGCTCTTTCAAGACGCTTTGCCTTGATTGCCTTTTTAAGACATTCGGCATTGGGGCATATATAAGCACCTCTGCCCGACTTCTTGCCTGTCCTGTCAAGAGTTATGTCACCCTCGGAGGAGCGTACCACTCTTATGAGAGATGATTTTGGGAAAGACTCCATACATCCGAGACACTTTCTCTCGGGAGTTTTCTTAGCCATAATTATGAGAGTTCCTTTCTGCTCTGAAGCTTATTAAAACTGAGATTTTATATCAATCTTGTAGCCTGTAAGCTTTGCCGCAAGACGTGCGTTCTGTCCCTTGTTACCGATAGCGAGGGAGAGCTGGTCCTGAGGTACTGTTACGATACAGCCCTTCTCAAGTCTGCCGTCCTCGGTAACACCTGTTGAAAGTGTTACGTCGATAACCTCGGCAGGGGAGAGAGCCGCCTTAACGAAGTTCTCGGGTGATTCGCTGTATTCGATAATGTCTATCTTCTCGCCTGAGATTTCGTTTGTGATATTTGTCTTTCTCATACCCTTAACACCGATACACGAACCGATGGGGTCAACGTCCTTGTTTCTTGAATAAACCGAAATCTTTGTTCTTGAGCCTGCCTCACGCGCTATCGAGTGAATGATAACCGTGCCGTCCTGAATTTCAGGCACTTCAAGCTCGAAGAGTCTCTTTACAAGTCCGGGGTGCTTACGTGAGAGAACAATAACGGGCTCCTTGGTGTCGGTCTTGATGTCAACCACGTACACCTTGATGTACTGACCCGAACGGAGTATTTCACCGGGTATCTGCTCTGCCTTGAAGAGAGTTGCCTGCTGTTTGCCAAGCTCAAGGATAGCGTTTCCTGTATTCTTGTCGATAAGCACGATACGGGCTGAAACAATGTCATTCTTCTTCTGCTCGTATTCGTCAACAAGCATCTGTCTTTCAGCTTCTCTGATACCTTGAATAATAACCATCTTTGCCGCCTGTGCGGAAATTCTGTTGAAGTCCTTGGTCTTGACTTCCTTTTCGTATACGTCGCCGATCTTCAGACGCTTGTTTATTTCCTTTGCATCTGTAACGGTAAGCTCTGAGGTGGGGTCGGTTACTTCTTCAACTACAGTGAACTGCTCGAAAACTCTGACAGTCTTCTTTTCCCCGTCAATGGAAACTCTTACGTTTGACTGACCGCCTTTTTCTTTCTTAAATGCCGTCTGGAGTGCCGATTCTACCTTTTCGAGAAGATACTCTTTTGATATACCTTCTTTCTCAAGGGCATCAAGGGCTTCAAAAAATTCTTTGTTCATGAGACTTAAACCTTTCCTTAATATATTTATATCAGTTGTTCTTAAAAATATCCGCGTAATTTACCGACGTTTTAATATTTGCAACACGGCTCTTTTCTATCTTCACGTCACCGAAGGTGTAGCTCTCGTCATCAAAGTCCGAAAGAGTTGCTACAAACATCTTGCCAAGTCCCTCGATTGGTGCGAAAAGCTTTACCTCAACTTCACAGCCCAGGTATTTCTTAAGATGCTCGGGCTTTTTTAAATCCCTTTCAAGACCTGCCGACGATACCTCAAGACAATAGCTGTCGGGAATGGGGTCTTTTTCGTCGAGAATGGGGTTTACTGCATCGGTTACCGCCACACAGTCGTCAAGAGTAAGCTCAACGCCCTCACGGTCAATGGTGAGGATGAGGTTATAATCGGCACCCTCCTTCTTGTACTCAACGTCCCAAAGGATATAGCCGAGTCCTTCAACCGTCTCTCTGAGAAGAGCATCAACCTTTTCGGCGATGTTGCCTTTGTTTTTCGCGTTTGCCAATAAATCACTTCCTTTTTTACAAAAATCAAAGAGAGTGGCGACCACTCTCTTTTGTCAAAGCTTATTTTACTGTAAGGATTATAGCACGTTTTTTCGGTAATGTCAAGTACTTTTTTTATTTTATGCACTCTGAAAGAGGACGGTATTCGTAGATGGTGTTACCCACGATCATCTTGCACATACCACCCTTTTCATCGTATTCGTAAAGCTCCTTGCGGGCATAACCGCCTGTTTCGGGAATGTTTTTTGTTTTCTCCACGACTCTGCCGTACTCGTCGTATTCCTCGGTCCAAACGTATACTGCGTTACCGCCGTTCTTTTCGCCCTCGGGTGTGTACTTCTCCTGTGCCGTCTCGTTGCCCTTTTCGTCGTAGAGGTAAAGAATATAGCCTGTGGAAACTCCGTTTGCCACAAAGTCCTCACTCTTTATAACACGTCCCTCTTCGTCAAGGGTATTAACGTACCAGGTAACGGTTGCACCGTCTGTATTTGTTGTTTTGCATTCCATTGTATTACCGGAGTAGGTATAAACAGAGGTATATCGGCTGTCGGTTTCTTTTATAAGCTTGCCCTCTGTATCATACTGGGAGGTTTTTTCTGTAATAAGATAGCCGTCCTGATGTACCGACCAGCTTCCGTCGTCGTTGTAGGTGTATTCGTAAAGGTCTTCCTCTACTCGTCCGTCGGAGTAATTATGTGTAACTCTTGTAAGGTGTCCCTTGTCGTTGTATTCGTAAAGCTTTACAACGTTTGTTTTTGTGTAGGTTTCCTTGTAAAGCACGTACTCCTCATCGGGTACTGGTGCTTTCTTTTCTTCTTCCTTTTCAATATTTCCAACAGTCTCGGTTTTCTTGTCATCTGTTTTTACTTCTTCCTCGTTGCAGGAAACGAAAGTAAGCGTGAGAAGTGCCGACATGAGTAAAATTACAATCTTCTTCATAAGTACCTCCAAAAAATTTATGAAAAGATTGTAGCATAAAAAACGTAAAATTGCAATATTTAAGTTGACAAATGAAAGAAAATAATATAAAATAGTAAGGCACAATGAATTCGAGGTGTAGCTCATCTGGTAGAGCGCTTGGTTTGGGACCAAGAGGCACGGAGTTCGAGTCTCCGCACTTCGACCAGAAAAACGACAAGTCAAAGCTTGTCGTTTTTTGTATAACAAAAAGCCGATGAGTTTTTGTCCTCATCGGCGTTTCTTTTTACCAAAGCTGCATATAAATCATTTCCACGTCCTTGACGGTGGGGATTCTGGGGTTTGTCTTTGTGCAGACATCATTCAGTGCTGCTTCTGCCATTGCAGGGATAAGTGAATAGTACTCGTCTTTGGTGCATACTCCCGTTTCGGATATCGAAAGAGGCATGTCCATTTCTTTCATCATAAACTGACACCAGTTAGATAGTGCACGGATTGTGGTAACTATGTTAAAATTCTGAAGACCGAGAGTTCTTGCAACCGTGGCGTATTTGCGAACGTGCTTGGGATAGTCGGCCTTAAGACGTGAATACTTATCTATTTCACTGTTAAATTCTATTATATGGGGCAGAAGGAGAGCATTGGCTCGTCCGTGGGGAATATGTAGGTTTGCACCAAGCTGGTGTGCCATTCCGTGATTGAGCCCGAGTGATGCAGTATTGAAGGCAAGTCCTGCAAGGCAGGATGCAACGTGCATCTTTTGACGTGCATGCTTGTCGTTGTTGTCAAGATAAGAGCGGAGCAGGAAAGAGCCTGTTATTTCAATAGCTTTTTCCGCAAGTGCCGCTGAAAACTCATTGTTGTTTGTGCTGACGTAGGATTCAAGAGCGTGAGTGAATACGTCCATTCCTGTATCTGCTGTGATGGAGGGGGGAACAGTCTTTACAAGCTCTGCGTCGAGAATTGCCTCATCGGGGAGGAGTGAATCGTCGGCAAGAGGTATCTTCTTCTGTGTCTTGGCTTCGGTAATTACCGAGAATGAGGTAACCTCGCTTCCCGTACCGCTGGTGGTGGGAATGGCAATTAGTGCAGGACGCACGTAGGAGTCATCTATTTTAGATGAAACTTCTCTTATTGCCTTTGCCGAATCAATAGCCGAGCCACCGCCGATAGCAATAATTACGTCAGCACCTGACTCAAGCAGAGCCTTGACACCCAGCGATATCTTTTCAATGGGCGGGTCGGGAATAACGTCGTCGAATATCTGCCACTCAATTCCGGCGTGCTGAATACGTGAGGTAACAAGATGTACCATTCCGCTTTTTACAACGTAAGGGTCGGAAATGATGAGTGCCTTTTTATAAGGTATTTCGGCAAGTCTGTCAAGAGAATTTTCACCGAAATATATTTGCGTTTTTATGTCAAAGTGTTTCATAAAAGCTGTTCCTTTCGTGAAATTCTATCAAATGCTTTTTATATTTACAAAGCTGTGGTTTTTCTTTGTTTTACATTGTATCATATTTGGTTTCGCTTTTCAAGAGCATACTAAAAATTTGTTATAAAAGAAAAGAATATTTGTAGCAATACAACGGTATACCCAAGCTCACCATATAAAAGGAAGAAGTCTGTATTTTACGTGCTTTTTGTATTCGGTATATCCTGAAAGCTCAGCTTCAAGAAGCTTTTCCTCGTCAGAAATTCTAACTGTTATTACAGGAACGTAAGGGAGGAATACGAGAAAAGACCACCATGAGCCAAGCACTATGGGTATAGACAGAAAGAGTGAGATTGTGGCAGCGTACATGGGGTGACGGACAATCGAATAAAGACCGCTGTCCACCAACTTTTGGTTTTCCTCTACCTTGACTGTACGAGTGAGATAGGCGTTTTCACGCATTACTTCGGCGTAAAGAGCAAAGGAGAGAAGGAGTACCAGAGATGCGATAATGACGGCAGGGGCGGGAACACTTGACCACCCGAATCGAAAGTCGAGCCCTGCTACTATAAAGCCTGTAACAAAAAGGAGTGCCGAAAGTGCTACAACACCACGTTGAGTGCCTTTCTTTTCTTTTACGTCAAGCCTTTTTTTAAGTAGTTTTGGCACTTTTAAGAACAGCACTGTACCGAGACACGCCATAGGCAGAAAGAGAAGTGCGATAAATAACCATCCGTTAAGGTAACAAAAGCTTCCTGCGGGTAAAAAGAGCAGTAATCCCACAAAAAGTAGACCCAGTATATATTTTATAAGTGCGTTTAATAAAAGCTTTATATCAAACATTTCCTACACTCCGTAAAGTACGTTAAGGTTTCTGATTTCTGCATTTACTATTCTGTCATTGACGGCATAGGCGTGTCTTTCAAGGTAGGGAGAATCAATGTCGGAAAGCCCCTCTTTTTTTACTTCAAGAATTATCTTTTGTGAGATTTCCTCTACAAGGGTATCTACCTTTTCGGGATTAAGAATAAGCTCCGCAAGCGGAGTGTAAAGCTCTGACAGGCATGGAAGTGTTGACAGAGCCTTGAACTGCCATTTATAATAGGGAAGATAAGTGGCGTTTAAGAGAAATATAGTATGAATGGCACTTTTTACAAACTCAAAGGCAGAAAGGGATGCGGCAGGTGTGTCACATCTCGAAGTACATCTTTTGTAGTTATATTGTCCCGACTGACCCATGAGGAGAAGTTGTCCTGCAAGCTTTTTAAGCTGCACGTCTCGGGGAAGGTAGGAGAGCTTTTTACGTACCTCTGTCAGCTCGCCCGAGCCGTCAAAAAAGACCTTTCCGTTTGTTACTTCAAGAAGGGATTGCTCTGGAATACTGAACCATTCATCAGGGGTCAGTATACCGTCTTTTGTTCCTGTGTGTCGCATGAGAAATTCAGAAAGGCACATTACCCCGTGGCGGTTTCCGCCAACGGGGGAGAGGATACTCCTTTTTACACCGAGAAATTCACGGGGGAGCTTGGAGTAGGCGCGTTCAAGAGAAAAAGCGGTCTTTCTGTCAAGCTTTTCTTCATCGGGCAAAAAGATTATAAACCCTGCTTCAAAATCGTGGTCGGTGGAAATTTCATCGTCAAAGCCGAGACATTCCGAGCCTTCTCCCATAAGACCTACACTCAAAAGGTGGAGCACTTGGGAAAAATTCTCTTTCAGCATCGGCTCACCGTATTCTTTAAAAAACTTTTCCGAAAGCTCAAGACCTTTCATAGATTTTCTTCGCCCTCTCTTTCAGCTCGTTTTCAAAGAAAAAATGTCCGTAGTAGCCGAATACGGTAGCACATTTTTCACATACAAAGGCATAGTAGCCGTCCCTTTCGGGATACGCATCAAGTAGCTTTTCGGCTTTTTCAACAAAGGCTTGTATATCACTGTCACCATCAAGGAGGCCTTTTTCTTCTTCTATGGCTGAAGCTATGTTCAGGTAGGTTATAGCAACCTCAAGAGCACCCGTTTCGTGCTTTTCCATAATTGAAACAGCTTTTTCGTAGTACTCCCTTGCCTCACGGAAGCGATGAAGGTCAACGAGGGCAAGTGCCATATTGTTGTAAAGACCGCCAAGCTTCTTGTCGTTTTCGTTGAGGTTATTTTCGTAAATTTCCTTTGCCTGTTCAAAAAGGGGAAGTGCACGGTCAGCCTTGCCGAAAGCTTTGAAAACCGTTGCGGAGTTAAGATATGTGGTAGCGGCGGACACTCTTTTTTCCATGCCGTATACGCTTATTTTTTCAATGGCTGTTTCTGCCGTTTTTATAGCAGGTTCTTCCATGCCCTGTTTGCGGTAAAGCCCCATCAGTTCATTTAAAAGGGGTACTTCCTCACGGTGTCCCTTACCTTCCTCAAGCCAGTAAAGAAGGTGCTTTTCTGCCGAGTGGTAGTCGTTACGTTCGAGGTGTTCGTCAAGCTTTTCAAGTATTCTTTCAACGTTTATCATAATATTTCTCACAGCGATTTTTATTAAATCTATTCTATCATGAGTTAAGAGAAAATACAATATTGATTTTATGTGGTTACAATGCAAAAAAACGGCTGTAAAAACACAGCCGTTTTTTCTTATCTGAGTCCTAAAACTTCTTCTATAGGGAAGGACATGACGGTAGTGTGTGCTTCGGTAGAGGTGCCACACTCATTTATAATAGCGGTCATTATTTCCTTTTTTAGTTCTTTGGTAGTGACAATGAGTATAAGGTCCTGTTCTTCGAGACGGGGGAGTCCAAGGCTTTCTGAAAGGTTTTCGCTTGTCTCTCTCATTCCCTTGATGATTGTACCGCCTGCTGCTCCTGCTTTTCTTGCCACTTCAAAAACGTCTTCGCTATAGCCTGAAGCACAGGAAGCAAATATTGCAGAATAGGTCTTTTCGCTCACTTTTATTTCATCTCCTTCGGATGTGTTCTGGTTTTCCCTCTCAAGACCCGAAAGCACGTGGCTTTGCAGTCCCGTTAAGGGTACGGTAAACGCTATTCCTTTACCTTTTTCGGCAAAGGAAAGGTCTAAGGAAAGGCGGGAGAATATTTCTTTTACACGGCTTTTTACGGTGAGCCCTCCTGTAATTGTCTTGCTTCTTCCGCTGAGTCCGAAGATATCCATTATTGCAGAGGGTGCAGTACCCTGTGCAGGACAGGCAAAAGCCATGGGTACGCCTGTGGTGTCAAATATTTCTTTTATTTTCTTTTCATCGCCGATATTTGAAATAGTTACAAGAATACGTGGCATGAGTGTATTTTCCATTTGTCAAGCCTCCTCAAACTCAACGATTTCGTCGGGAAGGGTTTTGTCTTCGGTTTTAGTTACCGCTCTCGACTTGTATGCAAATATAAGTCCCATGAGCTGAATGGTGATAAGAGGTGAGAGTGCAACGAGTGCAACTACACCGAAGGCATCTGTAACAACGTTTCCTCCCACTCCCGCACAAGCACCCATAGCAAGGGGCAAGAGGAAGGTGGAGGTCATAGGTCCGCTGGCAACTCCGCCCGAGTCAAAGGCAATACCTACAAAAACGGCGGGTACGAATTTTGCCATGGCAAGGGCTATTATGTAGCCTGGGATAAGAATGAAGTATATGTCGATACCCGTAATGACTCTTACCATTGCAAGAACTACCGCACTGGAAACACCGATAGAAAGGGCGGTGTTCATCATGTTATGAGACACCATACCGCCTGTTATTTCGTCAACCTGTGCGTTAAGAACCTGAACGGCAGGTTCGGCTTTTACGATAAAGTAACCTACCAATGCACCAACGGGTATTAAAAGCCATTTGAACTCCCCTGCACCAAGCTCGGAGCCAAGGAGGTTTCCAACGGGAGCAAAGCCAACGTTTACGCCTGTAAGAAAGAGTACCAGTCCGATAACTGTGTATACGAATCCTACAGAAATACGGAGCATCTGATGGAGTCTGTAGGCGCGTGTAATAAGTTCAAACACCAAAAATACCGCCACGACCGGAAGCATACTTACAAATACTTCTTCTGTATAGTGGGGAAGTGCGGTGTAGAAGTATTTTGTAACATCTGTGGTGGAATGAATTACAGGGGCAAGCTCCGAGGTGTTGGGGGCAAGCTCTGTAATATTGAAGAGAAGTCCCAAAACCAGCACGGACAGTATAGGACCTACACTGCAAAGTGCAATGAGACCGAAGCTGTCGCCTGCACCCTCCTTGTCAGTTCTGACGGCTGAAAAGCCTATGCCGAGGGTCATAATAAAGGGTACGGTCATTGGGCCCGTGGTAACACCGCCCGAGTCAAAGGCAACGGGACGGAAATCAGCGGGTGCAAAGAAGGATACCGCAAACACGAAAATGTAGAATATAGTAAGTATCTTTGCAAGACTCACTTTAAAATAAATTCGTAAGAAAGCAATGAGAAGGAAAATACCGACTCCTATGGCAACGGTGTAAATAATAGTAGCGTTGGAGAGGGTTGCTATCTGATTTGCAAGTACCATAAGGTCGGGCTCTGCCACCGTTATAATTATTCCCATAAACAGACATATTATAAGGATAAGCCATAGCTTACCTGTTTTTATTATATTTGCACCGATGCTTCTGCCAAGGGGAGATATGGACATTTCTGCACCGAGTTGGAAAAATCCCATTCCCACGATGAGAAGTACAGCCCCTACTACAAACAGTGCGAGAGTACCGATTTCCATGGGCACAAAGGTAATACTGAGAAGAAGCACTATAAGGGTTATGGGCAAAACACTGGATATAGACTCGTTGATTTTCTCTTTAAGTTTACCGTTCATAAGACACTTCTCCTCCTTTTTTAAAAACTACATATTAAATTATACAGTTTTAATTAAAAAAGTCAACAACGTAAAGCAAAAAAGTGTAAAAAACTTGACACTTTTGAGTTTTGTGATACAATTTTATGCGAGGTGACTGATTTGAAGAATGTAAAAATTACTGTAATGAAGAAAACGCTCCACCGTGAGCTTGTAGAATTATACGAAAACCCCATGGAGCACGACTGCGATATTAGGGAGGGCGACGTTTTTTACTCGGTAAACGGTGAAAGACCTGCGGGCTTTTGCGAGTCTGCTTGGCAGAGCATGGAATACTTTGTAAAAAAGCTCTCGGAGGGTGAGGGGAATTTCTTCGACGGATGGATGAAGAACCCTTTTTCTGCTATGATATCCTGCAACGACGGCTTCCGCCCCGTAAGCTTTCTTCTGGAGGCGGAAAATGAAGCTTAAATTCAGCACGACACAGCTCGTAATGCTCACCTTTGCCCTTGCTATTACAGTGGGTACTTGTCTTTTGATGCTTCCTGTAAGTGCTAAAAGCGGGGCTGTAACCCCTTTTGAGGACGCACTCTTTACAGCTACTACCTCTACCTGCGTTACGGGTCTTGTTGTACTCCCGACCTTTTCGCACTGGTCTTTCTTTGGTCAGGTGGTAATTCTTGTTCTTATACAGGTGGGGGGACTTGGAATAATTACTGTAATGTCGGCAATCATGCTGACCCTTAAAAAGAGGTTAGGTCTTGGAGATTCTATAATCATAAAGGACTCCTTTAATATCAATACCATGTCTGGAATTTCGCTCTTTGTAAAAAAAGTCGTTCTTTTCACTCTTGCCTTTGAGTGTGTAGGTGCACTTCTCTACATGACGGTATTCGTTCCCGAATTTGGTGTGCGTGGTATATGGTATTCTCTTTTTAACTCGGTATCTGCATTCTGCAATGCAGGAATCGACGTTATAGGCGAAAACAGTCTTATAAATTACGTAACCGCTCCCATGATAAACCTTACCACCTCTCTTCTCATCATATCGGGCGGCATCGGTTATACGGTATGGTTCGATCTTTACGACACCTTTAAGAAAAAAAGAGGAGTGAGATATCTCACCCTACATTCAAAGCTTGCTATTTCAGCAACAGCACTTCTGCTTCTTTTCGGTACTCTGCTTTTCTTTGCTTTTGAATATGATGGCACAGCGTTAAGAGGTCTTGGCTTTTTTGAAAAGCTACAAGCGTGCTTCTTTCAATCGGTAACCACAAGAACGGCAGGCTTTGCAACGGTTGACCAAGCTTCACTTACCGATAGTTCGGCATTTCTTTCGCTGTTTCTTATGCTTGTGGGAGGCTCTCCCGTAGGCACTGCCGGAGGTATTAAAACGGTGACCCTTGCGGTAATTGTATTCGCTGGGATTTCAGCCGTGAAAAACGAGGAGTCAACTACCGTGTTTTCGCGAACGATACCGTCGGAAACAGTGAAAAAAGCGGTAGCCGTGATACTCATGTCGCTATCAACGGTTTTTGTTTCAACATTGCTTCTTCTATCTGTAACAGATGCACCGCTTCTTGACGTTATTTATGAGACGGTAAGCGCTACTGCTACCGTTGGACTTACGAGAAACCTTACCCCGACACTTGGACTTTTGGGCAAGGTAATAATAATTTTCACAATGTATCTTGGACGAATAGGTCCTATTTCACTGGCACTCGCCTTTAAAACGAAAAAACAAAAAATACGCTCGGTAAAATTTCCGAACGAGAAAATAAGTGTGGGGTAAATTATGGCAATAAATAAAACTTATGCAGTATTCGGACTTGGACGCTACGGAATGTCGGTAGCAAGAGAGCTTGTACGCGACGGTGCAGAGGTTCTTGCCGTTGATAAAAATGAGAACATTGTAAATGCAGTAATAGAGGATATTCCCTTCGCAAAATGTGCGGATATAACCGAAAAGGGCGTTCTCGAGGAGCTTGGTGTTGAGAATATCGACGTTGCAATAGTTGCAATGGCGGGAAGTCTTGAGTCCAGTGTTATGGCGACTCTTCTTCTCAAGGAGTCTGGTATAAAAACGGTAATCGTTAAATGCGCCGACGAAATGAAGGGCAAAATACTTACCCGCGTAGGTGCAGACAAGGTAGTTGTACCCGAGCATGAATCGGGAGTACGTCTTGCCAAAAACCTTCTTTCCTCCGGCTTCGTTGACGTAGTTGAGCTTGCACGCGACGTATCGCTCGTTGAGCTTGACATAAAGGAAGAATGGGTGGGTCACAGTCTTTCGGAGCTTGGACTCCGAAGTAAATACTCGGTTAACGTAGTTGCGGTGGTAAAAGGGGAAAGCGTAAACGTAAACATAGACCCCACAGCACCTCTCGAAAAAAACTCCTCTCTTGTGGTTATAGCAAATACCGAGTCGTTGACTAAATTAAAATAATGGCTTGACTTTTTATAAAAAAGTGCTATAATGCTACCTTGGAATTTGTTTTTTAAGAGGTTAATATGAATATACTTTTCTGTTTATCAACAGCTCTTTTCGTGGGACTTATGCTGTCTCGTATTGCAAAAAAGCTCTCACTCCCAGCAGTTACCGCATACCTCGTTGCAGGTATTATTATCGGACCTTATCTTCTCGGCTCTTTCGGGATAAAGGGACTTGGTTTTATAAGCCACGCCGACGTTAAGTCCTATGCACTTCTCTCGGATATTGCCCTCGGCTTTATTGCTTTTTCTATCGGTAACGAGGTCAGACTTTCAACTCTCAAGCACACAGGTAAGCAGGCAACTATTATTGGTATTTTTCAGGCGGTAGTAACTACCCTTCTTGTTGATGCCGTGCTTATCGGATTTCATTTTCTCATGCCCGATAAGCTTCCTCTCCCCTCTGCTATCGTACTCGGTGCCGTAGCCGCAGCCACTGCTCCTGCCGCTACCCTCATGGTTGTGCGTCAGTACAAGGCAAAGGGACCCCTTACCGATATTCTTCTTCCCATCGTTGCTCTTGACGATGCGGTAGGTCTCATGCTCTTTGCTGCTTCCTTCGGCGTTGCAAAGGCTCTTATGTCGGGAAGCATTGATCTTATTTCAGTTGTCCTTGAGCCTATTATCGAGGTTGTATTCTCCCTCGTTCTCGGATTAGTTATGGGACTTATATTTACATATTTTGAAAAATTCTTCCATTCACGCTCAAAGCGTCTTTCAATGTCGGTTGCATTCGTGCTTCTCACCCTTGCACTGTCCATGCTCAAGTTTGAGGTGTTCGGCGTTCACGTTTCCTTCTCCTCACTTCTTGTGTGCATGATGCTTGGTACTGTTTTCTGCAACTTCTGCGACTTCTCCGAGGAGCTTATGGACAGACTCGACCGCTGGACGGCACCCCTCTTTATACTCTTCTTCGTTTTAAGCGGTGCAGAGCTTGAGCTTTCGGTATTCTCCGATTTTGCCATCGTTGCCGTAGGCGTTATATACATTCTTGTAAGATCCCTTGGTAAATACAGCGGTGCATTCTTCTCCGCAAAGGCGGTTAAGTGTGACGACACAATCGTAAAATACCTCGGTGTAACTCTTCTTCCTCAAGCAGGCGTAGCACTCGGTATGGCAATAAAGGCAGAAACACTCGGCCCCGAGGGTGCGGTGGTTGCAAACATTACACTCTTTGCAGTGCTTGTTTATGAGCTTGTAGGACCTCTTCTTACAAAGATTGCTCTCACCAAGGCAGGGGAAATTACTCCAGAGGGCAGAACAAGTGCAAGAGCACTTGATAAATAATGCAGATTGTTATTGATTTGCTAAAAAAATTATGTTCAAGAGAGGGACTTTTTCTCTTTTGCTCCCCAGCTTTTAACGGTTCGTTTCATGGGAGAGCGTATCTCGTAGCAGACCGAAAAATTCGTCCTTGACGCTCTCAGGGGCAGTTACCGTAACGCCGTCGCTTAACCCTAGTAGCCAACCGAAGAAGTTGGGGCTGACATACACCTTAACGTGCACCTCGAAGTGCTCACTGTCGGCTTTCAAAAAAACTACGTCCTCTCCGAAACGGTCAACGATAACTCCTGCCATGCGGTTTTTACATCGAAGAGTGACGCTTTCCTCGCGTCCTCCGTACATTCCGAACGTCTTTTTTGAATAAAGTGCCATATCGAAGTCCGAAAAATGCTTTTCTCCGTCTCGCGCATCATCCACGAGAGATAGATTTTGCATCTTGTCAACTCTGAAATGCTTTATGAGGCTTGACTCCCCGTCATAGCCTATCATGTAGTAGTTTTCATCGTCCCATGTCAGTGCATGTGGACTTATAATGTAGCGTTTTCCCCCGTGACGAAGCACCTTTTCTTTTCTTTCGTTCCATTCAAAATATACGAATGAAATTTTCTTATCGGTGTTTATCGCCTCGTGTATGTAGTCAACGCTGTAGTAAATGCGCTCGTTGTCGGTCTTAACACGGTTTGCAACGTATACCTGACGGCGAAGCCTTGCGGCATCGTGTCGGCTCACAAGGGCTGAGAGCTTGTCAATAAGCTCTCGGCTCTTTTTTTCCGAAATGAATTTCGAGGATTGCACCGCGTCGATAAGGAGCTTGAGCTCGGGAAGCTCAAAGTCACGGCTTATTACGTGATATGTAGTGCTTCTTCTCTCGGCCCTTTTTTCAACGTCAATTCCGAAAAGCCTGAGGGTCTCAATATCATCGTAAAGAGTCTTTCTCTCTACCGACACCCCTTGTTCAAAAAGAGCGTTTTCAAGCTCCTTTAGGGTCATGCCGTGCTCCTCATCGGTGTTATCGAGAAGAAGTCTTAAAAGATAAAGTATCTTTATTTTTTGATTTAAGCTTTTTGGCATAGACTCACTCCTTTAGGCTTTTCTTTTTTTCATTTTAACCGAAACAAGCTTGTTTGTCAACCGCCTCTAGGGGTTAGTTCTTCGGCGATACGTTGCTTTTCTTGTAATCTTTTTGTCGTGTCTTTTAAAGTGATTTTCAAGCCCCATAAGCCCTACCAGAAGCACCTCGAAAATTATAAGCCACAATATAAAATAAGTTACAGTCATTTTTATTACCTCCTTGTTTTTCTGATTATAGTATAATATGCATTGTGTCCAATAAAACGGACTTCAAAAGGGTAAAAATGCCGTGATACTTCGTTGCATCAAAAAAAGCGGCTCGACTTACGTAGTAGTAAGCCATCGCCTTGCTTTTTTCTTGCGCCTCGTCTGACGGCATTTTTGTCCTTTTGGTTTCTGTAAAAATGCCGTGATACTTCGTTTACATTTCTCTGCTGAAAACTATAATAAAAAACTATGAAATTTTTGTTTTTGGGAATAGGGGTTTGGGGAAAGGGTGCTTTTGAAGTCAAAAGCACCCTTTCCCCAATATATGTATCCTTATTATTATATTTATTAAAAAATATTGCAATATTTTTTCTTTTGTGCTACAATTTTCGCCGAGGTGAAAAAATGAAGGAATTTAAGATTATTGACATGAGAATACATCCCGGAGACGCAGGATATCTTATAGATGACGGAGAGGTTGCAATCCTTTACGATACGGGCTTTGGCTTTACAGGGGCGAAAATGGCGCAAAAGGTGAAGGAAGCTTTAGGTGAGAGAAAGCTTGACTATATTTTCCTCACCCACTCCCACTACGACCACGTACTGGCAACGCCTCATATATTAAGGCTTTTTCCTGAGACTAAGGTGGTGGCAGGTGAGTATGCGGCATCAATTTTCAAAAAAGAGTCGGCAAAAAATCTCATGCGAAAGCTTGACCGTGATGCGGCACAGGAAGCAGGCTACGGCGATTACGAGGACCTGACTGACCTTCTCCACGTGGATATCACCGTCAAGGAGGGGGACGTTATAAGGGCTGGAGAACATGAGTTTCGTGTTATAGCCCTCCCAGGTCATACAAAGTGCTCTATCGCTTTTTATCTTGAGGAAAAAAAGCTACTTCTCGGATGTGAGACGATGGGGGTATATAACGGTGAGGACAACGTTCTGCCTTTTTATCTTGTAAGCTATAAAATGACTCTTGACTCACTGGAAAAGGCGAAAAGCCTTGATATAAAGAACGTGCTAGTCCCCCACGTGGGATACCTGAGTAAAGAGGTTACAGAGTTCTATTTAAAAAGAGGATATGAAAATGCCGTGTCGGAGGCAGAGCATATTGCAAAAATGCTTAAAGAAGGTAAGGATACCGAGGAAATATTCGAGGACTTCAAGAGAAGATTCTACAAGGGCAAGATGGTGGAAATGTATCCGCTTCAGGCGATGATACTCAATACTCATATAATTATTGAAGTGATAAAAAGAGAGCTTTTGTAAAAGCATAAAAAAGAGAGGGATTCCCCTCTCTTTCTCTTTTATTACATAGGAAATTGCATCGCAATTGCTTGTAAAAAACAAAGTCTACCTATAAAATTCGTGAGCATACGCAAACCTTACAATCAGTTGCCGAAGGCGACTTTTTTATACTGTTTTTATATCTTGTTCCTTTTCAATTGTATAGGTTATGAGCTTTTCGCCGTCGGTGCTCTTAAAGGGAACTTCGGTGATACGGCGGTTCTCATAGGTGGTGTAGCAGAGTGTTAAGTCCTCTCTTGAATACGCCGAGGAATAAAGAGTCATTTCAAACTCTCCTTCTTTTACCTCAGCCGCACCTTCTATCTGCAGGGCAGACGTGAGAATGTGAAAAAATTGAGAAATGGTATCTCTTTTTGAGTTTTCCTTCATAAAGGCAGCCCTTACAAAGCGTGAGGTTGATGAAAGGTCGCCGGGAAGTCCTATTCCTCCCATACCGCGGGAAAAGGGGGTAAGGCAGAGCTTTTTTGAAAATCTGTTTTCAGGTGCATCGCTTGTTACGTTCAGATAGAAGCGTAAAAAAGAAAGATGATGGGGAAAGGGAGGACTGTTTGCAAGTACACCTACAGGATTATCGTAAAGTGTCAGCCCCTCTTTTGTTGATTCTATTACAAGGCTTTCTTTTTTATCTGATACAAGCCAGTGGAGTGGTGAGGGAGAGAGATTTTTGCTGAAAGATGTATTCGTTATAACAGCGTTTTCAAGTAGCTCTTTTGCTTCATTTACGCTTGTCGCTTGTGACAGAACAAATGGTATTAAAACAAAGGAAGGAATACACCTTTTATTTTCATTTTCAGGGAAGTAGTGGGCGTTTTCGGGAAAGTTCAGCCCTGCCATTCCAACCCCCTTTTCGTTCATGGCATCAAAATAGAGGGGATAACTATTCTCCACTATTCCTACGCCTATCATGGCAAGGTGCTCTTTTGTGAAAGAAAAAGGAAAACGGCGCGGTGTTATAATTACCTTTTCTCCAAAGTTATGCTCAAAATCAAGATTTCTGCCAAAGAAATTTTCAGTATTTACAGCGGTACACATATAAAACACTCCTTTTTTTATAGTATTGTCAAAAAGACAATGCTTTATAATGAAATTCATACTTGAAAAGAGGATATATATTTGATATAATTTTCCTGTAATACGTTTAACGAAAAGGAAGTAAAAAAATGGAAAAAGTAATATCAAAGGAAGCTGTAGCCATAATTAAAAAGATGCAGCAAAACGAGCTGACGGAAAGCGTAATATACCGTGAAATTGCAAAATTCGCCAAGGGTGAGGAAAACCGTGCAACACTCCTTCGACTTTCTGACGAGGAGAAGGCACATTATGAAATATGGAAAAAGTACACGGGTGAAGAGCTTAAGGTGCAAAAGGGAAAGGTATTTAAATTCAAGCTTCTTGCAAGGCTTCTCGGCTTTACCTTTGCCGTAAAGCTTATGGAAAACGGTGAGGAGCTTGCACAAAAGGAGTATGAGATAATCTCGTCTGAGGTGGAGGAAAGCGTACATATCAAGGCTCAAGAGGAGGAGCACGAGGCGGCACTCCTTGAAATGCTGAATGAGGAAAGACTTCAGTACGTTGGAAGCATGGTGCTTGGTATGAATGATGCACTGGTTGAACTCACGGGTTCTCTTGCGGGCTTTACCTTTGCAATGCAGAATACAAGACTTATTGCCCTCTCGGGTCTTATTATGGGTATTTCCGCAACCTTTTCAATGGCATCGAGTGAATTTCTTTCGGCAAAGAGCGAGGGCAGAAAGGACGCCTTCAAGTCCTGTGCTTATACGGGCATTGCCTATCTTATTACGGTAGCACTTCTCATTCTTCCATATCTTCTTCTTGATAATTCACAGTATATGACGGCTCTTTTTTCGATGATAGGAGTAGTAATTCTCATAATTGCAGGCTTCACCTACTACATTTCTGTAGCACAGGGTGAGCGTTTTAAGCCGAGATTTCTTGAAATGACACTCATTAGCGTGGGCGTTGCGGTGATTTCCTTCTTCGTGGGAATACTTGCAAAAGAGTTTCTTGGTGTAGATTTATAAAAAAGTCGCCTTCGGCAACTGATTATAAAGTTCGCTTACGCTCACATTTTTTAAAGGTAGACTTTGTTTTTTACATGCAAATTGCGTAGCAATTTCCTATGTAATAAAAATTTTTAAGAGAGGGGATTTTTTTAAAAATTCCCCTCTCTTTGACTCTCACGAAAAGTATATTTATTATAGTTTTTGCGGGGTTGTAAGGGGGAATGCTTTTGTAAAAAGCGTTCCCCTCTCTTAAGTATTTATAAAAGCTCTGCCATGTCGAGGATTAGTCTTTCGGTCTTTTCCCAACCAAGGCAGGGGTCGGTTATGGATTTTCCCCATACGTTCTCACCGATTTTCTGAGCACCGTCCTCAATGTAGCTTTCAATCATGAAGCCCTTTACAAGCTTTTTGATATCAGAATTATGACGGCAGGAGTGGAGTACCTCCTTTGCAATTCGCATCTGCTCAAGGTATTTTTTACCCGAGTTCGAGTGGTTTGTATCAACGATAAGGGCAGGGTTCTGAAGTCCCGATGCGGTATAGGTCTCGGACAGGTGGAGAAGGTCCTCGTAGTGATAGTTGGGAATTGCTTCACCGTGGCGGTTTACGTAGCCTCGGAGTATGGCGTGTGCATGGGGGTTGCCCTCGGAATTTACCTCCCAACCGCGGTAGATGAAGGTGTGCTTATGCTGTGCGGCGGTAATGGAGTTCATCATAACCGAAACGTCTCCGCTTGTAGGGTTTTTCATGCCTACGGGCAGGTCAATTCCGCTTGATACAAGGCGGTGCTGTTGATTTTCCACCGACCTTGCGCCTATTGCAACGTAGCCCAGAACGTCACTTAAGTATCTGTAGTTTTCGGGGTAGAGCATTTCGTCGGCACAGGAGAAGCCAGTCTCGGCAAGAGCTCTCATGTGAAGCTCACGGATAGCGACGATGCCCTTGTACATATCGGGCTTGGCATTCGGGTCTGGCTGATGGAGCATACCCTTGTAGCCGTCACCTGTTGTACGGGGCTTGTTTGTATAAATTCTGGGCACAATGAAAATCTTGTCCTGTACCTTTTCCTGAATGTTTCTGAGTCTTGTAATATAGTCGATTACGCTGTCCTCGTTGTCGGCAGAGCAAGGTCCAATGATAAGGACAAGCTTGTCGTTTTTGCCCTCGAAAATCTGTTTTAATTCTATTTTACGTTTTTCCACTAAATTTTCAAGCTCGAGAGAAAGCGGATAAAGCTCCTTTACCTCCTGCGGAATGGGAAGCTTTCTTTCAAAAATCATACTCATGTTAAAATCCTTCTTTCTTTAAAAAAAATAAACCTCACTCTGTTACGAGTGAGGTTCTAATTTCAAAATCAAATACTTTCTATCTCACAGGTAACTTTTGCACGACGGAATAAGCACAGTAAAAAAATACTGCACTAAAATAAAAAAAGAATCCTGCAAAAATATTTGTGAACATAGTTTTTTTCCTTTGATGGTTTTTGTTGTGCATGATTATACTCTCAAGCTTCGCATTTGTCAAGAGATTTTTTGAAAAAATTAAAGTCTTATGCTCCTCACCTTTTCGCGAAGTCTTAAAATGTGAGGCGGGGAGACTGACAGCTCGTCTATTCCCATTTCAAGAAATTCTCTTGTAAGGGAGAGGTCGGCGGCAAGCTCACCGCAAATGCCAATCCACGCACTGTGACGGTGTGCATTGTCCGTTGCTGTCTTTATAAGCCTCATCACCGCCTCGTGATGAGGGTCTGAGAACTCCTCAAGCTTTGGGTTTTGTCTGTCACAGGCGAGAGTATACTGGATAAGGTCGTTTGTTCCCACGCTGAAAAAGTCGAAAAGGGGTGCAAGTCTGTCGCTTATAATTGCGGCGGCAGGGGTCTCTATCATTATACCAAATTCTATATCACGGCTGTATGCCGTACCTTTCATTTCAAGCTCCTTTTTCACCTCACCGCAGATTTCCAGTATCCTTTCGGCCTCCCAGACACTTGTTATCATGGGAAACATTATGCCCAGGCGACCAAAGCTGGAGGCGGCAAAAAGGGCACGTAGCTGTGTTTTGAAGATTTCGGGGCGCGTGAGACAAAGCCTTATTGCACGAAGTCCAAGGGCAGGGTTTTCCTCACTGTCAAGGTTAAAGTAGGATACTCTCTTGTCGGCACCGATATCGAGAGTTCTTATTATCACTCTTTTACCAGGCATTGCAAGGAGCACCTTTTTATATATTTCAAACTGCTCCTCCTCTGTGGGATAGTCGTCCCTTTCGAGATACAAAAACTCACTTCTGAAAAGCCCTATTCCGCCTGCATCACTTGCAAGGGTTGACCCGATATCCTCAAGAGAGCCGATATTGGCGTAAATGTTTATTCTCTTGCCGTCAAGGGTGACGTTTTCTTTGCCTCTGAGATTTTTAAGAAGCTCCTTTTTCTCTCGGCTCTCCTTTTCTTTTTCCAGAAGCTTTTTCAGGGTGTCGGTATCGGGGGATATGAATATTTCGCCCGTACCCCCGTCTACCGCTACAGTGTCACCCTCCTTTACGTTGAGAAGAAAGGAGTCTCCAACTCCTATAACAGCAGGAATGTTCATGCTCCTTGCTAAAATTGCGGTGTGAGAATTTGACGAGCCGTGTGCTGTTATAAAGCCCAGTATCTTACTTTTATCGAAAAGCACCGTTTCGGAAGGAGTGAGGTCATAGGCACATATAATCGAGGGCTCTAAAAGATTACTCATACCGCTTTTGTCCTCTGTCATGCACGATATAAGGCGGTCGGAAATGTCTTTTATGTCAATCGCACGTGACTTCATATAATGGTCGTCCATAGAGGAGAACATTTCGGAAAAATTATTAGAGGTGAGAGATATGGCATACTCTGCATTTACCTTTTGATACTCTATAATGCTCTTTATTGACTCCGAAAAGTCCTCATCGTCAAGCATCATCATGTGAATTTGAAATATTTCAGCCCCTGTTTCTCCTACCTCACGAAGTGCCTTTTCGTAAATTTCAGAAAGTATAGCTTTCGCGTCACTACGGGCCTTTTCAAACCTTTTTATCTCCTTTTCGGGGTCGTCTATTCCTTTACGACGAATTTTCGTTTCCTTCTTTTTGAATACTGTAACAGGACCTATTGCTATAGCCCCCGAAATACCCTTTCCGATAAATTTAAGCATATATCACCTCAAAGATTTTTTTCAAAAAAGTCCTTTACGGCTGCCGCCGCTTCCTCCTCATCGTCGCCGAGAACACTTACGTCAATAACGTCGCCGTTTTTAATGCCCAGCGACATGAGTGCCATAAGCTTTGTGGCATCTACTTCTCTTCCTGCTTTTTTGATAAGCACCTTGCTCTTCCACTCCCTTGCGGTTTTGGAAAGAAGCCCTGCAGGACGTGCATGAAGCCCTATTTCGTCCTTTATTTTATATTCAAAGGTTATCATTCTTTACTCCTTAACTGTCCTATTTCGTCACCTACAGATACCTCTCCTGTCGCTTTCGGTTCAAAGGAAAATTCCTCTGAATTTGTCACTACCATGGGGGTTGTAAGCTTGTATCCGCTTTTCTTTATGCCGTTTATATCAAAGGTAATAAGAAGGTCGCCGCGCTTGATATCAGCCCCCTCTTTTACCGCCACCTTGAAATGAAGACCTTTGAGTTTTACGGTATCAAGACCTACGTGGAGAAGTATTTCACCGCCATTCTCTGTCTTGATATTTATAGCGTGAGAGGTGTCGAAAACGCTGTCTACCTTGCCGTCACAGGGTGAAAAGAGCTTGCCCTCTGTTGGAAGAAAGGCAATTCCCTCTCCGAGGATACCCTTTGAAAACGCCTCGTCCTCCACCTTGTCAAGAGGCAAAGCCTTGCCGTTCACGGGGGAGAAAAGGGGAGTGGCAGAGGTTTTGCGGGGAGCGTTATCCATGAAGGCTTCAAGGTTTGATTTCACTACTGATACGTGAGGTCCGTATATTACCTGAATACCCTGACCCTTCTTTATAACACCCGATGCACCGCTCTTTTTAAGGGCACTTTCATCGGCTTTGTTGGGGTCTTTCAGGGTGACTCTCAGTCTTGTGGCACAGCTGTCAAGGTCGGCAATATTATCTTTACCGCCAAGTCCCTGAAGGATAAGAGCACTTACGTTGTCACCCTCATGCTTACGGGTCAGATAGTCCTGCTTGGTATAAAGCTTTGATTCCTCGCCTTCTGCCTCACGCCCCGGTGTTTTGAAATCGAATTTCTTTATAAGGAAATAGAAAACGAAGTAGTAAACAACGGCATAAACAAGACCTACAAGCACTATCCATATCCAGTTGGTTTTGGAGTTTCCTTGAAGTATACCGAAAAGCGTGAGATCTATAACCCCTCCCGAAAATGTCATGCCTACGCCGACGTTTAGAATGTGCATCAGCATATAAGAAAGACCTGCAAGTATACAGTGCACGATATACATAAGAGGTGCTACGAAAAGGAAGGTGAACTCAATGGGCTCTGTAATACCCGTAAGAATTGAGGTAAGGGATGCTGAGAGAAGAAGTCCTCCTACAAGCTTCTTCTTTTCGGGCTTTGCCGTTTTATACATAGCAAGGGCTGCGGCAGGAAGACCGAATATCATGAAGGGGAACTTACCCGACATGAAGCGTGTTGCCGATACCGAGAAAACCTCTGTGGCTTTTGAGGCAAGCTCGGCAAAGAAGATGTTCTGTGCTCCCTGAACGAGAGTGCCGTCAACAATGACAGCCCCGCCAAGCTCTGTTTGCCAGAAGGGCATATAGAACACGTGGTGAAGTCCGAAGGGAATGAGGGCACGTTCGATTATACCGTATATCCATGTGCCCACATAGCCCGAATTCAGCACAAGATTACCGAGTGCTGCTATTCCCGTCTGTATAGGCTGCCATATATAGAACATTAAAATTCCCACCACAAGGTAGGTGAGTGCCGAAATGATAGGTACGAATCTTGTACCTCCGAAGAAGGATAGCACCTGGGGAAGCTTGATGGTGTAAAAACGGTTGTGAAGCGCTGCTACACCAAGACCTACGATAATACCGCCGAAAACACCCATTTGTAATGTTGTAATACCAAGCACCGAGGCGGTGGTGTTTTCACCGAGGGCGGCGACACCGCCGTTTATATTTATAAGGGCGGAGATGGTGGCGTTCATAACGAGAAAGGCGATAGCACCCGACAGGGCGGCGACCTCCTTTTCCTTTTTAGCCATACCTATGGCAACGCCGACGGCAAAAAGGAGAGCCAGATTGTCAAAAATGACACTGCCTGTTTTTGCCATGATGTCAAGAATTGAATAAAGTATACTGCCCTGACTTATTACTCCCGTCAGTCCGTATTCCTCAAGAGTCGTGGGATTGGTAAAGGATGAGCCTATACCGAGAAGCAGTCCTGCAACTGGGAGCAGTGCTATGGGAAGCATAAACGACCTGCCCACTCTTTGCAGTACCGAAAAAAATTTGTCCTTCAATGTTTTTTACCTCCGTAATTAAACTTAACCTTATTTTTTCTGCATTTCACCAAATATATGCAAAAAAAGAAAAAGTTGCAGTGAAACATGAAAGGTAGTAATATAAATTTAATGTTTGTGATATTTTGGTATTGCTTTTATTCTAGTTTTAGAATATAATATATTCAAAGAACCTAGGAGGGATTGTATGGATTTTATGTCTGCAAGAGAAGCTGCTGACAGATGGGGAATATCTCAAAGGAGAGTTGCTACTTTATGTGCTGAAAAAAGAATATCTGATGCTACAATGGTAGGTAACATGTGGATTATACCTACAACGGCAGAGAAGCCCCTCGATGCAAGAAGTACAAGGTATATTGAAACAGACAAAAGTGTACGACCTTTTTTGAAATGGGCAGGCGGTAAGGGACAGCTGATAAATGAACTTTCAAAATACTATCCTTTTGATGATGGAAAGATAAAAAAGTATGCAGAGCCATTTGTGGGTGGAGGTGCTGTGCTTTTTGATATTCTTAACAAATACAGTCTTGAGAGAGTATATATTTGCGATACCAACGCTGAACTTATGAATACTTATGAAATGGTTCGTGATAATGTTGAAGAAGTAGTATATTTTCTATCAATGTACCAACAGGAATTTATTCCACTTGATGATAGTAGCAGAAAGGTGTATTACACATCCAAAAGAGACAGATATAATTTTTTAAGTATAAGACGAAGTGAACTGGAGAAAATCGAAAAAGCTGCTCTCATGATTTTTCTTAACAAAACATGCTTTAATGGTCTTTACAGAGTAAACCGTAAAGGGCAATTTAACGTACCAATGGGTTCATATAAGAATCCGCTTATTTGTGATGAAGAGAATTTGAGAGCTGTTTCTGATAAATTACAGGATGTTATTATTGCTTGTAGGGATTTTAGAGATTCGGCAAATTATATAGATGAAAATACGTTTGTTTACTT
Organism: Eubacteriales bacterium; assembly: GCA_045653035.1. Taxonomy (GTDB): domain Bacteria; phylum Bacillota; class Clostridia; order Oscillospirales; family SIG627; genus RGIG6353. The sequence continues at coordinate 58,496 of JAZOLO010000016.1, forward strand.
TGACCCGCCATACAGACCTCTTAATCGTACGTCAAGCTTTACTGCTTATACCGAAAACGACTTTGATGACGGTATGCAGATAGCTCTTGCTGAGTTTGCAAAAGAAATGAACAAGATAGGAGCAAAGGTTGTTGTCAGCAATTCAGATCCTAAGAACGTAAACCCTAATGACAACTTTTTTGGCGATTTGTATGACAGTTTTATTATCCGCAAAGTTATGGCTAATAGAATGATAAATAGTAATAGCGAAGCGAGAGGGAAAATAACAGAATTACTTATTAGTAATTTTTAGGGAGAATGTTTATGAAAAGAGATTTTAATACATGGTTGTCAGGATTTCGTGATAGCATAGCAGATTATGGTTACTACATAGATTTTGAAAAAGTTCACAGGAATGTAGATAACATAAAGGTTGAACTAAATATTTTGAATTCCCTTGTTGGATCTAAAAATATCGAATATGATTTTGAGAGGTTGGTTAAAAAATATCCCGAAGTAATAAAGTGCATTCCGTTACTTTTAGCGGTTAGAGCAAATGAAATTTACTGTCAGGATGAGAATGGAGGTTATTTGTTTGAATTTGATTTTGGGGAGTATTCTCCGAACAGTCACTTCCATTATGAAAAGTATAAATACTTTATGAAAGAAACGGGATTGTTTGATTTACTGCAAAATCACATAGTAAATAACTTGGTTGACTATGCAACAGGTGTTGAAACTGGACTTGATTCTAACGGTCGTAAAAATCGTGGTGGACACCTTATGGAAGATTTAGTTGAAAGCTTTATTGAAAAATCTGTATTCCTTAAAGGTGTTAATTATTTCAAAGAAATGTACATTCATCAAATTACGGAAAAGTGGAATGTAGATTTATCTGCGATTTCAAATCAGGGTAAAATGGAAAAGCGTTTCGATTTTGTAATTAAGACACCTGATATGATTTATGGTATAGAAACTAATTTTTATGGTAGTGGTGGTTCCAAACTAAATGAAACTGCTCGTAGTTATAAAACACTTGCTTTAGAAACCGATATGATTGATGGATTTACTTTCGTTTGGTTTACAGACGGAAAAGGGTGGATAAGTGCAAGAAACAACCTAGAAGAAACTTTCGACGTAATGGAGCATATATACAACATTAAAGATTTGGAAAATGGAATAATTAACGAGGTTTTTAAGTAATGCCGTCAAATAAAATAAAAAAATGGGAGCCTGATGATTTTGAACTTGAAATGACAACTCATTGGTCTTTCCCAAAGCGTGGTGATTGGGCAACTCACGATGCAAAATGGCGTGGTAATTGGTCTCCGTACATACCAAGAAATATCATATTACGGTATTCAAAAGAGGGAGATTTAGTTCTTGACCAGTTTGCAGGCGGAGGTACGACGCTGGTTGAAGCAAAGCTTTTGAATAGAGATATAATCGGTGTCGATGTAAGTGATATTGCTCTTGAAAGATGCAGAGAAAAAACCGCATTTGATATAGGAAGTGCAAAAGGAAAAGTCTATATCAAAAAAGGTGATGCACGAAATTTGAATTTTATTCCAGACGAGAGCATCGACCTGATATGTACACATCCTCCTTATGCTGATATCATTAAATATAGTGACGACATTGAGGAAGACTTATCGCATTTTAATGTAAATGATTTTCTCGAAGAAATGAAAAAAGTTGCATCAGAGTGTTACCGAGTACTAAAAAAGGACAAATTTTGTGCGGTACTCATGGGAGATACAAGGCAAAAAGGTAATATGATACCAATGTCATTTGATGTAATGAGAATTTTTGAGAATTCCGGATTTAGATTAAAAGAACTGATTATAAAGGAACAGCATAATTGTAGGGCAACTGGATATTGGAAAACAAACAGCATAAAACATAATTTCCTGTTAATAGCACATGAGTATTTGTTTGTTTTCAAAAAATAAATTTTTATACAAAAACAAAGGACAGAAGTTCGTTTCTGTCCTTTGTTTTTTTACTTTATAACCTCAATATTTTCACCCTCGCCTGTTTCGTAGTTTGAGGTGTAGAGGTTGTGGGAGTAGCTATCTGTGAGGTTTTGGATTAGGCTTTCGAGTTCCTCGTATCCGTCATTTCCCTCGCCGATATATATATGCTCGTAGAAGGAACTGAAGTCGTTTTTGCATCTGACGTTTATAGATACCGAAATCGTTTCAAGGAAGCTTTCGGTGTCGGGATACTTTTCGTAAACCTCCGCATAGACACCTGCGTTTACGACAGCTTTTTCATTTTCCTTGATAAAATTCCACAGGTCGATAATATCCTTTTTCGACTCACCCGAGATATCTTCTACCGTTTCGGAGTACCAGTCCTCCTCTTCCTCTTCAAAGTTGAAGTCATAGCTTAAATGTCCGTCTTCACGGTTGATGTTTACATAGATAGAGGCACTCTCAATATTCTTCACGTCAATCTTCGGCTCTTTATACATTCCAAACACGTCGGCAACAAATACTGCACCGAGAAGAATGGTGAGAATAAAGATATACGCCATGTGACGGCTTCTTTTAAGCACTCCCGTAAAGGTCTTGTCAAAGAAGGCGTTAGTGAAGATGAAGGTAAAGAGAAGTGCAATAAGACCGCCAACGAAGCACCAGATAAGAGAGCTTGTTATTGCATAGAAGAAGGTAGCACCGAGAAGCATCACGTCAAAGGCTAAAAGGTACTGTAAGGGACGCTTGAGAATAGAAAAGGCAATGGGCTTTGAGGAGTTTTCGTTCTTCTTTTTGGTGTAGCAGAAGATACCCAGTGCTATCACAAGAAGCGTACCAAGAGCTAAAAGAACAAAGGACGCTGAAGTAAAGGGGAATGTGTCGTCTACGGTTCCCATGATATAGCGTATATAGGGAGATGAGTAGAAATAGACGTGAGGTCGGTGGTCAAGGTAGTCCATAAGTTTTGAATTAAAGAGCACGTTTCCCGAAGCAGCTGTGGCAAGAACGGTTGCGGGGATATAGAAGTTTATAAATGCAAAGGAGATAAGAGCCGAAAAGACCGTACCCGAAAGGATAGCCGAAAGCATTGCAACAGCTATGAAAAGGGCAAGGTATAAAAGTGCCGTTCCGAGAGCAGGGAGCTGCATCACAAGGGTTTCTCCAAAGCTGTAGGTGGGGTGCTTTGCAATAAGATTTAAAAAGAAAAGACCTATTACCTGAGAAAGAAGAACTGTTACGGCGGTGTTTATAAATGCCGTCAGGTAATTCGCAATATAAATCTCACCTCTTGTCACTGCCATCGAGTGATAAAAGTCGTTACCGCTTTTTTCTCTCATGTAGCCTGTCAGAGCTATTACAGAGAAGAAGGAGAGGGCAAACACTACCAGCATATACATAATGGAGAACACACCGTCCATGCCGAGCATTTCGTCGAAAAGCTGTCTGACGTTTGCGTGATAGTCCTCGTAGGTGGCAAAGCCCGCTTCAAGCCTTATGGCATAGCGTGATTCTAGGTCGGATATGGGCATAGCACCCACGATACCGCCGAGAATGGCAATAGCAAGCATGAGTATCATGGGGAGGGAGCGATTGACAGAGTAGTTATTCTTTATAAGTAAGAGTACTTTCTTAAAGCTTATTTTTTTCATTTTATTCCCCTCCTTTAACACGGCTTACCTCAAGGGTAAATATTTCGTCAAGAGTAAGGTCAACGCACTCGGAGTAAACGGGCGTAACATCACCGAGAGCGGAGGAAATTCTCTTTTGCACCTCTTTTTCGTCAAGGGCGGAAATAAAGGTAATAAGCTTTCCGCTGATGTGGGGGAGTGTTGCAAAGTCTGAAATGAAGGATATATCCGAAAGAGGCTCGGAGAAAATCATCTGATATTTGTGCCAGCCCTGAACGATGTCGTCAATGGACTTGTGAAGAATAAGGCTGCCGCCGTCAATGAGTGCTACGCTGTCGCAGACGGTTTCGATATCCGAAAGGTTGTGGGAGGAAAGAACGACCGTTCTGTTATCCTCGGCAACCGACTCTGAAATCATTTTCTTTGCAAAGTCACGGGCAATAGGGTCAAGTCCGTCGAAGGTCTCGTCAAAGAAAAGGTAGTCCGAGCCTGTGGCAATAGAGAGAATTACCTCCCCCTGTCTTTTCATACCCTTTGAGAAGGTGGAAATCTTCCTTGTTCTTGAAAGTCCTATTTCGTCGCACATTCTTTCAAATTTTTCAAAAGAAAAGCCTGCAAAAAATCTTTTGTAAAGACCTGCCATATCACTCAGCGTGAAGTGTGGGATAAGGTACTGCTCGTCGGAAACAAAGGAAATCCTCTCCTTTATCCTGTCGTTTTCAAATACGTTCTCACCGTCAATGAATACTCCGCCTCGGTCTGCCTTATAGATACCCGACATTATACGAAGAAGGGTAGATTTACCTGCTCCGTTGGTACCTATAAGTCCAAGCACCGAGCCTTTTTTTATGCTCATGGAGATGTCGGAAAGAGATGTGACGTTGTTGTCATATCTCTTTGTAACAGAGTCGATTTTAATCATAGGTTGTCCTTTCCGTAAACCTCGTTTACTTTTTTTATAACTGTTTCAAGCTCTACCTCGGCACTCTTTAATTCTGTGAGTGCCCTTCCGAGCTTCTCAAGTGCTTCCGTCTTTCTTTTTAGGCTTATGAGAGAGAGGTCCTCCTCAACGTAGGCTCCCTTTCCCGCTACCGTGTAAATGAGCCCTTCTCTTTCAAGCTCACTTATGGACCTGGCTATTGTGTTGGGGTTTATTCCAAGCTCTGAGGCAAGAGCTCTAACCGACGGTATCTGCTCTCCTGCCGACCATACACCGAGAAGTATCTGATTTTTTATAGAGTCCCGTATCTGCTCCCACAGGGGCACGCCCGTTCTGGGGTTTATGGTTATCATTTTCTCCCTCCTTTGTGTGAAGTGTATTAAGCGACTTAGTACACTTGTATATTAACACACTCAAAACTATTTGTCAATATCCTATTAAAAATTTTTATAAAAGAGTTTTTAAGGGGTGAAAAAGTTGTCATATACATGTCATTGTATGGCAGACCATGTCATGATATAGTGGAATTGTCAGGAGAAGGGAGGTGATAAATATGACATTCTTTATTATAACCGTGATGCTTCTTTTAGTGCTTGAAGCAATGGTTTTTGTGGGGGTAATAAAGCTTGTGTCTGAGCTTTCGGGAACAGATGAAGAAAGCACAGCTCCCGAAGTCCACCGAGCCGAGGGACAGGACTTCTGGCATAACATAATTTCCTACGACCATAAAAAGAAAGGAGGCGATAAGGATTGAAAAACAGAAGAAAGGAAGAGATTTCAGAGGATTTCGAGCTTCTTGAAAGGGGACGGGAATACAACCGTTCGGTAAACTTTTACGATACCGTCAATAAAAACGAACGCTTCTGGCGGGGCGACCAATGGAACGGAGTTATAAGCGGAGGACTTCCCACACCCGTGTTCAATATCTTCAAAAGAGTAATCGGCTACTTTGTATCAAGTATCATGTCGGCGAAGATAGCCTTGAAGGTGGATGCGGAGAGTGCAGGGGTCATCTATAAAAAAGAAGTGAGAGACGACCTTGTTAAGGTTTGTGAGCTTATTTCATCTTACCTCAACTACCGCTTTGAAAAGGACAATATGACCTCACTCCTTTATGACGGAGTGAAGGATGCAGCCCTCAGCGGTGATATGTTCCTTTACGTGTACTGGGACAGAAAAAAGCGTACTGCACAAAAGTATACGGGAGATTTCGCAACAAAGCTTCTTGATGCCACAAACGTTTTCTTCGGGGACGTAAATACAAGCGACGTACAGAGTCAGCCCTATATTCTCATATCGGGAAGAGGTCTTGTGGAGGAGCTTCGGGAGGAAGCGAGAGGCTACGGAATTCCCGAAAGTGACGTTATGCGTATCGTATCTGACAGCGATACCACAGACGAGGCAGGCGACAGAGCAAAGAGCGAGCTGAAGGATACAAAGTGTACCTACGTTATAAAGCTTTACCGCAAGAACGGCACTGTTCACTACCGTAAGAGCGTGAGAGGCACTGTTATAACAAGCGAGATTGATACCAAGCTCACCCTTTACCCCTTGGTGCTTATGAACTGGGATAAGACTAAGAATTCCTATCACGGCACTGCTGCGGCAACGGGACTTATTGAAAATCAGATATATATCAATAAAGCCTTTGCCATGGTAATGAAGCACATGATAAACGTGTCCTTCTCAAAGGTGGTATATAACCAGAACGTCATTGACGAATGGACAAACGAGGTAGGGGAAGCGATAGGTGTAAACGGACCTGTTGACAGCGTGGCAGAGGTGCTCTCTCCCGGTGTCATGCAGTCGGGCTTTCTCGACGTTATTAACCTTACGATGTCACTTACACGTGAGCTTATGGGAGCAACAGATGCAGCCCTTGGAAACGTTGAGCCCACCAATACCTCGGCAATCATAGCACTTCAGGAGTCTTCCTCCGTACCCCTTGAAATTCAGAAGAGGTCGCTCTATATGGCACTCGAGGAGCTTGGTCTTATATGGCTTGACTATATTCTCCATTATTACGACAGGCACCGAATGCTCATGTGGCGTGAAAAAGGAGAGCTGAGAGGTGACATGATGGAGGTTGAGCGTTACAAGGACGTGATATTCTCATGTAAGGTAACGGCAGGAATGACGGGATACTGGAGTGAGATTGCAAGTCTTAACACTCTTGAAAATCTTCTTTCATCGGGACTTATTACTCTCGAACAGTACCTTGAAAGACTGCCCGAAGGGTATATTACAGCAAAGGAAGCCCTTATCGAGGATTGCAGGAGACTAAAAGAAACAGAGGTGACAGAAAATGACGGCAAGACAGGTTTATAACAGAGCTATTGCACTCATAAACGAGCGAAATGGCGGCGGTGCATACCATGAGGACACAGAGGATTTTGAAAAGAACGCACCCGAGGTAATGAATTCCATTATCACTCTTTTATGGCCCAGTCAGTGCATTATTGAGAAAAAAAGGCTGGAGGCGTTGTCCTGGGACTTTAATCCCATCGGCTCAATGGATGACGAAATACCCTTGCATATATCACTTGCTTCGGGACCCTTGCCCTTCGCCCTTGCCTCATTCCTCCTTCTGGAGGAGGACGCACAGCGTGCGGATTATTTCTACACCCTTTTCAGAAAGAGTGAGGAAAGCGTGGTAAAAAGCTTTGCCTATGCTACTCACACTAAAATAAGGGACATATATTCGGGTGACGTAAATGGCGCGTGATTTTACAGCACAGGTAAACGCATTTCTTGGACTTAACGAAAGCGCACCCAACACAGGACATACAAAAGCTGGTGAAAGTCCCAAAATGAAAAATCTTAAAATTACCCCCTCATATTCACTCTCACTTCGCGAGGGCTACGAGTGCCTTTCGGAAAGCGGTGGTGAGGGCAGAGGTCTTACGGTACTGGACGGGGCGGTGTACTTCGTTTCTGGAAAAACTCTTTTTTCCTATAACGGAGAAAAGAAGGTGATAGGCGAGCTTGAAAGCGAGAGTGGTAAGGTGTCCTTTCTCCACTTCGGAAAATCTCTTTATATCCTTGACGGTAAAAAGATAAAGAAGCTTTGTCAGGGTGTTCTTTCTGACATAGACCCATACGTGCCTCTTATTGCAGTGTCCACCGACGTTGCCGGCGGGGGAGTACCCTTTGAGGATATAAATCTTCTCACCCCCAAAAGACGCCAGTCCTTTACGGTAGACTCAGGACATACGCTTCTTATCCTTGCGGAGCAGAATATCGACTCGGTGGAGTCTGTCAAGCTTCTTGGAGAAGAAATGGCAAAAACGGCTTACACAGTAAACCTTGAAAAAGGTACAGTTCAGCTTGCATCAAACAATCCATCCACAGAAATAAATGCTTACGAGGTCACTTATTCCAAGAAGATTCCCGAGGAGAATAACCCTCACAGAATGAGATATGCGGTCCTTTGGGGCGGTGACAACGATACAAGAATATTTTTGTGGGGAGACAGTGAAAAGCCCGACGTTTACAGATATTCTGGAGTCCATGACGGCGTTTCGGATATGGACTATTTCCCCGAGCTTTCCTTTAATAAAAGTGCAACGGGAAGACCTATAACCTCTCTTGTGAGACACTATGACAGGCTTCTCATATTTACCGACAGGGAGGCTTACTACTCCTATATTGAGAAAAGAAGCGATGCCTCTGGAATGGAATATCTCTCCTTCCCTGTAAGGACGCTTTCCTCCGAGGTGGGATGTACTCATTTCGGTACGGCGGTGCTTGTTGATAACACTCCGCTCACTCTTTCGGGTACGTCTCTTTACCGCTGGGTTTCCACCACTGTAAGAGATGAAAGAAACGCCGAGGAGATAGGTGCACGCATCAGAAAAGGTCTTGTATTTTTATCTGAAGGTCTGTCAGTTTTTGACAGAACCAGTCACGGAGAGGTATATCTGTGGCGAGAGGATAAGCTTTACGTCTATAACTACCGTCTTGACCTTTTCTATTACTACGAAGGCTTTAACGCCGCCTTCTTTCATGAGGACGGTGTCGGAAATTGCTTCTTTTTAACTTGCGACGGAAAGCTTTGCCGTATGACCGAGGAGTCCCTTGATTTGGGACACCCCGTAGATTTTGAATGGGAGACGGGCTACAGCGAATACTCGGGACTCGATACAAAGAATATACACAGTATTGAGTTCGAGGTAATACCACAAAGCTCGGTATCCTTTGACATACTTTGGGCATCTGATACCATGACTGGCAAGGGCATGGGTGTAGGTGCTGAATACAAGGTGCTTGACTTTGAAAGTCTTAACTTTTCCCGATTCAGCTTCAAGACTGCCGTAACCCCCATAAGGCTGAGAAAAAGAGTAAAGCTGAAAAGGCAGAAAAGCTTTAAGCTTATTGTAAAAAGTAATGAAAACAGCATTGATTTTCACCTTGTTTCCCTTTGCATCAGGGGAAGAATAACAGATGCAATTTAAAAAAGAAAGGAAAAAACATGAAGAAAAACACAGAAAAAATCCTCCATGAATTAGAGCAGAGCACAAAAGAAGGCAGCTCTCTTGATATGGAAGAGCTTGAAGCCTTCCGCCTTGAAAAGAGGGTCAAGAAAAATCTCGAAGAGGAAATAAAGAAGCTTTTTGAGCTTTTCCCCGACTTTGATGTGGAGAGTATACCCGATGAGATTTTCGATAAGTGCGAGGACGGAAGTAGACTTGCCGCCGAGTATGCACTCTGGTATCTTACCGAGGAAAAGAAAAAGGGAGAACAGCAGAAGAAGGAAGAAGAAAATATGAAGTCTGCTCCCCCCAACGTAAAAGACTCATCCGAGCCCACATACTTTACACCTGAACAGGTGAGAGCAATGAGCGAGGAGGAGATAAGAAAAAATTATAAAACTATTATGAATTCCATGGAGAAATGGAAATAAGAAAATAAGAAAGGATTGCGGTAAAACCGCAAAAAGGTAAAAAAATAATGGCAATTACAAACTTTATTCCCACAGTATGGAGCGAGGCTCTTTATGAGGAGCTTCAGAAGAATTACGTAGGCGTTAAGCTCTGTTCAAGAGAGTTTGAGGGTGAAATAAAGACACAGGGCGACAGAGTAAAAATCAACGGTCTCGGTCCTGTAACCGTATTCAACTACACCAAGAACACAAATATGCCTGCACCCGAGGTTCTTTCTGACAATTCAAGAACACTCGTTATCGATCAGGCAAAGGGCTTTAACTTCTGCATTGACGCTATCGACGACGTGCAGTCCTCTCCCAAGCTCGTTCAGTCGGCTATGAAGAGAGCGGCAGAAGCACTCAGCGACGTTGCTGATAAGTACATCTATTCTCTTTACGACCCCGAGGTAAAATTCCTTGTTCAGGAAAACCTTACAGTTGACAACGTTCTTAAGCTCTTCACAGACGTAAGACGTCAGCTCATGGAAAACAACGTGCCCAATTCGGCAAAAATTTCCCTTGAAGTACCTCCTATCGTAGAGCAGATTCTCGTTATGGCAAATCTTCTCACCGATACTAACAATTCGGCTGCTCTTTCAAAGGGCTATATCGGTAAGATGCTCGGCTTTGATATTTACGTTACAAACAACATTGTACGTAACGACAGCGACTTCTTCAGATGCATTGCCCGTACAGAGCGTGCAATCGCATTTGCAGAGCAGATAAATTCTATCAAGCCCTATGAGCCTGAGCTCAGAAACGGCACTGCTGTAAAGGGTCTTCACCTTTACGGTGCAAAGATAGTTTACCCCAAGGAAATTGTATTCGTTGACGTTGACGTTCGATAAAAAAGCATATTCCGATACCCCCTCTTGCGGGGGTATCGGAAATAAAGGAGGAGTGAACAGATGAATTTTACAGAGTTTTCACAGGACGTTAAAAATATATCAGGTCTTCCCGACCGTCCCAGCCTTGAAAACGGATATACCTCCGATATGCTCAAAGCACTTTTCGACAAGGCAGGGGAGGACATAAAAAGCTTTATCAATAACACTCTTTTAAGGGAGCTTGTGTCGTATGCCGATGCTTTCAGCGGAGCTGACAGAATAGGCAGTGGAACAATTGATATTATCGAAGGAAAAACCGTTCAGGAAAAGCTTCAGAACATTGCAGAGCATATAAAGGGACTTGCTAACGGAACGCTTCCCGACGGCTCGGTAACACCCGATAAGTTTTCACCCGAGGTTGCAGACTTTCTCAACTCTGCATCTATAAGACGTGAGATTTTTAAAGAAGCGGGAGAAAGCACATTTGAGGTACCCCGTGACGGCGTTTATAAGATTACAATGGTAGGCGGTGGTGCAGGAGGGGGACAGAACCCCGACAACGTGCTTCATTCCTGCGGAGGCGGTGCAGGTGCAGGTGTAATCCTTTGGTGTGAGCTGAAAAAAGGTGACATGTGTACCTTTAATATCGGCAAGGGCGGAAAAGGACTTGTTTCTACTGATTCTGGATATACCGTTGCAACGGCAGGAGGGGATAGTGAGCTTTATATAAACTCACAGCTTCGTGCAAGGGCTTCGGGCGGAACTATCGGTCTTAAGGTCAGGGCAAAAGCCGAGGGCGGAGACTTGAATTTTAACGGAGGAGTACCCAAAGTAGGAGAGTACTTCAGGTCAAGCAACTCTCCCGCGGTTGAGTTTTCAATCGGTGGCGACTCTATACTCGGAAACGGCGCCGCTTTCAGAGAAGACGTTGCAGGTATAGGTGCAGGAGGGTTTTCCGCCGATCATATAGGCGGAAACAATTACTATAACGGCACCGACGGCGGAGATGGTGCGGCTATTGTAGAATATATGAAATAAGAAGGTGAAAATTTGGCAATAAAAGAATATTCATACGAAAAAAACGGAAACGATAAGCTCAGCGAACATTTCAGAGTAAAGGAGTTTCGTGCAAGAAGGGGAGGTATCCTTGACGGCGACAGAATACTTATTTCCGATGAGCTTGTTTTGATGCTTGAAAAGCTTTCCCGTGCGGTAAAGCATCGCCCCGTTGTTGTAACCGACGGCTACAGGACAGAGGAGTACGATAAGCTTCTCACAGGCAAGACAGGTCAGCATACAAAGGGGCTTGCCGCTGACGTAAGAGTGGAGGGATATACCTCCTATGAGCTTGCGGCAATTGCCGAAATGCTGGGCTTTGACGGGATTGGTATTATAAACGGAAGAGCGGTGCATCTGGACGTTAGAGGCTATAAGAGCTTCTTTGTTGAAAGAAGTGCGTCAGCGTCGGACACCTACAGCGTAAAAACCTTTCTTTGCACAGAAACCTTTATGGCACTTACAAAAAAGCTTTTCGGACTTGGTGACAATACCATTGAGTACATGAAAAAATGGAAATGGTTCGACCTTCTCTTTGAAAAGCTCGTAAAGGGCGTAGTATATTAGAGAAAGGAGGGATATAATGGCAAACAACGTGAAAAACCTTTCAAGCTCAGTGCTGAAAAGCTTTGACAACTCCCTGTCAAGACTTACCGCAAGATACCTTGCAACAATTTCAAATATAGATACGGCTCATAATAACAGGCTGAAGGAAATTTCGGAAGAGGAGCGTAAAAATAAAAATTCTGCCGATGCTTCGGCAAAAATTGCTCTTGCCAATACAAAGGCAGGACTTCTTCAGAAGGGACTTTCAAAGTCGGGTGACTCGGTTCAGGCGGAGCTTGACAATAATCTTGCAAGAATGTCGGCGATGTCTTCTATAGAACAAGAAGCAGGTAAGTCCAGAAGACAGACGGAGGAAAGCAGAAGCACGGCGAAGAATTCAGCTTTTATCGGCTATCTTAATGACGTGAACAGTCTTGAAAAGGCGAGAAACGAGGCGTATCAGAATCAGCTCAACCGTGACCGTGATTATGAGGCAGACCGTGATGATGAGATATACGACCGTTTTGCCGACAACCGCGACTATCAGGCAAGGCGTGATGATGAGATATACGACCGCTTTGCCGACAACCGCGACTATCAGGCTGGGCGTGACGATGAAAAGTATGACAGATATGCCGACAACCGTGACTACGAGGCAGAGCGTGAGGACGAAATCCATGACCGATATATGGAAAGTCTTGAAAAGGATAACAATTCATCGGGAGATAGCGAAGGAAGTGACGAAAAGATTGTTCCAAAGTACAGTCCCAAGGTACTGGTGGACAAGATACTGTCGAATAACAGAACAAAGTATTATTCCAACGAAAACAAGATGAATTCCGAGACCAAGGCGGCAATAGAGGATATAATAAGCGATGAAAGTCTTGATTATTCATACCGTTATCAGGTTAAAATATATGCGAAGGCACTGGGACTGATATAAAAATATGGCAAAGGGTTTTCCCTTTGCCATATTTTTGTATATTTTCCAAGGTATAAGACAATACTTTTTTCTAGAAAAGAGGTATAAAAATGGAAAAGAGCAGAATAAAAGAAATACTTATAAAAATGAAAGAGCGGAAAGAATGGGACGATTTTAAATGCGAGTCATACCGCCGTGCATACCACGCTTTAAAAAGATATACAAAAAGAGGTAAAGAAAAGGAGAGCATAAACGGGCGTTGGCTTTACGAAAACTTTTACCTTTTGGAGGAAAGCTATGCTACAGTAAAAAATGAGCACTTTCCTCGTAGACTTCGTGCTATATCAGCCTTTCTCGCTGAGGCTATGGCAGATTCTTCGGATATACAGGAGGGAATTTCGGCTTTCTTTGAAACCGTTTCGGATACTTTTTCGGACGAGGAGATAGAAAAGCTTTACCCATCGCTTCTTCTTGAGAGTATTATCCTTATAAAAAAAGAGCTTGTCTCGGGCGGTGAGGTGAGCGTTTATATAAACCTTATAAGACGGCTTTCGGAGTTTGATTTTTCCCCCTTTTATCTGGGCTTTTTTTCTTATGAGCAGAGTCTTAGGCGTGACCCGTTGTATCAGAGGCTTGACCGCGAAACAAAGGCACTTTATAAGCAGAAGATAAAGAAATATGCAAAAAAGCGAGGTATGACTTTTTCCGACGCTTGTGTAACTCTTGCCTCGGAGGCTGAGGAAGAAAAGTGCCACATTGGTGAGCTTCTTGACTTTTCACGCTCAAACAAGGGGTGGCTTTACCTTTATGCCTCTGTTTTTATCGCTCTTTTATACCTTTCATTCAAGATGCTTTTTCTAGCCCTTCAACCTCTCTTTGCACTTCCTTTATTTCTCTTAACTATTATTCCCTTAAAGGAATGTGCATTTATGCTGATAGTTCCTATAGTGGCGTTTATTGAAAAGCCTGAAATACTTCCACGTATTTTAGTTGGCAGGGTAGGTGAGGAAAACGCAACTCTTACCGTTACTGCGACGCTTCTCACAAACGAGTCGGACGTAAAAAGAGCATTTCGACACCTTGAAAATCTAAGCCTTAAGACAAGGAGTCGTGGCAAGGATGATGGAGAGGTCTACTATGGGGTGCTCTCTGACCTGCCCGAAAGTGACACAAAAAAGACAAGAACAGATGAGAAGATAAAGGCGGCGGCAAAAAAAGAGGTAGACCGTTTAAACTCCCTTTATGGTAACCGCTTTTCGTTTTTTTCAAGAGAGCGTGTAAAGGACGAAAAAAGCGGAAGATTTGTGGCATGGGAGCGAAAAAGGGGTGCGATAAACGAGCTTGTAAAGCTCCTTTCGGGTATTCCCTCAAAGCTTGAAACGTGCGGGGCTGTGCTTCCCAAAATAAAATACGTTGTAACACTTGACAGCGATACCGACATGGAGCTTGGTGCACTTAACAAGATGATAGGCACAATGGCACACCCTCTCAATAGACCTGTAATAGAAGAAAAGCGTGGAGTAAAAAGAGTAGTTCGAGGCTTTGGTATTCTACAGCCAACGGTTGTCGCCTCTCTTGAATCGGCACACGCCACAGGCTTTTCGTCACTCATGACGGGAGTTGGGGGGATTGACTCCTATCACGGTGCGGTATTCAATTTAAACCACATTCTGTTCGGTAAGGGTATCTTCTGCGGTAAGGGTATTTTTGACGTAGAAGCGTACCGCGAGACGGTGCTTGACGCTTTCCCTGACGGTATAATACTCAGCCACGATATCCTTGAGGGAACAAGACTTTTGACAGGTCACCTCTCCGACGTTACAGTTTTTGACAGCGTACCCTCGGGCGTGGTCTCCTATTACAAAAGAGCACACCGCTGGGCAAGAGGCGACGTGCAGAGCATGAGATTTGTAACACCTTTTGTTCCATCTCCGGGGGGATACGTTAAAAATCCAATGGAAGCGGACGAAAGGTTTGTTTTTATAAATAACTTCTTGAACCTTTTAATGCCTGTATGTCAGATAACGGGACTGTTTTTTATGATGGGGTACGTTGGCGCGAGGGCAACCCTTATAGCCTTCTTTTTACTGCTTCCGCTTCTTACGCCATTTGTTATTGAGGTGTTAAGGTCGGTGCTTTCAGGAAGACTTGAAACGGTGATAAGACGTTTTTTTGGAGATACTTTCACAACCATCTGCCGTGAGCTTATCATGGTAGGCTACAGGCTTTCAAGTCTTGCTTTTGTGGCATACAATAACGCCGATGCAATCGTACGTGCTTTTTGGAGAATGGCAGTATCGAAGAAAAAGCTTCTTGAATGGACGACTGCGGGTTCTCTTGAGGGCAAGAAAAGCCCTTTTGCTTCGGTTCTTCTTTACACCTTGCCCTCGGTTGTTGCGGGAGCCTTCGCACTGCTCTTTGCAAGATTTTCAGTGTTAAGGCTTCTTGGTATTCTGTGGTGTCTTTTCCCTGTTTTCTCATACTTTCTATCAACAAAAAAAACCTCCTACGACAGAAGCCGCCACTACCGACATGAATTTTTGCGGTACGCAAGGGATATATGGCGTTATTTTGAAAAGTACGTTGATGCCTCTGGAAATTTTCTCCCTCCCGATAACGTTTCGGTGTTTCCGTCTTCTGAAATTGCCATGAGGACGTCACCAACCAATATAGGTCTTTATCTTCTCTCTGTTCTTGCCGCTATGGATTTCGGATTCATTTCGGCATCCTCCGGTGTAGACAGGCTTGAAAAAACCCTCGGCACAATAGAAAAGCTCCCTAAATATAAGGGTCAGCTATATAATTGGTACAGTACGGTAACGCTCGATCCCATAGGGAAAGAATATATTTCGACTGTAGACTGCGGAAACTTTGTTACCTCTCTCGTTGCACTTTTTGAGGGGCTTTCGGAATATGAAATGGCAGACAAAAGAATAGCAGTGCTAAAAAAAAGAATAAAGGCGATAGAGGAAGCCTCTGAATTCAGATTTCTGTATAACTCAAAAAGAGAGCTCTTCGCACTTGGCTTCTTCCCCGACAGGGAGGAGCAGGACGGAATAGTTTACGATATGTATATGAGCGAGGCGCGTACTACCGACTACTATGCGGTGGCAAGAGGAATTGTAAAGGAGAGTCACTGGTCTATGCTCTCCCGTCCCCTCACTACCTCGGGTCATGGCGTTGGAGCTCTTTCGTGGAGCGGTACAGCCTTTGAGTTTTTCATGCCACATCTTCTTTTGCCTGTTTTTAAAAACAGTTTTACTGATGAAGCCTTGAATTTTGCTTTCTTTGAGCAGTTCAGCTTTGGGGTCAGAGTAGGACGGGAGAGGATTTTCGGAATATCGGAAAGCGGATACTTTGCCTTTGATGAAGCTCTTTGCTATCAGTACCGTGCCTTTGGAGTTCCTGCTCTTTCAAGGAGCCGTGAAAGTGAGGAGGAGAGGGTAATATCACCCTATTCGTCATTCCTTATGCTAAAGAGCAATATCCCCCTTAACATGAGAAATCTCAGGGCACTTGAAAGGCTTGGAATGTACGGAGAGTGCGGATTTTACGAGGCGATAGACGCCACCGAAAAAAGAGTGGGGAAAACCGCCTCCACGGTAAAAAGCTTCATGTGCCATCACCTTGGAATGAGCCTTGTGTCTCTTGCCAACGCTTCCTTTGAAAACGTTTTTGTAAGACGCTTTATGGCGGATAGGGAGATGAAGGCGGTAAGTGAGCTTCTCAAAGAATCAGTCCCTGTAGATGCGGTTAGCGTAAAAAAGGAAAAGGGAAAGAGAGAAGCTCTGAAGGAAGCACCGAGAAAGACAAGAACGAGAGAAAAGCGTGTCTTCAAAACCGCACCTGCTACAGGCTTTTTGTCAGGCAGAGACCATACGATGATACTTTCCGAAAGGGGAGTCGTAGAGGAAAAGGTAAAGATAAGAAACGGTGAATATGTTCTGGCAAATAGCCCTGTATCCGACTTTAATCCTGTAAGCGTATTTCTTTTTTCCACCGATGGGGAGGAGATAATCTCTCCGTCGGTATCGGATGACGTCAGCTTTTCATTTGACAGTGTGTGTGCCGAATATAAAATGTCGGGACTTCACGTTCGTATAAATCTATCCGCAAAAACCGCCGCGACCAGGATAAGCCTTTCCGCAACCGGAAGAGAAGGGGAGGTAGGCGTATACTTTGAGCCTGTTTTGAAGGGTGCATCGGCGTATCTGTCTCACCCCGCCTACGTAAATCTGTTCTTTTCGGCGGAATACGACAAAGAAAGCAGGGCACTTATCCTTTCATCATCGGGTAGTGAGCCTGCATATCTTGCACTCATGTGCAGTGAGGAATACTTCTTTGAGACCTCAAAGCTCAGGCTTTTCGAGGGGAAAGAATACTCTCTTTCGGGCCTTTGTGAGGCAGTAAAACGTCCGAAGACACGGGAGGTTCGTGAGATAAATCCAATATCCCCATGTGTTCTTGCAAAGGTAAAATACAGCGGGAGAACAGACACCACTTTTGTCATAGGTTATGGAAAGACAAAAGCTGAGGCACTCTACAGTGCAAAGGACGAAATCAAGACCTCGCTTTATAAAAGTGTAGAAAAGAGTCGCGAGCTCTACCTTGGTGCACTTTCTGCCACAGGTGGGGGAGAGGGGTGCGAAAGTGCGTTTTTTGAGGTGCTCCTTTCTGTTTTTGAAGGAGGTACTGTTTGGAAAATAAAGAGTGCATCATCAGTACTTTACGGAAAAAACGCTCTTTACAGGTACGGCATATCGGGAGAGCTTCCCATCTTTGACGTGAAGGAGGGAGTGAAAAACGAGGAGCTCTCGGAGCTTATAAGATGCAAAAAGCTTCTATATATTATGGGGGCAAGATTTGACCTTGTAATAGAGGTGGCGGATATGGGATATTCGAGAGGAGGCAGACATGAAATAGAAAAAATTATTGACAGAGAGGGCTGCCGCTTCATGCTTGGTAAAAGCGGAGGAATATTTCTTGCGGATATAAGTGAAGTTGGTGTGAGCGAGCTTTTCGACGCTGTCGCAAAGGCTCACTATCCCGAAAAAGAAAAGCTGACACGCTTTTCAAAGACCGAAAGGTACACCTCCCGCCGTAAGGCGGTGGATTTTCAAGGCTACAACGAGGGTATTACCGAGGACGGATACATTATAGATTTAAGGGAAAAAGCACCTTCTGTCCTCTGGTCTCACGTTATCGCACACCCCACCTTCGGCACGATTTTAAACCATAGAAGCCTTGGCAACACGTGGGTATTCAATTCAAGGCTTTCAAGACTCACCTATTTTGAGGGCGACCCCGTTGGAGGAGGAGCGTCGGAAAAGATTATTCTTTCGGAAAAGAATTTCAACCGCGACCTTCTTGCAACTGCATCTTTTGTAAAGTTTACTGTAGGCGGTGCAGAGTATCTGGGTGATAGCTATCGAATAAGGGTGGCGGTGCATCCCACTCTTCTCTTTAAGGCGGTAAGTGTGAGAGTGGATTCTGACGACTTTGCCCTCCGTTATAAGTTTATTCCCGTGCTTGATGACTTTCCTCATAATACAACTGTTATTGAATACGGGCAGGAAATGAAAAACCTTTGTACTTTCCGCAATCTATTTTCGGATGGTTTAAAAAAAGGACTTCTTTATCTTTTTGCTCCGTTTGAAACGGAGATGCGAGTGTCACGCGGGGAGGTGGAGGTAGTATCTCACAAGCCCTCGGAGATAGTTTTCGTTATGGGCTATGCAGGGAGTGATAGGCATCTTGAAGAGGTTAAAAGCTATTTTTCCGAAAAGACCTTCAGAGACCTTTGGAAAACTTCTCGCACAGCTCTTGAAGAAAAAATAAAGGGTGCCGTATTTAAGTCAACACTTAACGTACCTCTTACCGATATGTGGCTTCCTTATCAGATACTGGTGTCGCGCTTCTATGCAAGGTCGGGGCCTTATCAGTCGGGAGGTGCATGGGGCTTCAGGGATCAGGCACAAGACTGTCTGTCGGTTATTGATATGGATAAAAATGCCGTAAGAGCACATATCTTTCGCATGGCTTCACATCAGTATCTTGAGGGGGACGTATGCCATTGGTGGCACTTTGGAAGAGGTGTAAGAACAAGATGCTCCGACGATTATTTATGGCTGGTGCTTCTTGCATGTTCGTATATCGAAAGAACAGGGGATAAAAAAGTCCTCGGTATAGAGGCGGGCTATTTAACCTGTCCCCCTCTTTCACCGAAGGAAAAGGACAGATATTCTGAGTGTGTAAAAAGCGAGGTGAGGGAGAATCTTAAAAAGCATCTCGAAAGAGCGCTTGATTTATTTGTTGAAAGAGGGGTAGGAGAACACGGGCTTCCCTTTATCGGTGACGGTGACTGGAATGATGGGCTTAATGGGCTTCCCGAGGGAAGTGAGAGCGTATGGCTTGGCTTTTTCGGAAGAATTGTCATTCACAAATATCTTGAAGTAGTGGAGGAGAACCCGAAATACAGAGCATTTTCCGAGAGCCTCCGTTTGTCGATAGAGAAGAACGCCTTTTTCTTCGACAGGTATGCAAGGGCATTTACGCCTCATGGTGAGGTTCTTGGAATAGGCGGAGGCAGAGTTGAGATAGATGCCCTTTCTGCCGCCTTTGCTTCAATTTGTCACTCTATAACAGGTGACGGAAACATGTCTCGTATAACTCTTGCTCTTGACAGCTCATGGAAGGAGCTTTTTGACGAAAAGGCAGGTATCTATAAGCTCTTCACCCCGCCGTTTTCAGAATACGACGAGGAAATAGGATATATTTCTGCATACCCCGAGGGGATAAGAGAGAATGGCGGTCAGTATACTCACGGTGCGGTATGGGCGGCACTTGGCTTTCTCCTCGCTCCCGATAAAAAGGAGGAAAACACAAAAAGAGCCATGACCTTGGCACGTCTATTTTCTCCCCTTGAAAGAGGTGAAGAGTATAAGACCGAGCCGTATGCTCTTGCAGGTGACATTTATGCAAATCCCGACCACCTTGGCCGTGGGGGATGGAGCTGGTACACTGGGGCTGCAAGCTGGTACAGAAAACTTCTTCTTATGTTTGAGGAGGAAAATAGGAATAACTTTAATCCTTTTTCATAAAATGTAGCAAAAAGAATTAAAGGAGCCTTGAAATGAACAATACCAGTCTTAATAAAAATATGGTTACCCTCACTAAAAACGAAAGAAAGGTAAGGGTTGAGGAGGAAGCAGTTTTTCCCGACTATTCTTCGGACATCGTAAAGATTATAAGAATTGATGCCATTCCCTCCCTCACCTCTAAAAAGGTGAGAATAAAGGAAGGGAATGCTGTTCTCGACCTTTCGGGAAAGGTGAATTTCAACGTTATCTATATGGGTGACGAAGGGTGTGCCGAGTCCTACCAGTTTTCGACAGATTTTTCCGACAGTGTAAAGGCTCCCATCACATCCGATACCGACGAAGAAAGTATTGTAGCACAGGTGTCACTTTCTACAGATAACGTAAGCTGTAAGGCACAAAGTCCGAGAAAGGTTACTGCAAGGTGCGACGTGGTAATTCTTGACAGTATAAAGTGCAATTCTTTTTTTGATGCACTTTCTTCCGATAGCGACGAAAAAACAGAAAAGCTCTCCTTTGAGTGTACTTCTGCCGAAATCCTTTCTTCCGCTACGCAGGAATTTGATTTCAGCGAGGAAATAAAGCTCCCTGCTTCATATCCTCCTATGGAAAAAATACTTTCCTGCCGTACAGGAATAAGCCTTGATAACACCTCGGTTTCCGACGGTGCCATAAGCTTCTGGGGAACGATGTGGGTGTTTGCCGTTTATCTTCCCGAATACGATGGTGAAAAAAGAGCCTTACCTCAAAGCTTCTATCAGCCTATCGAAATTACGGGAAGGCTTGAAGCAGATGATGCAACAGACCGCTCGGCGGCGGTGGGAGACCTTGCTATGTGCAATACTATGTGCGAAATTCTCACCGACAATCTTGGTGAGAACAGAATATTGAAGATTGACGGCACGTATCTTGCCGACTTCATGGTGATTGAAAATGCACCCCGACACCTTGTAAGGGACGCTTACGGTGTGGGATGCAAGGCAGAACCTCTTTTTGAAAACCGAGGATTTTTAAAGTACGAGGGAGAGCTTCGTGAAAGTCTGCCCTTCAGAGAGAGGATTTCGCTCAAAGAGGGTGTGAAAAGGCTTGAGGACTGTCACGCTGACGTAAAGCTTCGCAGCTTTGGCTTTGAAAACGGTAAAATGTTCGCAGACACCCGTCTTACCTTCAAGGCAATAGGAAGCGGAGATATGGGCGAGGTGGGAGTAAATGAAGTTTTCGACGTGCGTATTCCCATGAATTTACCCTCTGAGCTTGCGGATAAAGGGGACAGAATTCTTCCCGAAATTTCGGTTTATACAGGGTATATAGACAGTAAGGTGCTGGGAGATAGCACTGAAATCTCCTTTGACGTTACAATGTCGGTTGAAGTGTTCACAGAAAACGAGGAGAGCTTCGTTTCATCGCTCGATGTGACTGAAGGGGAGTGCGTAAGAGAGAACAGTATCTTTTATTATCCTACATCATCCGACAGTATGTGGAGCGTCGGAAAACGATATGCCGTATCCCAGAAAGCTCTGACCGATGCTAACGGTGAAATGAAAAGGGTTATGCTTATACCATAAAAAAACAGGGAAATCTCTTTTGAGATTTCCCTGTTTTTTATGTGTTGAGAAGTTTTTCAAGTGTTGCAAGTTTAACACAGAGACAGAACACCTCAACTGCGTCTGAAAGCTCCTCAAGGCTCGGGTAGGTTGGGGCAATTCTTATATTGCTGTCGTGGGGGTCCTTTCCGTAGGGGAAGGTAGCGCCTGCACCTGTAAGTACAACGCCTGCCTCAGCACATAGCTGAACGGTACGCTTTGCACAGCCCTCCATAAGGTTTACGCTGATAAAGTATCCGCCACGAGGGTTTGTCCAGCTCATAATTTTGTTATTGGTGAAGTCGCGTTCAAAGGCAGAGATTACAGTTTCAAACTTAGGTCTTATAATTTCGGCATGCTTCTTCATGTGGGTTCTTACACCCTCTGCATTCTTGAAGAATTTAACGTGACGGAGCTGATTGAGCTTGTCGTAGCCAATAGTCTGTGCTCCAGAGCGGTCGCTGATACGGCGGAGATTGTTCTTACTTGCAATAATAAATGCAACACCTGCACCGGGGTAGGTGATTTTTGAGGTAGAACCGAAGATGTAGCAAAGAGAGGGATTTCCCGCCTTCTTGCATTCATCAAATAGATTGAGAAGCTTATCACCGTCATCGTACATATCGTGAACGGCATAAGCGTTATCCCAAAAAATTCTAAAGTCACTTGCCGCAGGCTTCAGGTTTGCGAAGCGACGTACTGTCTCGTCGGAGTAGGTTACACCGCCGGGATTTGAGTACTTCGGCACGCACCAGATACCCTTGATGGTCTCGTCTGCTGAAACAAGTCTTTCAACAGTATCCATGTCGGGTCCATCCTCGGTCATGTCGATGTTTATCATTTCGATGCCCATTCTTTCACAGATTCTGAAGTGTCTGTCATAACCGGGAACGGGACACAGGAACTTTACTCTTTCGAGCTTTGACCAAGGGGGGCAGGCTGAGTTTACACCAAGGACAAAGGAGCGTATAACCGCATCGTACATGATATTAAGGGAGGAGTTTCCAAGAATCATTATCTCGTCCTTTTCTGCACCCATAATGTTAGAGAAGATTTCCTTTGCTTCGGGAATACCATCAAAAATGCCGTAGTTACGGTAGTCTATAGTGTGGTCAACACAGTCCTCATGGGTAAGTATATTGAGTATTCCATCGGAGAGGTCTAGCTGGTCGGCACCAGGCTTACCTCTTGACATGTCAAGCTTTAAATCCTTTTCTCTTATTCTTTCATAGTCCTTGCGGCGAAGGTGGAGCTCACGGGAGAGCTGTTCATCGTTTAACTGTAAATAATCCATATTTATGCCTTTCTGTCTGTATACAAAATGTTATCTGCTTTTATTATTATATGCGAAAGTATTTCAATTCCATCAAGAAGTCCCTCAATGTCAATGGTTTCATCGGGCTGATGCACAGCACCATGACCGCTTGGCATATCAATGGGGGGTGTTTTCTTTAAGTGAGTACCGATGCTTACAGCATTCTTTAAAAATCTCGAATAGGTGCCTCCAAGGCTGAGATAGGGCTTATTTTCAAGGTCGCCTGTAATCTCTTTCCAAGTATCCATAATTCCAACGATGAGAGGATCGCTTTCGGGAATAACGTAGCCTGCAAGGTTATATTTGAGCTCGTAGTCTGCACCGATACCCAAAAGATAATTTTTGATATTTTCTATAAGGGCGTCACAGTCAACCTCCATACCAAGACGGCAGTCAAAGCTGAGACGGAGCTTTCCGCCCTCTGTATCTGCTATTCCGTTGACACATGTAGTGTCACCAAATTCCGAGTCGGTTGTGTAAAGCCCTGCGTCCATGAGAAAGGGGTTTGAAAGCAGGGGACGTACACTTGTTAAAATAGTTTTATCGTTTTCCGAAATACTGCACTTTTCAAGTATATCTATTGCCACCTTCAAGGCGTTTTGTGACTTTGAAGGATATGCTGCGTGGGTGCTGATGCCACCTGCTATAAGCGTTATCATACCGTCTATTCTTGAAACTGAGGAGTGAGGCTCATCTTTTACAGCCTTTACAAGCTCACTGGCAAGCTCTTCGCTGTCACGGAGCTTTATTTCTACCTTACCAAGAACGATATTGAAGGCAGAACCGCCTTTTATTTCTATTATATCCTCGAATGGAGTGGTAATGTTTGCCCAAAAATTGATGATAGTTTTTTCTCCACGGCAAACGGGATAGTCGTTATCCGGAATAATGGAAAAGCTCGGCATTTCATCGTTCCCCGCAAAGGCTGTAACGTCAGACATACCGCTTTCTTCGTCGGCACCTGTGAAAATGAGAACTCGGCTTTTGGGAAGAGCTCCCGTTTCTCGAAGTGCTTTTATTGCCCAAAGGGCAGAAACCACGCCCGATTTATTATCATGCACCCCTCGCCCTATAAGGAAGCCATCCTTTTCAATTATATCGAAGGGTTTTGTATATATCCAGTCACTTTCATTTACGGGCACAACGTCGGCGTGAGTGAATATTCCGATAAGCTTTTCTTCACCCTTTGTGATACTTTTTAGGTATTTATAATCTTCACCAAAGGCGGTGTCAAAGCCTTCGCTGTCGTGTATTTCTTTTATTTTTTCAAGAACTCTCTTGCATCCTTCGCCAAATGGTGCACCATCAGAGGGTACACCCTTTACGGAGGGTATGGAGGAGAGCTCCTTCAGCATTTCGACAATATCCTGACGATGTTCTTTAAGGTATTTTTTTATTGAGTTTTCCATTTTTCGCCTTTCTTCATCTATTTAAGGTAAATAGTATCATAAATGATTAAAATTGTCAATAAAAGTATTTTGCTTACAACTTTATTTTACCCTATTTTTTTGAATAAAACTGGCAAATGCTGAAAAAAATAATAGCGAAGAAAAGAAAGGAGAAAAAATATGACAGTCAAAAGAGGAGATATATTTTATGCGGATCTCAGTCCTGTGGTTGGCAGTGAGCAGGGGGGAGTCAGACCTGTTGTAATAGTTCAGAATGACGTAGGAAACCGCCACAGCCCAACTGTAATTGCCGCCGCAATAACCAGCCGTACCGAAAAAACAAAGCTTCCCACACATATCGACGTTACCGCCGACCGCTTCGGTCTTGCAAAGGATTCGGTTATTCTTCTTGAACAAGTACGTACAATAGATAAGAAAAGGCTCAAGGAAAAAATGGGACACCTTGAGGACGAAACAATGGAAAAGGTCAATTCGGCAATCTCTGTGAGCTTTGGACTGGAATAAAAATATCGGGGCTGTAGTACGCCCCGATATCTTTATTCTGCAATTTTGAATGTTTTGGTAATAACCTTGTCGTTAAAGCTTATAAATTCTTCTACTTCAACTTGAATGTCTGTTGTTGTGTCATTCAAGGTCAAAGAAAATGCCCATGCGAAATCGGCAAGATAATATTTAATAAAAGATAAAAAAGGTTCTTCAATAACTATTTGAGGCAATATAATTATTTTGCTGAATATATTGTGTATGTAGGTATCTGTCCTGAAAAGTATGTAAGATATAAAGCCTATTGTTAAAGCAGAAACACTGGATATTATTATGATGTATTTGTTATATTTATTCATAGAATTTATACCAACGGAGAAATTATAACACAAATGTATTCTTTTGTCAACATATGTGTTCATAAAAATTATAAAAAACCTCTACAATATTGTAGAGGTGATTGTATGTCGGAAATTTATCTTGATTCAAAAATAGTTGGAGAGGCAATAGCACGGTGCAGAAAAAGGAAAGGTATGTCCCAAGAGGTGTTAAGCGGTTTTGCTGATATAGGCAGAACACATTTAAGTGCGATAGAGAGGGGCGAAAGAAAACCGACTCTTGAGACGTTATATAGAATAAGTCAGGCATTAAAAATGAATATGAGTGATATTATGCTTGAAATCGAAAAAATGCTTTAGTTCCTATATGATGTAAAATGGCACTTCCAAAAAGGAGGTGCCATTTATTTATTCTCTTAATTATTCTACAATAAGGTCTTTTACTGCTTCAATTACCTTATCCTCGTCCTCGCCCTCTGCGGTAAGTCCGATGGGATGTGCAAGGTCAAGGCTGAATACTCCGATAACCGACTTTGCGTTTACAACGTATTTCCCGCTGGTAAGGTCAATGTCGGAAAGGAAACGGCTCATATCGTTTACGAAGTTCTGAATCTGAACGATAGTGTTGAATTTAATATTTACTTTTTTCACTATATTTCTCCTTTAAAAGTTTTTAGGGAAGAATTCTGTAGGGTACGAGTCTGTGAGATACGATACAGGGACGGAACGCTTCTGCGTACTGTACCTTACACTGCATACCGCGGAACTCGGAGAGAAGACGGCACTCGTTGGTGTAGTCTACGTTGTCGTGCTCCTTGAGCCATACAGCCTGTGACTCGTGGCAGAGAAGCATTTCAACCTTCTTCTCATAATAGGGAGTAATATCTACGTACTCGGTGGGGTTAAAGTTTACGCCTGCCGCTGTTTCCATGTAGTAGATGGGGCAGATTTTGTTTGTAGCAGGATATTTTGTGATGTAGTGGGGAACAGTTGCCATGAAAGCCGCGTCGAAAGCAAGCTTTGATGCCGCAACGTGGTCGCACATATAGTCGTCGGGGTCGGGCATGATGATGAGGTCTGGGTCTGCCTGACGGATAATGTCAACGATTATATCCTTCTGCTCACGGCTCTGATAGTATGAGCAAAGGTCTCCTATATCTGCAGGAAGGTATGTGAAGCCTGCAAGGTCGCAGGAGCGCTGTGCCTCGGCACGTCTTATATTGCGAAGCTCCTCGGGCATAATTTCAAGGTGTCCCATGTTACCGTTATTTACAGTACATACGAAAACCTCGTCACCTCTGTCCTTGCATTTAAGAAGTGTACCTGCACAATGGAATTCAATATCATCGGGATGTGCCGCAATAGCTAAAACTCTCATAGTTTACCTCCAAAAATTTGATTGTCTTTATTATACTTGGAACTATATCATATTATATTTGTTTTGTCAAGTTTTATTTAAAGCCGTTTCTGATAACCTCACGGAATTGCCTAAGATAAATTACTAGTGTTTTTTAACCTGTGATATCCTTTGGAGAAGGTGGACTTGTCAAAAATGTATATCACCATATTCCTAATGAAAGAAAAGCTTATAGCCAACGTAGTTTTTAAAGAAGCCAAACTTCCATTCGTCCGTTTGAACGGCGCTTACGGTAGAATTCTGCAAGTTCTTCAAGCTTTTTCTCAAACTCCTCTTTGAGCTCTGTAGGCTGGGTAAGCTTTACCTTGTCGCCAAGAGTGAAAAGGGTAGGAAAAAGCTCGGATGAGGAAATACCAAGCTCGGACGTAACATAGTCCCCGTCCTCGGTCTCCTTTCCTTTTCCAAGAAGGTCTCTTACGACCTCGGCATCCTCTTTTTTGAACTCAACGGTGATATGTAAAAGGTCAAGAGTGACAGGCTTTGCTTTAGGAGCTTTTTTCTCTTTTTCTCCATCCATGAAGTAGCCAAGCTTGTTGTCGTGGCAAAGGGTAATCTTATAGCCGTATTCTGTAAGGGTCTTGATGTCGCGGCAAACGGATTTTCTCTCTGCTGAAATACCCATTTCTTCAAGCTTTTTGCAGATACACACGGCAGTTATGGGGTGGCTTTTGTCGGTGTCGCGAAGAATGTCGAGCACCTTTAATAATTTAAGCTTTGGTTGCATATTATCACCTCTTGAAATTATTATAGCATACAAAGGACAAAAATGGTAGAGGTATTTTTGAAAAATAAATATTTTTTTGAAATACTCTTGATTTTATAGGACTTTTGACTATAATGGAAGTAGAATAAAACTTATCAGGAGTTGATAAAATGACAAAAATAAGAGCTGCCATAATAGGCTGTGGCACGATTTTTCCAATGCACGCTTTAAGCATAAAGCAGCTTTCAGAGGTTGAGCTTGTTGCAGTATGCGACGTTTTAAAGGAAAGAGCAGAGAAAAAAGGACTTGAATTTTCAGTTCCCTTCTATACAGATTACAAGGAAATGATAGAAAAAGAGAAGCCTCAAAGCGTTCACGTGTGCCTTCCTCACTATCTTCACGTACCTGTGTCCCTTTACTGTATGGAGAAAGGAATTCACGTAATTTGTGAAAAGCCTATGGCTACCACTCTTGAGGACGGAGAGCTTCTTCTTGAAACTGCAAAAAAGAACTCGGTGGTTTACGCCTGTGTTTTACAGTGCCGTTTTAGAAAATCCTGTCTCTTTGTAAAGAAAGCTCTTGATGATGGTAAGCTTGGCAAGGTGAAGGGTGCTAAATGCTACGTTACTTGGAACCGTTCACAGGCTTATTATGACGAAGCACCTTGGCGTGGAAAGCTTTATGAGGGTGGCGGAGGAGTGCTTATCAATCAGGCAATACATACCGTCGATATGATGTGCTATCTTGTGGGAGAAAGGGTTTCAAGAATTGACGCTACCGTTGCAACAAGAGGCAAATCCCAAGTTGAGGTAGAGGATACCGTTGAGGGAATTCTTGAATTTGAAAACGGAGTTTTCGCAAACTTCCATGCCATCAACTATTACTCCACAAACTCCTCGGTATATATAGAGCTTGATTGCGAAAAGGGTCTTGTTAAAATATTTGCTTCGAGTGCTGTAATAGAGTACAAGGACGGCACTGTAGACACTGTCGATGAGTCGGGAGAGCGTCAGTATGAATATGAAGGGGTTAAAAGTTACTGGGGCACATGCCACGGAAGCCAAATAGCAGACTTCTACAATCACATTATAACGGGAGAGCCTATGTATATCCCCGCAACTGCCGCACTTGAAACACATAAAATAATATGCGGCATCTATTCAAGCGGACGTAAAAAATTAAAATAATAAAAAAGTCGCCTTCGGCAACTGATTATATAGTTTGCCTACGCTCACGTTTTTTATAGGTAGACTTTGTTTTTTACAAGCAATTGCGATGCAATTTCCTATGTAATAAAAAAGAAAAATCCGACTGGTCGGATTTTTCTTTTTTTAAGGTTTACATCTTGAACAAGCACTGTAATCTGCTGTTTCTGCCTCGGCTTTTGTGTCAAAGTATATTCTGTTATACTCCGCTGGAAGCGACGAGCAGGTTTCTTTGTGGAAGACATTAGATTTTATATTTCCGATGTATACGCCTTTTTCTTCCTTGTCGGAGGTGATGTTACTCTTGCCGCTTGACCATTTAATCTCTTTCCCGTCACTTATGACAGTAATATCACCAAGAGTGTCTGTGCGGAGTATCACGGCATCAGCGTCCTCAAAACGGCTGAGCACCTCCTCGTGAGGGTGTCCGTAGGTATTGCCTTTTCCTACCGAAACCACCGCAAGAGTGGGCATGACCTCTCTTATAAACCTGTAAGATGAGGACGTTTCGCTTCCGTGGTGTCCCACCTTTAAAACGTCGGCAGATAAGTCAAGGGAAGCATCAATAAGGTCGCTCTCAACTACTCTCTCCGCATCTCCCATAAAGAGAAAGGCTTTTTCTCCGTGAATTATCTTTAAAACTACTGAAGTGTTGTTGGTGTCCTCGTATTCCACCATAGGTGAGAGTATCGTTACCTCGGCGTTACCGATAAAAAATGTTTCTCCAGCAGTAGGGAGGGTAAGCCCTCCGCCATTTTCCTCGGCATATTTTTTGAAGTTTTCAAAAGCATTTGAGCCGTATTGCAGAACAGGGGATATAACCCTTCCTGCACTCGCAACGCTTAAAGCACCCGCGAGTCCTCCGATATGGTCCTCATGAGCATGTGTTCCTACTATAACGTCAATGTAGTCGATTTCACGCTTTTTGAGAATAGATGCGATTTTGCTGGAATCGTCAACGTTTCCGCCGTCAATGAGCATATATTGCCCCTCGCACGAAATAAGGGCGGCATCTGCCTGACCTACGTCGATAAAGGTAACTTCAAGAACGGACCCCGTTTGATTTACGGGAATGTTTTCTTCTTTCGGTATATCCTTTTTACAGCCTGTAAATAGAACGAGGACTGTAAAAAGAAACAGAAAAATTCTTTTTGACATTTAAATAAACTCCGTAAAGCTTTCAACGGCATTTCTTTCAAAATGACGGGGATTTGGCTCACATTCGTCACTCTTGTACCCGATGGGGAGAAGACAGTAGGGGACGATGTTTTCGGGAAGCGAAAACGCCTTTTGTACCTTTTCCTTGTTGAAGGCACATACCCATACGGAATTTACTCCAAGGCTTTCAGCCTCAAGCATCATGTGACAGGTAACGATAGACGCATCGACGGGTCCGGCATGCCAGCCGTCGTTGTTTCTTGTCCACGCCACGTCCTTGTCTGCACAAATCATTATTACCTGTGGTGCATTGTAGGAGCTGGGGGTGATTTTACGTATCTTAGCGATACTCTCCTCTGACTCAAGAACAAATATTCTTTGCGGCTGCATATTCTTGGCAGTAGGGGCAACGCGAGCCGCCTCAAGTATCTTTTCTATCTTTTCTTTTTCAACGGGTACTGATTTAAAATCCCTCACCGAATATCTTTCCTTCAAAAGCGGTAAAATATCCATAAAAAGCTCTCCTTTAATTTTAATATTTGTAAATTTTATTTTATCATATTTTTCTTTTTTTGTCAAACTGCAAAAAAGTTCACACAATGTACTTGTAAAGATGAAAAAAATACATTATAATATATATAACTATTTTTATGTATAACTATTCTTGAAAGAAGGACATCATGATGATAGAACAGATAAAAAAAGAAGCGGGAACGGCACTTGAAGAGCTTTTTCAGGTAGCGACTCTTGAAAAGGACGATATAGTTATTATTGGCTGCTCCACAAGCGAGGTTATGGGAGAAAAGGTAGGTACTTTCTCCTCTCTCGACGTCGGACGTGCCCTTGTCGATACTCTCTATCCCATGATAAAGGAGAGAGGTCTCTATATGGCGGCACAGTGCTGTGAGCATCTTAACCGCTCGGTAATCATCGAAAAGAGTGCAGTAAGACTTTGGGGTCTGGAAAGAGTTAACGTGAAGCCTCAGCTTCATGCAGGCGGTGCTTTTGCAATGTCACTATGGGACACCCTTGAGGAGCCCGTTGCCGTAGAAAAGGTTTCGGCTGGGGCAGGTCTTGATATCGGCTCGGTGCTTATCGGTATGCAGCTGCGTCCCGTTGCCGTGCCTGTAAGAATGAGTATTAACACCATCGGTAAGGCGAGACTCACCGCAGCGCGTACACGTCCAAGATTTGTTGGGGGAGAACGTGCTTTATACGTTGATGAATTGAGGTAAAAAAATGAAAATATCAGTACTTGGTTCAGGAAGATGGGGAACTTTTATTGCATGGTATCTGTCCCTTATGGACGAGACTGTTCTTTGGGGACGTGAGTACTCCCAAGGTTTTCAGACTCTTAAAAATGACCGTACCAACGGTACGGTAACACTTGGATATCGTACAACAGTAACTTCCGATATAGATGAAGCCCTTAAAAACGATACTATAGTCATTTCTATTCCCAGTCAGGAGCTTCGTGGCTTTGCGAAGGAGCTTTCTGAAATAGCAGGGGAAAGACACCGCCGTTTCATTCTTTGTATGAAGGGACTGGAGGAGATTAGTGGCAAAAGACTTACAGAGGTTTTTAACGAGTCCTACACGAAAAGCCATGACGTTGCTGTTTGGGTAGGTCCGGGTCACGTTCAGGATTTCGTTCAGGCTATCCCTAACTGTATGCTGATAGATTCAGAAAACGACAGCTTTAAGCGGGAACTTGCTTCCGTTCTGTCAAGCTCACTAATACGTTTTTACTACGGCAGCGACCTTGTGGGAACCGAGGTGGGTGCCGCTTCAAAGAACGTTATAGGAATTGCCGCAGGTATGCTTGACGGTCTGGGCATTTCTTCCCTTAAGGGGGCTCTTATGGCAAGGGGTGCTGGGGAGATTTCAAGGCTTATTGATGCAATGGGCGGTGACAGACTCACCGCATACGGACTCTCTCATCTGGGTGATTACGAGGCAACTGTTTTTTCAAAGCACTCTCACAACAGAGCTTTTGGCGAAAGCTTTGTGAAGGGTGAAAAATTTGAAAAGCTTGCAGAGGGCGTGTCTACCTGCCGTGCCATTATGAAGCTTTCCTCGGACTATAAGGTTGAGCTTCCTATATGTCATGCGGTGCATCAGGTGCTCTTTGAAAATGCTGACCCTCAGAAAACACTGAATTTGCTGTTTTCAAGGGATATAAAAAGTGAGTTTAACGGCTGAAAGGACTAAAAATGGGACTTATTACAAAGATATTCGGTACTCACAGCGACCGTGAAATAAAGAGAATTACGTCAACAGTTGACAGAATAGAGGCAATGGCAGAAAAATACTCTGCCATGACCGACGAGGAGTTAAAATCACAGACAGAGGTACTGAAAAAGAGACTTCTTGACGGGGATACCCTTGACGATATACTTCCAGAGGCTTTTGCGACAGTAAGGGAAGCGTCAACGCGAGTGCTCGGTAAACGCCACTACAGAGTTCAGCTTATAGGAGGTATAATTATCCATCAGGGCAGAATTGCCGAAATGAGAACGGGTGAAGGTAAAACCCTTGTGGCAACACTACCCGCTTATCTTAATGCACTCACAGGAAAAGGCGTTCATATCGTAACCGTCAACGACTACCTTGCAAAGCGTGACAGCGAGTGGATGGGTAAGATATATAACTTCCTCGGTCTCACTGTCGGACTTGTAGTTCACGGACAGGACTCACAGGAGAAGCACAAGGCGTATAATGCTGACATAACCTATGGAACCAACAACGAGTTCGGCTTCGACTACCTTCGTGACAATCTTGTTATCTATAAGGAGGACAAGGTGCAGCGAGGACACAACTTTGCCATTGTTGACGAGGTGGACTCCATACTTATAGACGAGGCAAGAACGCCTCTTATCATTTCGGGACAGGGCGAGAAGTCCACCGAGCTGTATGCTGTTGTCAACGCCTTTGCGAAGACTCTTAAGTCATTCAAGATAAAGGAGTCAAACGACAAGGAAATTGACGAAAATCTCGATAATAACTATGACTATATAATCGACGAAAAGGCGAATAATGCAACTCTCACTGCAAGGGGTGTAAAGCGTGTTGAGGAGAAGTTTGGTATAGAAAACTTTGCCGACCCCGAAAATGCCACCCTTGCCCACCACGTAAATCAGGCTATCCGTGCCCTTGGCACTATGAAGCGTGACGTTGACTACGTGGTAAAGGATAATCAGGTAATAATCGTAGACGCTTTTACCGGAAGACTTATGCCGGGAAGACGTTATTCAGACGGTCTTCATCAGGCAATAGAAGCAAAGGAAAACGTAAAAGTAGAGCATGAGTCAAAGACTCTTGCAACCATAACCTTCCAGAACTTTTTCAGACTCTACTCCAAGCTCTCGGGTATGACGGGTACAGCCCTCACCGAGGAAGCGGAGTTTCGTGAGATATATAACCTTGACGTTGTTGTTATCCCCACAAATAAGCCCATGATAAGACAGGACGCCGAGGACAGAGTGTTCAAGAATAGGGGGGGCAAGATAGAGGCGATAGTCCGACAGATAGAGGAATGTCACAAGAAGGGACAGCCCGTTCTTGTAGGTACTGTGTCTATTGACAAATCGGAGGAGCTTTCAAAGATACTTTCAAAGAGGGGTATTCCTCATAACGTCCTCAACGCTAAATTCCACGAAAAGGAAGCGGAGATAATCGCACAGGCAGGTAAATTCGGTGCAGTTACCATTTCTACCAATATGGCGGGACGAGGAACCGATATTATGCTTGGCGGTAACCCCGAATTTCTTGCAAAGAACAAGCTTCGCACCGAAGGCTTTTCAGAGGAGCTTATTGTTCTTGCGGATACTGTTACAGATACAGATAACCCCGAAATAATCGAGGTAAGACGACGCTATAACGAGCTTGTTTCAGAATACGAAAAGGAAATACTTCCCGAAAGAGAAAAGGTAATTGAAGCGGGAGGACTCTATATCCTCGGTACAGAGCGACACGAGTCGAGAAGAATTGACAATCAGCTTCGAGGCCGTGCAGGACGACAGGGAGACAGAGGTGCATCTGCCTTCTATCTTTCCCTTGACGATGACCTTATGCGACTTTTCGGCGGTGACAGAATCGTGGGCGTTGTAGACAGACTCGGACTCCGTGACGACGAGCCTATTGATGCCAGAATTTTATCAAACACAATAGAAAATGCACAGAAGCGCCTTGAAGGACAGAACTTTGCAAGACGCCGTAACGTGCTTATGTACGATAACGTAATGAGTGAGCAGAGAAACGTTATCTACAAGGAGAGAGGCGAGGTGCTTGACGGTCTGGACCTCACCGATAAGATTAAGTCCATGATGCACTCCATGATAAGAGCAAAGGTTCATGAATGTATGGCAGGGGACTCTCCTGCTGCTTGGAATCTTGACGAGCTTCGCCGAGCCTTTTTCGGACTCTTTACCACCGATGCAGACTTCCGTGAAACAGGAGACGCACTTGATGAGCTTACGGCAGACAAGGTAACTGATATGCTCACAGAGCGTGCCGATAAGCTCTATGCAGAAAAGACGGCACAGATGGGTGAGGAGGTTATGCGTGAAGCAGAGCGTGTAATTCTTCTCAGGAATGTTGACCGCAAGTGGATGGCACATATTGATGCAATGGATGCTTTGCAGAGCACCATAAGACTTCAGGCGTACGGTCAGCGTGACCCCGTAAGAGAATACAAGATAGTCGGCTCTGATATGTTCGATGAAATGACCGACGAAATAAGATGTGATACAGTGAGAGGACTCCTCTCGCTTCAGCCCAGAACTGAAATCAAGCGTGAAAAACAGGCAAAGATTACAGGTGCTTCCCACGGCGGTGATGCTTCCCCCGTAAGAAAAGCACCCGTCAGAAAGGCTGAAAGTGAAAAGGTCGGAAGAAACGACCCTTGTCCCTGCGGAAGCGGACTGAAGTATAAAAAATGTTGTGGCAAGAACGAGGCTTCTGCCGAGTGAAAGGAGTAAAAATGCGTTTTCCACTGATACTGTGCGGATTTATATTTATCATATCTCCCGATATCAGTATTTTCGATTTTCTCCCCGATGTTATAGGCTGGTTTCTTATCGTACTTGGAATTACACCTCTTGCAGATATTGAGATGAGGGCAGAGGACGCGAAAGTCCTTGCCCTCAGAATGATGCTCTTTTCAGCAGTGAAAACGGTACTTTCGGTGTTTACCTTCCGTTTCGGCACAGCCGATATGCTCCTTGTGACGTTTTCCTATTCCATTCTGGAGCTTATGACGGTAATACCATTTACATCAAATCTTTTTATGGCTGTGGACTATTCATCAATGCGACTTGGCGTAAAGCTTGACTCGGATAAAATAAATTCTGTCAGATGGTTTACCTACGTGTTTTTCTTCTTGAAGAATGCATTTGCATTTTTACCCGCCACCGTTGCTTTTTTTGATACCGAGTCAACGGGCGAGCTTTCGGCAGACACTTGGTTTATCGACTTTCAGGTGGCAATGAGAGTGCTTATTGTCTTTGCCTTCTTCCTGTCGATAGTTCTTTCTGTTACAAGTATCTTCTACATTTGCCCCTTCTTTGCAAGACTTAATAAAAACAAAGAGCTGATTTCCGCAATGTGCCGATGCCGTAAGGAAACAGTACTTTCAAAGGCTAACGTAATGATAAAGAAGAATACGGGCTTCATACTTACTTATTTTTCATTTGCTCTTCTCTTTTTCTTTGATTTTTATCTTGACTCCCTTGACGTTCTTCCGACCTTCGTTGGATTTTTCCTTGTAATTGTGGCAACAGTTTTCATGAAAAGAAGAATGAGGGTGAAAGCATCGCTTCTGACCGCCACCTCATGCCTCGGTTTTACAGTGTCACTTATCACCTTCATCTATAAATACTATCACGGTGCAAAGGTGAAATTCGTGGTAGACTATGCCTTCGCTTCAAAAGCCTTTACAATTCCCCTGTCAGCCTTGACAGCCGTTTTATCGGCGGCGGTTATATTTCTTATTTTTAAGATGGCAGGAGAATTTAACAAGGAATATACAAAAACCAGCCTCGATGAAAACACCCTGCTTTTCGTGATAGGCGGTGTGGTGGAAGCGTTTTTCGGCTTCGTTCTTTACGCCTTTCCCAAGCTTAATACTACCTTTGTTTTCCCATCCCTTATTTTCGGAGCATTCTTCGTGCCTATGGGAATGGGGTATATGATGAAACTAAAAAAACAGATTTCTAAAGATAACAGATAGGAGACTAAAACCTTGTGTGGCTTTGTAGGAATGTTTAAAAATACTCCTCTTGATGAGGAGTCACGAAACCTTGTTGAGAAAATGTCGGAGACTATAGATTACAGAGGCCCCGATGAGGGCAAAATGCTTTTCTTTGAAAAGCTTGCCATTGCTTTCAGGAGACTCAGTATAATTGACCTTGAAAAGGGAAGTCAGCCCTTCGAGTACGGAGACCGCTTCGTGGGTCTTTTCAACGGTGAGATATATAACTACCGTGAGCTTCGAGGGGAACTCATAGAAAAAGGCTTTGAGTTCAAGACCAATTCCGAAATTGAGGTAATGCTTACCCTTTATAGCGTTGAGGGAGAGCACTTTATAAATAAGCTCCGCGGTATGTTTGCCTTCTCCTTCTACGATAAGGAAAAGAATACACTGATGCTTGGACGAGACCCTTTTGGTATAAAGCCACTTTACTATATTGAGCGAGAGGGACAGCTTCTCTTTTCTTCTGAATCAAAGGCTTTTTATAACGACCCTGCCCTTGATAAAGCACTGATTGATAAGGAAAAGCTACAGCACTATTTTACTTACCAGTATATTCCCGAGCCATCAACTCTCCATCCCGAAATAAAGATACTTCCTGCAGGCTCCTTCGCTTTCATTGATTTTGACAGAGAAAAGCCTGTAAGAATAGAAAAATACTATACTCCCGTATTCACTCCGAAGAAAGCCGACGATTTTGAAAAGAGGGCGGAAGAGCTTCGAGAGGTGGTAGAAACAAGCGTTAAGTATCACATGATAAGTGACGTTGACGTGGGTACGTTTTTGTCGGGCGGTATTGACTCGGCGGTAATCACAGCCACCGCAAGTAAGCTCAACCCAGGTATAAAGGCATTTACCGTTGCCTTCGGTGAAAAGGAGTATTCCGAAATAAACGAGGCAGAGGGAATAGCAAAGCACCTTGACGTTGAGCACATAAAGCTTGTGGCAGGTCTTGAGGATTTTAAAAGAGCCTTTGATAAGGTGGTATATCACCTTGATTTCCCCGTTGCCGACCCCTCGACTATGGCGATTTACCTCATCTGTGAGGAAGCGGCACGTCACCTCAAGGTAGTGCTTTCGGGCGAAGGCTCCGATGAGCTTTTTGGCGGATATAAGGTTTATGGCGAAACCGTTACCTCCGATAAGATAAACGCACTTCCTAAATTTATAAAAGCACCTCTTTCAGGTATTTCAAAGCTTATGCCCGAGGGTATGAAGGGCAAGGCACTCCTTTACAGAGGAACAACTCCCCTTGAAAAGAGATACGTGGGTAACGCCTTTATCTTTGATGAAAAGTCCAAGAAGAAAATACTTAAAACCTCGTCTGATACAGTTCATTTCTCACAGCTTATCGAGGATATTTACCGTGACGTTGCAGGACTCCCCGGTATTACCAAGATGCAGTACGTTGACATGAACACGTGGCTGAGGGGTGACATTCTCGTCAAGGGTGACAGACTAAGTATGGCACATTCACTTGAGGTGAGAGTGCCCTTCCTTGATAAAGAAGTATTTAAACTTGCAAGTACCCTTGCCACCGAGGAAAAGCTTTCTCACGGCACCACGAAATACATCTTCCGTCACGCTTTCCGTGACCTTGTAAATCCCGAAACCGTTATGCGTCCAAAGCTAGGCTACCCTGTGCCCGTGCGTAAATGGCTTAAAAACGAGCTTTACGATTGGGCGAAGGATATAATCGTAAACTCCACCGCTACCGATTATATCGACACCGCCGAGGCACTCCGTCTTCTTGATGCACACCGAGAGGGAAAGGAAGATAATTACCGCAAACTGTGGGTGGTTTTGGTATTCATCAAGTGGTACAGTTTATTTGTTGAAAGCTAAAAAATGCATAATGCACAATTAAGGTAAATTTCCCTGCGGAAAATCATTTGATTGTATTCAAGAGAGGAGGATTTTCAAAAAATCCCCCTCTCTTTGACTCTCTCCAAAACTATAATAAAAAATATTATAGTTTTCGTGGGGGTTCAAGGAGGAGTGCTTTTGCAAAAAGCATTTCCCCTTGAATATGATTGAAATAAAAAAAGAGCCGAAAAGCGGCGTTCAGTTAGGGATGAATTGGTTTTAGACCGCTCTTTTCGGTTAATACTTCACAAAAAAACTCCGTAATACGTCAAGGATTACAAGCGTTTTTAACGCAGTTATACGCCGAAATCGTAAATTTTGGGCAAATAATCCCTATCTGAACGCCGCTAAGGCTCTTTTTTTATTCGTATATCTTTGTAACTCTTTCGGAAACTCCCGTGTAGAAGGTATAATTTATATCACCCGAAACCTCGGCGTATTCGTCGATGGATATTCCCTTCTCACCCCAAAGTACAACCTCGTCACCCGAGCGAATGGGGGCTTTAGCGTCGGTTATGTCTACCATAAAGAGGTCCATGCACACGTTTCCGACAATTCTGAAACGCTCATCTCCTATCATAACTTCGCCCTTATTTGAAAGACTTCTGGGTATTCCGTCGGCATAGCCTGCGGTAACCGTTGCAAGGGTCATGTCACGCTCTGCCTTGAACATTCTGCTGTAGCCTACAGTCTCACCTTTTCTTATAGTGTGTACCTGTCCTACTCTTGCACACATGGTCATAACCTCAAGAAGTGGACTCTCAGGGTGCTCTTTAAGATATCTTTCCTTTACCTCGTTTGAGGGGTAAGCGCCGTAGAGAATGATGCCTGGTCTTACCGCCATAAGGTGGGTATCGGGGCGGGTGAGGGTTGCACCCGAGTTTGCAATATGTAAAACTCCGAGGTCTATCCCTCTTGCTTTTATCCTGTCTGTAAAATCGAGGAATCTTGAAAGCTGTGTATCGGTAAAATCAGACGTGAGCACGTCAGATTCCGCAAGATGGCTGAATGCTCCGCATATTTTGAGGCGGGAGATTTTAGAAACCGCTCCTATTTCGTCAACTGCTGAGTCGTTTGTTGTATCAAAGCCGTAACGGTGCATTCCCGTATCTATTTTGAGGTGAATGGCAAGGACGTCGTTTACAAGATATCTTGACAGCTCCTCGGCATAATCCTTATCGGTAACAGTCTGGATAATTCTGTTTTTTGCAAGGATTGGTGCAAAGTGCGGGTCGGTATAACCAAGAATAAGGATATCGTTTTCAATACCGCTGTCTCTCAGCTGAAGTGCTTCGTTTATTTCGG
This sequence comes from Eubacteriales bacterium, assembly GCA_045653035.1. Lineage (GTDB taxonomy): Bacteria > Bacillota > Clostridia > Oscillospirales > SIG627 > RGIG6353. The sequence goes on from JAZOLO010000016.1 coordinate 97,426, forward strand.
CAACGGCAAAAATAAGAGCTTTACTTTTTATTGACTCTGCAATCTTCACAGCTCCGTGAGAGTAAGCGTTTGCCTTAACGATTGGGATTATTCCGCATCCCTCGGGAAGAAGGGAGGATATGGCATCAAGATTGTGAAGAAGATTTTTTATTGAGATTTTAGCGTAGCATCTGGTATTTTTCATTTCTTCTCCTTAAATATAATATTTACGTTGTCTTTTTTTATAGTAAGGGGGTCGGTGAGGATTTTACATTCTTCTATATTTTTCATAATTTCAAATAATGGTAAAAAACGTGAGGACGGCAGAACGTTTTCGGTGAAAACAAGCCCCTCGTACTCCACTTCACAGCCCTTTTCTCCTATTTTGATACTGTATCCTTTGGGAGAGTATGGTGAAAAGGTCATTTCTTTTCCATCATAGGAAAGCACACCTTCAAAGTCACTCTCATTATCAGAAAAGACAATTTCATAGGTGAAGGGGGGAGTAAAGCTTTCTTCACGAATACTTTTCTCCGACGTGCAAGAGCAAAAGAGAACAATGAGAATAAAATTTAATAAAATAAACCGCACAAAGAATCAACTCCTTTGTATAGTCTATTATTTCTTTATTTTTTTATTACTGTTGCTTTATTATAATAATGAAGCATTTTAAGTGCTCTTTCGTCGGCATTGAATACAAGTGCTTCTCTGTCGCCGTTATCGTTTTTGTAGATAGCACAGTAAACGTCATCATCGGAAGGGGAAGAGGCACAAAAGGTTACCTTTAAGCCGTCGAGCTTTGCATCTGCATAAGGGAGGATAGTTTCGGCTGAGGGAACCTTGAATTCCACAATCCGACGTCTCTTTTTGCCTGCGTAAATTATATCCATGGTCATATCACCCGATACTATAAGATATTCGTATTCAATCTTTGTATAGCTCCACAAAACTTTACAAACGTAGCCGATAAGAAGGAGTGCTACGGCACCTATCTGCGGAATCTTCACGGGACCGAACATTAGAAAACCGAGAATGCCGAAAAGAATGAGTCCCACAAGTATTATAGACACTCTCTGAATAATGATTTTAGAGTCAGCCTTTTTGGCTACAAGATATTCGGTATAGTTAAAGGCATAATCGCTTGATGATTTGATATGTGTATTGTTCATTGCATTTCCTTTCTTGTTTCAATTTGTCCGAAGCGCAAATTTCAAGTCCTTGTGTTCGCTATGGAACGGTCGGATATTCATATTTGACACCTCGTTTATAATAAATAATAACACAAAATCTTAGGATAATCAACAGTTTTTATTATATTGACTTTTTTACCTCTATGTAGTATAATACGAAAAGCATATATAAATGAAAGGAAACACAAAAATGGCAAAGAATGTTGTGAAACTTATTTCGGCAATCCTTGTTATAGCGATTGTCTCTTACGTTGCTCTTTGCGGTTTAGGAAGCTTTCTTCCCGGCGTTTTCGACGATGGCGCTATAAGAAAGGGTCTTGACCTTGCAGGAGGAACACTTCTCGTTTACGAGCCCGACGTTGAGGATCTCGGAAAAGTAACCGATGCAGATATGGATACAGTTGTGTCTATTATGACAGGACGTCTTACGTCGGCAGGCTACACAGAAGCTATTGTTACACCCATGAAGGACAACAAGAGAGTCCAGATTGAAATTCCCGAGGTAAAGGACCTTGACGAAGCAAGAAATCTGCTTGGTAACATAGGTGAGCTTAGCTTTATGTCATCTGACGGTAAAATTATCATGACAGGTAGCGATATAAAGGCGGCATCTATGCAGTACGGACAGGTAAGCGATGCATCGCTCACCTCCGAATACTTCGTATCAGTAACACTTAAGACCGATGCGGTTCAGAAGTTTGCCACGGCTACAGAGGAAGCTGCAAAGCTTATAAATGAGGGCGGAAACTTTATCGCTATCCTTCTTGACAACGAGCTTGTTTCAATGCCCTACGTTCAGGAGAAGCTTACTACAGAGGACGTAGTAATTACAGGTAACTTCGACAAGGCGAGCGCAACCTACCTTGCAAGCGTTATCGCTTCAGGTCAGCTCCCCTTCTCACTCAAGGAGCTGAGAGCTGATACAGTTGGACCTACCCTTGGTGAAAAGGCACTTGAAACTGCAATTTTTGCAGGAGCTATCGGTATTCTTCTCGTTATGCTCTTTATGATACTTTACTACAGACTTCCTGGTTTTGTTTCTGCTATCGCACTCATAGCATATATGGGAATAGTAGGTATTATTCTTGTTGTAGCAAAGGTTAACCTGTCACTTCCCGGTGTTGCAGGTATTATCCTTTCAATAGGTATGGCTGTTGACGCAAACGTTATTATCATCGAGCGTATCAAGGAAGAGCTCAGACTCGGTAAGGGCACAGTATCCGCCGTTAAGGCAGGCTTCAAGGGTGCTTTCTCCTCCATCATAGACAGTAACGTTACAACAATTATTGCATCTGCTGTGCTTTGGTACTTCGGTACAGGCACTGTTCAGGGATTTGCTATTACACTCTTCATCGGTATCGTTGTTTCAATGTTTACCGCTATCCTTGTAACACGCTTCCTTATGAATGCAGTTGTAGGTCTTGGCATCAAAAAGCCTTGGCTCTACGGAATATAAGAAGGGGGGCACGTATAATGAAGTTTATTACAAAAGACCAGATGAATATTATCGGACTCCGCAAGGTATGGTTCGGTATTTCTGCAGTAGTTATTGTTGCTGCGCTCCTTGTTATGTTTATCGGCGGTTTTAACCTTGACACCGACTTTGCAGGCGGTATCACTCTCCAGTACGACCTCCACAAGACCCTCGACAAAGCAGAGCTTGACCATGTTCGTGAGCTTGTTGATGCAATCGACGGAATCACGGTAAACACCATTCAGAAGTCGGGTGACAACGCTACCTGCGTTATCATCAAGGCGGCAGACGCTACCCCCGAGGTAATGGAACAGGTTTACACAGTTCTCAACGTAGCTTACGGTGCACCTCTTATTAAGACAGAAGATGAAGTTGAAGAGGTTGAAGAAACAGAAGAAACCGCTGAAACAACAGAGGAAACTACCGAGACAGCAGAAGAAACCGCTGAAGAAACAGAAGAAACCGAAGCTCCTGTTGAAGCAGAAAAAGAAGCTGACGTGGTTTACGGTGGAACAGTTCCTGTTGAGGTTCTTGCAGAGTCAAGAATCGGTGCATCTATTTCGGGTGAAATCAAGCGTTCTGCAATTATCGCAACTGTTATTGCGGTAATTCTCATGCTTCTCTATATCACTGTAAGATTTGAGTTCCGTTCAGCTATTGCCGCAGTTCTTTGCCTTATTCACGATATAATCATAGTAGTTGCGACCTATGCTGTATTTGGTATCCCCGTAAGCAGCAACATCATAGCCGTAATGCTTACAATACTTGGTTACTCCATAAACGCTACTATCGTGCTTTTCGACAGAGTAAGAGAAAACCGCAAGAAGATGGGCAAGACAGATTTCGGTACAATTATCAACATCTCCTCTCGTCAGTCTCTCATGCGTTCGATAAACACCACAATAACAACACTTCTTACCATCGGTATGGTTTACGCACTCGGAGTACACTCTATCAAGGAATTCGCACTTCCTCTTATTGTAGGAATTGTAGCAGGTCTTTACTCCTCAGTATTCCTTTCAGGCTCCTTCTGGTACACCCTTACCCCCAAGCGTAAGTAAGTCATAAAAAGCATTCTCCCGCATATAATTGTTAAAATTATATGCGGGGGTTTTATTTTGTCAAAAAAGCTTATAGCGGCAGTTATCTGCCTTGTTATAGTACTTCTTTCTTATATGCTGTCGGGTCACGGTGGAACTCTTCGGGAGGCTGAGGCAAAACTCATTTCAAAAATGCTCTCATCGCCCGAGGCAGTAGCGGTATTTAATCTTGACGGGGGCGTTTTTGTTTGAAGATTATCATAGAGCCGTCCTTTGTAATAACAGTTTTAGTATTTTTGCTGTCGGGGGATACGGAATACGTTTTCCTCATGCTCTTTTCCGCCATCATTCACGAATGTGGACACCTTGTAGCACTGCGGTTTTTCAAGGTGAGAGTAAAGGCACTGGTGCTTGGGCTTTTCGGGGGTACTATTGTACTCGACAAAAAGCTTATAAGCTACAAGGGTGACTTTCTCGTGGCGATATCGGGAAGCCTTGCAAACCTTGTTTTTTCACTTGTTCTTTTCTTCCTTTTGCGATACCGCTTTTCTCATCCTCTTTTCTTTTTCTTTTTGTCAAACCTGACCTATGCTGTTTTCAACCTGCTTCCTGTGTCAAACCTTGACGGAGGCATGGCACTAAGGTCACTGCTCCTTACAAAAAAAGAGCCCTACGAGGCGGAACGCACAGTAGGGCTTGTATCGCGTATTTCGCTTTTTCTCCTTGCATTTGGAGGGCTGTGGCTTGTGGGGGCTTCTGCCTTCAATATATCACTTTTCGTAATAGTGATACTCCTTTATGCCGAAAGCACGGGAGGTCATATCATATCGGGGTACGAATTTTGCCGTAAGACCTCGTAAACGGCAACAGCCGCCGAATTTGAAAGATTGAGACAGCGGAGAGTGTTCTTCATGGGTATTCTTACAGCACGGTCAAGATTTTCCTTGATAAGGCTTTCGGGAAGTCCTTTCGTTTCTTTGCCGAAGATAAGGTAAACGTTACCCGAATACTCCATTTCCGAAAAGTTCTTTTCACTTTTTGTTGTAAAAAAGAAAAACTCACCCTCGTTTTTCTTGAAAAAGTCTTCTAGTGAAGGATATCTGAAAATTTCAAGCTTGTCCCAGTAATCAAGTCCTGCACGGCGGAGCTTTGCACTGTCTATTTCAAAGCCAAGGGGCTCGATAAGATGAAGTCTTGCTCCCGTTACCGCACAGGTACGTGCAATATTGCCTGTATTCTGAGGAATTTCAGGCTGGTGGAGAACTATATTTATCTGTAAATTTTCGCTTTTCATTAGGTTTTCCTCACTGATTTTTGCTACTTTTTATATTAACACATTGTGTCTTTGTTGTAAAGGGAAAAACAAAATTTCACCCTAAAACTTGACAAAAGCATATAAAACAAATATAATACTAGGTGGTATACACTAGAAAGGAGAAGCTATGAAAAAAGGATACCCTACTCACGAAAGCAGAGCTATCACCGATCTTAAGCATCTTGTGAAGTCTGCGGCGGATATCTATGGAGATAAGGTTTACCTTCGCTATAAGGGTGAAGGACCCGACGAAATTGTTGACGTTACGTTTAATGAATTTGATAAATATATAGACAGACTTGGCACAGCGTTTTATTCTATCGGTCTTGCGGGAAAGCATATTGCGGTTATAGGCGAGACCTCGAAGGAATGGATTGCCACCTATCTTGCTACCGTAAACGGCGGCGGAGTAATAGTACCTCTCGACAAGGAGCTTACCGAGGACGAAATAAAGAGCTTCCTTGAAATTTCCGATGCTTCGGCTGTTGTTTATTCCGAAAGATTTCATGAATATTTTGAAAGAATTTCGGAAGAAACGAACATTTCCTATTTCATAAGAATAGGAAAAGAGGACGGCAGAGAGAAGAAAAACGATAAGTTTTTTACCATCGACGAGCTTGTGGAAAAGGGCAAGCGTCTTTTGAGACAGGACGTTACAGACTTCCTTGACTACGAGATAAACGTTGAGGACGATGCGGTTATTATATTTACTTCAGGCACTACAGGCACATCAAAGGGAGTTCTTCTTTCACAGAAGAATATTTCCTCTGCTATAAACTCATCATCGGCAATGCTTGAATTCCATAAGGAGGACGTTCTATTGTCGGTCCTTCCCACTCATCACACCTACGAGATGACCTGCGGTATACTCACTCCCATTATGGTGGGGGCTACCGTTTGTATAAACGACAGCATGAAGTATCTGTTAAAGAATTTCAAAATTTTTAAGCCCTCTGTTCTCATTCTTGTACCTCTCTTTGTAACAACCGTTTATAAGAGAATTTGGGATACGGCAAAGAAGAACAATCAGGAAAAGAAGCTAAAGCGCGGTATTGCCGTATCAGGCGTGCTTCGCCATGCAGGAATAGACCTCCGCAAAATGCTCTTTTCACAGGTTACCGCGGCATTCGGCGGAAAGCTTAAAAAGGTAGTATGCGGCGGTGCTGCACTTGCACCCGAATACGTAAAGGGCTTCGAGGATGTTGGTATAAATCTCGTACAGGGCTACGGCATAACCGAGTGCTCACCCCTTATATCCGTATGTCCCTTCCACTGGAAGAAATATGCTTCCGTAGGACTTGCGGTATACGGCGTTGAGGTGAGAATAGATAAGGAAAATCCCGAGGATGCCGAGGGTGAAATCGTAGTCCGTGGCGACAACATCATGAAGGGCTACTATAAAGCACCTGAGCTTACCCGAGAGGCTATTGATGAGGACGGTTGGTTCTCAACGGGTGATATAGGCTATATTGATGAGGACGGCTTCATCTATATCACAGGCAGAAAGAAGAATATTATCATTCTCGACAACGGAAAAAACGTTTACCCCGAGGAGATAGAGGAGCATATTTACAGGATAGAGCTTGTTTCGGAATGTGTGGTTGTAGGCAAAGAAAACGCGTCGGGAGAGACCGTTATTACCGCACTTATATACCCTAATTTTGAAAAGGCTTCCGAGCTGGGGCTTCAGGACATTAACGCCATCAAGGATGAAGTAAAGCGTGAAATACAGGAACTCAATAAGAAGCTTCCGATTTTCAAACAAATCAGAGGCATTGAGATAAGGAAAACGGAGTTTGAAAAAACTACGACTAAAAAGATTAAAAGAATCAAAGGAGAATGACCATGTTCGAGGAAATCAAGAACGCTCTCGTAGAGGAGCTCGACGTTGACGAGGAGCTTATAACAGCGGATGCAGAATTCGTTAACGACTTAAAACTCAATTCATTGGAGCTTGCTGACCTTGTTGTTCTTTGCGAGGACAAATATGAGGTTGAAATCGAAGAGCAGGATATTCACACTCTTATAACAGTGGGCGACCTCGTTGACTATCTTGAAAGAAAGCAGGCGTAAAAATGGCAGAAACTAAGAAGTTAACTATGAAAATAAAGGACGGCGGCGAGATAAAGCTTGAGCTTTACCCCGACGTTGCTCCTATCACCGTTGAAAACTTTGTAAAGCTTGTAACAGAGGGCTTCTACAACGGACTCACCTTCCACAGAGTTATTGCAGGCTTCATGATTCAGGGCGGTTGCCCCGAGGGAACAGGCATGGGTAACCCAGGCTACTCTATCAAGGGCGAGTTCGCATCAAACGGCGTTCCTAACCCCTTAAAGCATGAAAGAGGAGTTATTTCAATGGCTCGTTCCATGAACCCCAACTCCGCAGGAAGCCAGTTCTTCATCATGCATGAGGACGCACCTCACCTTGACGGTCAGTATGCCGCATTCGGTAAGGTAACAGAGGGAATTGAGGAAGTAGACAGAATAGCAGGCGTCAGCACAGACTTCCGCGATAAGCCTATGACTCCCGTTATTATTGAGTCTATAACAGTAGAATAAAAATCAAGGCAGAAAGAATTTCCTTTCTGCCTTAAATTTTTTCATTTTTCCTATTTTCAAAAATGGATTCTTGTGGTATAATACTATGAATAATTATAATTAGGTGATTTATATGATAATGCTTGTGGGAGATACCCTTGAAATGAAGAAAAAGCACCCTTGCGGAGACAGTCGATTCGAGGTTATGAGAGTGGGCAGTGACGTAAAGGTGAAGTGCCTGTCTTGCGGCAGAGAGATTACTGTTTCGAGAGTAAAGCTTGAAAAGGGAATAAAAAAGGTTTTGGCACCCACGGGTGAGGAAAGGAAATAAAGACTTATGTTTAAGAGACTTGAGGACACAGAGAAAAGATTTGTTGAGATAGAGGAAAAGCTCTCTCTTCCAGAGGTAATGAATGACCAGGAGGAGTATAAAAAGCTCACAAAAGAGTACAAGGTGCTTTCTCCCATAACCGAGAAGTACAGAGAGTATAAGAAGTGGCAGAAAAACCGTGAGGAGGCAGAGGAGCTTGTGGCTCTTGAGGAGGGCGAAATGAAGGCTCTTGCCGAGGAGGAGATACAGACTGCCAAGGAGGAGATGGAAAAGCTCACAGAGGAATTAAAAATTCTCCTTTTACCCCGTGACGAGAACGATGACAGAAACGTTATTGTGGAAATACGTGGCGGTGCAGGCGGTGAGGAGGCGGCGCTTTTCTCCTACGTGCTTTACAGAATGTATAATATGTATGCCGATTCGGTTGGCTTTAAGACTGAACTTATAAGTGCAAACGAAACAGAGCTTGGTGGATTTAAAGAGGTTTCCTTTATGATAAGCGGTGAGGGAGCGTACTCAAGAATGAAGTACGAAAGCGGTGTTCACCGAGTTCAGCGTGTTCCCGAAACAGAGGCACAGGGCAGAATTCACACGTCAACTGTAACGGTAGCTGTGCTTCCCGAGGCAGAGGAGGTAGACGTTGAGCTTAACCCTGCTGACCTTGAAATAGAGGCACACAGAGCATCGGGTGCAGGAGGACAGCACGTTAATAAGACCGACTCGGCAATAAGAATGATACACAAGCCCACGGGAATCGTGGTAGAGTGTCAGGACGAAAGAAGCCAGTACAAAAACCGTGACAAAGCCATGAAGATAATGCGTTCAAAGCTTTACGAAAAGAAGCTTGAGGAGCAGAACAGTGCTCTTGCCTCCGAGCGTAAGAGTCAGGTAGGAACAGGAGACAGAAGCGAAAGAATAAGAACCTACAACTACCCTCAGGGCAGAGTTACCGACCACAGAATAGGACTCACTCTTTATAACCTTGAAAACATTTTAAACGGTGCAATAGAGCCTATAATTGATGCACTTGCAGCGGCAGACACTGCAGAGAAACTTGCAAACGGAGATTTTTAATGGAAACGAAAATAGTTCGCATACCCGATGGCGGTCTTGCGGATTTTGAAAAAGAGCTTTACGATGCGGCAGAGATAATAAAAAGGGGAGGACTTGTGGCTTTTCCCACCGAGACGGTTTACGGTCTTGGTGCAAACGCCCTTGACGAGTGTGCGGCAGAGAAGATATACGAGGCAAAGGGCAGACCCTCAGACAATCCTCTTATTATTCACATTGCTTCAAAAGAAGATTATGACAAGTACTGCGAGGTCGAAAACCGAGAGCTTCTTGAAAAAATAGTTGATGCCTTCGTGCCGGGACCCATTACGGTGATACAGAAAAAGAAAAGTATCATTCCCGATACCGTTACGGCAGGAATGGATACTGTGGCGGTACGCTTTCCCTCACACCCCATAGCGAGGAGGCTGATAGAGCTCTCGGGCGTACCCATTGCGGCACCCTCTGCTAACACCTCAGGCAGACCCAGCCCCACAAAGGCAGAGCACGTTATCGAGGATATGATGGGTAAGGTCGATATGATAATCGACGGCGGCGACTGTGAGGTGGGACTTGAATCAACTATCATTTTGCTTTGTGGCGATGAGATAAAGATGCTCCGTCCCGGCGGTGTGACTCTTTCCGACCTTGAAAAAATATCGGATAAGGTGACCCTTGACCGTGCGGTAAAGGAAAAGCTTTCAAAGGAGGAAAAGCCTCTTGCACCGGGTATGAAATACCGCCACTATGCACCAAAAGCCCCCGTTGTGCTTTTAAAGGGAGATGACATGGCGGTAAAGGCAAGACTTACCGAGGAATACGAAAAGGGCAGGACAGGTATTATTGCCTATGAAGAGGACGGCTTTGAGAGCGTAAGACTTGTCAGAATACTTGGCTCAAAGGACAATAAAAGAGAAATGGCACACTCACTTTTCGACTGTCTCAGGTACTTTGACGGAGTAGAGGATATAGACATTATCTATTCAAGACTCCCCGATGAAAACGATATAGGACTTGCAATTGTAAACAGACTTATAAAAGCGTCAGGATATACTGTAATCGAGGTTAAGTAATGAAAATAATAGGACTTTCGGGACAAAGCGGTTCGGGTAAAACAACCGTTCTTGAAACCTTTTCGGAGCTAGGCTTTGAGGTTCTCGACTGCGATAAGGTTTCGCGTATAGTGATGGAGCGTGGAACGCCTTGCACCGCCGAGCTTATCTCGGTCTTCGGCAGGGAGATTGCCTCCGAGGACGGTGAGATTTACCGAAAAAAGCTTGCGGAAAAGGTGTTTTTCAATAAAGCGCTTCTCGAAAAGCTTACCGAAATAACACACCGCTATATAAAATCGTATATTTTTGAAAAAATAGATGAAGCAAAGGTTAAAGGAGAGAGAGTATTCGTAATTGATGCACCACTCCTTTTTGAAAGCGGTCTTGACAAAATATGCGACGTCACCCTCGCCGTTACGGCAGACCGAGAAACGAGAATTTCGAGAATTACAGAGCGAGACAGGATTGCACGTGAGCTTGCCGAGAGAAGAATAGATGCACAGATTTCGGAGGATGAGCTTAAAAGACTTTGTGATGAAGTGATAGAAAATAATAAAACCAAAGAGGACTTAAAAAAAGCCGTTCTCGATTTTGCGGAAAGGAGAGGACTTGCAGAATGAAAAAAAGAAAGCTTAAGGTCATGCCTGTTGCACTTACCGCCTTTACCTTTATTCTTCTTTTAGTGGCGGTGATAGTGATAATAAGAGTAAACCGCAATATAGTTTATCCCATGGAGTACCGCGAAATTGTTGAAAGGGTTTCCGCTGAGGAGGGCATTGCAGAGCACGTGCTTTATGCGGTTATCTTTACCGAAAGCTCCTTTGATGCAGAAGCGGTATCCAAGGTTGGTGCCGTAGGGCTTATGCAGCTTCTTCCCTCTACTGCCGAATGGCTGACAATGCGTGAGGGCGTGGAGTACACAGAGGATATGCTGAAGGACCCTGAATTCAGCGTGAGATACGGTGCAAAGTTTCTTAAAATACTTTACGATAGATATAACAATTGGGATGCCGCCCACGCCGCATACCACGCAGGCTTTGGAAGAGTGGACTCCTGGCTTGAGGAGGGCATTGCCCACTATGAGGAAGGACAGCTTGTGGGAATTCCCATTGATACAACCGAAACTTACGTGAATAGGCTTAGAGAACTGAGAGAAAAATATTTCAAACAGCTTGAAAAGGAGAAAGAGAATGAAAAATAGTACGGAAGCTCTTGAAAAAGAGCTTGTATATAAGAGAAAAAATGCATTCCACGAAATGACGGATGCCGAGATAAAAAAGGCTTTCGCTTTCTCGGAAGGGTACAAAATGTACCTTGACCTCTCTAAAACCGAGCGTGAGGCGGTGAAGACTACCGTCGCTATGGCTGAAAAAGAGGGCTTTAAAAAGTGGCATGAGGGTAAAAAATATAAAAGCGGAGACAAGGTTTATTTTGTAAACAGAAATAAAGCTATAATTCTTGCAAGAATTGGTGACGAGCCTCTTGAAAAGGGTGTCCTTATTGTCGCCGCCCATATCGATTCACCACGCCTTGACTTAAAGCCCAACCCCGTATATGAAGCGGAGAGCTTTGCATACCTTGACACCCACTACTACGGCGGTATCAAGAAATACCAGTGGGTAACACTTCCTCTTGCAATGCACGGCGTTGTAATAAAGAAGGACGGCGAGGAAGTTGAGATAAATATAGGCGAGAATAAGGATGACCCCGTTTTCTATATAACAGACCTTCTTCCCCATCTTTCACAGGAGCAGAACAAGAAAACGCTTGCCGAGGGAATTTCGGGTGAAAGCCTTAATATTCTTGTTGGCTCAAAGCCTATTGACGATAAGACGGGCAGTGCCGTAAAGCTCAATACCTTAAAGCTCATATTTGATAAGTACGGCATTTCGGAGGAGGACTTTATGTCTGCCGAAATCAGCCTCGTTCCTGCAGGAAATGCAAGAGATATCGGCTTTGACAGAAGCCTTATATCCTCCTACGGACACGATGACAGAGTTTGTGCATATCCGTCAGTTAAGGCGCTCTTTGAAGCAAAGAGCAGTCGAACTCTCATTGTCTGCCTCACCGATAAGGAGGAGGTAGGAAGTATGGGCAACACAGGACTCAACAGCTCCTATCTTTACGACTTTATCGAGGAGCTTGCAGTGAATGACGGCGCTAATCCCAGAGTAGTATTCAGAAATACTAAATGCCTTTCAGCCGATGTAAACGCCGCTTATGACCCCGCTTTTGCCGAGGTTTTTGAGAAAAACAACGCCTCATACGTGAATGCAGGTGTAGTTGTTACGAAGTACACGGGGGCAAGAGGAAAGAGTGGTTCATCGGAAGCATCTGCCGAGTATATGGCTGAAATCAGACGTATATTTGACGAAAACAAGGTAGTATGGCAGATGGGTGAGCTTGGAAAGGTGGATATGGGCGGCGGAGGTACTGTTGCACAGTACGTTGCAAACCGCAACATCGACGTTGTAGACGTGGGTGTTCCCGTCCTTTCAATGCACGCTCCCTTTGAAGCAGTTTCAAAGCTTGACGTATACTCAACCTATAAAGGAATAAAGGCTTTCTTTGAAAAAGCTTAAGTGATATGAAAAAACCTGAAATACTTTCTCCCGCTGGCAACCTTGAAAAGCTTACCTTTGCCGCAAACTACGGCGCCGATGCCGTCTACTTTGCAGGTCAGATGTTCGGCATGAGAGCTGCTGCAGGAAACTTTGACATAGACGAAATGAAAAAGGGAGTGTCACATCTTCACTCCCTTGAAAAAAAAGCGTACTTAACACTCAATACAATGCCAAGAAGCAACGAAATGCTACTTCTTGAAGAATACCTTGAAAAGCTTTCCGACGTAGGGCTTGACGCTGTTATCGTTGCCGATATGGGTGTATTTGAACTGGTAAAGAGAAAGCTTCCCCGTGTGGATATCCACATCTCAACACAGGGTGCTAACATGAACTATCTCTCCTGCCGTATGTGGCACGAAATGGGTGCGAAAAGAGTAGTACTTGCCCGTGAGCTTTCTCTTGAGGATATTATAACCATCCGTGCAAAGACTCCGATTGAGCTTGAAATAGAAGCTTTTGTGCATGGAGCTATGTGCGTTTCGGTATCGGGCAGATGTCTTCTTTCGGAGTATTATCTCGACCGTGATGCAAACCGCGGAATGTGTGCTCAGCCTTGCCGTTGGATATATAACTTTGCCGAGGAAAAGCGTCCAGACGATATGCTTACCGCCGAGCTTCACCCCGAGGGCACCTATATTTTCGGCTCAAAGGATATGAATCTCATATCCCATATACCTGAGCTTGTAGAGGCGGGAATAGACAGCCTTAAGATAGAGGGCAGAATGAAGAGTGCCTACTATACGGCGGTGGTTACAAACGCTTACAGAATAGCTCTCGATACCTATTTTGGTGAGGACTTCGGTGTGACTACCCTCGACCTTGAACGTGAGCTTGACTCTGTTTCCCACAGAGAGTACTGTACGGGCTACTACTTCACACACCCCCAAAAGGAAGCAAATCTCGCCACCACCTCAGGTTATATCAAGGAAAAGGCTTTCCTTGCAACGGTAGAGGACTATAATGCCGAAACGGGACTTGCCCTTTGCCGTCAGAGAAATAAGATGCTTTTAGAAAACACTGTCGAAATAATCTCTCCTGGCAAGACGGGAGTATCCTTCAAGGCAGTTGCCATGACCGACGAAAAGGGAGTGCCTATCGAGTCTACTCCTCATGCGGGAATGCTCTTTTATCTGAAAATGCCCTTTGACGTTAAAAAGGGTGATATAATTAGAGGTAATTAAAATGAAAAAAATAAACGTAAGAGGAGTAAATTTTGATAACGTTACTCCCAGTGAGGCAATAGAGATTGCAGAAGGCTATATCGCAAGAGGAGAGCAGTGCATAGTATTCACTCCCAATGCCGAAATAGTACAAATGACCATCGAGGACGAAGGCTTCCGTACTCTTATAAATTCGGCAGAGCTCATTATCCCCGACGGTGCAGGTGTTGTACTTGCATCGAAGATTTTGAAAAAGCCACTCAAATGCAAGGTGGCAGGCTGTGAGTTTGCCGAAACACTTGTTAAAAATTCAGCCTCGGGTAAATATAAGATTTTCTTCTACGGCTCAAAGCCAGAGGCAGATGAGGGAATGTCGGTTGCCGACCTTGCAGATAAGAAGATGGGTGAGAAATACCAAGGCTTTAAGACGGCAGGTACCTCCCATGGCTACGTTAAGCCCGACGGCTACCCCGAGCTTATCGACAAAATCAACGCATCGGGTGCAGATATTCTTTTTGTATGCCTAGGTGTTCCCATGCAGGAGAAGTGGATATACGAAAACAGAAGTAAAATAAACGCAAAGCTCATCGTGGGACTTGGCGGAACACTTGACGTTTTTGCGGGAACAGTAAAGCGTGCACCGAAATTCTTTGTAAAGCTCAACCTTGAATGGTTCTACAGACTGCTCAAAGAGCCAAAAAGGCTTGGCAGAATGATGAAGCTTCCGAAATTCATCTTCGGAACGATGTTTTCTAAAAAGGAGAAGTAAAAAATGGGAATACTTATAACTATAGACGGACTTGACGGCTCGGGAAAGCAGACCCAGTCGGAGCTTCTTTTTGAAAGACTTAAAAACGACGGCGTAAAGGTAAAGCTTGTTTCCTTTCCCGACTACGACTCAAATTCATCTGCCCTTGTAAAAATGTATCTCGGAGGAGAATTCTCTCACGACCCCGATGCGGTAAACGCTTATGCCTCGTCTTCATTTTTTGCAGTTGACCGCTTTGCAAGCTTTGTAAAAAACTGGAAAGAGGACTACGAGAATGGCTGCGTGATTATAGCAAACCGCTATACCACAGCAAACGCCATTCATCAGCTTACAAAAATTGAGGGCGACACCGAAAGAAAAGAGTTCCTCAACTGGCTTTACGATTTTGAATTCGGAAAGCTTGGTATACCAGCTCCCGACTTAACTCTTTTTCTTGAAGTACCCGTTGAAATAAGCCTCGGACTTATCAGAAAAAGAAGCGAGGAAACAGGCAGAGAAATAGATATCCACGAAAACGAGGCACATCTCAAGCGTGCCTATTCGGCAGCTCTTTTCTCGGCAGAGAAGCTTTCATGGACTACTGTACACTGTGCCGAAAAGGGTAATATGAGAAGCCGCGAGGACATAGCTGAAGAAATTTACATAAAGGTAAAAGAGTCAATTTAGAAAAATAGAAAGTTGCAAAAGTTTATACAGCCTATGGCTGATGATATACACGCTAACGCGTGATGATATACCATTGCTTCGCAATGAATAAAAAAAGCCAAGTCTTTTGACTTGGCTTTTTTGGCGGAGAAGGCGAGGATCGAACTCGCGCGCCGGAAACCCGACCTAACAGTTTAGCAAACTGCCCCCTTAACCCCTTGGGTACTTCTCCAATTTTGATTGCTTTAGAAGTATATCACAAAAAAACGTTTATGTCAAGTCGATTTTAGTGAAAGTTGAAAAAATAAATTTTTATCTCTTGACTTTCTCTTTCTTTTGTAAGATAATCTATAAAGATAACGAAAAGGAGGTGTGAAAAAAATGCTACTCGATGAAAAATTTGTATTAAGAATGAATAAGCTTCTTGGAGAAGAAGGCTTTGCGAGTTATGAAAAAGAGCTTTTATCACCATCTCCGCGTGCACTCCGCACAAACCCCTTGAAGCCTGTGGAGACACTTCCTTTTGATACCATATCTGTGCCTTACTGTGAAAACGGATACTATTTTAGCTTTAACGGCATAGGTTCACACCCCCATCATCATGCAGGGGCTATCTACGTTCAGGAGCCTGCGGCAATGGTGCCTGTAGCCTCTCTTGAAATAAAAGAGAATTTCAGAATTCTCGATACCTGCGCTTCCCCGGGTGGGAAGTCCACACAGGCGGCTTCCTTTTTAAAAAGCGGATTTATCGTATCAAACGAAATAAACCCTGCACGTGTCAAGGTTCTTGCAGGAAACTTTGAAAGACTGGGACTGAAAAATGCCGTTGTCACCTCCACCGACGTGGGAGCTCTAACAAAGGACTTTTTGGACTTTTTTGATCTCGTTATAGTGGACGCACCTTGCTCAGGAGAGGGTATGTTCCGAAAAGAGCCCGACGCACTTCGTGACTGGAGCGAAGAAAACGTAAGAATGTGTGCTGCCCGTCAGAAGGAAATAATAGAAAACGCATGTCTTGCTGTAGCAGGGGGAGGATATCTCCTTTATTCCACCTGTACCTTTGCGACAGAAGAAAACGAGGAGCTTGTAACGTCTTTCCTTAAAGGACATCCCGAATTTTCACTTGTGACTCCTCTTGATAGTGTTATGCCATTTACTGTGGCAGGTGTTTATGACGAGAGAATGAGAAGATTTTATCCCCATATCGCAAAGGGAGAGGGACAGTTTTTTGCCCTTATGAAAAAAGAAGGCTCCGACAGAGAGGACTTTTCGGGAAAGAGCGCTCTTTTAGCTCTTACACCTTTTGAAAGAGCGGAAACAGAAAAATTTCTAAATGACACACTTATAAGCTATAACGAAGACTTTCTTTTCAAGTTCAAGGATAACGTAGTGTATATAGACCCAGAAATTCCCGTACCCGAAAGAATAACCTATTCGTGCGGTGTTACGGTGGGAGAAATAAAAAAAGGCTACTTCCAGCCTCACCACAACCTTTTTTCTGCAATGGGAGGGGACTTCAAGAGAAAACTCGACCTGCCTCTCAATGACAAAAGACTTGATAAATATCTATTAGGTGAAAGCATCTTTGCGGATCTAGAAAACGGATACGTTGCCATTCTTGCCGATGGAGTACCTCTCGGAGGCGGAAAAGCGGTAAACGGACAGATAAAAAATCATTACCCCAAAGGACTTAGAACAAAACATTGAATTACATAAACGTGATATAAAAAAGCAGATAGCCAACTTCGTGACTATCTGTTTTTTTATGGCGCAGGAAGAGGGATAAAGCCACTTTGTGTCTTTGTTGCTCGGATTATAAATCCTCGCACAATTTCCTAAAAACAGTTCACCGAACTGTTTTTTAACGGAAATTACCCCCTCGGTGTTCAAATCCTTTCCCATCAACATATAAAAAAGCAGATAGCCAACTTCGTGCCTATCTGTTTTTTTATGGCGCAGGAAGAGGGATTCGAACCCCCGTGGGCTTTCACCCAAACGGTTTTCAAGACCGCCTCGTTATGACCGCTTCGATATTCCTGCATATATATAAATATTAAATTGTAAACTAGCTAACTGGAAAACCAAAGACGGTTTTCAAGCCTTCGTGCCCTTCCTAAAATCACCTCGCCTGCCAAGCAAACAAGTGTGCTCGTCAAGCTCACGATTTTAGTGAAGCACTCGTCAAAAACGATGCACCGCATCTTTTTTGACTCGCTTACCCGTTATGACCGCTTCGATATTCCTGCATATATAAAGTTGTTTTTTTGACAGCTTTATTATTTTACTATGAGTTATGCGATTTGTCAAGTATTTTTTATCTTATTTTAGCTCTTTCTACTATTCCTACTATTTTTCCAGAGAGTATTACCGAGAAAAGTGAGAAAAGGAGCCTTTTTGGCGGTATGTAGGTAAGAGAGAGGGAGAGTACTACAAGGTCACTTACAAGGTATACACTTTCAATTTTCCACTTGAATTTTCTTGACAATGCCATGGCGAGGGCATCGTCGCCCGTAGGTGCACCGCCTGCTTTGACAGATAGTCCACAGCCTACACCGATAAACACCGCACCAATAATTGACGCGACGAGAGGATAGGGCGACAAATCAAAAATAGGTGCAGTCCCCTCAAGAAGCCTGTAGGAGAGAGAAAAGGTTACAGTGCCTATTGCGGAATAGAAAAGAAAGCTCTTTCCGAATGTACGCCATCCCAGAAAATAGCAAATAGCGTTCATAACGAGTGACGTTATTGCAGGGGAGACACATAGGATGCTTTTGAAAAGAAGTGAGGCACCCAGTACACCGCCCTCGGTGACTCCCGAAAAAGAATGTATCTCGTAAAGCCCGAAAGCAAGAATAAAAGCACCCAAAATGCTTAAAGCCGTGTTTTTTATGTACGATGCTTTCAAAACGGTAGTCCCACCTTTCTTTTAGTAAATTTATTCTAATAGGTTTTTTAAAAAAAATCAATCTTTTTTTCATCAATTCTTGCTTTTGCTTTGCTTTTGTGTTAAAATAAATCGACAGTTCATCGAAATTTCGTTGTCGGGCTTTTTGCTCGGGGATAGGGGAACCGCGGTGTAATTCCGTGACAACAGCCATTGCCGTTATAGTCGGAATGCCTATCGGACTGTGACTGTATTCTCCTTGGGCAAGCGAGGGAGTAAGGTCAAATTTGCAGACACAGTCTGCCTTTTTGTCATGCTCTCTTTTGGAGGGCATTATTTTTTTGAAAGGAAAAAAAGAATGAAAAAAATCAGTTTACTTTTAGCACTTCTTTTATTATTTGCACTTACCTCCTGTCAGAACACACCTGATGTACCCGAAACGCCTAATACTATGACCGATACTGCTGAAACAGTAGAAGAGGGTATCTGGGTATCAGCCATTTACAAAGAAGATACCGAGATAGGTGAGGGAGATACAAAAATTGAGGTAGAGGTTGAGGCAGAGAGCAAGAAAATAACCCTTACCGTCAACACCAATGCCGAAACACTTGCAGATGCCCTTCTTGAAAACTCACTTATCGAGGGTGAGGACGGCCAGTACGGAATATACATAAAGGTTGTCAACGGAATCCGTGCCGACTATGATAAGGATAAGAAATATTGGGGACTTTACAAAAACGGTGAATATCTTATGTCGGGTGCTGATACTACACCTATCGCCGACGGCGAGCATTATGAGTTTGTATACTCCAAATAAAAGAGTCTTGAGCGTCAAAGAGCTTGCCCTCTTTGCCATGCTCGGCACTATAATGTTCACTTCCAAGGTCATAATGGAGTTTCTTCCCAACGTGCATCTTCTCGCATCTCTCACTATGACCTATACTGTGGTATTCCGAAAGAAAGCACTTATTCCCATATATGTTTTCGTTTTTCTTACTGGTTTGTGGTTTGGGTTTTCTACTTGGTGGGTTCCGTATCTCTATTTATGGACTGTTCTTTGGGGTGTTACTATGCTTCTTCCTCGCAATATGCCGAAAAGATGGGCGGTGGTGGTCTATCCACTCGTTTGCTCTCTCCATGGACTTGCATACGGTACGCTTTATGCACCGGCACAGGCGCTACTTTTTGGGCTTGACTTTCGGGGAATGCTTTTATGGATTGCAGCAGGTTTTCCTTGGGACATAGTTCAGGCACTGGGCAATATAATTGCGGGACTGTTGATTTTTCCTCTTTCCAAAACAATGAAAAAGCTCACGAAAAGCCCTTATGTGTAAAAGGAACACATAAAGGTTCTTTCTATATGATATGAGTAGAATTGGAACTAAACGTCAAGCCATATATTTTTTTATTTCCTCAATGCGTTTTTGTGCAGTTTCCCGTCCTATGTTGTACGCCACCTTTAGATTTTCGGGGTCTTTTTCCACCTTGCCCACAGGCAAGTCGTAGGGGGGACGCAAAACGAGAAGCTCACCCTTGTCTTCTCTTTCTTTTATATAGTCAAGAGTTTCATTGTAGTTTTCGTATCTCTCTTTTGCTGTCCTCACAAAATTCGGATATTTTTTGTACTTTGCCTTTATAAACGGCATCATTTTGTTTTTACCCTTTCGATAGCCGTTCGGCTGTGTTAATACTACAATGTTTTTGTCATATCCAAGAGACTCAAAAAACTTTACTGGAATGGAGTCGGCAATACCGCCGTCAAGAAGCTTCTGCCCGTCGATTTCAACTATTTTTGAAACCAGTGGCATAGATGCAGAGGCTCTTATCCAATCAAAGCCGTGGTCGTGAAAGCCATCATATTTATGGTACACCGCTTTCCCTGTTTCAAGGTCGGTTGCAACAACGAAAAATTCCGACGGGTCTTTTCCAAAGGCTTCAAAGTCGAAAACGTCGTGCTTTAAGGGAACTTCCCCGTAGCAAAACTCGGTACTGAAAATGTTACCCGTTTTGAGAAGTACGCCAAAACCGCTGTAACGCTTGTCACGGCAAAAGCGGGTGTTGTAGCGGAGAACTCTGCCTATCTGTCCCGATTTATAATTACAGCCGAACGCCGCCCCTGCAGACACACCGATAACGCCGTCAAAGCGTATGCCGTTTTCCATCAGCACGTCAATTACCCCTGCGGTGAATAGCCCTCTCATTGCACCGCCCTCTAAAATAAGTCCTCTTTTCATAAAATCCCTACTTTATTCTTTGATATAAATATTGTATCACATCTTTTGAAATTTTTCCATAAAAGTTTTTGAAGGGGAAGTAAGAGGGGGAACTTTTCCATAAAAAGTTCCCCCTATAATATTATTTTATTACAATTTCATCATTTTCCAAATCAACCGTTAGAGTATCCCCTTCGCTGATGTTGCCTTCGATTATCTTTCGTGCAACAAGCGTTTCGACGGTTTGCCTTACGTATCTCTTGAGCGGTCTTGCACCGAACTGCGGGTCGTAGCCCTTTTCTGCAATAAAGGACTTGGCACTCTCCGTCACCTCGAGCTTTATTCTCTGTGCCGACAGTCTTGCACGAAGCGAGTCAAGAGTAAGGTCAATAATCCTTGTTATATGCTCCTTTGAAAGAGGCGTGAAGATTATGGTCTCGTCAAGTCGGTTGAGGAACTCGGGACGGAAATTCTGACGGAGGAGAAGAGAGATGTTCTTTCTCGTTTCCTCGTCAATCTCTCCGCCCTTTTCTATCGCTTCGAGAATAAGGGGAGAGCCGAGGTTTGACGTGAGAATGATAACGGTATTCTTGAAGTCTACCGTTCTGCCCTGTGAGTCGGTGATACGTCCGTCGTCAAGCACCTGTAAAAGCACGTTGAACACGTCGGGGTGTGCCTTTTCAATTTCGTCGAAAAGCACTACCGAGTAGGGTCTGCGTCTTACCGCCTCGGTAAGCTGACCGCCCTCGTCGTAGCCTACGTAGCCTGGAGGCGCTCCTATAAGACGGGATACCGAGAATTTCTCCATGTACTCCGACATATCTATTCTTACCATATTCTTTTCGTCGTCGAAAAGACTTTCGGCAAGAGTCTTTGCAAGCTCGGTCTTACCAACACCCGTAGGACCGAGGAACAGGAATGAGCCGATGGGACGATTTGGGTCTTGAATGCCCGCACGGGAACGGAGGATTGCCTCTGTTACAGAAACGACAGCCTCGTCCTGTCCTATGACTCTCTTGTGGAGAATGGACTCAAGGGAGAGTAGCTTGTCCTTTTCGCCCTCAACAAGCTTCTTTACGGGGATACCCGTCCAACGCTCTACAATTCTCGCGATTTCTTCTTCCGTTACCTTATCACGAAGAAGCGCTTTTTCGTTTGACGCCGTTTTTTCAGCCTCCTCAATTTTCGAGATAAGCTCGGGCTTCTTTTTGTATTTCAGCTCGGCGGCACGATTTAAGTCATAAACGCTTTCCGCCTTTTCAATTTCATAGTTTACGTCCTCAAGCTCTTCCCTAAGCTTTCTTACGTCGCTGATGGCATTTTTTTCATTCTCCCATTTAGCTTTAAGGGAGTTGAACTCGTCACGCATGACGGATAGCTCACGCTTTATTTCTTCAAGATGCTCACGGGAGAGCTTGTCGGTCTCCTTTGAAAGAGCCGCTTCTTCAATTTCGTGCTGAATTATCTTTCTCTGTATCACGTCAAGCTCAATGGGGAGTGAGTCGATTTCGGTGCGTATCATAGCGCACGCCTCGTCTACAAGGTCAATTGCCTTGTCGGGAAGAAAACGGTCTGTAATGTAGCGGTTTGAAAGAGTTGCCGCCGAAATGAGAGCCGAGTCCTGAATTTTCACTCCATGGAATACCTCGTATCTTTCTTTAAGTCCTCGGAGTATGGCAACTGTATCGTCAACGGTAGGCTCGCCAACAAGGACAGGCTGAAAGCGTCTTTCAAGCGCCGCATCCTTTTCTATATACTTTCGGTACTCGTCAAGAGTAGTTGCACCGATACAGTGAAGCTCGCCACGGGCAAGTAGCGGCTTTAAAAGGTTTCCTGCATCCATCGCACCGTCAGTCTTTCCTGCACCGACAATTGTGTGAAGCTCGTCGATAAAGAGAATTATCCTGCCCTCGCTCTTCGCCACCTCGGAGAGTACCGCCTTGAGTCTTTCTTCAAACTCTCCTCGGTACTTTGCACCTGCAATGAGCGCGCCCATATCAAGAGCAAAGATTGTCTTATCTTTAAGGGATGCAGGGACGTCACCCTTCACGATACGCTGTGCAAGTCCCTCTGCAATAGCAGTTTTACCGGCACCCGGCTCACCGATTAGTACGGGATTATTTTTCGTTTTGCGGGAGAGAATTCTAATGGCGTTTCTTATTTCATCATCACGTCCGATTACAGGGTCAGGCTTTTTTGTTCTTGCTCTCTCTACAAGGTCGGTGCCATACTTTGCAAGTGCATCGTAGGTCTCCTCGGGGTTATCGCTTTGTACCCTTGCATTTTTTCTGACGGTCGAGAGTGCTGAAAGAAACTTTTCCTTATCAATTCCGAAAAGGGAGAAAAGCTTCGATATATCTCTGTCTTGAGAGTCAATAAGGGCAAGGAATATATGCTCCACCGATATGAAGTCGTCCTTCATCGAGTCGGCTGTCTTTTCGGCAGATGAGAGTATTCTGTCAACCTCCGATGAAACGTACACCTTATCCGCCTCTCTGCCGTTACCCGAAATTTTGGGAAGCCTTTCGATGAGTCCCTTTGCTTCTCTACTCAGAGAATCGGGATTACCGTTCATTTTTATTATAAGCTGACGTATAAGTCCGCCATCATCTTCAAGAAGTGAGAGTAGAAGATGACAGGCTTCCATCTGAGAATTTCCATATTCGGATACAATGGATTGTGCTCTCTGCAATGCTTCGAGTGATTTTTGAGTGAATTTTTGTGCATTCATTTATTACACCTCCACTATTCGTTTTGTCTGTGCTTATTATAGTGCGATTTTGTGAATATTTAGTTAACATAGTATATCCTAAAAGTAAACGTTTAGCACTCTTTCGTTGAGAGTGCTAAAAAATAAGAAGAAAAATACAAAAATAAATAAAAACCTTGACAAAAACCTTAAAGAGTGGTATACTTACTCTACCTCTTTGGGCTTTTCTGCCGAGAGGGAGGCGCGATTATTCGCAAAAATAAACGGAGGTGCCGATATGAGAGTAAAAATTACACTCGCTTGCAGTGAATGTAAGCAAAGAAATTACGACACGGTCAAAAATAAGAAAAATGACCCTGACAGACTTGAGATGAACAAGTACAGTAAGTTGTGACGTAAGCACACTCTTCATAAAGAGACTAAGTAATTAGAACGAAGAAGAGGAGGTCATTAACATGGCAGAAGAAAAGGTAAGAAAGACGAACCGAGTTGCGAAATTTTTCAAAGACCTTAAAAGAGAACTTAAAAACATCGTTTGGTCGCCCAAGAAGGACGTTATGAAGAATACCACGGTAGTAGTTGTTGTTACTGCTATCAGTGCGGTAGTAATCATGCTTCTTGACGCAGGACTCACGACGGTTCTTGACTTACTTGTAAATTTGTTTAATTAATCGGGGGCGGTATTATGCTTCAGGATAATAACACACCCCATTGGTATGTTGTCCATACCTATTCGGGTTATGAAAACAAAGTTGCAACAAATCTTGAAAAAATCGTAGAGAACCGCAACATGGGACATCTTATCCACGCTATTAAGGTTCCCGTTGAGGAAATTGAAGTGGACGGTAAGAAGGAAGAGCATAAGCTTTTCCCCAGCTACGTTCTTGTCAAAATGATAATGAACGATGAAAGCTGGCACGTTGTCCGTAACACTACCGGCGTAACCGGTTTTGTAGGACCTGGATCACAGCCCGTCGTTCTGCTTGATGAAGAAGTAGAAGCACTGGGCGTTGATACTGACGTTAAGACCCTTGATTTTGCAGTAGACGATACTGTTGAAATTACGGGCGGACCTCTCAGCGGAATTATTCCGTCCGGTAAGGTCCTTGAAATCTCAGAAGACTCAAAGAAGGTTAAGCTTCTTGTCAGTATGGGTGGCCGTGAATCGGCTATTGAGCTTGACGCAAACTGTGTCAAGAAAGTTTAATTTGTTTATTAAAAGCTAAAGGCTTTTGATAAATGTATTCCGAAAAGACACGCTCATCATGCCGTCATTCATGAGATGCGACGGAATACAAAGTGGGAGGGACAAAGTCCCGAATTTATTACCACATGGAGGTGTATGAAAAATGGCAAAGAAGATTATTGGTTATGTAAAACTTCAGATACCCGCAGGTAAGGCAATGCCCGGTCCCCCTGTAGGTCCCGCACTTGGTCAGTACGGTCTTGCAATTCCCGCATTCACAAAGGAATTCAACGAGCGTACAAAGAACGACATGGGTCTTATTATCCCTGTAGTAATTACAGTATATGCAGACCGTTCATTCACATTTATTACCAAGACTCCCCCTGCAGCAGTACTTATCAAGAAGGCAGCAGGAATTGAGAGCGGCTCCGGTGTTCCTAACAAGACAAAGGTAGCTAAGCTCACCAAGGAACAGGTAAGAAAGATCGCTGAACAGAAGCTTCCCGACCTTAACGCAATCAACATCGAATCAGCTATGAGCATGATAGCAGGTACCGCCAGAAGTATGGGCGTTACCGTTGAAGAATAAGGAGGAAAGCCACAATGTTTAGAGGTAAGAATTATAAAGACAGTGCAAAGCTTGTCGATAAGGCAAAGCTTTATGACGTAGCAGAGGCTTGCGACCTTGTTTGCAAGACTTCTAAGGCAAAATTTGACGAGACCGTTGAGCTTCACGTAAGACTTGGCGTTGACTCAAGACACGCAGACCAGCAGGTTAGAGGTGCGGTAGTACTTCCTAACGGAACAGGTAAGACTGTTCGTACTCTCGTTTTTGCAAAGGGTGACCTTGCAAAGGCAGCAGAGGCAGCAGGTTCTGATTACGTAGGAGCTGAAGAATACGTTCAGAAGATTCAGTCAGAGAACTGGTTTGACTTCGACGTAATCATTGCTACTCCCGACATGATGGGTGTTATCGGACGTCTCGGTAAGGTGCTCGGTCCTAAGGGACTTATGCCCAACCCCAAGGCAGGTACAGTAACAATGGACGTTGCCAGAGCTGTAACAGAAGCTAAGGCAGGTAAGGTTGAGTACAGACTTGACAAGTCAAACATCATTCACTGCCCCATAGGAAAGGCTTCCTTCGGTGCAGAAAAGCTTTCTGAAAACTTCAATGCACTCATGGGTGCTATCATCAAGGCTAAGCCCGCAGCAGCAAAGGGTCAGTACATCAAGAGCTGTACTCTCGCTTCTACAATGGGTCCTGGTGTGAAGGTTAACTCTGCAAAACTCGGTAACTAATTTTGGCGTTGAAAATACGCACATAATTTCGTTAACTGCAAATAATAAAAAGAAGATTTTAGATTTATTTCTGAAATCTTCTTTTTTCTTTATATTTTTCTCGTTTTCTTGTCATACTACAAAAGAGGTGAGAAAATGATAATATTAAAGGCAGTTCTTACAAGTATTCTTTCTATGATACTTCTGTTTTTTATGACAAAGCTAACAGGTGACAAGCAGATGTCACAAATGTCGGCGTTTGACTATATAGTGGGAATAACCATCGGCTCGTCGGCTGCTGAAATGGCAATAGGAGGGAAAGTGTTTGTTCCTGCTGCGGTAGCAACAGCAGTTTACGGAGTTATGGCTTTTCTTATTTCTTTTACCTGTAACAAGTCCTTGAAGCTTCGCCGTTTTCTGAACGGAGAGCCTGTAATTCTTTTTAAAAACGGAATATTCTATAAAAAGAATATGGCAAAGGTACGCATGGATATGGGAGAGTTTCTCACCCAGTGCAGAACGAATGGATATTTTACTCTAAAAGACGTTTCTTGCGTTATTATGGAGCAAAACGGCAAGATGAGCTTTCTTGAAAAATCGAGTGGCAAGGAGGGAGAGCTTGTTGCAAACGTCGTTGTAGACGGTGAGATACTGGAGGAAAATCTTTTGAAAATGGAGAAAAACCGTTGGTGGCTCATGAACGAAATTGACAAGAGGGGTGTGAAGGTGAGGGACATAATGCTTGCCACTATTGATGCGGGAAAGCTCTATATTTATCCTTTTAATGAAGAACAAAGCAAAAATAACTTATTTGAGTAACTGTTTTTCTTTTTCTTTCATATAATGAAGTAAAAAACGAAAGGAAGAAAGCCATGCAAACAGGAACACTCAGAATAGAACTCAGAACAGGCGGTGCTTTGCCTGTAAATAATGCAACTGTAAGAATTAAGAGTACCTCGGGTGAAATTCTCTACGATACTGTAATACCTCTGCTCTCTGCAGGTGAAACGGCGGTTTTCGAGCTTGAAGTACCCGATTATGCCTTATCTCTTAATGAAAATGAAAGACTTATCCCTTACGGACTCTTTAACGTGGAGGTACTGTCTGGAAACTTCGTTTCGGAGTTTATAAACGGGGTACAGGTCTTTCCCGACAGAGAGTCGCTTTTAATAGTATCGCTTCTGCCACAGTCTGACTCCTTCCCTCAAGCAATTGGCCCACAGCGTATAAACATACCGCCGAATGGACTCAGACTCCCCGAAAGACCAAAGGGTGACGAGTCGGCACTCCCCCCAAGAAATCCCACTCCCCAGCTACACACCGTACCATTTATTCCCGAATATATTACCGTTCATCTAGGTTCTCCCACCGATATTTCGGCAAGGAACGTTACAGTCACCTTTCAGGACTACATAAAGAACGTAGCAAGCTCGGAAATATATCCTACTTGGCCCGAGGAGTCAATTAGAGCAAATATCCTTGCTCAAATATCCTTTGCCCTAAACCGTGTATTCACTGAATGGTACAGAAGCCGAGGCTATGACTTCGATATTACTAATACAACTGCTTTTGACCAGTATTTTGTAGAGGGCAGAAATATATTCAGTAATATAAGTGAGATAGTCGATGAAATATTCAACGTATATATAAGAAAGCCTGGGAATGAAGAGCCATTTTTCGCACAGTTTTGTAACGGCACAACCTCCCTTTGCGACGGACTCAGCCAATGGGGTACAGTAACACTTGCCAATGACGGACTGTCAGCAGACGGAATTCTTGAATACTATTACGGAGATATTGAACTGACGGAAAGCACAAATATACAAGGCCCATTCGAGTCTTACCCCGGAAATCCCTTGCGTGTTGGCACAGAGGGCCCGTCGGTAAGAACAATACAGGAACAGCTTAACCGTATAGCGATAAATTACCCGTCAATACCGTTTATTGAAGTTGACGGAGTGTTTGGCGAGGCTACCGAAAGGAGTGTGGAGCAGTTTCAGCGGATATTCAACCTTATTCCCGACGGAATTGTTGGTAAAGCCACCTGGTACGCAATATCGAGAGTATACGTTGCAGTAAAGGACCTCTCCGAGCTTACAAGCGAAGGGGAGAGGGCAGACTATGCCTCACAGGAATTCCCAGGTGTGCTAAGGCTAGGCATGAGGGGCGTGGAAATACTTGAATTACAGCTATATCTTGCGACCATTGCCCTTTATAACAACGAGGTAAGAACGGTAGCCCTTGACGGCGTTTTCGGAGGCGGTACTCTTGACTCGGTAATATCTTTTCAGCGTGCTTACGGACTTCAGTCCGACGGAGTTGTAGGGGAGATGACGTGGAGGAGACTTGTTGAGGTGTATAACGGAATAAAGGAAAATGTAAACGTTCCAACTGTCGACGGCGGAATGGGCGGTGGACAGGTTAATTCCGAAAAAGCGGTGGAGGAAGTTTTGGAAGTTTCTTTGGGAACTCCTCCCGAAGCCACACCGACAGTAGTTGAAATAATTCCCGAAAAGCACGAAACACCTCCAGAGCCTCAAAGAAAAGTACATACTCTCCCTCTTGAGACAAAGCTTTTATCAAGGGATGAGCCTTTTGAAAGACCGCTTCGTGTAGGAAGTGTGGGAAGTGACGTAAGGGAAATGAAAAATGCCCTTATTGAAAAAGGGTATCTTGAAAACAATGCGGCAGGAGGAGACCTTTTCGGAATATCCACCCGCCGTGCAGTAGAGAGAATTCAGCACGATGCAGGACTTCCTATGACTGGCAGAGTAGACGAGGAAACTTGGCGTGAAATCTTTAGGTAATAGATTTTAATTATAAAGTTTTTGAAAAAGAGTATGAGAGAGAACTTTTTATAAAAAGTTCTCTCTCATAAATATAATCTAGTTAACTTTATTCTGTATATTTCCTGTAATATATCCCTTGACGTTTGCTATTGTCACGTCAAGAAGTCTTTCTCTCGACTCCTTGGGTGCCCATGCAATATGCGGAGTGATTATAACGTTTTTAAGCCCGATAAGAGGGGATGAGTTTTTGGGTGGCTCATTTTCAAGAACGTCAAGCCCCACACCTGCTATTTTACCCGACTTCACCGCATCAGCAAGGTCATTTTCATCAATAAGTCCTCCTCTTGAGGTATTGATGATTATAGCTCCATCACGCATTTTTTCAATAGTTTCACGTCTTATTATCTTCTTGTTATCCTCGGTGAGAGGGCAACAGAGAGCAACAACGTCGGAAATACGAAGTAACTCGTCAAGCTCCAGATGGTCTACTCCCTCCACCTTGTTTCTTGAATGGTAGCAAACAGCCCTCATACCGAAAGCCTGAGCAATCCTTGCCGCCATCGAGCCGATAGCACCCATTCCGATAAAGCCCATAGTCTTGCCCGAAAGCTCGGCAAGGTCTGTTACGTGATAAGTGTAGTCGGGACATTTTGCCCAGTCACCGTGACTTACCGAAAGGGAATGCTCACCTGTATGCATGGCAAGTTCGAGAAGAAGTGCGAAAATGTGCTGTGCCACCGAGGGCGTTGAATAAAGAGGTACGTTGCAAACGGTAATGCCACGCTCTCTTGCACCTTTAACGTCAACGGTGTTGTAGCCCGTTGCAGTAACCGTTATAAGGCGGATATTCGGACAGGCATCGAAAATGTCACTGTCAAGAACCACTTTGTTGACAATAACAACCTCCGCATCGCCTATTCTTTCAATGGCTTCATCTTTTGTGAGTGTTCTTGGATAAATCTTAATATCCTCAAATTCATAAAGCTCCCGAAAATCAATGTCACCGGGATTGAGTGCATAAGAATCCAGATAAACTATTTTCATTTATAATTATTACTCCTGATTGTTGTAGCTTTTATAATAATCGGTAAGAAATTCCTCGGGTATATACTTCTTAACTGTTGCAACTATCTTGTCATAGTTATATGCCGAGCTTTTAAGTGTCGTTCCGTGGGCTTCGTAAAGCTCTTGTGAGTAGTTCTCAAGGGTATACATTTTAAGCTCACGCCTCTTGAGTGAATAGTGACACATTGTAGGATTGAAAAGAGGGGACTCAAGCCTTGCCCCGTTTTCGTCCTTTACAATATCAACGCTTAGATATCCGCCGAACATATTCCACGGGTAATACATTGTGGAAATGAAGTTTCCGAGCGAGTAAACTATAAGAGTTTTATGTCCCTCGGCGTTTTCTTTCCATTTCATTTCCTGTATAACGTGGGGGTGTGTTCCGATTATAAGGTCAACACCTGCATCAACAAGCGCCTGTGCTGACTCTCTCTGTTCTGCATTTGGGTCAAAGGAGTCCTCGTAGCCCCAATGCATTGACACGAAAACAAGGTCGGCAAGGTCACGCGCTTCCTTTACCTTTCTTACCATCTCGTCATTGTCAATGAAAGGAATGTGAATATCTGAATATGCACTGCCTGCCGTCATTCCGTTTGTGGAGTAGGTATATCCGAGAAAAGCAATCTTCACGCCGTCCTTTTCATAGATACGGATATTCTCATAATCTTCCTTATTCTTATAACTGCCTATTTGTATAACTCCAAGGTCTTTCTTTGACTCCCAAAAGTCTGCGTGGTGGATAAGTCCCTTACCTCGGCAGTCAAGCATGTGATTGGTGGCGGTGTTGATAACGTCAAAGCCAAGTCTTATAAGAGTATCTCCCATTTCGTTCGGAGTATTGAAGTTAGGATACCCTGCATGAGGAAAGTCGGGACCCGCTATAGGAGTCTCTTGATTTATAAATGCAATATCGGCAGAGGACACTATCTCCTTAAAGTTTTCGTACATGGGGTCGAAAAAGTACTTTTCACTTTTTCCCGCCTCTTTGGCAAGACGTTCACCGTCCTCGATAATCGAGCTGTGTATAAGGTTATCACCAAAGGCTACGAAAGAAAGTCTCGTCTCTTTAGGCTCTTCGGGAATTTCAGGGAGGTCAGGCTCGTCGGGAAGGCTTTCGTCCTCCTTCTCTACTGTAACGTTTGAAGGAGTCTTTTCCTTTACGCCCTCTTTTTCTTCACCGCATTTTGAAAAGAGAAATAGGAGTGAGAATATAGTTATTATAATAATTCCGAGAAGAATTATTATGGGCATTGGGCGAAGATGACGTCTTTTTCTTTTAAGCTGTTTCATAATTAACCTTTCATTAAATAAAAGCTCTTGATTTCTTCCTTTATATATAATATAATAACAATACCTCAAAGTCAAGGAACGAAAGGCTATTTTTATTTACAAATTTTAACATATTTGGAAAATTAGGCTCTGAATGTAACAAAAATAACAAATTGTGTAACAAAACCTTGTCTAATGTTACAGTTGTGTTACAAAATTCAAAAACACTTGCATTTAGAAAAACGCTGTGATATTATGATAGTGCCAAAAGAAAAGGCAGAAAAGAAATATTTTAGGAGGTTTTCACAACTATGAAAACAAGCGCACGCTTTTTAGCAATGCTCCTTGCAGTTGTTATGATTGCAGGTGCAGCACTTTCAGTTTCCGCGTTTGACGACGTAGCTGGTAACAAGCACGCTAATGCTATTAACGTTCTTGCTCAGCTCGATGTTATCGGCGGTTACGGAGACGGCACATTCAAGCCTGACCAGAAGGTTACTCGTGCCGAGATGGCAAAACTCTCACACGTACTTTACACCACATTTGTTGACGCTGGTACAGGCGCAACAGCATTCTCCGACGTAGCAGCTGACAACTGGGCAGCTGGTTACATCAACTGGTGCTCACAGATGGGTATCATCGGCGGTTACGGCGATGGCAAGTTCGGTCCCAACGACAACGTTACATACGACCAGGCTCTTAAGATGGTTTGTGGCGTTCTCGGTTACAACGAGTGGGATTCCAAGCTTTGGCCCACAGACGTTAGAATGAAGGCTCTCAGAGAGCTCGAGCTCGGCGAAGAGCTTGACGACGTTAACGGCAACGATCAGCTCACCAGAGCTCAGGTTGCTCAGATCATGTACAACGCTCTCAACAAGCCCATGAA
This sequence comes from Eubacteriales bacterium, assembly GCA_045653035.1. GTDB lineage: Bacteria > Bacillota > Clostridia > Oscillospirales > SIG627 > RGIG6353. The sequence goes on from JAZOLO010000016.1 coordinate 128,875, forward strand.
GGAAACTAAGACTGTTCCTGTTCAGGTTCCTGTAGCAGGTCCTAACAATACTACCAGCTACATCACAATGCCCCAGGAAGTTAACAAGACTCTTCAGGCAGACATTTGGAAGATCACTGAAGTTAAGGTTAAAGCAGAATCTGTAGACGTAGCAAAGGGTACAATCACTCTTAATGCTGATGTTAACGGCAAGAGAACTCATAAGCTTGCAGACCTCGGTCTTGAAGCATACGAAGGCAACAAGGCAAATGCTCTCGTTGGTCTTGAGCTTCTCGGTCTCAAGAAGACTGACAAGACAGAGCTTCTCGGCGGTCTCGATGTTCTCGGTTCTGTAGTTGACGGTGTAGAAGTTAAGTACAACAAGGCACTTGACACTCTTACTGTTGACGGTGTTGCTTACAAGGCAGTTGTAAAGACTGACGACTCAGTTGATGCAGAAAAGACTCTCAAGGTTGACGGTGCTACTGCATTCGAAAAGAAGACTGAAGGCACAAAGGTTACTTACGTAATCAAGAAAGCAGTTAAGGATGCTCTTGACGCAGCTTTCATGGCTCGTGCAATCGACGTTGACGGCGACGCTGTTATCGACGAACTTGTAATTGCTCCCAAGACTGCAGTTAAGGTTTCATCTATCGGCAAGACTGCTGACAAGATTGTAAATCTTAAGACTCTTAAAGGTGCAAACTATGAAGTTGATGGTAAGTCTTATTCTCCCAAGGCTGCTGATATCACTATCGAAGTAGCTAAGGACGACGTTCTCGTAGTTGCTACTCTCGGTGGCATCGTATACGCTGAAAAGGTTACTCCCGTTGAAACTTATGCAACTAAGCTCAACTCCGCTGCAGGCAAGGTAACTCTTGCAAACGTTGGCGAAGTTAAGTTCGACAGCCTTACAATCGCAGGTGTAACACCTGTTGATATAACAACAGCTATGCTTGGTGCAAAGGCTGCTACTGGCTACTATGTATACAACGGCGAGATCCTTCTTGCTGACGATATCAAGACTGCTTCTGAGTACACATTCGCTATCCTTAAGGAAGTTGAAAAGACAGACGGCGACGAGCTCAACGAAGCAACAATGACCTACGACACAGCATACATTGCAACTCTTATCGTAGACGGTAAGGAAGTAGAAGTTACTCTTCCCGCAACAGGCACAGCTATCATTGATGGTGAATCAGAGATTACTGCGGCAGATGCAGCTAAGGCACAGGCAGAGGGTGGATATGCTGAAAAGAAGGACGGCAACACACCTGTTTACAAGTACGCTCTCGTAGCTGGTTACGAAACAGATGATGACGGCTTCACAGTTATCACTCTTAACAAGGCATTCGGCGAAGACGATTCTCTCGTTGAGGGTACAATCGCTTACGATGCAGACAAGAAGCTCTACACTGTAGGCGGTAACGGCAAGGTTGTTCTTGACAGCGACTCTGTAATCTTCTACACATACGAGAAGGAAGCTACAGGCTCATTCAAGCACATCGGAAGCTACACCAAGGCTACTATCACTGATAAGTCATTCCTTCCTGTAGATCTTAACGGCAAGGCATATCTCGCATACAACGCTACTGCTAAGACTTACACCCTTCTTGCTGCTTTCGTAGATAGCGAAATCAAGGGCAAGTCTGAAGACGGTCTTATCACATACGCTGAGGATGGAACTCTTGTTCTCTACGCTCCCGAAAACAGCAACACTGTTATCGGTGACGACGGTGAGAAGTATCTCGAGTATCTCTTCCTTGACAACGAAAAGATCGAAAACGCAGCACCCGTTGTAAGTGAAAAGAAGGCAAACGAAGCTACAGCAACTGTTGCTGGTAACTTCTATGCATGGAATGCTGAAACTGAAAAGTACGTTAAGGTAACTGCTAACATCAATACATTCAAGACTGTTGCACTTAAGTCTATCTTCGAGAACGACGGTTACATCCTTGAATTCGATTCTGAGATGGATTCCATTGCTGAAGACCTTACAATCTGGGGTCTCTACACTGACGAAGACGGTGTAGAAGTTCTTGACGAATACAAGACTCTCTCTGTTGCTGAACTCGCAGAAATGCTTGAGGCAGTTGCTCAGTACAACAAGGAACTCCTTGAAGACGATAATGCTGAAAACAATGATGATGTTTACACAGTTAACGCTATCCTCGTAAGAAGCGAAGCAGAAGGTCATACAGTTAGCAATCCCAAGTACGACATCGAGTCTATCATCGTAGAAATCTACGAAGAGAATGAAGACGGCGAACTCGTTTCTGTAAACGATCTCCTCTTCCCTGAACTTGTATAATTAAGTAATAACTTAATTCAGACACGCTCTCAAAATGAGAGCGTGTCTTTTTAGCCACTCAAAAGGTCTGAGCAATTGGATTTTTTGGGTGGTTTTTTGTTTCGTTGTGCAACATGCACAACTTGTTTTCAAAAAATACATATAATTGATACATTTCTTTATTTTAAGCAAAAAAAGACTTGTTTTTCAAAGCCTTTTGTGATATGATAAATATGCCGAAAAGTATAACTTGGTAAAATTATTTAGGAGGTTTTCATTATGAAAACAAGTGTACGCTTTTTAAGCTTGCTCCTTGCAGTTCTTATGATTGCAGGGGTGGCTTTTACAGCCTCCGCTGAAAAAACCGAAAAAATAGCTAACGATGAAGCTCTCGAATTTCTCGTTAAGCTCGGTGTTTTCGGAGGATATGAAGACGGCTCGCTTAAGCCCGACAATAAGGTTGAGCGTGACGAAATGGCGAAAATTATTTTCACCCTTTCCACAACCTTCACCGACGCAGGTGCAGGCACAGCTTCATTTGCAGACGTTCCTGCAAACGACTGGTCGGCAGGTTATATCTCTTGGTGTTCCACTAAGGGTATCGTTGGCGGTTACGGAAACGGCAATTTTGGACCCAATGACTACGTAACATACGACCAGGCACTCAAGATGGTTGCTGGTGCTATGGGCTACAACGAATGGGATTCAAACCTTTGGCCCACCGACGTCAGAATGGTAGCTCTTACAAAGCTTTCTCTTGGTGATAACCTTGAAAGCGTTAAGGGCTCTGACTTCGTTACCCGTGCCCAGATTGCACAGATAGTTTATAACGCTCTTGATAAGGATATGAATCAGACAAAGAGCGGTCCTTACGGTACTAAGCTTCCCATGACTCTCAAGGCTGACGTATGGGGTGTTTCTGAAGTAGCGGATAAAATCGTTGCTACCGAAAACTTCTACCTTACAGGAAGCACTGCTACCGAAGAAGAAGATGTAATCAGTCTTAACGTGTATGGCGAGGCTACTCTTGAAGAGCTTGGACTTGACGCATATTTCGGTAAGACCGACGATATAATCGGTGCTGAGGTTAGCATTATCTACCGCGGTGAAGATATCCTTGGTACAACAATCAAGTCTATCTACTCCGATGAAGTAGAGCTTACCAAAGACAAAGAAAACAAGCTTTACGTTAACGGTGTTGTGGTAAATGAAGAAAATCCCGTGAACGAAAGAGTAATTGACGATAACGGTCTTGTTTCCGACACAGCATACGACACACTTCCTAACAAGGATTACGCTTACGACGCAAAGACTGTTGACTTTAATGCAGACGGCAAGGTTGACGTTCTGGAAATCAATTACTACCTTGCAGCAACTGTTAAATCTGTTGGTAAGAAGTCTGTTATCTTCGACAATCTTACAAACGGTATAGATGCTGATATAACTGTTGAGAATGAATTTCTCACTTCTTCTGTAGTTCTCGCGGAGGACGACGTTGTAGTTCTCAAGGTTACAGGACCTAAGGTTGAAGTTGTAGAAGTTATAAAGCCAGTTACCGCTTCTGTTACAAAGTTTGGTAACAACAAGATAACCATTAGCGGTAATGAATATGCAGTTAACAAGGATGTATTCGTAAACCTCATCCCCACTGCACTTGACTCTACCGTTATGGATAAGGATAGCAAGGACGAGGCTAAGAAGTATGATTTCTACATATATAACGGAAAAGTTTTCTATGCAGTTTCTAGCACTCCTGAAGTAGGAGCTATGAACTTCGCCGTTCTTGCATACGTTAACAAGCCCGAGGAGCCTGTTCTCAACGCAGAGACACAGACTTTCAGTGAAGCTTATACCGCAGTGCTTGTAATCGACGGCAAGGAAACAGTTGTTCCCCTTAATGCTGAAGAAACAATCATTGATGAAAACGGACAGACAATTTCTATCGCAGACGAATATCAGGCTTACCTTGCTTACTTGAAGGACAAGAATGATGCTGAAAAGAAACCCGAAGATAAGGCTCCTGCTGACAAGATCTTCGTTCCTTACAGCAAGGCTGAGAGAATCATAGATGGATACCTTCAGGCTCCCTACACACTTGTTTCTTACGTAATAGATGAAGACGGCAAGTATACACTTAGTATTAAGGACGAGGGCAATGCAGACTATAAAATTCTTGAGCCAGGTACAAAGATTACTTATAACAAAGACTTCAAATTCTTCAATATAGCAGGTGATAGCAAGGTTATAATGAACGATGCTTCAGCTATTTACTACACCTACACAAAGATGGAAACAGGTGACCATAAGTATCTTGGAATTTATACCAAGGCAGATATAAAGAATGAGTTTGAAGAAGCTGAAACAGTTGGATACTCCTATCTTTATAAGGGTGAGAACGACGATTTCTATACAATCGCAGCTATTATGCTCAAGGAAGAGCTTGTTGAGATTATAAACGAGGCAGACTACAAGACCGACGCACGTCTTATCAAGTACTGCTACGGAGATTCAACCTCGGAAATGATTGTAGAAAGAGATAACGGTATTTTCTATACTCATAACCTCATGGATATGTCCACTCTTAAGAATGAAAGCTTCGCTTACACCGATAAAACCATAGACGATGGTGCGGTTGCACTTGAAGCTGGATATTTCTATGCCTTTGACAAGGATTTGGACGAGTACGTTAAAATTACTATGGAATCAGCCGCTGAGCTTGGTGTGACATCTGTTTCGTCCGCAAAGCTTTCTGACGTATACAACGGGCTTTTATTTACAGATTCAGGTGATTACGTATCAGGCGTTAGAATTCCCGAATCAGCAGTTATCTGGATGTTTAACGTTTCTGCAAACGGTGATAAGGGTACCATTGGTGAATATGGTTACAAGCAGGTAACCCTTGATGACCTTGCAGCAACACTTGAGCTTGCTCGTGAAAAGGCTGAAATAGCATCAGAGAAAACAGGAGAGCCTGTAAAATACGATATGAGACTTATATTCTTCACATACGAAGATGGAAAGGGTAAAGAGCAGATTGCATACGTTTTAGCGGAGTACTACTCAGAGCATTCTAACGGTTCGTTCTTTATTCACAACAGCAGCATTTTCAATAAATTCGGTGCTTAAAACACGGAATTCGAAACATAAATAAACACACGGCATAAAAGATATTTAGGAGGTTTTCTCAATGAAAACAAGTATTCGCTTTTTAGCGGTCATCTTTGCTGTGGCTATGATGGTACTGTCATTTGCAACTGTATCGGCAAATTCGTTTTCCGATGTTACAAATGAAACACCTCATGCTAAGGCTATTGACAGCTTGACCAGCCTCGGTATCATTCACGGATACGAGGATAACACTTTTAAGCCTGACCTTCCTGTCAGACGTGATGAAATTGCAAAACTCGTTTACACCACTTTTACTACATCTATAGATGCAGGTGACGGTGTTGTAACATTCCCCGACGTTGAAGCAAACAGTTGGGCTAAGGGATATATCTCATGGTGTGCAGGCATGAAGATTGTCGGCGGCTATGAGGACGGCAAATTTAAGCCCGAAGGCAACGTTACTTATGATGAAGCACTTAAGATGGTATGTGCAATGCTTGGCTACGTGGATTTCAAACCTGAAATGTGGCCCGTTGACGTAAGACTTAAGGCACTTGTTGACCTGAACCTTGGTGAAAAACTCGCAGACGTAGCAGGTGATGCGACTCTTACACGTGCTCAGGTAGCACAGCTTTTCTACAACGCTTTTGATGAGCCTATGTACGTAGAGCCTCTGACAGAAGAAGAAAAGAAGCCCGGTAAGATTCACATAGGCAAGGCTCCTGTAGTTAAGACCCTTGCGGCTGACGTTTGGGGTTACACAGAAGAAGTTGCTGAAATAGTTGCCACAGAAAACTGGGGTCTTGTAGTTCCTTACAAGGCTAAGGAAGATGCAACCATCATTCGTTCTACCACAGCTCCAAATAACGTAGATGTTCGTACTTATACAAAGACTGGAAAAGATAACGTAATCAAGCTTCGTTTCCTTGATACAGAAGGAAAGGCTATTCTTGAAAACGGTGTTGAAAAGGTTGAAACACTTAAGCTTGAAGACCTCGGTCTCGAAGCTTACGTAGGTAATACCGACGAACTCCTTACAAGACGCATCAATATCCTTATCAATAAGAAGGGTGAGTATACCTCATCTACCCTCATGGGTAATGTGCTTGATAGTTTCTCCGGTGCCTACAGCAATCCTTCCAACGTTTCCGAAGAAGAAGTAAACTATACACATACCAAGGCGAGTGAAGACGGTCAGAGATATCAGCTCGGTCAGAGATATCACAAGTATGGTATTAAGATTAACGATATAACACATGAGTATGAAGATTTCCAGGAAATGAGAAAGCTCGTTTATCTTGATAAAGCTGCCCGCGAATCACTGGGTTACCCCGAAGGGTCAGTTCTTGTTCAGCCTGCAACAACTAAATATGACGATACCGTTAAAACAGAAGTAATTCCTGTAGGTAACTACTACCTTGATAGCGATGGTAACGTGATGAACATGTTTGAGTATGGTGCATGGAGCGGTAACAACAATCCTTCACTTGCATACGAGAAGTTTTCTTTCCCCAGAGCTATTATTCAAAGCAATTCTATTCCATCTAACAGAAAGGCTATAGACTCCGACGGTGACGGATATTACGAATACCTTGTATTTAACTATTACTCAGTTTACATTGTAGATTCTGTTTCCAAGAAGCAGGTAAAGCTTAACTCAACATATTCTTCAGCAACATTCTCTTATGATGCTGATGAGTTCCATTCAGACCTTATGCCCAAAAAGGGAGATATAATCGTAGGTTACTTTATTGGTGACGAGTTCTTCCACGTAGGAACTGCTAACATGATCACTGCATTTTCCACTAAGTACGTGGGCGGAAACACAACTCTTTACGGATATGCTACTTACGCGGGCAACACCTCTCTTTCTCTTGCTGGTACAAATTCGGGTAAAACTATACTTGAAGGCGTTGCAAATTCACCTGATATGTCACCTTATGTTGGATTTAATTCAGTAATTGGCAACTACAATTACGCTAACTACTATATCTACGACGAATCTATCGTTTACGCAACCCCTGCAACGGAATATGACATTAAAAACGTAACAGGCGGACAGAAGAGAGCGATCCTCATGTTCGTTGATAAACCCACCGAGGCTCAGATCAACGAAAAGACAAAGCAGTATGAGATATTCTACCCTGCATACCTTATCATCAACGGTAAGGAAGAGCTTGTAAACCTTAAGGCTACAAATGCTATCAACGGCAGTGAAGCAGCTACCATTGCTCAGGACGGTTCAATGTACAGAGCATACATTAATGACGACGGTTACGTAATGTACCGCAACATGCTTGTAAGCTATGAGGTAGACGCTGACGGTTACTATTCACTTACAACTGCTGATAAGTTACAGCCTGAAGATGGCGAATTGATTGTTCCTCAGAACGGTTACTTCCTTGAAATTGATCCTTCAACTAAGATTATGACTATCAAGGATGCAAGCGGCAACCTTATCAAGGACAAAGACGGTAACGATATCACAAAGATTATCGCTAACGGAACTTCAATCATCTACTATCCTTTTACAAAGAAGACCACAGGCTCTCACGAGTATATCGACTTCTATCTTGGAAGTGAGATTCCCTCCGACTTCAACAAGATTGAGCTTAAGGGAGATACCTACCTTACTCTTGACGAAGAAACGGGTCTCTACATTCTTGCTACTGCAATGATAGGACTTGACGGCTTCGACAGTGTTGGTTCAGGATCTAATAAGAAGGTTACTTACAAGACCGATGCACGTTTCCACCTTATTGCTTTTGCTGACAGTGATGCCACATACGACGAGGCAGACGAGGAAGTATACGCTAACTACTACTTTAAGGGTATCTATGAAGGCACAGACGTAATTGGTGTTAACAAGGATCAGGAATACGCACATGCTACACCCGCAACAACCGCAGGTATCTATGCTTGGGACGAGGAAAACGACAACTACGTAGCAATTGACGAAGCAAGTGCTTCTTCTTACACTGAAGAGAGCATCGACACAGTTATTGCCGATATGTCTTTAATATTCACAGATGACAACACCAGCGGCTTAAAGCTTAACGAAACAACTAAGATCATTGCTATCAAGGACGTTCCCGACAACTCAGATGAGGAATTCCTCTTTGAAGAAATCACACTTGAAGACCTTGATACACTCCTCACAACCATTGGAGAGTACAACGATCTCAACACTGCAAGCGAAAAACTTGAAGCGAAGATCGGTACCTACGTTGACGACGATAAGAAGACTCAGATAGCTTACATCATCGTTGACTGGGTAGAGTATAACGAGGAGCTTGAAGACTACACCTTCGCAGGTGAAACTAAGTAAGACCTCATAACGGATAGGGGAGACTCCCACCGAGCCTCCCCTCCAACCAAAACTTTAGTTTACGAGAAGTTTCGTTAAACTTATACATGGAGGAAAAATATGAAATCAAAACTGACAAATCGCCTTCTTATGACGATAGTAGTCGCAGTTATGCTTTCTGTTGTCTTTGCTGTTTCTTCCCTTGCAGCTATCACCGGAGGTCTCGGTGTAATTGAGGGACTTGAAAGCGGAAAGAACTATGAAGCGGCTAGCGTTACTATGAACGCTGAAGGCACAGGCAAGGCCATTGATGAATTAAATGCATTTGTCCTTGACGCAAACTCAAACAAGGACCTTGCAGGTCTCTACGTTGTTCGCGAAACGGATGAAACCGAATGGTCTGATATAATTTACGTTTACGGCGATATCGAAAACAGAAAGAAGCTTGGTACGCTTACATCTGACAAACCTGTTTTTACAAATGACACGTCTGTACAATGGGTACCGGGTGTATACGTAGGTGCTAGATCGTGGATGGCAACAGCATTCTGTGCACACGATATGTATTCTTCTCCCTACAGTCCAAAAGAGCTTGCTGATGCTATAGCCACTTCCGATACAGAAGACGAGACTCAAATGAGGGAAAAAATTCGTGCCGTTATGCAGAAGATAAGCCTTAACTATGCTTACACTAGTGATGAAATCATTAACATAAAAGAAGTTAAGTCCATGAAATTCTCTTCTGCATATCAGAATGCATACATTAAACTCGTTGGAGCTAAGCCCAGGGTTGAATTCTATATTATGCTTCCTGACGGTACCATTGATGTAGTTGAGTGGATCGGTGAGGGCAAAGATTACACCTCTAAGTCCACGCCTAATTATACTGCAACACTTAATCTTCAGACGGTTGATTTTCAGGCACTTTCCGGACTTCCTAAAGAAGGATGGCTTGTGGGCTTCAAATATTATCCCATTTACGATGTAGAGCTTGAAAATATGACCCCTATTGATTCTACCCTGAATAATAAAGCTATTGGTATTTATATGAGAGCTCCTTCATCTTTAGCTTCTCATTTAAATTCCGATTATTACGTTATCAATAGACCTGCAATGCCTACTCCCACAGGTATCACCTTTGTGGATGGTACGTTCTATGGACTTCAGGCTGATAAAAAGTACATTGTTTCACCTTACACTGTATTAGGTATTGATGAAGAGAATGCCATTACAGTTGAGGGCAAAACAGAGTTTGCTCTTGACCCTGAAAAGCAGGTAGGTCTTTGGTCTATCGCTCTTGCAGGTAACGATGATTTTGCTCCCTCCTCTCCCGCAGTATTTGACGACAAGGGCACAATCCTTATCTACAACTATCCCAAGCTTGAAGTTAGAAAAGCTCTTTATGAGTTTGACAGTGGAAAGCTAATTACACAAAGGAATACTAAAGATTTTGTTGTTGGAAAAATAACCAGTAACGATAACGGCTTGTATCCCACTGCTACGAATATCCAGACTGAAACAGGACTTGGAAGCGACATTACAATTGCTCTTTTCAATGCTGCTGATGCACAGGCGAGAACTCAAGTTCTCGCAAACAACAAGGATTACATTCAGGGTTACACCTTCGCATACGGATTTATGCCTGAGGAAATTCTTCCCGTTAATGATGTTAGGACATATTCGTACAAGGTACAAACACAGGCGAAACGCCAAACTATCAACTTTGTTTATACTAACAACACGATGCGTCTCGATGCATATGTAATGGGACTTGATGGCAAGGTTAATGTTTATACTTACCTTGACACAGGTAAGGAGCTTGCCACAGGTTCAACTACAACTTCAACGATAGACTTTACCTCTGATGAGGGCTGGGATAAACCTCTTCCTGATGTTGGCTACCTTGTTGGTGTAAAAACGTATCCTATGTATGGTATGACCGATGGTGAAAACGTAAAGTTTAGTTTTGCTGGAGGTAACACAACTATTCACGAAAAAGAAATGGTTCGCTTCAATTATTACATTGGCGAATACGACATCAAGGGAAATGCTCCTGCACCCAAGCTTTCATCCTTCCCTGTAATCGCAGGCGGATACGGTGAGATAAGTGGACTTAATCCTGCGTACGATTACGAGTGTCAGTACTCTCTTGACGGCGGCGAAACTTGGATGGATTCACTTGATGAGAACGGTCAAAAGAAGGTTATAACACAAAAAACTGCCTTCAAGGTAACCAAAGGTGCTATGTACAGAGTAAGAGTCATGGATAGCGAAGAATACTATGGCTCAGATTATGCTATAGTTACAGTCGAGGAATACAACGAGCCTGACGGTGAAATGCTTGCAAGCGAAGTTGTAAAGATTCATCTTCCTAATGACTTTGTAGAGCTCAGTGCAAGCTACGAAATGGATCTCTCAGTTAAAAACTGGGTATCCTCCCTTGCCCTTGAAAATATCAAGACAGTAGCTCCCGAGTCAATTATCACTCTTGCAGGCGACGGATACAAGTTTGTAGTAACAGCTTCCAATATTGTGACAGATGACAAGGTACACTACTATGACATGGCAGTTTCCCTCGACGGCGAAAGTAGATACAACACTCTTCATGACAAGCTTGTTGAAATGGCAGGTAAGGAATACGTTACTGACGTATACTTCGAGTCCTCTAATGGACTTCCTTTTGAAGAAGCACAGCTCATGATTCTTGTTGATGAGGATTTTGAAGGAGCTGATATTGAACTCAGAGCCTACAATGAAAGAATCGACAAGCTTCGTAAGGTTGAAGAAGCAACTGTATACAACGGTTGGGTAACCTTCAATAACTTTGCAGAAACATACGTTCTTATTTCTAAGTAAGACAAAAAACACATCAGGACAGAGAACATAAGTTCTCTGTCCTGATTTTTTGGATAGTGTTTTAGTAGCTTTTATGAGCACAAAATATAAGGACGGCGTAAATACCGTCCCTGTAAATATTAAGTATATTTATAAATCAAGCTTCATATCACCCGTTTTAACAAGACCTGCTTTTCTCAGTATCTCGTTGAAGATAAGTGAAAAAACCATGGGGAGAATAATTGAGATGAGAAGAAGTCCTATCCAGAAGAAGAGTCCTTTTTCGTTTGTGGACTGTATAGCACCCAGAGGACCTACAAGACCGCACGTGCCCATACCAGCAGAAACGCCGTTACATTCAAGCTTAAAGAGCATTGTGGAAAGCGGACCCGTAACTGCTGAAGCAAGGGTGGGAGCTAGCCAGATAATCGGCTTTTTCACGATGTTCCCCATCTGTAGCATTGAAGTACCAAGACCTTGTGCAACTATACCGCCCCAACCGTTTTCTCTAAAGCTTATTATCGCAAAGCCTACCATCTGGGCACAGCATCCTGCCATAGCCGCACCGCCTGCAATACCCGATATTCCAATCATAGCGCATATCGCCGCCGAGCTTATGGGGAGAGTAAGGATTATTCCCACAACTACCGAAATGATAATTCCCATAACAAGAGGCTGTGCCTCGGTTGCGGTGTTTATAAAGTAGCCAAGCCAGTACATCACGTAGGCAACAGCAGGGCAGACAAGCTTTGCCACAAGAGTGCCCGAAAGAATTGTTACGATAGGAGTGACGAGAATGTCTATCTTTGTTTCCTTCGATACTATCTTACCAAGCTCTACTGCAATAATGGCTACGAAAAACGCTCCTGCTGGACCTGCGGTAATAGATTTTTCAGCACCCATAAGGGTGTAGACCGTTGCAAGGTTGTTGCCGACTATTCCCACAGCCGCCGCCGAAAACATAACGAGAGGCGGTGCTTTGAGAGCGTAGGCTATAGAGACACCAAGGGCTGCACCTGTAGCTCCTTGTGCATAGCCTTTTATTTCGGAGAATATCTTTATTCCCGTATAATCGCCCAGAGCACCGAAAATCGTTCCTATAAGAAGGGAAGCGAACAGTCCCAGTGCCATAGAGCCCATAACGTCGATAAAATAGGTCTTAAGTGATAGCTTTACGTTCTTTCTTTCGAGAAATGCTTTTATTTTAGTCATTTTCTTTACCTCCAGAGACTTCGTTTACTATGAATTTTGTATATGCAAGGGTCGCGAATGCATAAACGGATGCGCGTATGATTTTCGTTTCATCTGTATCGTCGGGTGAAAAACGGCGCTCAAAGCTTTCTGGTGCAAAAACGTTTTTTAAGGCACTTTCAAGCTCATCGCAAAATATATTGTAAAGCTCCTTTACCGAGTATCTTTTCATAAGATGTGCAATGACCTCGCATATTTCGGATATGGGAAGAAACTGCTTGAATACACACACTACAACAAAGTAGGCAAGATGCACTCTGTCGTATCTCTTATTAACGGGAGGCTTAACTATCTTCTGCTTTACGTAGTTGTTTATCATGTGGGAGGTAAAGGTCATTTCAATTTCTTTATTAAAGAAGGAAACGTGTCTTTGTACCACCGACAAAACCTGATCTGCATAAAGCTCAACGTCGGGAAATTCTTCCCAACGGGGACAGTGAAAATTTATATATTCTTCTTTTCTTGTCATTTTTATCTCCTTTCGATTTGTTTTATAATATCACAACATTAAATTTTCGTCAAGTATTTCAAAACTATTGACAAAAAAGTCCATCTGTGATAACATAGTATCGAAAACAAGCAAATGTAATTTGCAATAACGAATAACGATATCGAAAGGTGAATTATTATGGAATACAAAGTAAAATACGCACCCCTCCGTGACTTCTATTCTATAAAGGAGCTTCTTGAAACGTCAGCAAATGACACTCCCGACAAGTATGCATTTTGCTATAAGAAGAACGGGGAAGTGGTAAACGTTACATATAAGGAGTTCCGCAGAGTGACTCAGGCTCTCGGTACGGCACTCAGTCACCGCGGTCTTACCGAGGGACATATTGCGTGTATCTCAGAAAATCGCTACGACTGGATTGTAACCTATCTTACAGTGCTTCAGTCAAAGACTGTTTTCATTCCCATTGATGCTGAGCTTCCTCAGTCAAACGTAGAGCACATTCTCGATGCAGGTGATGCAAGAGTTTGCTTCTGCTCTGAAAAGTATGAAAAGCGTTTCATGGAAACAGAAACAGACCTTTCAAAGATTGAATACTTCATTTCATTTGACAGAGAAGAGCATGACGGAAAGTACCTTTCTATGCTCCGACTTATCGAGGAGGGCGAGAAGTATTTGAACGAGGGCTCAACACTCTTCATTGACGAAACAAGAGACGAGTACGCTGTAAAGCTTATTTCCTACACCTCTGGTACAACAGGACTTTCTAAGGGCGTTATGCTTTCCGAGCATAATATCGTATCATGTATCAAGTACGGACTTCAGGTAGCACACGTTTATGATAAAACTCTTTCCGTGCTTCCTTATCATCACACCTACGAGGCTATCCCTGCACTTCTCGTTGAGCTCAGATGTAACGTAACCATCTGCCTTAACGATAGCCGTGCGGCAACACTTCGTAATATGCTTCTCTTTAAGCCAGAGCATATCTACCTTGTGCCTGCCTTCGTTGACGTATTCTACAAGAAGGTTTGGGAGAATATCGATAAGCAGGGCAAGACAAAGACCATCAAGGCGGCAATCAAGCTTTCAAACGGTCTTCGCAAGGTTGGAATTGACGTAAGACGTAAGATTTTCGCGGCAATTCACAAGGCATTCGGCGGTGAGCTTAAGCTTATCGTTTGCGGTGGTGCACCCCTTAGAGCAGAGGTTGCAGAGTTCTTTGATGCAATAGGCATCTCACTTCTCAACGGCTACGGAATCACAGAATGTTCACCTCTTGTAAGTGTAAATCAGGAGGAAACAAACGACCCCAACTCTGTTGGCTATACACTTCCTTGCATCGAGGTTAAGATTGATAACCCCAACGAGGAAGGTCACGGCGAAATATGCGTTAAGGGCGACATCGTAATGATGGGCTACTACAAGAACGAGGAAGAAACGAAGAAGGTTCTCACCGAGGACGGCTGGTTCCATACAGGCGACTACGGAATGATAAACAAGAAGGGTCAGCTTTGTATTACAGGCAGAAAGAAGAACCTCATCGTTCTTAAGAACGGCAAGAACATTTATCCCGAAGAAATTGAAAACTACATCGCTTCTATCAAGTATATCAAGGAAGTTATGGTATACGCTCTTGAAGAAAACGGACAGGAGGTAGCTCTCTGTGCCGAGGTATTCCCCGATAAGGCAACTGTTGAGGAAATGGGTATCGGTGACAACCTTGCAGAGCGTCTTAAGGCAGATATCAAGGCGGCAACAACCGAGCTTCCCGTATACAAGCAGATTTCAAAGGTAGTGGTAAGAGATAAGGAATTTGTCAAGACCACCACAAACAAGATAAAGCGTCAGGCACCCGAAAATAAAACCCTTGACAATTAAGCTTGACTGTGCTAAAATACCCCTGTATGAAACGCAAAGACGGAGACAGCGTTGCGGAAGAATAAGTCCAAAGAGAGGGTAGGCAGCTGAAAATACCCGACTTATCTGCAAATAGCATTTCACTCCCGAGCGGGCAGGGTGAAAGAATAGTAGTCTTGCACGGAAGCCACCGTTAAAGGGCATAAAAGTTATAAATTTGAGTGGTAACGCGGATATCCGCCTCTGGCTTCAGGGGCGGATTATTTTTATTGAAAAGAGGATGTTGTATGAAAGAAAAACTACTTGAGATTTCCGCATCGGCAGAATCGGCTATACTGTCGGCATCGACGGAAAGTGCTCTTCAGGAGGTTAAGGTAAAGGTTCTCGGTAAAGAGGGAACACTCACCGTCCTTCTAAAAGAGCTTCCTAAAATCGACCCTGCGCTTCGTCCCGAAATGGGCAAGGCGGTAAACGAAGTTAAGAATAAGCTTACCGAAATGATTGAGGCAAGACGTGAGGAGATAAAGCTCAAGGCATCGGAAATTCCCGCTGACTTTGACTTTACAATCCCAGGTACTGCCCCTATGTCAGGCGGACTTCACCCCATAACGCAGATGCGTTATGACCTTGACGACGCTTTTCGTTCAATGGGCTTTGAAATCTATCAGGAGGACGATATTACAACAGAGTATTACGCCTTCGATAAGCTCAATTTCCCTCCCAACCACCCTGCCCGTGAGAGTATGGATACCTACTGGATTGAGGGACACGACAGCGGAAACGCCGAGGACAAGCTTTGTCTTCGTCCCCACCTTACAGGCGGCTCTGTAAGATATATGCAGACACACAAGCCCCCTTACCGCTTCGTATACCCTGGACGAGTTTACAGAAACGAAACTACCGATGCACGTCACGAAAGAGCATTCTTCCAGTATGAAGCACTTATCGTTGACCGTGACTTCACCTTTACCGCAGGTAAGGTAATGATAAAGAGTATTCTTTCCAAGGTGTTCGGAAAGGACGTTCCCGTTCGTATGAGAGCAGGCTTTTTCCCCTTCGTTGAGCCTGGCTTTGAAATTGATATGGGTTGTCTTGTTTGCGGAGGAAAGGGCTGTAGTGTATGTAAGCACGTAGGCTGGATTGAGATTATGCCCGGTGGTACACCTCACCCCAACGTGCTCCGTGCCGCAGGGCTTGACCCCGACGAATACACAGGCTTTTACGTAAATATCGGTCTTGACCGTCTTGTTATGATGCGTTACGGCGTTGATGACGTAAGACTTTTCCATAGCACCGATTTAAGATTTTTAGAGCAGTTCCATTAAGGAGGGAAGAATAATGAAATTATCACTTAACTGGATTAAAGACTACGTTGCGCTTCCCGACGATATGGATTTAAAACAGCTTGCTTTTGACCTTACTATGTCAACGGTTGAAGTTGAGGGAGCACACGAGCTTGCACGTGACTTTGACGGCATCGTTGTGGGAGAAATCAAAGAGGTTCTTCCTCACCCCAACGCCGATAAGCTTCGCATCTGTAAGGTTGATATTGCAGACGGCGAAATTCACGATATCGTTTGCGGAGGCTCGAACCTTGAGGTAGGACAGAGCGTTGTAGTTGCTTGTCCCGGCTCGTTTGTCCGTTGGCACGGAGAGGGCGACAAGGTAGAGATAAAGAATGCAAAGCTCCGCGGAGTACCCAGCTTCGGTATGATTTGTGCCGCAGTTGAGGTAGGACTCTCTGACCTTTTCCCTGCAGAGGGTGAGCATGAAATAATGGACGTGACCTCCTTTGGTATTCCTGCAGGCACACCACTGGCAAAGGCTTTTGACCTTGACGATATCATTCTCGAAATTGATAATAAGTCTATGACAAACCGCCCCGACCTTTGGGGACATTACGGCATTGCAAGAGAGCTTTCGGCACTCTACAATTTGCCCCTCCGTGAGTTTAAGCCTTTTACTCCCGATACAAAAGAGGAAATGCCCATTAACATTGCTGATACAAAACGCTGTCCCAGATACATCGGCGTAAAAGTGGAGGGACTCTCGGTAAAACCCGCACCTTTTGAGATGCAGACAAGACTCTGGAAGGTAGGTCAGCGTCCCATAAACGCCCTTGTTGACGTTACAAACTACGTTATGATGGCAACGGGTCAGCCTACTCACGCCTTTGATGCGGATAATATTGCAGGCGGTATCACAGTACGCCGTGCAGATGATAAGGAAAAGCTTTTACTCCTCAACTCAAAAGAGCTTGAACTGTCGGCTGACGACCTTGTAATTGCCGATAACGACGGTGCTGTAGCACTTGCAGGCGTTATGGGCGGGGCTAAGGATTCTATCCTCCCCGATACAGAAAAGGTTATTCTTGAGGTAGCAAACTTTGAAAGCTCGGGTGTCAGAAGAACTGCACTCCGCTATGACAACAGAACAGAGGCTTCTTCAAGATATGAAAAGGCAGTTGACCCCGAAAGATGCGACATTGCCCTTTCTATGACGATGGAAATTCTCAAGGGACTTTATCCCGAAATGAAGGTTACAGCCTTCACCGACAAGTATCCCGAAAAGCTCGTAAAGAAGGAGCTTGATGTTGAACTTTCTTGGCTTGAAAGAAGACTCGGCAAGAAGCTTACAAAGGAAGAAGTATCGAAGAAGCTTGGACTTCTCGGCTTTGAGGTTACCTTTACCGATGAGAATATGCACATCGTTGTTCCTACCTGGCGTTCAACAGGTGACGTTTCCATAAAGGCTGATATTATGGAAGAGGTAGCACGTATGTACGGCTACGAGAACTTTGAGCCGACACCCATCGTTACAAGCTTCGAGGGTGCTATCAACCAGCTTGACCACGACCTTGTAAGAAAGATTAAGGAATACCTTGCAATCCGTGTAGGTATGCAGGAAATTTTTACCTATCCTTGGATGAGCGATACTTATGCTCTTGCTATTCTTGAAAACACCGATAAGGTATTGAAGCTTTCAACACCTCCTTCACCCGACGAGAAGTTTATCCGTTCAACGCTTCTTCCAAATATCTGCCGTGCAGTTGCCAAGAATGAGCGTTTCTACAGTGAGTTTGGGGTATTTGAAGAAGCACAGATTTTCATCGACGATAACTACACCTCAAAGTATGACGAAAAAGAGCTTCTTCCCACACAGGAGCGTCATATTGCAGGTGCTTTCACTGCACCCTCAGATGCAGTACCCGCACTCTTCCGTAAGGCAAAGGGTGCTTTAGAGAATATGGCAAGATATACCCACATGGAAGCCTTCTCCTTTGAGAGAATAGAAAAGCCTTACTGGGCAGACAGCACTGTTTGGCTCAATATTACTCTTGGCGGTAAGGTTATAGGACATCTGGCACTTCTTTCAAAGAAGGCATCACTCCTTTGCGGTATCAAGAATCTTGCAACAGTACTATTTGAGATAAACACCGATGCTCTTAAACCTTTTACTTCAAGAACAAACGTATTCACTCATATAGCAGAATATCCTACTATCGAGTACGACGTATCACTCCTCTTTGACGTGAATACAAAGTGGGCGGAGATTAAGGAAGCAGTCCTCAAAAAGAAGAATAGCGATAGCTTCCTTCAGGACGCAGATTTTGTTGACGAGTATAAGGGGGCTCAAGTTCCCGAGGGCAAGAAGTCGGTAACTATCCGCCTCACCCTCGGCTCAAACGAAAAGACTCTCACTTCAAACGAAATAGAAGCATGTGCCAACACCGTTATAAAATTCCTAGTGAAAAATCTCGGTGCAGAAATGAGAACGAAGTAAGAATTAAACGGACTGTGATTTTTCACAGTCCGTTTTCTGTATAATTTAATACAAAAAGAAGAAAAATATTAAAAATTGAATTTTTTTGAAAAAATACTTGACATTTTCAATATACTGTGATAATATATACAAGCACTCGTTATGGAGTGCCGATATGGCGGAATAGCTCAGTTGGCTAGAGCATTCGGTTCATACCCGACAGGTCGTTGGTTCAAGTCCGACTTCCGCTACCATTTCCGCTTTACGATATGGCCCGTTGGTCAAGCGGTTAAGACACGGCCCTTTCACGGCTGTAACATGGGTTCGATTCCCGTACGGGTCACCAAAAAAGAACGAAGTTTTACTTCGTTCTTTTTTTATCCAAGCCGACAGGCTTGGTATATCATCACGCGACAGCGTGTATATCATCAACAAAGGCAAAGCCGTTGTTGTATCTTATCACCCGCAGGGTGTATAAATACTGTCGGCTTGATGATATACAAAACTTCGTTTTGATTATATGCAAGGCTTACGCCTTGATTTAACCCGAGAGGGAGACTGCCGTAAAGAAAACAGTCCTGTGGACTGCAAAACAATATTACAGTAACTTTAAAGAAACTACACGCTTATTACATAAATTTATTGAGTTTATATTTTACACAAATGAAAGGGATTGAATTTTTTGAAAAATATGCTATACTTAAATAAAAAGGAGGGTGGAATTATGCAACCTGAAATATCTCTTGCTACGGCTCGAAATTGGTCAAGGTTAAACGCTGATTTTACTTCAAAACTTACTACTCGGGCAAATAAACGTTTATCAAAAAAAATAATTCTACCTGTGGAATATCTATCAAACGATGATAATATTTCAATAATAAGCGAAATTTTATCCTTTGTTAATGAGAATAAAATAGATGTCTTTTCTGTTGTATATACTCTTGCAATCAAACAGTTGAAGTTAGCAGGGATATATGGTTTAACACATGTTCAAAAAGTTATAAATGATTACCCTTGTTCTATAAATCAAGGATTATATCAATTTGCAATTCCTAGTGATGAACGTGATTTGCTTGGATTGATTTATCAGGGGATTTTAATGGAGGGAAAAAAGAATAAGATAGGTTCATATTATACTCCTAGAGATATTGTTCGCAATATGACATCTTTTATTTCCTTTGAAAATGAAGAATTATTGTTAGATCCGTGTTGCGGTAGTGGCTCTTTTTTATTAGAACTCGACGCAAAACCACATCAAATTTTTGGATTTGACAATGATGAAATTGCAGTTTTTATTTGTAAAGTAAACTTATTATTAAAGTATAAAGCGTACTCATTTTCACCTCAAATTTATTGTATTAATTTTATTGATAATAGTGATTTTTTATTGCAATTTAATATTCGATTTGATTATATAATTACTAATCCTCCTTGGGGAGCTAGTTGTGAAGCTTTACATTATATCCCCGAAATCACTTCAAAAGAATCCTTTTCATATTTCTTTGTCAATGCTTATAGTTTTTTAAAAGAAAATGGTATAATAAGATTTTTATTTCCTGAATCTATATTAAATGTCAAAGTTCACAAAGATATTCGTTCATTTATATTGAAAAATGGAACAATAAACTCTATTACATTGTATGATGGTACGTTTTCAGGTGTAACAACTCACTATGTTGATATAGAAGTTCATAATAAAAAGGATTCACGCTTAATAAATATATATACTCCTGAAAAATTGTTTGTTATAGATAAACAATCTTTTTATGCAACAGAAAATCTTGTTTTTAACTTTCAAAATAATATAGACTCTGAAATAATAAATAAAGTTAATTGTCTAAAAAGATACACATTAAAAGATAGTATTTGGGCTTTAGGTATTGTAACGGGGGATAATAAAAACAAATTGTATAAAATGCCATTAGATGGCACTGAGCATATTTATACGGGCAAAGAAATTCTTCCTTACCGCCTTTCTTCTCCTCAAAATTATGTCATATATAATAGAAATAATTTCCAACAAGTTGCTAAAGAAGAATATTATCGTGCAACTGAAAAATTGGTTTATAAATTTATTTCTAATAAATTGGTATTTGCTTATGATGATACAAAATCTCTGTTTCTAAATAGTGCAAATATCTTGATACCTAACATCCCCAATATGTCAATTAAAACAGTTTTAGCGTTTTTGAATTCGGATATGCTTCAATATTTATATAGTGTGCTGTTTTCTGAAATCAAGATATTAAAAGGAAATTTATGCGAATTGCCTTTCCCGCAAATTACAAAAAAACAAGATTTTGAATTATCTAGTAATGTGCAAAAAGTTATAGATGGAAACAATCAATATGTAGAATCAATCCAAGATGAAATTTTTTCTATTTACGGAATTACAAATGAACAAAAGAAATATATTAAGGAGAAGTTGAATGGAATATTTAATAAATGATTTAAAGAAAAGAATAACAGAAATGAAAACATTGACTGATAATTGTTTTGACTTAAGTGATGAACGTTTGGATGATCTGTATTCTGTTTATCCATTCAATAAATTTGAATATGTAATTAGCCACTTAATTGCTACAGGAACCATCACTTTACAAGAGTATTTGGATATTCGCAACTCATACTTGGAAAGAAATAAATATTTATATGTTTTTGAAATAACTGCACCACGTACATTTGGAGAAACTTGGGCACAAAGGCACTTAAACGAAGTAGTTCCAGAATTAAAGATACCATCTACAAATTTAGATCCTACTTATTCGGGAGAATATGATTTTTGGTATAATGAAATTAAAATTGAAGTAAAAGCCTCAAGAGCTGTTAAAAGAAAAAGTGGGGATTCTTTGATAATTAAAGCTTTATCGAGTGATTCACCGTCAGGTTTTGATATGAACTTTCAGCAAATCAAGCCTGCTTGTTGTGATGTGTTTGTATGGATTGCTGTATGGAGAGATAAAATAAGATATTGGGTTTTATCAAGTGACGAAGTAGCAAATAATGAATATTACTCAACAGGACAACATAGAGGCAATATTGGAGAAGGTCAATTATGGATAAAAGAAACAAATATTGATAAATTTGATCAATATGAAGTTTCTGTTAGAGATATTTTGTCAGCAATTGAAAAAAAGGCAAACAAATAGAGAGTTATCTGTCTTTTTGTTTGTAGAAATTCAAATAGGGAATCGAACCCGAGAGGTAAAACAGCACTTGAAAGAAAGTGCTGTTTTACTAATTTTTTATCCTTTGCTTCTCAATAAGCTTTTCGTTGAGTTTTGCGGTATTTCGTCTTATACAAGAATAAATGATAGCCCAGATTACAAGGTAGCCGAAAACGAAGATTACTGAAAAGACGAGAAAGGGGGTTGTACCTTGTTTAAGCCAGCCGTTCAAAAGATAAGTTGCAAGATAAGTTAAGTATAAAACCACTCCGTGAATCAAAATCGCAAGCATTAAAGGGAGTCTTTCTATCTGATAGATGAAGTTCATACCCCCTGCAATAAAAGCGAGTAGTGAAAGGGAGAGTATTCCGAGGTACACCTCGGTTACCGAGAGCGTTTGTAAACCCACGGTATATTGCAAAATCAAATAAATTATCGCAAGAACGATAGGTCCAAAGCCGAATGCCACAACACCTCGGCGTAAAAATTCCAATACGTATTTTTTCATTATTGAACACTCCTTTTTATTTCCGCAAAGCATCTCCTTGAAACGTATTCCCGATATCCGCAACGGAAAACGGCATCCACGCCTCCGCTGAATACAGCAACAAAACGCAGAATACGATGCTCGTTGGCGATAGTGGATTTGTTTATGCGGATAAAATAAGAGGGGAGAATATCTTCAAGCTCACGGAGCCTTTCCTGAATTTTGTAGTGGTTGCCATCGGTGTCGATGGCAGTCACTTTTCTGTCAATTACCGTAATGCACTCTATTTCCGAAAAGGGAAGTCTTCTCATTTCGTTATCACGATATCCCATAACAGAGTCGGTGCCCGAAAAGCTCAATACAAGATTTTCTATTTTTTCGGTAAGCGCCGAAGGTGCGTGAACGGTTGCCACTATTTCTTCGTCAGCACTTTTGTCGATAATCAGTTTGTATTTCACCTGAATACTCCTTACTCTTTTTTCATTTGTCCAAGAAAACAGAAAATAGCTACTGCTGTGATACATACGCTATACAAAAAAACGGTAAAAAGATGAGGGGTTATACTTCCAAAAGCTCCCCCCGATAAGGCTTTTTCCAGTTCTGCTGCGTGATAGAAGGGGAGTACCCCTGCGACTTTTTCAAAAAATCCACCCACAAGCGTCAGGTCGAACCATACTCCCGAAAGCCATGCACAGAGATTTGAAAGAAGTGCACCGCAGATGCCCCCGACCTGCTTTGAGGAAAGAACGCTTCCGCACAAAAGCCCAAGGGAAATGTTGAAAACTGCCATAGGGATTATTCCAATTATAGCATAAAGAGTATTCACAGTAAAGGTAAATCCCAGCGGAATTGCGAAAAGGTAGCAAATTATGACCTGCCCGAGGGCTATTGGCAGAATAGGGAGCATATACCCCAAAATAAAGTCAAAGCCTGTGAGAGGCGTTGTATATAGTCTCTGCAAGAGTGCACTTTCTCGGTCACGTGATATGAGCGTTGCCGAAAAAAGCGTCATAAAGGATAACCCGAATACTGTAATACCTGGGGTCAGAGTGTCGATGTCGAAAATACTTACGGGCACGTTTTTTTGAATAGTTGAGAGAAGTAATAGTAAAACCAGCGGAAATCCAAGTCCGAAGAACAGATTTAAGGGATCTCTTAAAATTTCTTTCATGCATCTTGTTGCAAAAGCTCTCATACCGACGCCTCCTTTATTACAGAAACGAAAGCTGATTCAAAATCCTCGGCTTTCGCTTTCTTTTTTATCTCATCTACACTTCCTGCCACGAGAAGCTTTCCGCTTTTCATAATGCCTATCCTGTCTGAAAGAGCCTCTGCTTCTTCCATGTAATGAGTTGTCAGAATAACGGTAACTTTTCCCTTAAGATAGAGTATTGTCTCCCAGAGGTTATGCCTCGCAATTACGTCAAGCCCGAGGGTCGGCTCATCGAGAAAGAGTATTTCGGGTTCACAGATAAGAGCCATTGCAATGCTGAGCCTTCGTTTCATACCTCCCGACAGCTTTCCTGCTTTTCTTGACACAACCTCCGAAAGTGAAAATTTTTTTATAAGCTCATCAACTTTTGATTTGGTCTTTTTTTTGTCAAATCTGTATATACCGCAGATGAGCTCAAGGTTTTCCTTTACCGAAAGGTTTGGCGCTACCGCCGTTTCCTGAGGAGATACACCTATTATACCTTTCACATCCTTGGGGCTTTCTTTTATACTGTAGTCTCCAACAAAGGCATCACCCTCCGATGGGGAAGTAAGGCAGGTGAGCATTTTTATAGTTGTGGTTTTTCCTGCGCCGTTGACCCCGAGGAGAGAAAAAAGCTCTCCTTTTTTTATTTCAAGATTTAATTTGTCAACTGCCACGATATTTTTATATCGCTTTGTGAGTCCGTACGTTTTAATTGCCGTCATTTCTATTCCTCCTTTTTTGCATTATAGCATAACGAGTGACGATAAAAGCCCCTCTTTGTCTTATCGGTCTTTTTTTATGCCTCATCGGTAAAAGAAAATTTTCCCCCTTGCCAAAAATATTATTTTGTGATAAAATGATAAAAAATCAGGACAAGGGAAACTTGTCCTTTTTGGCGTTTGTAGATTTTGAAAGGAACTTGAAAAAATGTCACTTGAAAAGGTAAGAGAATATTTTAAAAAGTTTGAGATGTCAGACAGAATAATAGAGTTTTCAGAGTCCTCCGCAACGGTTCGCGATGCGGCGAAGGCGGCGGGGTGCAGTGAGGGTGAGATTGCAAAATCCCTTTCCTTCATCGTGGGGGAAACACCCATTCTCATTATCGCGGCAGGTGACGTGAAGATAGATAACGCAAAGTACAGGGGAGAGTTTTCGGTGAAAGCAAAGATGCTTCCCTTTGAAAGCGTTGAGGAAATTATCGGTCACGCAGTGGGAGGCGTTTGTCCTTTTGCTATAAACGAGGGCGTTGAGGTGTATCTTGACGAGTCGCTTAGGCGTTTTGAGATGGTATACCCCGCCTGCGGAAGCTCAAACAGTGCAATAAAGCTGACTATCCCCGAGCTTGAAGAAACCTCAAACTTCAAAAAATGGGTAGACGTGTGCAAGATGATAGAAGCTTAACCTCGGAGGAATAATGAACATTTTACTCAGCTCTCTAAAAAAGGAAAGTGAATATATAAAGCTCACCGAAAGCGTAAAAAAGCGTGGAAGATATCTTGTTACAGGGATTTCCGACAGTCTTTTCGCACTTACTCTTGCGGGGCTTGAAAGGGATACGGAAAAAAAGGTCGTTGCAGTATTTTCAGACGAAAAGGAAGCACATACAGTTGTGTCCGAGCTTCAAGGCTTTGACAAAAGATGCCTCTATCTTCCTGCCCGTGATTTTTTCTTCGGCAAGGTGGATGCAAGAGGACATGACTTCGACTATCTAAGGCTATCGGTGCTCTCTCAGGTGGCAGACGGTGATTTCGATATAGTTGTTACCACCGCAGAAGCACTTTGTCAGACGACAGTGCCGAGAGAGACTCTGTCACTTTCAAGAATGAAGATAAAGAGCGGTGACTTTTTGGACATCGACTATTTTGTAAAAAAGCTTTCGTCAATGGGATATAAGAAGTGTGAGCTTGTTGACGGAAAGGGGCAGTTTTCAAAAAGAGGCGGTATAGTAGACGTTTTTCCCTCACAGCTTGACTATCCCGTGAGAATAGAATTTTTCGGTGATGAAATTGACTCAATCTCCGACTTTGACGTTAATTCTCAAAGACGTATCGAAACATTTGACGAGGTAAGTATTCTTCCCGCAATGGAGATATATGCCGACGAGGAGAGACGTAATATTCTTGCCGAGGCTTTTTCTGACCGAGCAAAGCGTGAAAAGAGAGAGGAAGTAAAGGAGGCACTCCTTCGTGAAAAGGAGACCCTTGAAAACACAGGCTCGGTTGAGTTTGAAATGTACGCCGATATAATTTACCCCGAGTGTGAGACCTTTGCCGATTATCTCGGGGAGGATACTCTCTTTTGTCTTTTCGATACCCCCAAAATAAAGTCAAGGCTTGAGGGGGCGATGGCACTCCTTTCCGAGACGGTGGAGGGACTTCTTGAAAGCCGTCCCGAGCTTTGGGCTATGGGTGGCTCAATGGGACAAAACGGCTACGATTACCTCAAAGAAATAACCGATAACGCCACAAGCGTTGTTTTCAATAGCTTTACGACTGGTGAGTCTGTAAGGTATGACGATATCTTTTCAATCACTACAAGAAAGACCGTTTCAATGGCACAGAATGCCGACCTGTTCTTTGATGACGTTGAGCATTTCTATAGAGGAAATTACAATATAGTGATACTTTCCGCCAACTCCATTTCCGCAAACAACTTAAAAGAGTCCCTTGTATCCAGAGGTGTAAAGGCACACATTTCAAAGCCCGACGATGAAACAGTTTCGGGAAGCGTTGCGGTAGTTTCGGTTATGTCTCAGGACAAAACGGCGGTAACCTTAAAAGAAGGCTTCGAGCTTGTAAAGAGCAGCTTCGTTATGCTCACCGACAGAGTGGGTGAGGAGGAAAGACGTGCTTCAAGACGGCACAAGGTTAAATATAAGAGCTCTTCAAAGGAACGCATAATGTCCTATAACGACCTTGAGGTGGGTGACTACGTTGTCCACGTTAATCACGGAATCGGAATTTATCAGGGCATCAAGAGTATGATAGTTGACGGAGTTCAAAAGGACTACCTTGTAATAAAGTATGCGGCAGACGACGTACTCTATCTTCCCTGCAACAGCCTTGACTCCATTTCAAAATATATCGGAGGGGGTGCCGAGGGAAGTATTAAGCTTAACCGCCTTGGCTCACCCGAATGGAAAAAGGCAAAAAGCCGTGCAAGAGCGGCGGCAAGCGATATAGCAAAGGAGCTTATAAAGCTTTATGCAGCACGCCGTGCCGTAAAAGGACACGCCTTTTCCGAGGATACGCCCTGGCAGGCTGAATTTGAGGGTGCTTTCGAGTATGATGAGACAGAAGGACAGCTCAGAGCCGTAGACGAGATAAAGCGTGACATGGAAAGTGAAGTGCCTATGGATCGACTCCTTTGCGGGGACGTAGGATTTGGTAAAACAGAGGTGGCACTCCGTGGCATTTTCAAGTGTGTTATGGATTCCATGCAGGCGGCAGTCCTTGCCCCCACCACAGTTCTCGCGTGGCAGCACTATAACACAATCCTTTCACGTTTTAGAGGCTTCCCTGTAAACGTGGCACTTCTGTCAAGATTTTCAACTCCAAAGGAAATAAAAAAAGCCCTTGAGGGAATAAAGGACGGAAGTGTTGATATAGTTGTGGGAACTCACAGACTTCTCCAGAAGGACGTCCTTTTCAAGAGACTCGGCTTCCTTGTAGTTGACGAGGAGCAGAGATTCGGAGTAACACACAAGGAAAAGCTCAAAGAGATGGCAAAGGGCGTTGACGTTTTAACCCTTACCGCAACGCCTATTCCAAGAACTCTCAATATGGCACTCAGCGGTATCAGGGATATGTCGCTTCTTGAAGAAGCACCCAGTGACCGCTTCCCCGTACAAACCTACGTTATGGAATATGACGAGGCAATGATATACGAAGCCATAAGACGTGAAGTAAGGCGTGGAGGGCAGGTCTTCTATCTTATCAATAACACCGAGCTTCTCGAGGGCAGAGCAAAGAGGATAATCGACAACATTGAAGGTGTTACGGTTGCAACCGCTCACGGACACCTTGACCGTGAGGAGCTTTCTGAAATATGGCGTGATATGTACGACGGGAAGATAGACGTGCTTGTGTGTACCACCATTATTGAGACTGGTATCGACGTACCCAACGCCAACACCCTTATTATTGAAAATGCCGACCATTACGGACTCAGTCAGCTTCACCAGATAAGGGGACGTGTCGGACGAAGCACGAGAAAAGCGTGGGCATATCTTACCTACCGACCAATGAAGGTTCTTACTGAAATTGCCGAAAAGAGACTTTCGGCAATAAAAGAGTATACCGAATTCGGCTCGGGCTTTAAGATTGCTATGCGAGACCTTGAGCTTCGAGGTGCGGGTAATATTCTCGGCTCTGAGCAGCACGGGCACATGGACAGTGTAGGATATGACCTTTATATCCGAATGCTTGATGAAGCAATGAAGCGTGAGAGGGGAGAGACAACAGAAAGCCTAGACGATGAAATAGATACTTTAATCGACTTATCCGTTGACGCTTTTATCCCCAAAACCTACGTCACAAGCGAAAAGCTCAGAATAGACATATATAAGAAGATATCCGAGCTTGAAAACGAGGATGACGTATCCGAGCTTATCGACGAGCTTATTGACAGGTTTGGTGAGCCTACACGGAGCGTTACAAACCTCATTGCAATATCTATGCTCAAAAAGAGGCTCAAAAAGCTAGGCGTTCTGAAAACCGTACAGAACTCGGAGTCGGTGTATATCTATACAAATGCCGAAAATCTAAAGCCTGCTGAGGCACTCTGTATGTTCTATCAGAATGGTAAATTGACCTTCCGTTCTTCCTCCAAGCCGTATTTCGTATTAAAGACCGACAAGAAAAACGTTCTTGTTGACCTTGAAATATTTGCCGACGGCTACGAGGAAATAATAAAAAGAATAAATGAGAATAACGTATAGAAAAATTCACAATTTTGATGTATAATTACAAAAAACTTAAAAGAGGAAAGAAAATGAAAAGATATATAGCGGTTCTTTTGATTTTATCAATTTCTGTTTTGGCTTTTGCTTCCTGTTCGGGGGATAAAAGCGAGACAGTTTTTGCCTACGGTGATGCAAGCCTCAACGAAAACCTGTACTTTTACGAGCTTGCTATGATGAAGACCGAGCTTCTCCAGCAGTATTCGGGTGCATCTACTGATATACCAGCCCTCTGGGCACAGTCCATAGGCGACAACGTAACCTTCGACGACTATGCTTACGCACAGTGTCAGATGAATATCAGCACAGTTCTTTTCTTTGCGGATTACGCTATGACGCACGGTGAGGAGCTTACATCCGAGGACAAGAAGACTATCGACACGGCAATAGACGATATTATAAATGAGTTCGGCTCAAAGGCAGCGGTGAATAAATATCTTGAAACCTATACTATAGACCTTAAGATGTACCGCGAATATCTTGAGCTTTACGCTATGTATAACAAGGGAATTACCCTTGCCTTTGCAGAGAATGGCGACTATGCCATAACTTACGATGAGATGTACGATTATTATGAAAAAAACTTCGTGACTGTAAAGCACATTGCAATCGGTACGGAATATGCAGGGGCTGACGAGTCGGGCAACTTCGTTTATTATACCGACGAGGAGAAACAGGCAAAGCGTGACCATATTGAAGAAATACTCACAGCTCTCGAAAACGGCGAGGATTTCGATAAGTACTATGCTTTGAGCGAGGACAAGCAGTCGGAGACATATCCCGACGGTTATACCATAGCAAAGGGCGTTCTTGATGAGACTATGAAAGGCTACGAAAATCTTGCCTTTTCTCTTGCAGAAGGGGAGTGGGACACCTTTGAGCTTGAAGGCACGAGTGTTTATATCGTAAAGAGAGTTCCTCTGCTTGAAGCTCACTTTAATAACTGTGCAACTACTATAATGTCAACAATAGCACAGAAAAAGATGGCTGAAGCGGTGCTTGAAAACTACGAAAATCTTGTAATGAATCAGGCTATCATCGACAGCTACAATATGGCGATGATACCCGTACTCGGATAAGAGAGGGAAATTATGAAAAAGATATTAGCTTTTGCTTGTGTAATTCTTACGGTATTTTCACTTATATCCTGCTCTGAAAAAGAGGCTACAGACTGGGCACTCTCCTGCGGAGATACAAAAATTTCAAAGAATGCATATCATGCACAGCTCGTTACCTACAAGACAGAGTTTCTTTTTAATTACCTTGGCGTTACGGAGGATAACGAGAATTACTGGACACAGGACTCACCCGGCGGAAGAATGGAGAGCGTCGGCGACGTGCTCTCGCAGATGACGCTTGAAGATATGGTGCAGTTTACATGGGTCGTTGAATATGCAAAGAAAAACGGCTTTACTATCGGCGAGGAAGAAAAGAAGCTTGCTGACGAAAAACTCGCGGAACTGAAATCGGGCTTTGAAACAGATGAAGAATATCTTGAGTATATTGCAAAGCTCGGTATTATTGAAGCGGACGTCGTTGAGTACGTTGAAAATACCATGCTTTATGATAAAGGCTTTGAAAAGCTTACCTCTGAGGGCGGACTTTATGCGGTTGATGATGAAACTTTGAAGGATTATTATTCAAAGAACTTCTATACCGTAAAGCACGTATTTTTAAACGACGTAAACAAGCTTGACGAGGAAGGTAATACAGTAGAGCTTACCGATGAGGAGAAGAACGAAAAGACCCTCAAGGCAGAGGAAATACTTGCGGAGCTTCAAAGAGGTATGCCCTTTGATCTCTATTATGCTTTGAGTGAGGACGGTGCCGCTACCTCTTGCCCCAACGGCATGACCTTTACAAAAGGCGTTACCTCCGACGTTTCCTTCGAGGACGAGGTTGCCACAATGAAGATAGGTGACTATAAGATAATAAGACCCCAAAACGGCGGAGTGTACGTTGTAACGAGACTTGAACTTGACGAGAGTGCATTTTCCGACTACGAGGAATATATATACACCGCAGTATATCAGAGCATCACCGAGGACATTTACCGCGACCACAGCCGTGAGGTAGAGGTAAACGAGGAGGCTATCGGAAGCTTTGACATAAAGACTGTACCTGTACTTGGTTAAAAAAGAGTAAAAAATGAAGAAAATATTTTTAATTCTTTTAGCCGTACTTCTTCTTTTTGCTGGATGTAAAAAAGAAGAGAATATTTATGAAGAACAAAAGGACAGTTTTGAAGAAAAATATTCAAACGAGTGGACTGTTGAAATGACGGTAAGCGACGTTACCCCTTTGGGACTTAAAGGAAAATTGACCCACACAGGGGATAGGGTGGATACGATATTTGGCAGTTATTTCGTTATAGAAAAGCTTGTGGACGGAGAATGGACGGCAGTTGACATGCTGTGTGAACCATATTGGAATTTGATGGCGTATCGTATTCCCGATAACGGCAGTTACGAATTTGAAGAAAACTGGGAATGGTTATACGGCACACTTTCAAAAGGACATTACCGCATAGTTAAAGATGTGCAGGTCAGAGGTGCCCGTTTGAACGAGTACCAAGGAATAAAAAGAATAGAACACTTTATCGAAGATAAAGTTTACTATGCAGAATTCGATATATAAATCCCGATTGACAAGGCGATTTGATGAGGGACAATTAAAAAGCAGAAAGAAAACTCATTTTTGAGTTTTCTTTCTGCTTTTTTACTTTAGAAACATGTGTAAAAGAGCTTCGTAAAGCTTGCTTTTGTATGGTTGATAACGCATCGGTAAATCGAGCCACGTTTTCTTATCCATAACGGATTTATAATGAGAGAACGCATCGAATCCGTCTTTGCCGTGATATGAACCCATTCCGCTTTCACCGACACCGCCGAATCCCATTTCGCTTGTTGCAAGGTGCACAACTACGTCGTTGATGCAACCTCCGCCGTAAGAAATTTCGGTTGTAATGCGTTTGATATTATTTTTATTGCTTGAAAAGATGTATAGAGCGAGCGGCTTATCTTTTTCTTTGAGCTCATCGACTAGCGAATCAAAATTATCAAAGGTGAGGACAGGCATAATCGGACCGAAGATTTCTTCCTCCATAACTGCATCCGATTCAGCTACGTTATCCATAACCGTCGGTGCAATCTGACAAGTATCTTCGTTAACTTCACCGCCGATAACAACCTTGCTTTTGTCAATCAGGGAGCAGAGACGGTTGAAATGCTTTTCGTTGATGATTTTTCCGTAGTTATTGTTTTTAAGGGGATTTTCTCCGTATTGTTTTTTTATTTGCTTTATAACCTCTGCTACGAAGTCATCCTTTATACTTTTCTCACATATGACGTAATCGGGTGCGACACAGGTCTGACCGCAATTGAGATATTTACCAAATACGATGCGTTTTGCGGCAAGCTTGATATTTGCACTCTTGTCCACGATACAAGGACTTTTTCCGCCAAGCTCCAAAACTACGGGAGTCAGATGCTCCGCTGTATGCCGAAGCACTTCTTTACCCACGGCTTGACTTCCCGTGAAGAATACGAAATCAAATTTCTGTTCCAATAAAGCGGCGTTTTCAGCTCTGCCTCCCGTTACAACCGCAACGTATTCCGGCGGGAAGCATTCCGTTATAATTTTCTCTATAATTTTGCTTGTTGAAGGGGAGTATGCACTTGGCTTTACAATGGCGGTATTACCTGCGGCAATGGCGTCAGCTAACGGGTCAAGCGTTAATAGAAAAGGATAATTCCACGGACTCATAATTAGCGTATTGCCATAAGGAATCGGTTGCTTGAAGCTGTGTGATGCAAAGTTGGTTATTGGAGTAGCAACAGTTTTTCTTTTCGCAAATTGCTTTGTATGACGAATCATATAAGAAATTTCGGAAAGGACAAGACCGCTTTCACACATAAAGCCCTCGTAATGGCTCTTTCCCAGATCGGCTTTTAATGCATCGTTTACCTCAACTTCGTATTTTTTAACGGTTGCATAAAGCTTTTTGAGCTGTTCAATGCGGAACTTAACAGGGATGGTTATACCGCTTTTGTAATATTCTCTTTGCTTTTTAATCAGCTTTGATATCTGTTCGCTTGTCATTTCAGTTGCTCCAATCTGCAAATTTATAATAGAAGCTTTCAAGCTCCTTTCTTGTCATAAGCTTGGGTACGGGATAAAGAGGATTTGCTTCTTTTTCAGTATGCTTTGACAATCGGGGAATATCTTCTTTTTTTATTCCCCTTAATTTTTCGGGAATATCCATATCCTTGTTGAGCTTTTTTATTGCACTAATGAATTTTTCAGCTCCGATTTTATGTGAATGTGCTTCGTCACAAACGCCTGCCGCAACTCCGAGCTCATGAAGCTTTTTATACACACTTTCGCCGTAAGCATCAAGAACGTATGGCATAATAACTGTATTTGCAAGACCGTGAGGAGTTCCGTAAAGACCGCCCAGTGAATGAGCGAGAGCGTGGATATATCCAACGTAGGATTTTGAAAATGCGATGCCTGCCATATATGCCGCATGAAGCATATTTTCTCTTGCACGGTGATTCTTCCCGTCGCAATATGCGGTATAAACGTTTTCAAATATGAGCTTTACTGCTTCTTTTGCCAGAGTCCTTGTTTCTTTTGTTGTGGAACGGCCTATATAAGCTTCAACTGCGTGAGTAAGGGCATCCATTCCCGTGCTTGCAGTTAAATGCGGCGGCAGCGAGTATGTAAGAGAAGCATCCAAAACAGCATAGTGGGGGATTAAGGGAAAACTCATTATTGCATACTTGTGATGAGTGACGGAATCTGTAATCATTGCCGCAAGTGTGGTTTCACTTCCCGTACCTGCGGTGGTGGGAACTGCAATCAGTGTGGGAAGCTTACGCCATGCTTTAAGTTTACCCCCCAACTGATTGACCGTTCTTTTGGGGTATACAACACGTACTCCCACTGCCTTGGCACAATCCATCGCAGAACCGCCGCCAACGGCAATAATAGCATTGCATTTATTGCTATGATACTTCTTTAATGCATTCTCAACGTTTATAACCGTTGGGTTAGGAAGAGTTTCATCGTAAACACTGTAAGGTACGTCACACTTGTTTAAGATTTCTTCAAATGGATTTAACAGTCCACTGTCAATAATGCCTTTGTCTGTTACTACAAGTACGGAAGTGACCTTTTCTTTTTCTAATATGTCTTTGATTTCCGCACAAGAGTTAACAATTTTCGGCTCTCTGTACGGAAGAAAGGGCATCGCCATTCTAAACGCGCCTTGAAAAGTGCGGCAAAATACTGATTTTATGAAAAACATAATTACTCCTTGTTTTCACTGCTTTTGGAAATGTTGTCTAAGCTATCGCTGATTATCGAAAGGCTTCTGTAAAACTCAACTCGTTCTTCGTCGGTGAGACCTCCGCTGATTGCATCGAGGACGCCGTTGATTTTATCGGCAATCTTTTTGCCCACTTCATTTCCTTTATCGGTAAGTATAAGAGGACTTTTGTATCTTTTTGCATTCTTCGTCTCACAGGTCAGGAAGCCGTTTGTTTCAAGATAATCAAGTGCTCTTGAAATCGTCGCCTTATCTTCTTCACAGCGTTCGCAAAGATCGGTGGCGGTTGCACCTTTGGAAGAATAGAGATAATAAATACACGAAACGTGAGGGCTTCGTAAGTTGTATTCTGCCATTTCCTGATTTTTGATTTTTCTGATGTTGCGGCTGATTCTGTTAATCAAAACAGTGAAGATTTCAAATCTTTCTTGCATAATTTACCTCCGATTTTTTATGATTTTCAATATAAGAGCTTTTTTCGTCTAATCTATGTTCATATCAAGCTTGAAGCGCATGATTTTTCGCAGAGTGTTTTTTGGGAAATCTTCCGTACGAATCTTTACCAGATTTATCTTTTTGTATTTGACAGCGGATTTGTTATATTTTTCGATATGAGTCTGAAAATACGCTTTTACGTCGGATATTCCGTTTTTTGAAATATACTCTTTGTCGGGGAATATTTCTGCAACAATTGCGTTGAACTGAATGCCTCTGCGGCTCTGTCCTTCATAAACTATAACGTCCTGAACACCGGGAACGGAAATCAATTCGTTTTCAATTTCTTCGGGATACACGTTTTTTCCGTTGGAAAGAATAATCACATTCTTTTTTCTGCCTGTGATATAAAGTATTCTGTCATGAGTCAGCTTACCGTAATCTCCTGTTTTGAAGAAGCCGCTATCGTCCATTGCGTCGCGGGTTGCACTTTCATCCTTGTAATAGCCGAGCATAACGTTTGGACCTTTTACGCAAATTTCTCCTTCGCCGTTTTCGTTTGGCTCGCTGATTTTCACCTCGTCCATATCCAGAACGGTTCCTACACTTCCCTTTACGACGTTGCGGCTTCTGTTAACCGAAATTAACGGTGAGCATTCCGTGATGCCATATCCGTTCAAAACCGAAATTCCCACTCCTTCAAAGAAGGAAACTATTTCCTGATTGATTGGTGCGCCTCCGGTTACAATGGTTTTGATTTTTCCGCCAAAGGCGTTTCTTATCTGTTCAAAAAGCTTTTCTCTAATGTCGATAAGTCCGAAGCTTGCGGCTTTGGTCACTCTTGCAAGCTTTATCATGTTGTTTACCATTATGTCTTTGCCTTGGTTTTTGAGAGTAGCTTGTATTTTTCTGTAAAAGCTTTCAAGAAAAAGAGGCACTAAAACAAGATGTCCGGGCTTTTCGTTCAAAAGCTCCTTTTGAACGTGGCGTATACCGCTGGAAATATACACCTCTGCGCCTATCATTACATGACCTAAAAGCATAACGGTAGAGCCGTAAGTATGGTGTGGCGGCAAAACCGAAACGGTTTTATTGGTAAAATCAACGTAAGGCAAAACGTCGGTCATGTTGCGGATAATAGCGTCGGTACAAAGCATAACGCCCTTGCCTTTACCTGTAGTTCCTGAGGTATAAACAAGAAGAGAGAGCTTTCGGTTGTCAAAATCCACCGAAAAGTACGGTCTTTTATCCTCCAGGTATTTTCTGCGTCCTTCGGCTATCATATAAGTAAGGCTCTGTTCTCCTTCCGCACCGAAATACACGGTTGGAAATTCCAGATTGCAGATTCGTTGAATCCCTTCGCCCTTATCCTGAATGTCATCGTCGCAGAAAAGATAGTCAACGTCTGCACTTTTTGCGGTGCTTGCCAGCTCTATACAGCTCCAGTCTCTGTCAAGAGGGACAAAAATTGCTCCTATGAGAAGAGTGGCGTAGTATGTTACGGCAAAATCGTAAGACATTTTTCCTATCGCAACAATGTGCTTTCCTTCCATTTTACGTGAAAGCATTTCTGAAGCAAGAGCTCTTACGTCATCGCGGAATTCGATGTAGCTTACGCTTACCTTTTCCTTGTCTTCGGGCTTCAGGCGATAAGAAAATGCCGTGTTGTTTCCATAGGCTTTGGCGGCATGTTCTACTATATGACGAATACTGTTAAACTCTCTTTTAGGACGCAACTGTTCGTTAATCATAGATGGTTAACTCCTTTTTATGAATGGTTGTTTTGGAATCCGTTTCTCGGACACTACTTGTTGAAGTTTCAACAAGTACAAATATACCACAAGCTTGTTGAAATGTCAACAAGCTTGTGGTATATCGCAAAAAAAGCATAGCACAGTAAACTGCTGTGCTATGCTTTTTAAAAGATTTCTTAAAAAACATTTTTTGTCCGACTTTGACCGAATACGTAGTTTTAAAGTTTTTTGAAATTATTTCCTTTAATACTCTTGACAAGTAGACAAAGTTGTGATATCATACTATACTGCATCATAATGCGAAATATGCCCATTTTTGCGAAAGAGACAAAAGTAAACTTTTTGAAAACTTTTTAAAAACCTTTTGTAAATTTTCTTAAAAAGGCGTGTTTTGTGCCTTAAAAGCACCATTTTGCGACGGTGTCGCTGGGAATAAAAAGAAATGGAGAGTGATTTGTTTTAATGGCTGTAGAACTCAATGAAAGAGAACTGAAGTCAGCAGGCCTCAAAAAGAAACAGCTCGGAAGAAATATCCGAATGAGCTTTTCTAAGATTGACGAGGCGATTGATATGCCTAATCTCATAGAGGTTCAGAAGAAATCCTATGAGTGGTTTATCAAGGAAGGTCTTATGGAGGTGTTACGCGACGTATCTCCCATCGTGGATTACTCGGGTACGCTTTACATCGACTTTGTTGACTTTACTATTGACAATAATCCCAAATATCCTGTTGAGGAGTGCAAGGAGCGTGACGTAAACTACGCTTGCCCTCTTAAAGTAAACGTTCGACTGACCAATAAAACAACGGGAGAGATAAAGGAATCGGTTGTATACATGGGTGACTTCCCCATAATGACAGACAACGGTACCTTTGTTATCAACGGTGCAGAGAGAGTTATCGTATCTCAGATAGTTCGTTCTCCCGGTATATACTACAACATTGAAGTTGACAAGATGGATAAGAAGCTCTATTCGGCTACCGTTATCCCCTATAGAGGAGCGTGGCTTGAATACGAGACCGACGTTAACGATATATTCTACGTAAGAATAGATAAGAACCGCAAGATTCCCGTAACAGTTCTTATCCGTGCCCTTGCACGTGAATACAGCGAAACCGCTGACGTTCTTGAAATGTTCGGTAACGATACCGTTATTAAGAACACTTTGCATAAGGACCTCATCGACGAGACTGTAAACCGTCTTAAGTCAGAGGGTAAGACTACATCTGCTTACGAGGAAGCCCTCAAGGAGATTTACCGTAAGCTCCGTCCCGGTGACCCGCCTCTCGTAGAGTCTGCCGAGAACCTTCTCACAGCACTTTTCTTCGACCCCAAGAAGTACGACATCTCGACTGTCGGACGTTATAAATTCAACAAGAAGCTTGCTATATCCCGCCGTGTTGCAGGAAGAGTACTTTCCCGCGATGCAGTTAACCCCTTCACAGGAGAGATTATCTTTGAAAAGGGTGAGAAGCTTGACCGTGCAAAGGGTGAAGCTATGGAATATGCAGGTATCACCGAGGTATTCGTTGAGGGTGACAAGGAAGGCGACGAGGAGATAAAGGTATTCTCCAACGGCATGGTACATCCCGACAAGGTGCTTCCCTTCGAGGTAGCGTCTATCGGTATCACCGAAATGGTAGACCGCAGGGCCCTTCTTGAAATTCTCGACGAGTGCGAGGGAGAGGAAGCTATCAAGGAAGCAATGCTCCGCCGCCGTGACGAGCTTATTCCAAAGAACGTTACAAGAGCAGATATACTTGCATCTATCAACTATCTCGTATGTCTCTATCACGAGATAGGTACAAAGGACGATATTGACCATCTGGGTAACAGAAGACTCCGTTCAGTAGGTGAGCTTCTCCAGAACCAGATGAGAATCGGTTTCCTCAGAATGGATAAGATTGTCAAGGAGAGAATGACCATTCAGGATATGGATTCAGTAACTCCTCAGGCACTTATCAATATAAGACCCGTTGTGTCCGCTATCAAGGATTTCTTCGGTTCATCACCTCTTTCACAGTTTATGGATCAGGGTAACCCTCTGGGCGAGCTTACTCACAAGAGAAGACTTTCCGCTCTCGGTCCCGGCGGTCTTTCCCGTGACAGAGCATCCTTTGAAGTTCGAGACGTACACTATACCCAGTACGGTAGAATGTGTCCCATCGAGACCCCCGAAGGTCCAAACATCGGTCTAATCTCTTATCTTTCTACCTTTGCCCGCATCAGCCCCTTCGGCTTCATCGAGGCGCCTTACCGCAGAGTAGATAAGGAAACGGGCGTTGTTACAAAGGAAGTAAGATACCTCACCGCAGACGAAGAGGACGAATATATCGTAGCACAGGCTAACGAGCCTCTCGATGCAGACGGAAGATTTATAAACAAGAAGGTAACTGCACGTCAGAGAGAAGAAATCGTAGTTGTTAACGCAGAAGATATCGACTACATGGACGTTTCTCCCAAGATGGTTGTATCCGTTGCCACCGCTTTCATTCCTTTCCTTGAAAACGATGACAACTCCCGAGCACTCATGGGCTCTAACATGCAGAAGCAGGCAGTTCCTCTTATGATAAACGATTCACCCATTGTCGGTACAGGTATGGAGTACAAGGCAGCGGTTGACTCGGGTGTTACAGTCCTTGCAAAGAATGCAGGTTTTGTTGAAAGAGTTTCGGCTGACGAAATTATTATCAAGAACGACGACGGCATCAAGGACACATATAAGCTTATTAAGTTCAAGCGTACCAATCAGGGTACATGTAATAATCAGCGTCCCATTGTATCAAAGGGCGAAAGAGTAGAAGCAGGAGAGGTTATTGCCGACGGTCTTGCAACAAATAACGGTGAAATTTCTCTCGGTAAGAACGCTCTTATCGGTTTCGTTACGTGGGAAGGCTACAACTACGAGGACGCCGTACTTATCAATGAGCGCCTTGTAAGAGACGATATTTACACGTCTATTCATATTGAAGAGTATTCTCACGAGGCAAGAGATACAAAGCTCGGTCCCGAAGAGATTACCCGTGAGCTTCCATCCGTTGGTCCCGAAGCACTCAAGGACCTTGACGCCGACGGTATCGTTCGTATCGGTGCTGAGGTACATTCGGGAGATATCCTTGTAGGTAAGGTAACACCCAAGGGTGAAACCGAGCTTACTGCAGAGGAAAGGCTCCTTCGTGCAATCTTCGGTGAAAAGGCAAGAGAAGTAAGAGATACCTCTCTTAAGCTTCCTCACGGAGAAAGCGGTATAATCATCGACGTTAAGGTATTCACCCGTGCAAATCAGGACGAGCTTGCACCTGGTGTAAACAAGGTAGTTAAGGTATACGTTGCACAGAAGAGAAAGATTTCTGTCGGTGACAAAATGGCGGGCCGTCACGGTAACAAGGGTGTCGTATCAAGAATACTTCCCTCCGAGGATATGCCCTTCCTTCCCGACGGTACTCCTCTTGACATTGTTTTAAACCCCCTCGGCGTTCCTTCCCGAATGAACATCGGTCAGGTGCTTGAGGTACATCTTGGAATTGCCGCAAAGAAGCTTGGCTTCAAGATTATGACCCCCGTATTCGACGGAGCAAAGGAAGAAAACATTGCAGAGCTCCAGAGACTTGCAGGTCTTGACCGTGACGTTATGCCTGGTGAAAACGTTGACGGTAAGAACGTTTACGAAGCAATTGACGAGGGCGGAAGCAAGATGCTTCGCCGTCTTACACCCGACGAGAGAGCAAACAAGGATTACCTTGATGCACTCTCCGCTGAGGGCAGATACAAGGTTATCGACGGTAAGACAGTTCTTTACGACGGACGTACAGGTATGCCCTTCGACAATCCTGTAACCGTAGGTATTATGTACTTCCTTAAGCTTCACCACCTCGTTGACGATAAGATTCACGCACGTTCAACAGGTCCTTACTCACTGGTTACCCAGCAGCCTCTAGGCGGTAAGGCACAGTTTGGTGGACAGCGTTTCGGAGAAATGGAAGTTTGGGCTCTCGAAGCATACGGTGCAGCCTATACTCTTCAGGAAATACTCACAGTTAAGTCCGACGATATCGTAGGACGTGTAAATGCCTTTGAATCTATTGTCAAGGGACAGAATATACCCACACCCGGTGTTCCCGAATCCTTCAAGGTACTTGTCAAGGAGCTTCAGAGCCTTGGTCTTAACCTTCAGGCACTTGATGCTGACGGTAACGAAATTGAGCTTCATGAGAACTCCGAAGAGGAAAATGCAAAAATTCGTGCAGCAGAAGACAACATCACTCCCGATATGATAGGTGAGGAAGTAAACGATATGGACGATCCTCTCATGGACGACGAGTATCAGGACACCTATGACGTGGGCGATGAGTCGGACGAGTACGCTGACGATATTGACGAAATATAAATGAGGAGGAGAATAGATAATGGATAACAAAGAATTCGCCAAAATTAAAATTGGTCTTGCTTCTCCCGAAATGATTCGTTCATGGTCTCATGGCGAAGTCACAAAGCCGGAAACAATCAACTACCGTACTCTCAAGCCCGAACGTGACGGTCTTTTCTGTGAAAAGATATTTGGTCCAACCAAGGACTGGGAGTGTTACTGCGGTAAGTACAAGAAGGTAAGATATCTCGGTAAGGTCTGCGAAAAGTGCGGAGTTGAGATTACCACAAAGAAGGTAAGAAGAGAAAGAATGGGACACATCGAGCTTGCGGCTCCCGTTTCCCACATCTGGTATTTCAGGGCCATTCCTTCAAGAATGGGACTTCTTCTGGACATCTCTCCAAAGCAGCTTGAAAAGGTACTTTACTTTGCACAGTATATAGTTATCGACCCCAAGAACACCAGCCTTGAAAAGCAGCAGGTTCTTTCCGAGCAGGAATACCGCGAGGCAATGGAAAAGTTCGAGGGCAAGTTTGAGGCAGGTATGGGTGCTGAAGCTATCCGTACACTCCTTGAGGGGATTGACCTTGAAAAGACGGCACAAGAGCTCAAAGCAGAGCTTCTCACCGCTACAGGTCAGAAGAAGACAAGAATTGTAAAGCGTCTCGAGGTTATTGAAGCCTTCAGACTTTCGGGAAACCGCCCTGAGTGGATGATACTCAGCGTACTTCCCGTAATCCCCCCCGAAATCAGACCTATGGTACAGCTTGACGGTGGCAGATTTGCTACATCCGACCTCAACGACCTGTACAGAAGGGTTATAAACCGTAACAACCGTCTTAAGAAGCTTCTTGAAATGAAAGCACCCGAAATCATTATCAAGAATGAAAAGCGTATGCTTCAGGAAGCTGTTGACGCTCTTATTGATAACGGACGCCGTGGACGTCCCGTTACAGGACCTAACAACCGTGCTCTCAAGTCTCTTTCCGAGATGCTCAGAGGTAAGCAGGGACGTTTCCGTCAGAACCTTCTCGGTAAACGAGTTGACTACTCGGGACGTTCGGTTATCGTTGTAGGACCTGAGCTTAAGATTTACCAGTGCGGACTTCCCAAGGAAATGGCACTCGAGCTCTTCAAGCCCTTCGTTATGAAGAGACTCGTTGAAACAGGTAAATCCACAAACATCAAGGATGCAAAGAAGAAGGTAGAGCATCAGATGACAGAGGTTTGGGACGCACTTGAAGTGGTTATCCGCGAGCATCCCGTGCTTCTTAACCGAGCTCCCACACTTCACAGGCTTTCCATTCAGGCATTCGAGCCCGTGCTTGTTGAAGGACGTGCTATTAAGCTTCACCCCCTCGTATGTTCAGCGTTCAACGCCGACTTCGACGGTGACCAGATGCCTGTTCACGTACCCCTTTCCAGTGA
Source organism: Eubacteriales bacterium (assembly GCA_045653035.1). Lineage (GTDB taxonomy): Bacteria > Bacillota > Clostridia > Oscillospirales > SIG627 > RGIG6353. Next base: position 170,844 of record JAZOLO010000016.1, read on the forward strand.
GGCACAGGCAGAAGCAAGATTTCTCATGCTTTCTGCTAACAACCTTCTTAAGCCCGCAAACGGACGTGCCGTTGCAGTTCCTACACAGGACATGGTACTCGGTTCTTACTATCTCACCTACGAAAAGGCAGGGGAAAAGGGTGAGGGCAACGTTTACCGCGACTTCAACGAAGCTAACATGGCTTATGAAAACGGCTATCTCGGACTCCACGCTCCCATCAAAATCAGAGCAGAGCGTGAGTTTAACGGCGAAAAGGTTACAGGTCTTGTATCCTGTACACTCGGTAGATTTATATTCAACAGTGTAATCCCTCAGAATCTTCACTTTGTTGAAAGAAATACCCTTGAAGATGCATTCGTTCTTGAAGTAAACCACGTTGTAAAGAAGGATGACCTCGGTAATATTATCGACGCCTCCATCAAGTACTGCGGTATTGCAAGAACTGCAAAGCTTCTTGACGATATCAAGGCAATGGGCTTCAAGTACTCCACAAAGGGTGCTATTACTATATCGGTATCCGATATGACAGTACCTCCCAAGAAGAAGGATATTCTTAAGGATGCAGACGGTAAGGTAAGCTACATCACACAGCTTTACCGTAAGGGTCTTGCAACCGAGGAAGAAAGAAGAAGTGCGGTTATCAAGACTTGGGAAACAGCAACAAACGACGTTGCAAAGGCACTTCAGGACAACCTTGACAAATTCAATCCTATATTCATGATGGCAGACTCCGGTGCGAGAGGTTCAATCAAGCAGATAAGACAGCTTGCAGGTATGCGTGGTCTTATGGCTACCGCCTCGGGACGTACTCTTGAAATCCCGATTAAGGCGAACTTCCGTGAAGGTCTTACCATACTTGAATATTTCACCGCAGCAAGAGGTGCTCGTAAGGGTCTTGCGGACACTGCACTTCGTACTGCTGACTCGGGTTACCTGACAAGACGTCTTGTCGACGTAGCACAGCAGGTAATCATCCGTCAGGTAGACTGCGGAGATACAAGAGGTGCATGGATTACCGAAATCAGAGAGGGCAACGAGCTTATCGAGCCTTTGAAGGTAAGAATAGTGGGCAGATATATTATCGGCGACTTCACCGATAATAAGGGCAACGTAATCGCAAAGGACGGCGACCTCATTTCCGAGGAGCAGTCTATTGCAATCGAAAACGCTGTCAACGCTATGAGCGAAGAAGATAAGAAGAACTTCAAGGGTGTTCACATCCGTTCTATTCTCAACTGCCGTTCAAAGCATGGTATATGTGCTCACTGCTACGGTGCAGACATGGCATCCGGTAAGGAGGTTAACATCGGTGAGGCAGTAGGTATCCTTGCTGCACAGTCTTTCGGTGAACCCGGTACACAGCTTACCATGAGAACCTTCCATACAGGTGGTATCGCCGGCGGAGACATCACTCAGGGTCTTCCCAGAGTTGAAGAGCTCTTTGAGGCACGCCGTCCCAAGAAGACTGCAATTATTGCAGAAATCGACGGTAAGGTAATCATTGACAACACCAAGAAGAACAGACTTATCATAAAGAACGAGCTTTCGGGCGACGAGAGATCTTACCCCGTAGCTATGAGCTCAAGAATCCTTGCAGAGGACGGAGATTACGTAATCCACGGTCAGAAGCTTACCGAGGGTACACTCTTCCCCACAGACGTTGCGAGAATTCAGGGCATGGACGAGGTATATAGCTATATCATCCGCGAAGTACAGAAGGTTTACTGTCTCCAGAGCGTTGATATCAGCGACAAGCACATTGAGGTAATTGCCCGTCAGATGACAAGAAAGGCAAGGGTAGAAGATGCAGGAGATACAAACCTCCTTGCAGGCTCACTTGTTGACGTATCTGAAATCATTACCGAAAATGAAATAGTTCAGAAGAGAGTCGCAGATGGCGAAATGACTCTCAGAGAAGCAACCTATACTCCTGTACTTCAGGGTATTACAAAGGCTTCACTTTCTACCGATTCGTTCCTGTCAGCCGCTTCCTTCCAGGAAACAACCAAGGTTCTTACCGAGGCGGCTATCAAGGGCAAGGTAGATCCCCTTCTGGGACTTAAGGAAAACGTTATCATCGGTAAGCTCATTCCTGCAGGTACAGGTCTCAATATCTACCGTGATATTGAGGTAGCTCCCAACGATACACTTCCTACCTATCCCACAGCAGAATAAAATTGACACATATCTGTCAATTTTAACAAAAGTTATTGTGCAAAATGCCGAATTTTAAAATAATTTTGCAATTAGATTGACATTGAAATGTTGATAATGTAAAATATATAAGTAATTCTGTGCAATTATGCAAATTAGTTAGATTTTACCGAAACTCGCGGGGGAAACCCTGCGGGTGTCGGTGTGTCTATAAAAAATATAAAAAGAAGGAGGAAAAAGAATGCCAACATTTAACCAGCTCGTAAGACACGGACGTGAACAGGTTAGCTACAAGTCAAAGTCTCCTGCACTTCAGGTAGGCGTTAACACACTTAAGAAGGTAACCACTAACGTACCGTCTCCTCAAAAGCGTGGTGTTTGTACAAAGGTTACAACCAAGACCCCTAAGAAGCCCAACTCAGCTCTTCGTAAGATTGCCAGAGTAAGACTTACCAACGGTCAGGAAGTAACAGCCTATATTCCCGGTATCGGACATAACATTCAGGAGCACTCCGTTGTTATGATCAGAGGCGGAAGAGTAAAGGACCTTCCCGGTGTACGTTACCATATTATCCGTGGTACACTCGATACACAGGGCGTTGCAAACAGAAACCAGTCTCGCTCTAAGTACGGAGCAAAGAAGGCAAAGGCTGCTAAGAAGTAAGCTTTTACCGCACATTTACTTGACACAGACAAAAAACAGCTTGTGCTTGAAATATAACAGCATACTTATATATAGATTATGTGGTTTCTTCAAGCACTTACGGGGCACAAGGTTGTTCCGAGTACCGCTGATATCATTTTATGAAGGAGGGAAGTTCAGTGCCAAGAAGAGGTCAAATTTCAAAAAGAGACGTTCTGCCGGATCCTATTTACGGTTCCAAGCTTGTAACAAAGCTTGTTAACAATATCATGCTGGACGGCAAGAAGGGTATAGCACAGGGTATCGTATACGATGCTTTTGCTATCGTTGAATCAAAGCTCGGAGAGAATCCTCTCGAGTCATTCCAGAAGGCCCTTGAGAACATCATGCCCACTCTCGAGGTTAAGGCTCGCAGAGTAGGTGGTTCTACCTATCAGGTTCCCATGGAAGTAAGACCTGAAAGAAAGCAGACACTCGGTCTCAGATGGCTCATCACTTATGCAAGAGCAAGAGGCGAGAGAACTATGGCTGAAAGACTTGCAGGCGAAATAATGGACGCTATCAACAATACAGGTAGCGCTGTAAAGAAGAAAGAAGACACACACAAGATGGCAGAAGCCAACAAGGCTTTCTCTCATTTCAAGTGGTAATTTCTGTTCTATCATTTGTATATTTGTTAGAAAAACGGGAATTATTTTAAAAAATTGAAAGGAGATTACAATGCCAAGAGATTGTTCACTTGAAAAAACAAGAAATATCGGTATCATGGCTCATATCGACGCCGGAAAGACTACTACCACAGAGCGTATTCTTTTCTATACCGGTAAAACTCATAAAATCGGTGAAACTCACGAAGGTTCTGCAACAATGGACTGGATGGAGCAGGAGCAGGAGCGTGGTATCACTATCACATCTGCTGCAACCACTTGTTACTGGGCTCATTCAGATTTCCACACAGACCAAAAGAGCGTTGAGGCTAACAAACACCGTATAAACATTATTGACACCCCCGGTCACGTTGACTTCACTGTTGAGGTTGAGCGTTCGCTCAGAGTACTTGACGGTTCCGTTACCGTTTTCTGTGCTAAGGGCGGTGTTGAACCCCAGTCTGAAACCGTTTGGCGTCAGGCTGACAAGTATCGCGTTCCCCGTATGGCTTATGTAAATAAGATGGATATTATGGGTGCTAACTTCTACCGTGTTGTAGGAATGATGCACGACCGTCTTAAGACTAATGCCGTTCCGATTCAGCTTCCCATAGGTGCTGAAGCAGAATTCAGAGGTATTATCGACCTCTTCGGCATGAAGGCTTATATTTACACCAACGACCTTGGAACAGATATCCTCGAGGAAGAGATTCCTGCGGATATGAAGGATAAGGCAGAGCAGTATCATGCAGAGCTCATTGAGAAGATTGCTGAGACTGACGACGACCTCATGATGAAATATCTTGAGGGTGAAGAGCTTACTATTCCCGAGCTTAAGAAAGCACTTAGACAGGCTACTATCGACAACAAGATAGTTCCCGTATGCTGCGGTACTTCTTATAAGAACAAGGGTGTTCAGAAGCTTCTCGACGCCGTTATCGACTTTATGCCTTCTCCTCTCGACATCCCTCACATCAAGGGTGTTGACCAGATTACAGGCGAAGAGGACGAGCGTCCTACCGACGATAATGCACCTTTTGCAGCTCTTGCATTCAAGATTGCAACAGACCCCTTTGTTGGTAAGCTTTGCTTTATCCGTGTATATTCAGGTAAGATGACTGCAGGTCAGACAGTTTACAACGCTACCAAGCAGTCAAGAGAGCGTCTCGGACGTATCGTGCAGATGCACTCCAACAACAGAATTGATATTGATGAGCTCTATGCAGGTGATATTGCCGCAGTTGTTGGTGTAAAGAACACCACAACAGGTGACACTCTTTGCGACGAGGATCATCCTATCGTTCTTGAGTCTATGGAGTTCCCTGAACCCGTTATCCGAGTAGCTATCGAACCCAAGACTAAGGCAGGACAGGAAAAGATGGGTATCGCTCTTCAGAAGCTTGCTGAAGAAGACCCCACATTCCGTTGCTATACAGATGAAGAAACAGGTCAGACCATCATCGCTGGTATGGGTGAGCTTCATCTTGAAATTATCGTAGACAGACTTCTCCGTGAGTTCCACGTAGAAGCAGACGTAGGTAAGCCTCAGGTTGCATACAAGGAAACTATCCGCAAGTCTGCAGACGTTGACCACAAGTATGCACGTCAGTCCGGTGGTAAGGGTCAGTACGGTCATGTTAAGATGATCATCGAACCCAACGAATCGGGCAAGGGTTACGAATTCATCAACAAGGTTGTCGGAGGTAACATTCCTAAGGAATATATCCCCGCAGTAGATGCAGGTGTACAGGGAGCTATGACATCCGGTGTCATCGCAGGTTACAACGTTGTTGACGTTAAGGTAACACTTTACGATGGTTCTTACCACGAAGTTGACTCTTCTGAAATGGCGTTCAAGATTGCCGCTTCAATGGCATTCAAGGAAGGTATGAGAAAGGCTGATCCCGTTCTCACCGAGCCTATCATGAAGGTCGTAGTAGTAGTACCCGACGATTACATGGGAGACGTTATCGGTGATATTAACTCCCGCCGTGGTCAGATTCAGGGTATGGAGCAGGTTGGACAGGGCGTTCAGGAAATCAACGCATTTGTTCCCCTTGCGTCAATGTTCGGTTATGCAACAGACCTTCGTTCTAAGACACAGGGTCGTGGACAGTATACAATGGAACCTAGCCACTACACCGAAGTTCCTAAGAGCATTCAGGAAGAAATCGTTGCAGGCAAGGCTAAAGCATAACAAAAAATAATTTAAAAAATTAAAAAACACATAAAACAGGAGGATTTTACAATGGCAAAGGCAAAATTCGAAAGAACAAAACCCCACGTTAACATTGGTACAATCGGTCACGTTGACCATGGTAAGACAACTCTTACCGCTGCAATCACAAAGTTCCTTTCTCTTGGTAACGACAAGAACGAGGCTATGGCTTACGACCAGATCGACAACGCTCCCGAAGAAAGAGCACGTGGTATCACGATCAACACAAGACACGTTGAGTACGAAACAGTTAACAGACACTATGCACACGTTGACTGCCCCGGCCACGCTGACTACGTTAAGAACATGATCACCGGTGCTGCTCAGATGGACGGCGGTATCCTTGTTGTTGCTGGTACTGATGGTCCCATGCAGCAGACTCGTGAGCACATTCTTCTTGCTCGTCAGGTTGGTGTTCCTGCTCTTGTTGTATTCGTTAACAAGTGCGACATGGTTGACGACGAAGAACTTCTCGAGCTCGTTGAAATGGAAATCAGAGGTCTTCTTGATGAGTACGACTTCCCCGGAGATGATATCCCCGTAGTTCGTGGCTCTGCAAGAGAAGCTCTTATCTCTGAGTCTACAAATCCCGAGGATGCAGTTTATGCTCCTATCAAGGAACTCATGGATGCTGTTGACAGCTACATTCCTACTCCTGATAGAAAGGCTGACCTTCCTTTCCTTATGCCTGTTGAAGACGTATTCTCTATCTCCGGTCGTGGTACAGTTGCTACCGGTAGAGTAGAGCGTGGTACTATCAACATGAACGATGAAGTTGAACTCGTTGGTCTTTCTGACGAGAGCAGAAAGACTGTTGTTACAGGTATCGAAATGATCCATAAGCTCATGGACAATGCTGAAGGAGGTGACAACGTTGGTCTTCTTCTCCGTGGTATCCAGAAGAATGAGATTGAAAGAGGACAGGTTCTTGCTAAGCCCGGCTCTATCAATCCTCACACCAAGTTCGTTGGTCAGGTTTACGTTCTTACTGAGAAGGAAGGCGGACGTCACAAGCCCTTCTTCACAAACTACAGTCCTCAGTTCTACTTCAGAACAACTGACGTTACAGGTGTTATCACTCTTCCCGAAGGCGTTGAAATGTGCAACCCCGGCGATAACGTAGATATGAACGTTGAGCTCATCACTCCTATCGCTATTGAAAAGGGTCTTCGTTTCGCTATCCGTGAGGGTGGTAGAACAGTTGGTTCCGGTGTCGTTTCCGAAATCAAGGAATAATTTATAAGCGATATAACAAAAAGGTTTACACTTCGGTGTAAACCTTTTTTCTTTGTATAAGAGATTTATTTTCAGGGGAGTGCTTTTGAAGTCAAAAGCACTCCCCTGAAACCCCACGAAAAACATAATAGAAAAATCATTAAAGTTTTTGAGGGTTAAGGGAACTTTTTGTAAAAAGTTCCCTTGCGGTTATTAAGGCAGAGCCTTAATATAATAAAATCTCTTGTCAAAAAATATAAAATGTGATACAATGGTGCAAACTAAATGTGGGAGAGAAAACAGATGTATCACAATAATTATACAATGCTGTGCGACTACTACGAGCTTACGATGGCAAACGGCTATTTTCAGGCAGGGAAGAAGGAAGAAGTAGTATATTTCGACGCCTTTTTCAGACAGATTCCCGACGGCGGCGGATTTGCTATTACCGCAGGGCTTGAACAGCTTATTGACTATATAAAGAATATAAAGTTCACAAAAGAGGACGTGGAGTTTTTAAGAGGGAAGAAGTGCTTTTCTGAAGACTTTCTCGAATATCTTCTGAATTTCAAGTTTACAGGTGATATATGGGCAATTCCTGAAGGCACCCCCGTTTTCCCGGGTGAGCCTATAATAACTGTACGTGCACCTGCAATCGAGGCACAGTTTATTGAAACCTATCTTCTTCTTGCAATAAACCACCAGTCCCTTATTGCAACTAAGGCTAACAGAATAGTGAGAGCCGCAGGCGGCAGACCCGTTGCTGAATTTGGCTCACGCCGTGCACAGGGTGCCGACGGTGCAATTCTCGGTGCAAGAGCCGCATATATCGGAGGCTGTTCCGCAACGGCTTGTACTATATCCGATAAGGAATACGGAGTACCCGCAACAGGTACGATGGCACATTCGTGGGTGCAGATGTTTGACAGTGAGCTTGACGCATTCAGAGCCTATTGCGACCTTTACCCGAATAACGCAACACTCCTCGTTGATACCTACGACGTACTTGGAAGCGGTGTTCCCAACGCTATAAAAGCCTTTAAGGAAAAGGGGATAACAAAGTGCGGAATTCGTCTTGACTCGGGCGATATTGCATACCTTACGGTTAAGGCAAGAAAGATGCTTGACGATGCAGGACTTACGGATTGTAAGATAGTGGTTTCCAACTCTCTTGACGAAGGAATTATCCGTGATATTATAGCACAGGGTGCTGAGGTGGACTCATTCGGTGTCGGTGAAAGACTTATCACTGCTAAGTCTGACCCTGTTTTCGGTGGCGTATACAAGCTTGTAGCAAAGGAAAAGGATGGCAAGGTCGTTCCTAAAATCAAGATAAGTGAAAACACAGGTAAGATTACAAATCCTCACTACAAAAAGGTTTACCGCATTTTCTCAAATGAAAGCGGGGAGGCAATAGCCGACCTTATGTGCGTCCATGACGAGGTGATTGATACAAACGAGCCTCTTGACCTTTTCGACCCTGTAGATACCTGGAAGCATAAGAAGATAACGAATTACACACTTCGGGAATTACAGGTTGAAATTTTCAAAAACGGTGAGTGTGTATACGAAAGTCCTGCACTTTCTGAAATAAGAGATTATTGCAAAGAGCAGATTTCACATCTTTGGAAAGAGGTAAGACGTTTTGAAAATCCGCATCGCTACTACGTTGACTTATCCGTTAAGCTGTGGAACGTAAAACACGACCTCTTAAAGAGCAAAGGACAATAATATTTTATATTTTTATATATGAAAAAGGGGAAATGCTTTTGAAGCCAAAAGCACTCCCCCTTTTTAATCCCCCACGAAAAGCTTATTAAAGAAAACTTTTAATTATGTTTTTCAGGAGGGAGTTTGAGGGAGGGTACTTTTGACTTCAAAAGTACCCTCCCTCAATATAATAAATATTAACTTAAAAGAGTCCGTGGATAACGCCGTTTTCGTCAACGTCAATCTTTTCTGCCGCAGGAACCTTGGGAAGACCGGGCATTGTCATAATGTCACCTGTAAGTGCTACGATAAAGCCTGCACCTGCCGAAACCTTAACCTTCTTGATAGTTACCACAAAATCCTCGGGTGCACCGAGCCTTGTGGGGTCATCGGAGAAGCTGTACTGGGTTTTAGCCATACAAACGGGAGCGGAGTCAAAGCCAAGCTCACGAAGCTTTGCAATCTCCTTCCTTGCAGAGGGGAGAATGTTAATGTCAGAGCCACGGTAAACGTTTTGAACTATTGCACGAATTTTATCTTCAATGGAAAGAGAGGTATCGTAAGAGAAGCGGAAGTTACCCTTTTCTTCTTCGCAAAGACGAACAACCTCACGTGCAAGGTCCTCACCGCCAAGACCGCCTTCAGCCCAAACGTTTGAAAGAACAACGTTAACGCCGAGTGCACGGCACTTTTCGATAATAAGCTCAACCTCGGCATCGGTATCGGTGGGGAATCGGTTAATCGCTACAACAGATGGAAGTCCGTAAACGTCCTTGATATTGGAAACGTGACGGAGAAGATTGGGAATACCTTTTTCAAGAGCTTCAAGATTTTCTTCGCCAAGCTCTGTCTTAAGAAGACCGCCATGCATCTTGAGAGCTCGGATAGTAGCAACGATAACAACGGCGGAAGGTGTGAGTCCTGCCATACGGCACTTGATGTCAAGGAACTTTTCAGCACCAAGGTCAGCACCGAAGCCAGCCTCAGTTATCGCATAGTCTGCAAGCTTCATCGCCATCTTTGTGGCAATAACAGAGTTACAGCCGTGAGCAATGTTTGCGAAAGGTCCGCCGTGTACGAAGGTGGGTGTACCTTCAAGTGTCTGTACAAGATTGGGCTTGAGAGCATCCTTTAAAAGAGCCGCCATAGCACCGTCTGCCTTAAGGTCACGGGCAGTTACGGGCTGTTCATCGTAGGTGTAACCTACGATGATTTTTCCAAGACGCTCCTTGAGGTCTGTAATAGAGGAGGCAAGACAAAGAACAGCCATTATTTCAGAGGCAACAGTTATGTCGTAGCCGTCCTCACGGGGTACACCGTTTACTCTGCCGCCAAGACCGTCTGTAACGTAGCGGAGCTGTCTGTCATTCATATCAACGCATCTCTTCCATGTGATGCGTCGAGGGTCAATGTTAAGAGTATTGCCTTGATAAATGTGATTGTCAAGCATTGCCGCAAGGAGATTGTTTGCAGCACCGATTGCATGGAAGTCACCTGTGAAATGAAGGTTAATATCCTCCATTGGAACAACCTGAGCATATCCGCCGCCTGCCGCACCGCCCTTAACTCCAAAAACAGGACCGAGGGAGGGCTCACGAAGGGCAATCATCGCATTTTTGCCGATACGGGAGAGTCCGTCTGCAAGACCTATTGTGGTGGTAGTCTTACCCTCACCTGCAGGGGTGGGAGTTATAGCAGTGACAAGAATAAGCTTTCCGTCAGGCTTACCCTCAAGCTCCGTGAGGAGTGATAAGTCAATTTTAGCCTTGTATTTTCCGTAAGGCTCAAGCTTGTCCTCTGGTACGTTTGCTTTTTTTGCAATTTCGCCGATAGGCTGCATTTTGGCGCTTTGCGCTATTTCAATATCTGTTAACATACTTTTTCACTTACCCTCTCTTTTTTCTTAATTATATAATATAAAGTAAAATTTTTCAATAGTTATTGATTTAATCTTTTGTTTATTGTAAAATTAATGAAGAAAGGGGAGTATTATGAAAGAAGTATATAGCTTTAAGTCGCCAAAGGGTGCAAGTCTTGTTCTTACGAACGTTACCGAAAAAAGTATTGACGTAACCTTTGACGTTTATTTTGAAACAAACCCTCCTGTGAAGTCACTCACTCTCACCCTTCCTCCCGAAAGGGTAACGGTGATAGAGCTTTCGAGGTCATTTGCAAACGAAGGATATAGAATTCCCGAGGGCAGTTTTTCACTTGTTTTAACGAGTCAAGAGTATGTACCGATTACAGTATTCGACCGTTAGATTTATTTCCTGTATGTCATTATAGGAATAGCTTTTTCAAAAAAGGAAAGTGAGTTGTTTTAATTATACGTGAATTTTAATTAAAATCTTTTTTACAGGTAAGCTTTTGTTAATTTTCATACCCGGTTTGTGAACATCGTTAGGGAAGAAAATTGCAAATTCATCTTCGTTAACTTCTAAAGCAACAGCAGAATCAGTGTCGTTATAGAAGGTAACGTCTTTTTCAGAGTTGTAAGGAATCATTTCGGTACATTTATCTAAATCTTCCCAGTACATCATTTCATTGCCTTTTAAGATATACTGAATATCAATATAATTGTTGTGATTTTCAAATTTAGCTTCTTCTTTGGAATTATATTCCTGAACGTTAGCATAAACGTTTTTGCCGTCAAGCTCGTATTTACCAACTTCAATGCCCTCTTTTCTGCATTTGTCGATAAAATCAAGGCCGATTTTGAAGCCTTCGCCTAATTTGTAATATAGTTCTTTGTTTTTAATGTTATCAAGAATCATTTGTAACATCCTTTCGTGTTTTTTTATAATTTAATTATATCACTATCTTTTAATAAATCAAGAATATTTTTTAATTTTAGCAGTGCTTTATTGTAACATTACAGTTCCACAGTATAGGGTATTCAAATAAAATTTGACAAAACTATTTTTATGTGATATACTATGCGATGTGTATGTGTATATCACATAAATATAAACAAAAAAAGGAGTGAACGTCCAGCATGGACAGTCCGGGTAGTATACCCTTACTTATACTCATACTTATTGTACTGTGTGCCCTTTCGGCATTCTTCAGTGCATCTGAAACGGCTTTTATGTCATTCAGTAAATCCAAAATGAAGACCGAAGCCGATGACGGAAGCAAGAAAGCAAAGCTTGTACTCAAGATAAACGACAAGTACGAAAAGCTTCTTTCCACCATTCTTGTAGGCAATAATATCGTTAATATTCTTGCCACCTCACTTGCAACCGTGCTCTTTACAGGTCTTATTGACAATGAGGAGCTTGCGGTAACTGTTTCAACCGTTGTTATGACTCTTGCTATTCTTATCTTCGGTGAGATAACGCCAAAAACAGCGGCAAAAAAGCTTTCTCAAAAGCTTACCAAAAACGTATCAAAGCCCATAAATGCTATAATGGTACTGCTTACACCCGTTACCTACCTTTTCGGTTTGTGGCAAAGCTTTGTTTTGAAGCTTACTAAAAAGGACGAGGACGATACGGGCGTTACTGAGGAAGAAATTATTACCGTTGTAGAAGAAGCGGCAATCGGCGGTGAAATTGATGAGCAGGAAAGTGAGCTTATCAAAAACGTTATCAAGTTCAGCGACCTTGATGTCGGAGACATTCTCACACCGCGAGTTGATATCGTTGCAGTTGAGAAGGGCTGGGACAGACAGCAGATTGCAGAGGTATTCTCACAGTCTGAATTTTCAAGACTTCCCGTTTATGATGAAAATATCGATACTATTATCGGTATCCTTTATCAGAAGGATTTCTACAACGATACAAATTCTCCTGTGTTTAAGCTTGTAAAGCCCGTTAAGTTTATCTTCACCTCAATGAAGATATCAAAGCTTCTCAAGTATTTTCAGGAAACCAAGTGCCACATGGTAGTCGTAAGCGACGAATTCGGAGGCACAGCAGGTATCGTTACTCTTGAGGACGTTCTTGAAAGCCTTGTCGGTGAAATTTACGACGAGCATGACGAGGTAGTAGAGGAAGATATATCAGAGCTTTCTGAAAATAAGTATAAGGTAATGGGTAGCACTGCTATCGATAAGTTCCTTGAATTCTTTGAAATTGACGAAGAAAGCGAGGACTCCGATATTACAACGTTCAGCGGATTTGTTGCACATAATCTCGGAGAAATCCCCGACGAAGGCTCCTTCGAGTATAAAAATCTTAAAATCACTATCACCGAAACCGAAGCAAACAGACTCGTTTCTGCCGAGGTGGAGGTTTTCCAAAAAGACGACGAGGAAGATAACGCGGAAACTTTTTGAAAAAAGTTTCCACACCTTCAAAAACTTTTGAACTTAAAAAACCTGCCGAGAAATCGGCAGGTTTTTGCTTTAAGAACCTATTTTTTAGGTTCTTTTTTTGTTGCATTGGAAAAGGAAACTATTATTTCAAGGAGATTTTCAAGATATATTTGGTCGAGCTGTTTTATTCGGTTAAAAATGTCTTCATATATTTTTTCGTTTTCATCAAAAGCTGTAATACCAAGAAGTACGTCTGCACTTGCTCCGAATTCAAGGCAAATCTTTTTGAGTGTAGCAAGAGAAATTCCTACTTGACCGCTTTCAACACTTGCAAGAAAACGTGAGCTGACGTCAAGCTTTTCAGAAAGAGCTTCTCTCGTCATCTTTTTTTCAAGTCTTATTTCTTTAAGCTTTTCACCCAGAAGTAAGTTGATTTCCGTACTTGTACTCATATCATAACCCCTTTTTGTAACTTTACTTCAATTATAATGTGAATTACCCATTCATAAAATGACTTAATACATCACTTGACAAATGAAGTATTATATCATATAATATCCTTGTCAAAAAAATAAAAGGAGATACAAAATGAAAAAAACAGCGTTATTACTAATTATCATTTCTCTATTGAGTTTATTCCTTGTGTCCTGCGACAACAACGAAAAAAAGACAGAGGAAGCACAGACAAATATCGAAGAAAAAGAAGTTGAAGAGAATAACCTCTATGACCCTGACCTTTTAGGTACGTGGATATTGCAGGAAGAAGCTGAAAACGGGGAAGAAAAGCCTGTACAAGGTATGCATTTCTTTGAAAACGGAGATTGCTATAATTATTATTATAATACGGGTCATTACGATGATTATTACGATTATGAAACAGATAAAAGAGTGTATCTTTTTGAATATTATGTTTCTAAGGATACTATGACTGATTGGTATACTGACAAAAGTGCTTCTCTTATGATTCAAGACGGCAATATTTTCAAATATAATATGAAAGATAATGTGTTAACGGTTGTCAATACTGATGGCGAATCGGAGATATTTATAAAATCAGACGAAAATTTTGTTGATATTATCACAAAAAATGATAAATGGATAAAAGAGATTGAAGATAACGCATATGCAGAATATAAAAAAGCAAATCCATATAGCGATTATTGATAAATAAAATATTTAAAATAAAGGAGTTATTTATGAGTATAAGAGATGGCGTTCAGTCAGGAATGCAATTAGCAAATGATTTTGCAGACATTTCCAATATAAGAAACAGTGTTTATAAAACTAAAAAAGAAATAATTCGTTCTCCTTTGGTGCGAGAGTTGATTGAGGTAACGTTTACATCTAGCATAATACCCAAAAGAATACAAATAAATTCAGGTGGAATTTTTGCACAAATTTATGATGAAAATAGCGGTACATATCATCCAACGGGAGTATATTTATATTCCCCTGATGTTAATTTTAATTACATATTCAGTGCGGCTCTTGCGTCGATTTTCCAAGACCTATATCCCGAAGTCTATGAAATGAATAAACTTTACATTTCTCAATTATCAGAAATGCTTGAAAATGATACGTGGTTTTGTGAGCTTACATTAAAGGAAGAATTTATGTACAAGGAAATAGTGCCTGCATTTGACGTATCTAAAATAAATGAAATTCCTTTAGACAGTCCTATTTTTAAGATGTCAGATAAATACACATCCAAAGCACCAAGCCTATCTAAGCTTTCTTTCACTTTTGGAATAGTAGGACTTGTCGTGTCATTGATACCAGTGTCATCATTTTTGGGAACTTTTTTAAATTTTATTAATATTTTTGTAGGTGTTGCAGGTTTTCGTTCTGCTTCAAAAGGTAAAAAATCTTTAGCGGTATGGGGAATTATCCTGTCTCTTATTGGGTTATTAGCACCAATGGTTATAGGCTTTTTGTCTTTTAAGGCTTTTCTTGGAATATAAATAATTTTTAATTAAGGAGAGAAACCATGAAAAAAGCACTTTTATTAGCACTTTCGATTTTGTTTATTTGTTCATGTTTGTGTTTAACTGTTTCGGCGGAAGAAGGATATGTATGGCCTATGATAGGCTATGACTTTGGCAGAGGCTTTACATGGGAAAACGGAAGCGGTCATAATGGTATTGACATCACAAACACACCGACAGGCGACCCTATATATGCAGTTATGTCAGGCGAAGTCGTTTGTGCATCTACTTCTACACCCGGCAAAACTGACAGATGTTCGAATTGTAAATTGGAAGCAGGATATCACATTCTTATAAAACAGACTGATGGATTATATGCAGTATATGCACATCTTAGCGACACCTTAGTAAAAAAAGGAGATACCGTTACAGCAGGTCAAAAAATAGGTAAGATAGGAAATACAGGAAATTCAACAGGCCCTCATTTGCACTTATCTTTATTCAATCAAACAGATACAGGGTGGTTCAATTTATATTCACCCGTTGACCCTCTGACAAAGATTACACCGTTTTGTAAGACTTATGTAGAGGGAATAACAAATACCAATGCCAAAATTTACGGTACATTGGGAAGCCTTAATTTTACTATGGATAAAGGCGGTGTATATATCGGAACAAGCCCTGATAATATGACAAAAATTACAGAGAACATCAATTCAGGGGAATTTCATCCTTACACAGGAATCAATTATGACTTAAATAAGTGGGGTGTTACTTTAAAAGAAGGCACTACGTATTATTATCAACTTTGGATAAGCCGTTACGGGAAAGAATACAAAAGCAACATAAAAACTTTCACAACAACAGGTTGTGAGCACACCCCCACAGTTGATTATAAAGAAGCATCTTGTACTACGGAAGGTAAAATAGTTGGGAAATGCTTATGGTGCGGTGAAATTTTGCACGAGTCAACAATACCCGCAAAAGGTCACACATTTGACGATGGTGTAGTTACCAAAAATCCTACTGCGACAAGTACAGGTATAAAAACTTATAAATGTGAAAATTGTAAAACAACAAAGGAAGAAATTATCCCTGTAATTGAAGCTTCAAATGAACTTCACACTCACACACTAGGTGCTTGGACGGTAGAAAAAGAGGCAACCTGTATGGAAGAAGGCAAAAAAGTACAAAGATGTACCGAATGTTCGGAAGTTGTTGCAACAGAGATAATAGCCAAAATAAACCACCGTTTCGATAACGGTGTTGTTATAAAGGAAGCTACCGCAACAGAAGTTGGTAAAAAATTATACACCTGTGAAATTTGTGCTTTTGCAAAGGTAGAAGACATTCCCGTTGATACAAGTGAAACGGTGATAGAGTCACCTTTTACAGACGTTCCTAAAACTCAATGGTACTATTCTACAATCATAACTGTTTATCAAAATAAGCTCATGATGGGTAATTCTCTTACTACGTTTAATCCCACAGGTACTATGACGCTCGCCGAAGCAATAACGATAGCAACGAGAATACATCACAAAAATGCCACAGGACAGGACTTGAATGTACTTGGCGGAGCTAATTGGTATGATGCATACGTGAATTATGCCATTGAAAAGGGAATTATAAAGGATACAGACTTTACAAGCTATTCGAGACCTGCTACAAGAGGAGAGATGGCATACATATTCTCTCGTTGTGTATCAAAGGATGACCTTGTTGAAATCAACGATAACATTGTTGTACCCGACGTATATGACGATTACAAATACGCAGACGAAATTAAAGCACTTTATAAATCCGGCGTTGTTGCAGGAAGTGACGAAATAGGCAGATATTATCCTGAAAGGAATATCAGCCGAGCAGAAGTTGCAATGATTGTCGCAAGACTTACAAATCTTGTAAACCGAGTGCAAAAATAGTACAAAAACCCTGCCGAGAAATCGGCAGGGTTTTTGTATAGTTTTCGTGGGGTGAAAGGGGAGGGCTTTTATAAAAAGCCTTCCCCTTAAAAATTATTTCTTCTCTTCCTCGATGTTTTCAAGGGCAACTCTTACCGCTTCTATTACGAAGGCGGTGAAGGTACAGCTTTTGCCCTCTATTGCTTTTTCAACGTTTTCTATAATGTCGTTTGGAAATCTTATGCACTTGTTTGTCGTAGGGGGAATTGACGGAATTTTAAATTTCTTCATATAATCACCTCTGCAATACAATTATATATATAATCATTTTTGTTGTATGCATAACAAAAGTATTGCAATTTATAAAATTATATGATATACTAACGTCATAAAAAATAGGTTTTGAGCAAAAACTCAAAACCTACTTGGATTTATTTCTCTATTTTATCAGCAGCATTTTCAAGGAAGTCTCCCTCGAAAAGCTCGATAGCGCCCTTGTCTGCAAGGTTTGCAAGAGCGGGGTCCATGGGAATACGTGCAAGTACCTCAAGACCGTGCTTCGAGGCTATCTCGTCGATGTGGCTTTCACCGAACACCTTTATTTCCTTACCGCAGTCGGGGCAGTTGATATAGCTCATGTTTTCAACGATACCCACAATCGGAATATTCATAAGCCCTGCCATCTTGACAGCCTTTTCAACTATCATTGAAACAAGCTCCTGAGGGGAGGTCACAACGATAATTCCGTCAAGGGGAAGACTCTGGAAAACGGTGAGGGGAACGTCACCTGTTCCCGGAGGCATATCAATAAACATATAGTCGATATCACTCCAGATAAAGTCGGTCCAGAACTGCTTTACCATACCTGCAATAACGGGGCCTCTCCATACTACGGGGTCTGTTTCGTCCTCAAGCATGAGATTTATAGAGGTCATTTCAATGCCCATTTTACTCTTTGCGGGAACGAGTCCCTCGGGAGTGCCTTCGATAGAGTCCTTAACACCGAACATTTTAGGAATAGAGGGGCCTGTAACGTCGGCATCGATAATAGCCACGCGGTTTTCACGTCGCATCATTGTGGTTGCCATAAGAGAGGTAACAAGGCTCTTGCCTACACCGCCCTTACCGCTGACAATACCGTAAACCTTTTTTACCTTACTGTAATTATTCAGCTGTTCCTTCTGTATTTCCGAGGAGCAATTTCCCTTGGAAGAACAGGTGGAACAGTCGTGTGTACATTCACTCATAGTAAACATCCTTTCGCTTAATTTTATCGTTTATAATTATAAAACTTAAAATGAAAAAAATCAACTGTTAGCACTAAAAATCTCAAAACAAATTTATTAAATTTTCGTGAAGACTATTGTAAAAAAGAGCATATAAATATATAATTTATTTAAAGGATCATCGGAACTTTTGAAAAATTTTCAAGTCTAAAACAAAAACAAAAAAAGAGGAGGGGAAAAGGCTTGAAGAAGTCAAAGCTTAACAAAGTGAAAAACCGTGCCATATCATGGCTTTACATAATACCAAGTCTTGCGGGTGTACTTGTATTTTATATTATACCCTTTGGGTTTGTAATATATTATTCTCTTATCGACAACGTTTCAAATAAAGCCTTTGTAGGATTTGATAATTTTCTTGCACTCTTTGATAATACCGCCTTCAAAATGGCGGCAAAAAACACTCTCACCTTTTCTCTCGTTACAGTTTTCTCAGCAGTAATACTCTCCCTTCTACTCGCTATAATACTCGATTCAAAAATCCCAGGAAGAAGTAAATTTCGCACCTGCTTCTTAAGCCCTATGATGGTGCCAACTGCATCTATTATACTTATATGGCAGGTAATATTCAGCTTTAACGGCTCTTTTAATTCATTTATCTCTCTTTTCGGGCTTGAGCCCATTGACTGGATGAAGTCTGACTACAGCCAGATAGTAGTAGCACTTCTCTTTCTTTGGAAAAACCTCGGCTACAATATGATACTATTCATGGCGGCACTTTCAAACATTCCTAAGGATCAGGTAGAGGCGGCAGAGGTTGATGGGGCAAATTCACTTCAGCGTTTCTTTAAAATAAAGCTTCGATACATATCGCCGTCACTTTTCTTCGTTTTGCTTCTTTCTCTTATAAACTCCTTTAAGATATTCCGTGAGGTATACCTTCTCACAGGACAGTGGCCATACGAAACCCTTTACTTCATGCAGCATTTCATGAATAACACCTTCAAAAATCTCGATTATCCAAGGCTTTCTGCGGCGGCAATCGTTATGACCCTTGTAATAGTTGTAATAATTGGAATTATCTTCATCCTTGAAGACCGATTTGGAAAGGATGTGGAAGAATGAGAAGAATATCACGCGGGAAGCTGTTAAAAAGAATAAGACTCACCCTTTTCTTTATATGGGCACTTGCTTTTGCAGTAGTTTTTATAGCACCCACCCTTTTCACTCTGACAAACTCCTTTATGTCGGAAACCGAGCTTACCTCAAGCTACGGTGCAGTACTGGGCAACGTTTCAGGAGGCTCCTCTTATATGGCGGAGGAGGTAAAGTTAAAGCTTATTCCCGATATGGTTTCCTTTAAGCAGTATTTTACGGTGCTTTTCCAGAGTCCCGACTATCTCTTGAAATTCTGGAACTCCATGATTTTGACGCTCCCCATCGTAATAGGTCAGATAGCAATAGCATCTCTTGCCTCATACGGCTTTTACCGCTATAAAGGCAAGGTGAAGAATTTAATATTCTTTTCGTATATTATAATAATGCTCATGCCCTATCAGGTAACCCTTGTTCCAAACTTCCTTGTGTCCGATATGCTTGGCATCATAAACACAAGATGGGCAATAATTCTCCCAGGACTTTTTACACCGCTGTCGGTATTTATCCTCACAAAGAGCATGAGACGAATACCCCCTGCCGCAATTGAGGCGGCAAAGCTTGACGGTGCGGGAGAATTCAAGATATTCCGTAAAATATGTCTTCCTATGTGTAAAAACGCCCTTTATTCAGTTATAATACTTACCTTTATTGATAACTGGAATATGGTCGAGCAGGTGCTGATACTTCTTGAAAACGCCGAGCTTCAGCCACTCTCGGTATTCCTATCCGAGATAAATACGGGCGAGGTGGGAGTAGCCTTCGCAGTAGCTACCGTCTATATGATACCTCCCATATTACTCTTTCTTCACGGTGAAGAAAGTCTCGTTGAAGGAATTACATATCAAGGCAGTGTGAAAGGATAAACTTATGAACAGAAGAAAAGATTTAATAAAAAATATAGCGATCGTTTTTCTTGCAGTAATGCTGGTACTTACCTTTTTCTCCAACACTATACTCAACTGGTCTCTCCCCGAGGTAAGCGGTAAGTACACCGAATACGGAGAGATTAAAACAGGTGTAAGGGGAAGCGGTTCGGTTGTTTCCAACATGACCTACACCGAAACAATAAAAGGAGAGCGTAAGATAGAGGAGGTCTACGTTTCAAGAGGCACTCCCGTTGTTGCAGGGCAGACTCTCATGCTCCTCGGTCCTACCGACACAGATAAGGCAGAAGCACTTGAGGCAGAAATCGAGGGACTTGAGGACACGTACAACAGAGCGCTTCTCTCAAAGACAGAGTACGACTATTCCTCCGACGAATACGATATAGAAATTGCTACCGAAGAGCTTGAGGCACTTAAATTGAAGCTTGGAATATTTTCCGAAGAAAGCCTTAAAATGACGAATGAGGAAGGTGCGTCTCTCGAGAAGTCGATAAAGGAGACCACCGCCCTCATTAAAACGCTTGAAGAACAGCTTGAGGAAGCAACTGAAAATTCAGAAGACCCTGATATTACCGCCCTCCGTGCCGAGCGTGACAAGGCGAAGGAAATGCTTGATATTGCAAAGGAGGCTCTTGAAAAAGCTGAAGAAGCTCTTAAAGAGGTTACGAGCATTGACACATCTTCCATTGACGCTCAGCTTGAGTCTCTTTATGAAACCCTTGATTCTCTTCAGACCGACCTTAAATATCTTGAGGAGGACTCGGCAGACCTTTTGAAGATTAAAGCTGATATGACCGCCGCTGAAAAAGCCTATAACGATGCAGTTGCCACATACGGAGAGGACTCACCCAAGGCGGCTCTTGCGAAATCCGAATACGACACGGCACTTGCTCTTTACGAAACCAATAAAGACGAGATAAAGACGGCTGAACGTGCAATTACGGCAAAGAAGACTGCTATTGAGGACACAAGATACTATATCCGTGAAGCAAATGCCAATCTTTCTGCCGCAAACCGTGAAAATAAGGACTGGCGTGACAGAAACAATACTGTGAATATAAAGAAAAAAGCAGTTGAAACCGAGGAGAAAAACCTCGAAGCAAAGGAAAAGGCACTTGCTGATGCCGTTTCCGCTGTCAACAAGGAGCTTACCACCTCTCTCAAGACAGCAAAGAAAAGCCTTGAAAAAATGACCGAAACGAAAGCCGAGCTTGACGAAATCTCGACTATCAGAGGTCAGATAAAAGCAAAAGAGAGAAGCCTTACCGAAATGAAGAGCTCTCTTGAAAAGAAAAAGGAGTCCGACAAAAAGACTGCAGAGCTTGAAAACTACGACCTGAACAAGCAGTATAAGGCTATTCAGGATAAGAAGGCGGAGCTTGCGAGTATCCGAGGAAATTCAAAAGAGGGCTATGAGCTTAAGGCTTCCCGTTCGGGTACTGTTACTGAGGTGTCTTTCCGTGCAGGTGAGATAGCAACCGATGGTGCGGCGGCACTTGTAATAGAGGTTGTTGAAAGCGGTTATACACTTTCCTTTTCGGTTTCCAATAACGAAGCCACAAGACTTAATATCGGAGATGCAGGAAACGTTTCTGGTACCTATTGGGGACAGAGTGTTGGTGCAGTACTTTCAAAGATTACACCCGATGCAGGGGGTAAGACCAAGACTCTTACCTTTGACTTAACAGGTGACGTAAACGTAGGACAGAATCTCACGGTGGTTGTTGGCGAGCGTTCAACAGGTTACTCCTCGGTTATTCCGAAAAGTGCACTCCATGAAGATGCAAATGGCAAGTTTATCTACATAACCAAGACCAAATCGACTCCTCTCGGAGACCGCTTTGTTGCAACAAGACTTGACGTAACAGTCGCCGCAAGCGACGACAAGAACGTGGCAATTACCACCGACGAAGCATATCTCTACGAGTACCTTATCACCTCATCTACCAAGCCCTTTGAGGAGGGCGACTACGTAAGGCTGAGTGACTGATATGAAAAGGATAATAAAACTTGCAGTAAGTATCCTTATCCCTTGTGCTTTGCTTCTTTGCTACTTCAATACGGCAAAAAAATATACCGCCCCCACGCCCTTTGGAGAGGGTTATACAACGCTAAGGCTCTTTGACACACAGGGCTTTTCTTACGCGGAAATAAGCTCTTTGCGTTTTGCCGCCGAGGATATGAGTGAAACCGTGGAGGGAGCTACACGTCTTTGGTGCGATGCTTATTCAAGGTTTGAAACAGTGAGTGTGAGCGTGGAGGACGCAAAGAGTATTGAAACGCCTTGTATCGTTACAGGCGGTGACTTCTTCCTCTTTCATAAGCTTGATTTCAAAAGCGGATTCTACTACTCTGACTCCGACCTTAATTTTGACAGAGTAGTAATTGACGAAAGACTTTCCTTCCACCTTTTCGGAAGCAATAACTCCGAGGGTATGAAGCTTGAGGTAGCAGGTGTTCCGTGCTACGTTGCAGGAGTTGTAGCTGCGGACTCGTCAAAGGCGTACGAAGCACAGCTTGAGGATAAACCCCTCATTTATATTCCCGAAAATATTGCCGAAAAGATTTTTGGCACCAAAAACTTCGAGCACTACGAAATATGCTTGCAAAATCTCGTACCCTCCCATGCAGTAACCAAAATGGCACCTGTAACCGAGGGAAAAACGGTAGTGGATGCTACTGCAAGATTTTCTTTAAAAAACACATTTTCAAATCTTTGTGAATTTACTACACGCTCCTTTGTAACAGAGCCTCTTGATTTTCCTTATTGGGAAAACGAAGACAGGGGCAGGGAAGACACCCTGTCCTGCCTCATGGTACTTACCCTTGCATCAATTTTATTCTTTTTAATAGAGCTAACACTATTTATACACGAAATAAGGAGAAAAAAATGAAAAAGCTACTTGTAATATTTCTCGCTTTTGCTACCCTTTTAACACTGTCTTCCTGTGGACCCAAAGAGTCTAAAAAGGCAGAAAAAGTAGCCCTTGAAAACGTATACCTTACAAAGAAGCTTCCTACCCCCGACGGCGTTGACTTTTACGGAATTATTATGGCGGGTGATAAGGTTTACTTTAACGGCTCGAAAGAGGTACAAACCACCGACGATGACGGTAATGAGTATACCGATTGGTACGACTGCTTCTACGTTGGCAATCCCGATATGAGCGATATCCGCGAGGCTTTCTCCTTTAAGAGCGAATACGGCTATAACGAAGAAGAAGGCTTTGACTACGGTACTTATCTCAATGGCTATAACCCAGGTAAAAACGGCACGCTCTGGCTCTCCTTCACCGAGTACAAGAGCTGGTATGATAGAGATATCGACGAATATTCTTACGAGGAAAAAAGTATACTCAAGCGTCTTAATCCCGACGGAAGCTTTACCGACGAGATAGACGTTGCAAAGCTTCTCGACAGCGTGGAAGAATTCGACGGCGACACCTACAGTAAATATCTCGGTCAGGTGTTTGAGACCGAGGACGGCAAGATAATTGCAACGGTAGGAAACCAGTATCTTCTCGTTATTGCAGGGGACGGCACCTTTATAAGCCTTGAAAAATTCCCCGAAAACAAGTCTCCAAGCGATATGGCAGTCATTGACTCCGATACACTCAGAATTTCTGCATGGGACTGGTCGGGTAGCGAGAGTAAGATAGAAATTATAGATTACAGCTTCTCGAAAAAGGAGTTCAAGACCGTTGACTCTATATCTACCTATTATAGCGTACAGATGGCTGATGACGGAACGGTTTATCTCAACGACTATAACGTTATTTCAAAGTACGATTTTGAAAAGAAAGAGTTTATACCGCTTCTCGACTTTATAAACTCTGACATAAACTCCGACAGACTCGGACAGTACTATCCCGCAGGAAACGACGAGTTTTACGCCTTTGAGTATGATAATAATTACGAGGACAGAAATCTTCTTCACCTCACTCCTGCAGCTAAGGGGGATGTGGTAGAAAAATATATTATCACTCTCGCCGCAAATGCCCTTGACTCACAGCTTAAGAGCATGATAATCGACTATAACCGTTCCTCCAAGGATTACCGTATCACAGTTAAGGTATACGGCTGGGAGGAAAAGGATACCGAGCAGTTTGACCTTGACCTTATGTCTGGAAATACTCCCGACATTATCTGCATAGACAGTACTCTCAGCCTTTCCAAGTATGCAACCAAGGGCATTCTCACCGACATGGGTACTTTCCTTGACAAAGACAGTGAGATAAGCCGTGACACACTTCTTCCGAATATTCTCAAGGCTTGTGAGGAGGACGGCAAGATTTACAGTCTGCCCGTTACCTTTGCCCTGAGAAGTATGATGATGAAAAAGAGCATTGTTGGTGACAGAACGAGTCTTACCTTCGCTGATATAAAAGAAATACTCGCTTCCTTCCCCGATGCCGTTTATCTTAGAGAAACCGACCGTGAACAACTTATGACAGGCTTTTTACCCGTTATTCTTGAAGACTTTATCGACTACGAAAACGGAAAGTCAAATTTCTCCGACGGAAGCTTTGCCGATTTCCTTGAATTTGCAAAAACCTTCCCTGCAAAAATAGACTATGAAAATCTTTATGCCGATTTTGACGACTCCGATTGGGAGGACTATGAAAACGCCTTTAAAGAAAACAGAGTTCTTGCGAATACGTCTTATATTTCAATCTTTGAGACCTACGACTGGATGGAGGAGCAGTTTGGTGAGGAAATAGCTTATATAGGCTATCCTACAAGCACAGGTGAACCTCATGCACTTGTATTCAATACCCAGTTTGCAATCGGCTCTAAATCCATTTATAAGGAAGAAGCATGGAACTTTATGAAAATGCTTCTCGGCAAGGAATACCAGACCGAATATGTCTGGAATTTCCCTGTAAACAAGGAAGCCTTTAACGAAAAGAAGGAAGAAACCATAACGAGTATAAAGTCACAGTACGAAAAAGAAGATATGGAAGACGATTGGTACGACGACGACTTTATCATGGACGACGATATGGTAGTTATGCCACGCGAGGAGGAAGTAATTGAGGTAGAGGTAAATGACGGATTTATCGGAATGCCTTCACCAATGCCCATCTACCCCTCCGAAGAGGGAGAAGATAACACCGAAAGACTTGAAAAGGCTCTTCAGAAGCTTGAGCATATTTCAAATATTGCCTCCACTACAACACGTCTCGCACGCTTCGACGATCCCGTTCTTGATATAATCTCCTCTGATGTGGGTGCATTCTTCGATTCGCAAAAATCTATTGCCGAGACTTGTAAGACAATAGAGAGCAGGGTGAACTTGTACCTTGCCGAAAACTCGTAAATTTCTTAGAATTTTCGTGTAATATTTCGTTAACTGCAAAAACCCCGTCGTCAGCTTACGTATAAGTAAGCTATCCCATCATTGGCAATTACACAGTGGAATATATAAATTGCATAAAAAAATATTGACAAATCGTGAAAGTTATTGTATAATCTCTTAGTATGAATTACTGTAAGATGCAGTAATATCTTCTTACCTTTGAGAAAACAAAGGTCATATGTCCATAAGGAGGTGCAAAAACACATGGAAAACATCACAAAGTATGAGGTTATCTACGTAGTTGACGGTACACTTGCAGAAGAGGCCGCAAACGAGCTTATCGCTAAGTTCAAGGGCATGATCGAAGCAAACGGTACTATCGTTGATGTTGAGGATTGGGGCAAGAAGAAGCTTGCTTATCCTATCAACGATGTAACAGACGGATACTACACACTTGTTCATTTCACAAGTGACCCTGCGTTCCCTGCAGAGCTTGAGAGAAACTTCAACATCACAGACGGTATCCTTCGTGCGCTTGTTGTTAAAGCCGGCGAGTAAGGAGTGAAGAAAAATGGCTTCATTTAACAAAGTCATCCTAATTGGTAATCTGGTAGAAGACCCTGAGCTCAAGACAACCCCCAACGGTGTTCCTGTTACTAATTTCAGGATTGCAGTTCAGAGACGTTTCCAGAGAACAGAAGGTCAGCAGGATGCGGATTTCATCAGCATCGTTTGCTGGCGTCAAACTGCCGAGTTTGTAAAAAGATACTTCAATAAGGGTAGAAGCATTCTCGTTTGCGGTCAGCTTCAGTCCCGTTCATGGACCGACAACAACAACCAAAAACGTTACACTCTTGAGGTAGTTGCCGACGAAGTTTCCTTCGTTGACAGAAAGCCCGACTCTCAGTCGGCATCTATGGGTCAGCCCTCGGCTCCCGCACCCTACAGCAATGCAGGAGAGAGCATTTCCTTTGAGGAAATGTCTACCGACGACGACCTTCCCTTCTAATTTATAATCTTAAGGAGGTAATTAAAAATGGATAAGGATATGCAGAAATCATTCAAGCCCCGCAAGAGAAAGAAAGTTTGTGCTTTCTGTGCGGACAAAATAGAGCACATTGATTATAAGGACGTTCCCAGACTCAGAAAATTTGTTTCCGAGCGTTCAAAAATTCTTCCCCGTAGAATTACAGGCACTTGTGCTAAGCATCAGAGACAGCTTACCGTTGCGGTAAAGCGTGCTCGTCATATCGCGCTTCTTCCTTACATCAGCGACTAATCTTGCTGTATTTCAAAATATTTTAAGGAGGTAACACAATGCTGTTTCTTGGTATACTGCTTCTCATTATGGCGATATTCCTGACCGTTGCCGTTCTCATGCAGAGCGGTAAGTCAAAAAGACTTTCAGGTACTATTGCAGGCGGAGCAGAAACATTCTTTGGCAAGGCTAAGGGCCGTACAATTGACTCTCTCCTTTCCAAAATAACAACTGTTGTTGCAATTCTTTTCGTTCTCGTAGTTATTATAGTTTACATTGCGTTCGGTTCAAACTATACCGAGCCCGAAATTATCTACACTCCCGTTGAGGACAACGCTGAAACTCCTGATGTTTCAGAAGGAACTGAAAACGTTGAGGGTACAGAAGTTACCGAAAACGTTGAGGGTACAGAAAGTGCTGAAGGAACTGAAGGTACTGAACCCACAGAAGAATCTACAGAAACTCCCGAGGCTACTGAAACTCCCGACGCTGAAACAACTGTTGAATAAAAATTTAGTCAGTCGCAAAAGCGGCTGACTTTTTTGCTTTTAAACGGCAATTATTGTAAATTAGCGTTGACTTTTATCGTAATCTGTGATAATATGTCATTGAGGTGATTGTGTGAGAAACAAAGGAAATATCCGTCCTATCGACGAGCTTGGAAGAGTTGTTATCCCCATAGATTTCAGAAACGCTCTTGATATTAAATCGGGCGACCTTTTGAGGCTTGAGCTAGATGGCGAAAAGATAACAATGTCAAAAAACACTCCCTCGTGTATTTTCTGCGGAGAAGAAAACGGGCTTACTAAATTTGAAGGTAAGACAGTTTGCCTCAAATGTATAAGAGAAATATCAAAAATACCAAACTAAAAAAGAGCTTAAAAGCTCTTTTTTAGTTTTTTTGAAAAAAATTAAATTTTTTTGAAAAAAGGTATTGACAAGTGTACCTTTTTAGTATATAATCAAAGCGTACCAAAAAGGTGCACAATAAATTAGGGAGAAAAACAGTGAGAGTAACCCAAGAATCGGATTACGCCATCAGAATGTGCTGTGCTCTCGACGAGGCAGGAGGAATGCTTGATACAGGAACTTTGTCAGGCAGGGTTGCAATAACCAAAAGCATTGCCTTGAAGGTACTCAGAAAGCTGAAGGCGTCAGGAATAGTTGACTCCTATAAAGGAGCAGTGGGAGGATATGAGCTTGCCGTTGATGCAAACACCCTCAGCTTACTCAATATAATTGAAGCAATAGAGGGCAAGGTTTACATATCAAAGTGCCTTGATGACTGTCATTACTGCTCACTTAACGGTTACAATAAAACCTGTTGTAAGGTGCACATGGCATTTACCGCAGTAAACCAAGCGGTAATCGAAAGACTTGATGCCGTCACCGTGAGAAGTATTACAGACAGCGACGTTTCCTCTCTCGACATTATTGAAAAAATAAAATAATTTACTTATAAGGAGAAAAAACAATGAAAAAATTCAGATGCACAATTTGCGGAGAAATAGTAGAAGGAATGGAAGCACCCCAGAACTGCCCTCTTTGCAAGGCACCCGCTTCAAAGTTTGTAGAGGTTAAGGAAGAAGGTCTTGACTGGGCGGCAGAGCACGTAATAGGCGTTGCAAAGGATGCTCCCATGGAAATAATCGAAGGTCTTCGTGCTAACTTCAACGGCGAATGTACAGAGGTTGGTATGTACCTTGCAATGGCAAGAGCTGCTTTCAGAGAAGGCTATCCCGAAATCGGTATGTACTGGGAAAAGGCAGCTTATGAAGTAGCAGAGCACGCTGCAAAGTTTGCGGTGCTTCTCGGTGAGTGCGTATCTCCCCTCTCCAAGGAAAACCTTAAGGTGAGAATTGAGGCAGAAAACGGAGCTACCCTCGGCAAGTTCGAGCTTGCAAAGAAAGCAAAGGAACTCGGTCTCGACGCTATTCACGACACGGTTCACGAAATGGCACGCGACGAGGCCCGACATGGAAAAGCATTCGAGGGACTTTACAAGAAGTATTTTAACTGATTTTACACAGTGTTTAAGGGCTTGGAGAATTCCAAGCCCTGTCGAAATTGTTATTACCTATTACTTATTGCTTCAATTCAGCAGTGCAATTGATAAATTCAGATATCCTGCAAAGGTAACCCACAAAAGATACGGGATATTGATGTATGCCGCAAGGGGAGATACCTTTTTGAAGGACAAAATCATAAGTATGATAAGTGCCCAAAGTCCCACAAGCCAGATGAATGAGAAGAAGTAAAGCTCAAGATTAAAGAAGAAAATACTCCACATGAAGTTGAAGAAAAGCTGAAGGGCAAAAAGCAGAATACTCTGTGTTTTGTCAGCCGAATTTGGCATTCCCGTAATGAGAAAAAGAGAAAAGCCCATGAGAAGATAAAGAATTGTCCATACTACAGGGAAAAGCCATGAGGGCGGGGATAGCGGTGGCTGATTAAGCTCTCCGAAGGCTTCCATTGCACCCATCGAAATAAAAGCTGACAGAGCACCTACACCGAGGGGTATTGCAAGGCAGATAATAAGTCTTTTTGTGGTTGTACTCAAAAAATCACTCCTTTACCATATTTTATGGCAAAGGAGTGGCTTTTATGTCAGTGTTTTTACTTTATGTCCTTACCCGTCATAAAATCTTTCATTTTTGTGTTCAGTGAAAGAAGGTAGAACAGAATACATACGAGGAGTATACATGGAATAATATATGCACCGTTATAAAGAGCTGAGTATATCCAAGGGCTTGTCATTTTCATACTCAAAAACTCGTCAGGCATCCATTCTCCCCAGATAAGTGCACCCGAAAAGTAGTGTGCAAGAAATCTGAGAATAGAGCCGACAATGGTAGCAATATATGCTCTTTTTTTGAATAGACCTGCTCCAAATCCAAGAAGGGTATATGCGACAAGGTAGTCAAGAACGATTGTTTTCCAGTCTATAGCAAATCCGTTTCCTTCTATGTATTGAGTGATACCATAGATAAAACCTGCTAACGTTCCCCATTTAGCTCCATGCCTTATGGAAAAGAAAACAATAGGAAGCATTGCAAAACCGATTGCTCCGCCATTAAGAAATCCTGGCGAAATTTCAAGGTAGCTTAAAATGAATGCCAGTGCTATAAAAATAGCGCCTTCGGTGAGTGTTCGTGTGGTTTGTTTTGTTTTCATAAAGTTTCTCCTTTGAATAAAAAATCGCAAAGGGAAACCCTCTGCGACTCTTAATCATAAAAAACTGTATGTTTCCTACGACGGCATTACCCGCATCAGGTTCATGGGTCAGGACCGCACAGGTCCCCTCTCAGCCCACTCTGGTGAGCTCCCCTTTGTGTTGGACTTATTCTAGCACAGATTCACATTTTTGTCAATAGGTCAACGTTCATATTTACAAAATTTTCAAGCTCCGCTTCACTGAGCGTTCTGTGCGAAATGAGAGCAAGCATGTAAACTTCCTTCGCAAGACTCTTTGCCATATCACGCTTGTCGGGCGTGGCAAGGAGTGAGGAGATTTTTTCAACAAGCGGGTTTTTTACATTTACAACAAGCTTTTCGGGCACCTCGTCTATCGGCATATCGCCTATTCTGTAAAGCTTCATCATATCGGAAAAACGCCTGTTCTGCTCGTCGAGAGTTATCATCGCAGGAGTGCCCTCGTTTT
Organism: Eubacteriales bacterium; assembly: GCA_045653035.1. Classification (GTDB taxonomy): domain Bacteria; phylum Bacillota; class Clostridia; order Oscillospirales; family SIG627; genus RGIG6353. The sequence continues at coordinate 201,002 of JAZOLO010000016.1, forward strand.
TGAGAGCAGTAAAGGAAATCTCTGTATTCTCCTTTTCTATTGCTTCGCGGAATAACTCCTTCAAAACCTCGTTTTCGCAAGTTTCACTCTCGGATTTAAGAGAGGAGGCAATATCTGAGTCACATCTTACGAATTTCACGTCCTTGTTTTCGTTTTCAAGGTGTGTGATGAACTGGGAGTCAATTATGGAGTCAAGAAGAAGCACGTCTATCTCCTCGTCTCTCAAAAGTGAAATATAACGGGACTGCTGTACCTTGTCGGTGGCGTAAACAACCTTGCCCGCCTCCTTGGTGTTCTTTTCGGTGTACTCCTTGAGGGTTACATAGCCACCGTCAGTCTTTTTGTATATAACAGACTCCTTTACTCTATCAAGGAATTTCTTGTCACGCATACAGCCGTATTCAACAAAGGGCTTCAGGTCGTCCCACATCTTTTCGTATGTTTCACGCTCGGTGTTAAAGAGGGAGTTTATCTTATCCGCAACCTTCTTTACAATGTGAGCAGAAATTTTCGATACGTATCCGCTGTTTTGGAGATATGAGCGTGACACGTTGAGGGGAAGCTCGGGGCAGTCAAGAACACCTTTCATTGTTAGAAGATACTCGGGAATTACCTCCTTGATATTGTCGGCAACAAACACCTGATTGTAGTAAAGCTTTACCTGACCCTCCATATTGGAAAACTCGTGAGAGGGCTTCGGGAAGAAAAGTATACCCTTGAAATTGAGAGGGTAATCGGCGTTGATATGAATATAGAAGAGAGGGTCCTGAAAATCCCCGAACACTTTGCGGTAAAACTCGTGATACTCCTCTGCCTTACATTCCGAAGGATTTTTCAGCCACAGGGGATTTGTTTCGTTGATGGGCTTGTCCTCACCGCCAAGATAAATCTCAGTAGGCATAAATGCACAGTATTTGTCAAGAATAGAAGTGATGGCTTCTTTTTTGAGAAATTCTTTTTCTTCATCCGTTATATGAAGAATAATGTCTGTGCCGCGTTCTGTTCTGTCTGAAGGCTCCATCTCATATTCTCCAAGCTCGTTACAGGTCCAGTGAACGGCAGGGGCAGAGGTAAAGGACTTGGTGATTATCTCTACCTTGTCTGCAACCATGAACGCCGAATAGAAGCCTAGACCGAAATGACCGATAATACCGCTGTCATCACTTTCCTTTTCGTACTTCTCGATAAATTCAAGAGCACCTGAAAGGGCTATCTGGTTGATATAACGCTCAACCTCCTCCTCACTCATACCGATACCGTTATCTTTTACCGTGAGAGTCTTTTCATCTTCGTTCAGAATAACCTCAATTTTATATCCTTTGCCGTCATCAACAGCTTCAGAAAGGGATATAAGTCTTTTCATCTTCGTTATAGCGTCACTTGCATTTGATACAAGCTCTCGAAGAAATATTTCCTTATCCGAATAAAGCCAACGCTTTATGATAGGGAATATATGCTCTGTTTGAACTGAAATACCGCCTTTTTTGATATTGCTCATAATATTTTCTCCTTTTCTTTAGGGCTTGAAAAAATCTCGTGATACTTCGCTAATTGCTCATAAGCCTTCGTCTTGCTTTATCGCTTATGCCTCGTCTTGCGAAAAATTTCTTCGCCCTTATTTGCATTTATGCTTATATTTTATCACTAAATTCCCGTTTGTCAAGTTGATTTTTAGCACTCATTGTAAGAGAGTGCTAAAAAATCTGTAAACTTTTTATGAACAATGGTAAGTTTTTTTACAAAAAAGGGTTTACATATCTTGAATGGTATGATATAATGTGCTGTACTGCAAAGGTATGACCGTTGCTCAGTTACGGCGTTTTTATTCTGACAGGCTCAGGATTTCACCGGACCGCAACCGAGTTACGGCGAAAAAATTATGGAGGTGAACATAATGCAGAAAGAATTGAAGCAGAGTATCATTGAGAGCTATCGCACCAATGAGAAGGACACTGGATCTCCTGAGGTACAGATTGCTATTCTCACCAGCAGAATTAACAATCTTACAGAGCATTTGAAAAAGAATGACAAGGATCATCACAGCCGTCGCGGACTTCTTAAGATGGTAGGTCACAGAAGAAACCTTCTTGCATATTTGCAGAAGAAGGATATCAACCGTTACCGTGATATCATCGAAAAGCTTGGTTTGAGAAAGTAAACCGAGTTCAGGTTTTTCTCCACGCAAGGAGTGTCTTCTTGCGTGGGGAATTCTTGTAAAAAAGCAAAATAAGCACCTCGGTGCATCATCCGATTAGCACGAAATAAAGTGCCGAAATTGTTCGACTTTTTATTTTATGCTAATCTGTACCGAGAGTGCCGTGATAAAGAAAGGAATAAAAGAAATGTTTGAGAACTTCAAAACGTTCAGCTGCGAAATCGCAGGCAGACCTCTCGTTGTAGAGACAGGAAAAATCGCACAGCTCGCAAACGGCTCAGCCCTTGTAAGATACGGTGACACCACCATTCTTGCAACAGCAACAGCCTCCGCTAAGCCTCGTGACGGTATCGACTTTCTTCCTCTTTCAGTAGACTTTGAAGAAAGACTTTACTCGGTAGGTAAGATACCCGGCTCCTTTTTAAAGAGAGAGGGCAGACCCACGGAAAAGGCTATCCTTACCTCACGTGTTATCGACCGTCCCGTTCGTCCTCTTTTCCCCAAGGATTTGAGAAACGACGTATGTCTCTCCCTTACAGTTATGTCGGTTGACCCCGATTGCTCTCCCGAAATTACCGCAATGATTGGTGCATCTATTGCACTTTCTATATCCGATATTCCGTGGAACGGACCTATCGCAGGTACTTTTGTAGGACTTGTTGACGGCGAATTCGTTATGAACCCCACAAAGGCACAGCGTGAAAAGAGCCTCCTCGAGCTTACAGTTGCTTCCTCTGCAAAGAAGGTTGTAATGATTGAAGCAGGTGCTAAGGAAGTTTCCGACAAGGATATGTACGACGCTATTATGGCGGCTCACAAGGTTAACTGCGAGATAGTTGAATTTATCAACTCTATTGTCGCAGAAATCGGTAAGCCCAAGTTTGAATATCCCTCTTGCGAGGTTGACCACGACCTCTTTGAAGCTATCAAGGCTTACGCTATGGAAGCGGTTCAGGGAGCTCTTGATACCGACGACAAGACTGTTCGTGATGACAGACTTCAGGTAGTATATGCCGACGTATTCGATCATTTCGGAGAAATCTATCCCGAAATGGACGATGCTATCACTGCACAGATTAACGAGTGTATGTACAAGCTCCAGAAGTACGTTGTAAGACGTTGGCTTCTCGACGATGAAAAGCGTGTTGATGGCAGACGTATGGACCAGATGAGACCTCTTGCAGCAGAAGTAGGACTTCTCCAGAGAACTCACGGATCGGGTATGTTCACAAGAGGACAGACTCAGGTTCTCAGCGTTGCAACCCACGGCTCGGTAACAGACCAGCAGATGCTTGACGGTATTGAGGACGAGGAATTCAAGAGATATATGCACCACTACAATATGCCCGCTTACTCAGTAGGCGAGGCAAAGTCATCAAGAGGCCCCGGCAGACGTGAAATTGGTCCCGGTGCACTTGCAGAAAGAGCTCTTGAGCCCGTTGTTCCCTCAGTTGAGGAATTCCCTTATGCAATTCGTCTTGTATCCGAGGTTGTTTCCACTAACGGCTCTACCTCACAGGCTTCTATCTGCGGTTCAACTCTTGCACTCATGGATGCAGGCGTTCCGATTAAGGCTCCCGTTGCAGGTATCTCCTGCGGTCTTATCACAGAGGATGACAGATGGATGACCATGATTGACATTCAGGGTCTTGAAGACTTCTTCGGCGATATGGACTTCAAGGTAGCAGGTACTAAGGAAGGTATCACCGCTATTCAGATGGACCTCAAGATTGACGGTCTTACACCTGAAATTATCAAGAACGCTCTTGAAACTACTCACGTTGCAAGAAACCACATTATCGACGAGGTAATTCTCAAGGCAATTGACGCACCCCGTGCAGACGTTTCCAAGTGGGCACCCAAGATGATTACCACCAAGATTGACCCCGAAAAGATTAGCGAGGTTATCGGTAAGGGCGGTAAGGTTATTCAGAAGATTTGTGCAGATACAGGTGCTAAGGTTGATATCGAGGACGACGGAAGCATCTTCATTGCAGCAGTTGATAAGGATGCGGCTTATAAGGCTCTTGATATGATTAACGCAATAGCCCTTGACCCTGTTGTAGGTACTGTTTACACAGGTACTGTTACAAGACTTATGACCTTCGGTGCATTCGTTGAATTTGCACCCGGCAAGGAAGGACTTGTTCACATCTCCAAGCTTGATAAAAAGAGAGTAGAAAAGGTTGAGGACGTTGTAAACGTTGGCGACGTAATCAAGGTTAAGCTTATCGAAATAGACGATAAGGGAAGAATTAACCTCTCTCGCAAGGATGCCCTTGAAGAAGTAGAAAAAGAAGCAGAAAAGACAGAAGAATAAGATTTTTATGAGGGAATGCTTTTTGAAAAAGCATTCCCTCAAACTCCCTTGAAAACAATAACAAAACCCGCACACAGTGCGGGTTTATTTTTACTTATTTAAGGCTTATAGTATTCTTTTCTCATATACTCGGTTAATGCATTGTATTTAATTATTATGAGTGCAAAGCCTATTGTTGACAATGCACTGCACCAGCTTGAAAGAGTTCCTGAAAACAATGCACCGAATACTTGAATTCCTCCCGAAATAAACAGCATAACTGTTACAAAGTTTGACATGCCAAGAGCAGGATACATTGATTGAACAGAATATGTAAAGCAGTGAATCATATCATTGATGCTTTTTAGATAGTATATTCTTACACCAAGTAACGCAAAAACAATAGCTATTAAAACAAAGAAGAAAAATGTTGGTGCATACATTTCATCACTTATAATGCCAATCATAACAGAAAATACGCTTATAATTCCAAAAACAGTTAACACGATATCAATAATGTTAAGAATTTTTATGGCTGTAAATCCTCCCGTTACTAGTGTATCGCTTCTTTTATTAAATGCACTGTAAATAGTTATCCATAACACTGCACACGTAATAATACTTGGAAGCATAAAAATTATCGTAATTCCTACAAGAAAGTCCTCGAAAATATCAATAACTGCATCTGCTTCTTCTTCAATAAACTCAGAAAATCCAGAAGAACCCATAAGCTCGTCTATGTATTCAAGGGTATCTATACCTGTGTCACCGGCAGTTGAAATTGTGGTAACTATGGATAAAGTCATTAAAATTACGGTTATAAGCACAAGAGGGGAAATAACAAATTTTTTTATCTCATTTAGAACACCGTTCTCAGAAAGCTTTGCTTTTCCTGATAAATTTGATAAAGCATCCATAATAGAGGGTGCTTCCTTTTGTGTACTTGTAGACGTACCATCAAGCTTTTCACCGCAGCCTGTACAAAAGATTGAGTCATCTTTGTTTTCTTTTCCGCATTTTGAGCAATACATATTTTTCTCCTTTATTTTTAATAAACTGTAATATCATCTAAAATATTTTCACACTTGAAAATGTAATTTTGATGCTCGTACGTGTATGAAACGTATGTGTTTTCAGAATCAAAATATACGTCTGTAATTGAATTTTTGCCAGAGCGTTCAAGGTAAGGCACTGTCATAGTGTAGGGAAGTGTGTCTGTGTTTTTTGCATTTATTTCTCTTGTTAAGGTGGTTTTTGAAATGCCTAGCACATCAAGATAATCTGAATAGTTGAGAACCTTGTCGTTTTCTATATCATAGTGATATATAAGGTAACTTTCTTCGTATTCTCCATATTGCCAACCGTATGTGTAGTCAATAAGAATTGAAAGAATGTTCTCGTGGCGATGGTATTCATATTTTATAGTCCAAAAATCTCCACCCTCTTCGTTTTGTTCAAGCTTTCTTACAATGGGGTAAAATTTTTCATAAATTTCTTTGTTAAGCTCGTATACCTCGTCTGTTTCAAAATTTATTTTAGGTACATATATTTCATGATATCTGTTCCTAAAAGAGTCATCACCCGTTATTATCGGAGAAATTGCTTTTGTGTAGCAAATGGCATCCTCTACCAAAACCGAAGGTTCCTTTTCTTCCTCTTGATAATAGCCTGAATAATCACCGCTGTTTATTCTTTCTACTTCTTCCATAACAAGCTCAAATGTTTCTGAATCGATGACGACAGGCTCCTTTTTTACAAGAAAATCGGGAAGCTGTTCTACATTTATTTCGCCACAGCTTGCGAGAAGCACTGAGTTTAGCATGAGAATTAAAATTAACAGTTTTTTCATTGCTTTTCTTATTCCTTTTTAATCATCTAATTTGATTATATCCGGTTCTATATCACTCCAAGGCTTGTAAATAAACATACGTTCATCAGCTATGCTAATTGTGCAAAAATAACTGCGACCTTCGGCTTCTTCGTGATATATGTTTTCTAAATTTCCTTGTAAATCAATTGAATAAATATCTATTATGGAATTCTTATGTGAGTCATATCTTGTGACACAAATAAAGAATGTATCTTTATAGAAATTTATGTTTCTGTAAGACGCTCTATCGTATATATCTGTATTTTCGGGAAAAACAGAAAGCTTTCCTGTTTCTTTATTTAAGCGGTACAATTGGGAATGGTTGTCCTTTGAACCTTCTAAATAAATATAATCGCCTAATACGAATTTTACATAAACCTTAAATTCACTCACTTCGGGATAATTTTTTATGATTTTTCCGCTCATTGATACAAGCTTTAGCCCATAGTCAGATATTTCTGTTGTATAAACTCCGTCAGAGGTAATAAGCCTTGCCGAGCGAATTTGAGTGTCTTTAACTTTTCCGTATCTATCAACGCTTAACAAATTGTCATCATCTACTATAAAATAGTACTTGCCGTTTATTATATTGCTTCCCCAAACGGATGACTCCACAGATGAAGGCTGCTTATAAACCACTTTTTTCTCTTTGCTCTCCAAATCAATTTGAACTATCGTACTTTCATCGTATCCCTCCTCATTGGTTATATATTCAACACAGTAAAGGGTGTTATTTATTATTCCCATATCGGAGTAACGCCCGCTTATAATAAGCTCATGTTCCCCTTCGGTATTATACTTGTAAATACCATGATTTTCTTTAGAATAATAAATATCGTTCTCTTTAGAGACTACATACCCCCAATTTGCAAAATTTGCTTGTATCGAGCTGTTTTCTTTATCGTCAACAACTTTTTCTTTTTTTATATCTGTTTTTTCTATGCAAGAAGTAAGTAAAATTAACAGTGATAAAAGCAGAAGTAAATATCGTTTTTTCATCGTTTTTCTCTCTTTATCAGTTTTGTCAGGATATGCACCCTTTTCAAGTGCATATCCTGCAGCTTGTTTAGTTCAAGGTAATGCTTTTTCTTGCACCATGGTCAAGCATTCTTGTAACGATAGCCGAAACCTCGTTTCGCTTTATATTGCTGTCGGGCATAAATGAGCCCTTGCTGTCACTTCCTGTTAGAATGCCTGCACGGTAGAAGGTGTAAATTTCTCCCGAATATGCATCTCCGATTTTCACATCGGGAATAGCATTGTCGTCAATGGTATTGATTTTTTTGAATTCTTTTGCAGGAAGAGCAGCGTAGAAAATATTTACGAAATCTTTTCTTGTGATTTTTTTGTTTGCAACAGCTGAATAATCACTTCTTATAATACCTGTCTCTGTTGCGAATTCCATGAAAGTACTGTACCATACGTCGCTTCCGTTTTTAAGTGTTACTTCTCCGTCATAATAAAGCTGATATATTGTACATGCTATCTTTATTGCTTCCGCATATGTCATATTATCTTCAGGTGCATATCGATTTTCGCCCTTACCGTTTACAATTCCTTTGTTGTATGCGTTAAGAACGTCTTCCTTGTACCAAGCATTTTCTGGAACATCTATAAATGGAAATTCTTCCTGTTCTTCCTCTTCCCAAATAGCTGTAAGAGTTGTGTCAGCATTCTTTTCAAATAGTGTGCCGGGATTGTAAACGTCTGAACCGTCAAACCAATTCACAAATACAAATCCATCTTTTACTGGAATAACGTCGCTTAAAACAAGAAGCTTGTCATGGATTTTGTTTTGATTAGACGGAGCATTTTTGCCACCTGCTGCATTGTAGGAAATTTTATATGATTTTGCTTCCCATACAGCATGAAGATACAACGTCTTGTTGCCTTTATAAGTATCGTTTGCATTGTATTCAACAACACCGTTGCTCTCTGTTGCCCATCCCTTGAAAATGTAACCTTCTCTTGTGGGTATAACGTCACTTATGGCTATATCTTCGTCTTTGTTCTTCGTTTGCATTAAAGGGGCATTCTGACCGCCGTTTGCGTTATAGACAATGTAGTATACTTCGTTTTCTTCCTTTTGCCATATTGCATAAAGGGTTGTGTTTTTATCAATGTCGAAATCGCTACCTGCACCGTATTCTACGTTTCCGTTTGAGGTCGTAGACCAGCCAAGGAAAAGGTGGTCAGGTTTTGTTGGCTTAACAGAGGAGAGGGTGAGGGGAATACCGTGAGTTTTTGTCTGACTTGCAACGCTTGTGCCACCGTTGGTGTTGTAGGTAACGGTATATTTTGCCGGAGAAACTGTGAAATAATACTTTGCTGTAAGATTACCGCTTTTTCCTTCTGAGTTATATGCTCTCATTTGATAACGGTATTTTCCTGTAGGGAGAACACCAAGATTTTTTGAATTTCCGGTAAAATCTCCGTCTACAACAATTTTATTGGTGCTGTCATTTACAACGGTTAAGCCGTATTTGGAGGCATTTACAGCACTTTCCCAAGTAATGATAACTTCTTGTGTTGAAGAAAATGTTTCATTTTGCAAAACAGTAATTACAACGTTTCCTGGAAGCTCAGGCACTTCCACAGGCTCCTCGACAACGTTATTTGCTGAGCCTATATTTACCTCGGATTTGTCAAATGTATAACGGACAGATCCTTTATGTGCTTTTAATGCGTCAAGAGAACACAAAACCGTTTTTGTTGGAAGATTATCGGCAGGGTTATTCAAAATACGGCCTTGTGTATCTTCAGGCGTTGTTGCCCAAGGATTTGAGCTACCCCATGATTCATACGTATCAAGTCCGCTGAGTCCTTTTCCGGATTCTCCGATAACTATACCAAAATGCAAATGGGTACCGCTTCCTTCACCGCTTGAGCCACTGTATCCAATTAAATCACCTGCTTTTACTGTTGCACCTGATTTTAAGTTCGTGTTAAATTTACTTAAATGCTGATACCCAGAATAGTAGGATAAATTGTTTCCAATAGTATGCTCAATTACAACATAATATCCGCGACTGTGTGAATTGGAGCCACCTGTATAATATGTACCGGAGGCAGCTGCATATACCGGAGTTCCGCTTGGTGTGTTTAAGTCTATACCGTTATGACCTTTTTGTCCGCTATGAACGTTGTCTGACCAATCCTTGTGATAGGAGTTGCACAAAACACATTTGTCATTTCCTGGACAAGCACACCAATCATTAAACATCTGATAATATTTTTTATCCACAGGGAAAAGCCATATTCCGTCATCTCTTGTTATTGTGGTAGAATTATTATCAGTGTTGACAATTTTTGTAGCATAATCGAGGCAAACCCAGCCTGATTTTCCTCCGCTTGTAGTATAACCCCAATTACCGCTTATTTTTGTTACGGTAAACGAAGTAGTTTGCTTAATAGCACCTACTATAGAGCCTGAGGTAGAAGCAGTTGAACGAATGTTGAGACCTTCCGAGTAAGTTGGCTTATATGTGCCTGTGGAATATTTACTATTTGTCGAGCTTGAATTGTCATCAGTATTGATAACCTTTGTAGCATAATCGAGGCAAACCCAGCCGGATTTCCCCCCGCTTGTAGTATAACCCCAATTACCGCTTATTTTTGTGACAGTAAAAGAAGTAGTTTGCTTAATAGCACCTACTACAGTGCCTGAGGTAGAAGCAGTTGAACGAATGTTCAGTCCTTCTGAATATGTGGGCTTGTACGTGCCTGTGGAGTAGGTTGAAGAAGCGTTTGACGAAGATGACGCAAGTTTTTTTGCAGTTTCAAAAGAGTTAGGTGATATTTGCATAAAACTATTGTATATTTCGTCTTTCTTTGCAGAATAAACTGAATCTGATTTTGTACTAAGTGCTAATTCTGTAAGCGGAATTGCTGATAATGCACCTGTTGCTAAATCAGAGGCAATATTGACTGCTTCTATATCAGGAATTACACTGTCTGCAAGTCCATCTAGAACATTGAATAAATAATTCCCTATTCTGTCCCATACGGTATCATTTTTGTATTCTGTAATTTCATCACCCGCCAAAAACACTATTGCGGCTAAACTTGCAGAACATTCAGCATATGCGGTATATGCCGACACAAGTGAGTCATAATCTGTTATTGTTTTGTTTGTCAAATTGTCAAGCTTTTTTAAATTGGCATCAGCATTATTTGCATGGACTTTCAATATGCCGATAAGTGCGGTTGTTTTTATTTTTTCAACTGACAGAGCTTCTCCGGCAACATCTATTGCCACCTCTGAAAAACTTAAGGTGTTGCCTGCACAAAGATTTAGCGCTGTTCCAGATACTTTTCCTATTATGGTGCCAAGTTCCTCTTCGTTTGCAATTGCAACGAAAGCATTATAATAATGCTCAGTTGCTTGTTTTGCTGACGAAGCAGCGTTTACAAGCAAATCATCATATCCGTCTACATTAAAGATTGATATTTGAGAAAGTTTCTTCAAAGTATCTTCTTTTGTTACAACATTTGAATTTGTATCAATCCAAAATTCAGAGCCTTTTGCCACTCCGTTATATTCGCTTGTGGTTTTTGCTTGATAATAACTTTTTCCGTTAATGGTGTATACGGTTCCTGTTTTTTTATAGGGAACATTTGTTGCACCAAATGTACTCATTGTAGGCAAAATCATTGCAAAAACAAGTGCAAGTGCGATTAGTGATTTACAAAGTTTTTTCATAAAAATTCTCCTTTTTATTTTTATATATTTTATCACGATAAATATTGCCTGTCAATATAAAAACGAATATATTATGAATATAAAAAGTATATTATAATTATACATATAAAAATAAATATATAAAAGACAAAATAAATAATATATACTTATATCAAGGGGTGATATGGGTGAAAAAAGTAACAATTAAAATAAATAAAAAAGGAGACGACGGATACAGGGTAATATCAGTTCGTCTCAAAGAGGAAACCTTACAAAAAATTGACGATCTTTCAATGCAAAGCAACCGTTCGAGAAATGAAATTATAAACATACTTCTTGAAAGTTCGGTAGAAGAAGCTGAAGTAGAATAATTTTGTTTTGCAAAAAATTCTCAAAAATCAAGTATAGTGTGCATAAACAATTTGCAAACTTCGATTTAAGCTCAGACAGAAAATATTAAGATGTCTTTAGACTTTATAGTATATGTAAAGAGGTATCACGAAGATACCTCTTATTTTTACGGTCTATTCTTTATTATGTTTTCCACATATTCTAATACAGCATTTGCAAGTTCTCGCCTGTAAGGCTTTTCCTCTGATACAGTTCCTTCATATATGAGAGGAATATTGTTTTTTTCAGCAAGTCTATTAAGCATTTTTACGTCCATAATTACTGCATTGTGTGAAACGGTTCTTGCTTTGTCAAGGTTTTCTCTTGTGTCAATGTAGTCCTCTCTACTCATTGTTTTATCTGAGTAAACAACGAGCTTTGTTTCCATTTCAAAAATTCTACGATGATATTCCTCAAAGTCATTTAGGCAGTTGAAGATAATATCAAGCATTTCCTTATCGTTAGAATTTGCTTCAATCAGAGAATGCAGTGCCGATAAGTTTATTTTGTAATCCATAGTAAATCCTTTCTGCGTTATTTACGGTGACAGAAATACTAAATTCAAATTGCTAAGCTTTGCCGCTTTGATGTTTCTCAGCGTCATAACGTCGCTGTCCTTATTCTCCTCAAAGGTGAACTGCATTTCCCTCACAGGCACAGTGTGAGCACTGTCTGCATAGAAGGTATAAAGATAGGTGTGAAGCGTTCCGTTACTTTGAATACTTGTTACGTCATACATAAGGGACGAGTATCCGTGAGCACAAGAACCTGAGTAGCTTCCGTCATCATTTTTGCTGATATAAGATTTTTTCAAGAGAGTATTTGCAAATTTGTCGAGTGTTCCTTCGTCGGTATATCCAAATCTTAGGCTTATATATTCCTTGAAGTCATCAAGTGTGGTAGTAAATATAAAATCTTCGTTTTGAGCCATAAGAGTATGGACTGTTATGTGCAAAAGGCTGTCGAAGTTTGCTATCGGGTCAAGGGCTTCACTGGCGTATGCAGTGGTGTCGTGGAGATAATTTTCTACGAATCTATGATTTTTATAAAGTGCAGAATCTGCAATGTCGGGAACCTCCGAGCCTTCATAAATTTCATATCTGTCAGAGGGACCGAAGTATTCTACAAGGCAAAAACTGGAATTAGAGGTCTTTATAGTATAATCGTATTCACCCACAGGGAAGAACTCGCTTTCACTTTCGCTTACCCTCATAACTACTTCTGCAACGTAACAGTCAAAATGGGGAAAGCCCTCGTATTTCTCGTGCCCCTCCGCATCCTCTTCTATAATATCAAGTCTCGTTTTTATATTCTTGTCATAGTATTCGATAAAGCTTTTTTCACTCTTTACGGTAAAATCCGCTTTTATCTTTAAAAGCTCCTCTATGGTATCGTCACCCGACATATATAATTCGAGAATCTCTTTGTATCCGAGCTTTATTGCCGTAAGGAATTCATTGGCTTTGTCCTTGTGGGAAAGACTGTGGGCTTCATCCCACGTTTTTGCGGTGATTTCGCTTGATATTTCTTTGGCGGGTGCATCTACAACCGGCTCATCCAGAATCTCTTCCGCAATTTCTTCTTGAATAATAGGCTCTTTTACATCAGTTTCTTCGAAATCGGGAAGTTCTTTAGCACAGGAAATTAAAAGCACCAAAAGTGTTAAAATTAAAAAAGTCAAACATCCAAATCTCATAAAAATACCTCCTTTTTTCCATTTTAACATAAAGGGTAAGTCTATGTCAATATATTGATTTTTTAATCCTTATATGCTAAAATGAATTTAAGAGGTGAGAAAAATGATGTCAGTATCGCTTGTTGAAATCATAAAATATTTGTTATTATTGTTTTTCATAGGAAGATAATAAGGAGCTTTGAAAGCTATGAAAAGAATTATTACGTATTGCTATTTTATTGCTATTTTTACAGTTGTAACGCTTCTTGAACTTGTCCCCAATCATAGAGTTGGGTATACCGATTATGATTTGTGGCTTGTTTTTGGACTGTTTCCTTTGATTTTCTTTTGCCACGGAATTATTTTAAGGCTTCTTACAAAGCCTAAAAAGATTTATTTTCCGCTTATTATGACGGCTCTTTTTTCAGTTTTATCAATTTTTTTATGTGCAGTATTTCCGAAGCAGACATCGTATCTTTTTAGCACAGGAACTTCGAATTTTATCCTTACTGAAACTATTTTGAGAGCATGTTATTATACGACAATCACTTTTGTCGGAATGCTTTTTATCCTTGTTATTGAATGGATAGTAGATGGCGTTAAAAAGATAAACCAATTTTACAGACAGCAGAATAAATAGAATATGAACAAATTTTCAGGATGCATATTACAAAGCAATAAATTAAAAATTATTAAAGTTTTTCAAGGTCAAGGAAAATTTTTTTCAAAAAGTTTCCTTGTAGGTGTTAGGGCAAAGCCCTTATATAATAAAATTATATACAAAAAAAGAGCCGAAAGGCTCTTTTTTTAATCTCTTTCTTTTTCTTTTTTGAGTATTTTACCGCTTTGGGCATCAATGTCGTACTCGTACTCGTAGCCGTCTGCCTTGAAGTCGATTTCATAGTAGCGTCGGTTTCCTTCAAGGTCAACGTCGGTTTCAAGACCGTAAACATCTTCCTCGTTTACCCCTGCATCTTCAAAGGCAATTCTTTTTGCTTCGTCAAGAGTAATTTTAGGTTCTGCCACGGCAGGGGTTTCTGCATTGGGCAGGGGAGCGGGTGTCGAACTCTCATCGGGTAATATCACGTTGTCATTCACGGGGGCTTGTGCATTGTCGGGTGTGTCCTCTCCCATTCGGGTACAGCCTACGAAAATAATTGCCAAAACAAACAATAATAAAATCTTTTTCATAAAATTCTCCTTTTTTCTTGGTTATCTTATTTTGCCTCATGTTGTTAAGGAATATGTATAATTTGTGATATCATTTATACAATATTTTACATTTTGAAAAAGAAAAAGGAGTTATCATGAATTACTATACAGTTTGTAATAAATAAGAAATAGCGTTCTACTTAAGTCTCTCCTAGAATAACACTCACCTGTAAAACTGTATAAGAGAGCGAATATATTGTTCTTTTCCGACAGCTATATAGATTTTTAAAAAAGCGAAGAAGCATCTAGGAACCTAAAGTGGAGATTGTCTCTCCGCTTTCGTATTGCAAATCCTCGCACAATTTTCTAAAAACAGTTCACCGAACTGTTTTCTTAACGGAAATTTTCCATAGGTGTTAGAATAACTTTTTATTGTCTAAAACAAAAGCACCACCCTGTCAGGTGGTGCTTTTGTTTGGCGCAGCGTAAGGGATTCGAACCCCTGACCTTTTGGTTCGTAGCCAAACACTCTATCCAGCTGAGCTAACGCCGCATTTTTTGTACTTATAAATTATATTACAAATGTTTCAAAATGTCAAGCACTTATTTGATTTTTTATTAAATAAATTGTGTAATTGTCAATGATGGGTGACACTTTTTGTAAAAATAAAAAAGCATGACTCTTGTCAAGGTGGAGAGATGGAGATTTTTGGAAGAAAATACTACCTAAAATCTTGACAAAGAACCAAATGATATAATGGTTTTAGAGCGTTAAGCACACCTGTTCTTAGTCTCTTTCAAATTTACATCACTCCTAAATATTTTTTAAGTGCTTCGTTAGTAGTGAGAAATCCAAGACAAATTTTGGGAATATTGGACAGTATTTATTCAAGAAAAAATAAAACCTTTTGGGAGGGAGCATTAAATATTGCTAATACCTCACAATGCAAATACACAGTATGAAATGCTTGACCTTGTGAATCACGATGGTAGCACTTGGATAGCAAGAAAGTCCTCCAAGGGTATAGAGCCGAGCGAAGCAAATAGCGAGTATTGTCAGAAGCTGTTGTTAAATAATAAGTAAAAGGTCATTATATCTTATAACAAAAAGAGTAAAAACTTACTTATATTTTGACTTAAAATTTACACCCAAATTTACACCCAAAAACTTGTAATTTTCTGTGCTTTTTGTACGTTTTGGCATCTCAAAAAGTAAGAAAAACTCCCTAAATACGGGCATAAACGCCTAATTTAGGGAGTTTTTTGTTTGGTGCCGGTGGCGGGGGTCGAACCCGCACGGTATTGCTACCGCGGGATTTTGAGTCCCGTACGTCTGCCAATTCCATCACACCGGCTAGTGCTTTTGAATTATATCACAGTTTCACGCTTTTTTCAATAGCCTTTTGAAAAAAACTTGATTTAATGAAAAAAGAGGAGTATAATTACAAAAAAAGTAAAAGAGGTTTAAGATATGAAGATAACCGAGCTTTTAAAAAGAGATACCCTTTCTCTCTCCTTTGAGGTTTTTCCTCCAAAGACAGAGACAAGCTTTGAAAGCGTTAAGAGTGCTACCGAGGAGATTGCGAAGCTTAAACCTGCTTTTATGAGCGTGACCTACGGTGCAGGAGGGGGTACCAGTAAATACACCCTCGATATCGCAAAGAATATAAAGGAGCTTTACGGAGTACCCACTATCGGGCATCTCACCTGTGTGTCCTCCGACAAAGCGACTGTTGCCGAAAAGATCCGTGAAATCAAGGACGCGGGAATAGAAAACGTAATGGCACTTCGTGGCGATATCCCCGAGGCATTGAAGGATGCGGACAGAAGCCGTTGGGACTATTCTCACGCTATCGATCTTGTAAGAGAGCTGAAAAGCGCAAATCCCGATTTCTGCATCGGAGGTGCTTGCTATCCAGAAATTCATCCCGAAAGTAAAAACCAGAAAGAGGACATAAAATATCTTCGCGAAAAGGTAGATGTAGGATGCGATTTCCTTACAACCCAGATGTTTTTCGACAACAATCTTCTCTATAACTTCCTCTACAAGATACGTGAGGCAGGAATTACAGTGCCCGTAATCCCCGGCGTTATGCCTATAACCAATGCAAATCAGGTTGCACGTGCCATAGAGCTTTCGGGCTCCTTTATGCCACAGCGTTTCAAGAGTCTTGTCGATAAATTCGGATACAGCCCCGATGCCATGAAGCAGGCGGGAATAGCTTATGCTACAGACCAGATTATCGACCTTTATGCAAACGGCATAAAGAATGTACACGTTTACTCAATGAACAAGCCCGACGTTGCCGCAAAAATTCAGAGTAACCTGTCGGATATTATAGAAAAATGACGCTCTATACCTTAAAAGAAATTCCCGAAATATCAAGAAAAGAGATTTTGAGATATGCAGGGGCAAAAAATGACGGACAGTATGAAAAGCTCCTCGATGAGTGCATAAAAGAGTGCGAAGGAGAGATAACCTTTCGTCTTTGTTATGAAACACTTTCCCTTGAAATAAAGGGAGACACTCTTAAAATAGGGGATATGGCCTTTGTTTCCTCCGACCTTGCAAAGTGTTTTAAGGACTCAAGTGGTGTTGTGCTTTTGGCCGCAACAGTCGGTATAGGACTTGACCGACTTATAAACAAATATTCCAAAATACTTCCCTCAAAGGCACTGTTTTTTCAGGCGATAGGAAGTGAGCGAATAGAGGCGCTCTCAGATGCCTTTTGCCGTGACTTTGGAAAGACACTGACACCACGCTTCAGCGCAGGCTACGGAGACCTGCCACTTGAAGTGCAAAAAGAGATTTTCAAAGTACTAGATATAACAAAGACCATAGGCGTAACTCTCACCGACAGCTTTATGATGTCACCTACAAAATCCGTTACCGCCTTTGCAGGTATAAAAGAATAAGAGGTATATATGAAATTTCTTGACTTTCTTAAAAACAATATTGTTTTCCTTGATGGAGGAATGGGTACACTCCTACAGAAAAAAGGGCTTCGTGCAGGGGAATATCCCGAAACATGGAATATAACACACCCCGAAACTGTCGTGGGTATTCACCGTGATTATTACGATGCAGGCAGTAACGTGGTATGCACCAATACCTTTGGCGCAAACTGCCTGAAATTCAGCGAAGATGAGCTTGAAAAGATAATAAAGTGTGCTATAGATAACGCTAAAAAGGCAAGGGAAACGTCTGTTAATAACTCTGAAAAATTTATAGCTTTCGACATAGGCCCTACGGGTAAGCTTTTAAGCCCCCTAGGAGATTTGGACTTTGAGGATGCGGTTAAGGTTTTCGCAAAGAGTGTCAGGATTGCCGAGAAGTACTCGCCCGACCTGATTTTAATCGAAACCATGAACGACTCCTATGAGACCAAGGCGGCACTTCTTGCAGTGAAGGAAAATTCAAGTCTTCCAGTAATAGTTACGAACGTTTACGGGGAGAACGGAAAGCTTATGACAGGGGCAACTCCCGAAGCCATGTCGGCACTCCTTGAAGGCATGGGGGCTGACGCTATCGGTGCCAACTGCTCACTGGGTCCCAAAGAGCTGAAAAAGGTTGCGGAAAGACTCTTAAAGGTTACCTCTCTTCCCGTTGTTTTAAAACCCAATGCAGGGCTTCCTAGAGTAGAGGACGGGAAAACAGTTTTTGACGTTACCCCCATTGACTTTGCAACAGAGCTTTCGGATATAATAAGAAAAGGGGTGAGAGTGGCAGGTGGCTGCTGCGGAACGACTCCAGAATATATAAAGGAGCTTAACCGCCAATCAAAGGATATTACACCCCTACCTCTCACTGAAAAAGAGATTACCGTGGTGTCCTCATATACCCATGCAGTAGAATTTCGTGAAAAGCCCGTACTTATCGGTGAAAGAATAAATCCCACAGGCAAAAAGCGTTTCAAGGAAGCACTTCTGGGGGGCGATATGGAATATATCTTAAACGAAGCGGTGAAACAGGAGGAGAAGGGTGTTCACGTTCTTGACGTAACCGTAGGACTTCCCGAAATCGACGAGGTGAAGATGCTTGAAAGTGCTGTCTCTGAGATTCAAGCGGTAACAAGTCTTCCATTGCAGATAGATACTGCAAACCCTCTTGCCATGGAAAAGGCGCTTCGACACTATAACGGCAAGGCGATGGTCAACTCCGTCTGCGGTAAAAAAGAGAGTATGGAAAAGGTATTTCCTCTTGTAAAAAAATACGGCGGTGTAGTTGTAGCCCTCACTCTTGATGAAAGGGGAATACCCGACAACGCCGAGGAAAGATTTGAAATTGCAAAGAGAATACTTGCCACCGCCGAGGATTACGGAATAAAGAAGAAGGATATCATCTTCGATACCCTTGCAATGACAGTAAGTGCCGACACAAAATCTCCCTCCGTTACCCTTTCAGCCCTTAAAATGATAAAAGAAAAACTTGGCGTTCATACATCTCTCGGCGTTTCCAATGTGTCCTTTGGTCTTCCAAATCGAGATGCGGTAAACAGTACGTTTTTTGCTATGGCACTTGAAAACGGACTCTCTGCCGCTATTATGAATCCCTATTCCGCCGAAATGATGAAGACATACTTTGCATATACGGCACTTCGCGGATTTGATGAAAACTGTGCTGATTATATAGGCCATGCCGATGAATTTACAGTCACCGAGATGAAAGCACCAGAGAGTAAGACAAAAGAAGAATATACAACCGAGCTTCAATACGCCATAAGAAAGGGTATGCGAGAGAAAGCCGGGGAGATAACCCGTGAGCTTATAAGGACTGTCGCACCTCTTGATATTGTAAACTCCGAGATAATTCCCGCACTCAACGAAGTGGGACGTGGCTTTGAAGAAAAGACGGTGTATCTCCCGTCGCTTCTCATGAGTGCCGAGGCGGCAAAAAATTCCTTCGAGGTAATAAAGTCAGTCCTTTCTAAAGAAAGTCATGGCGACTCCAAGGGAATTGTTGTAATTGCCACAGTGCACGGCGATATCCACGATATAGGAAAGAACATTGTAAAGCTTCTTCTTGAAAACTACGGCTTTGAGGTAATGGACCTTGGCAAGGACGTAAAGCCTGAGATAATCACCGAAAAGGTAGTGGAAACAAGTGCTCCCTTTGCGGGACTCAGTGCTCTTATGACAACCACAGTCCCTGCGATGGAGGAAACCATAAAAATGCTCCGTGAGAGGGCACCTTGGTGCAAAATCGTTGTAGGCGGTGCTGTTTTAACAAAGGATTATGCCGACAAAATAGGTGCCGATTATTACGCATCCGATGCCATGGAATGCGTAAGGGTGCTCTTAAATGGATAAGACATAAAAAAATACTTGTTTGGAAATTCCAAACAAGTATTTTTTATTACTTGATTTTTCTGACAACCTCGTCGCCCACCTCACAGGTGGTAGCATTTCCTCCAAGGTCGGGGGTGAGTACCTTCTTTTCAACGAGTACTTCTTCGATAATATCAATAAGCTTCTTACCCCAGTCCTCGTGACCGAAGAAGTCAAGAAGCTGACTTGCAGACCATACTGTTGCAAGGGGATTTGCCTTGCCCTGACCTGCAATATCAGGTGCCGAGCCGTGGATAGGCTCAAACATAGAGGGGAAAGCTCTTTCTGGATTGATGTTAGCACCTGCCGCAAGTCCCATACCGCCTGCGATAGCCGCACCAAGATCGGTGAGAATATCACCGAAAAGGTTTGAGGTAACCACAACCTCAAAACGCTTCGGATCCTTTATCATGAACATACTTGCCGCATCAACAAGATAAGAATATGTCTTAACCTCGGGATATTCACGACCTACTTCGTTGAAAATCTGATCCCAGAACACCATGGAATAGTTGAGGGCATTAGCCTTGCTGATGCTTGTTAAGGTTTTACCCTCCTTCTTTGCAAGCTCGTATGCATAACGGATAACTCTCTCACAGCCCTTACGTGAGAAAACGCCGTTCTGAATAATGACCTCGTTGGGCTGATTTTTGAAGAGCCAGCTTCCGCTTCCCGCATACTCACCCTCGGTATTCTCTCTGACGAATACCATATCTACGTCCTCAATTTTGGCATCTTTGAGGGGTGTGGGAGCACCGTTTAACAGCTTTACGGGACGAAGATTTATGTACTGGTCAAAGCTCTTTCTTATAATGAGAAGCAGATCCCAAAGAGAAATGTGGTCGGGAACACCGGGTGCACCGACTGCACCGAGGAAAATAGCATCGAAGCCCTTGAGAGTCTCGATTCCATCCTCTGCCATCATTCTGCCAGTCTCTTTGTAGTATTCACAGCCCCAAGGGAAATGTGTGAACTCAAACTTGAAGCCACCGTCCTTTTCGGCTACCGTTTCAAGTACCTTTATACCTTCGTTTATAACCTCAGGTCCTATTCCGTCACCTGCTATGACGGCAATCTTATGTGTTATCATTTTTTCTCCTTTAAAAGCTTTTTTATTTTTTTCATGCAGTTCCCTTCAATTGTAGAGTACAAGGTAAGGATATAACCTAACAACCGCAAAGTGTATAGGCTTTGATTGTGGGGAAATATCACTCATGTCCGTTCATGGAACAGGAAGTGAGAATAAGCTTATCGGGTACATTATTCTTACATCCGCACCGTAGTTTACAAAAGACTTACCTGCAAGACCGATTTTATATTTCAAAAATATTATAAACTTCTAATCTCCGTTTGTCAACAATATTTGGGCTATTTATTAAAACTTCCGTAATAAATCTTTTGTCCGTTATCTTTTATCCATAAAACGCCGATATCAGAAAAGCTTTCAAGTATTCTGTAAGCGTCTTCAACACTCGCTGAAAAGAGTGCGGTAGAGAGTGCATCAGCCCACCTGCTTTCATGGTAAAGAATTGACACCGAGAGGTAATCCTCTGACGGGAAAAGGGTGTCGGGTGAAATAATGTGATGATAGCGTACCCCGCCGTATTCAAAGTAACGCTCATAGTTTCCGCTTGTTACAAGGGAGGAGTCTGATATGCTTACGGTATCTGCAAGAGAGCCCTCGTTTTCGGGGTCTTTCACTCCAACCTTCCAGCCTTCACCGTCCTTATTTCCAAGAACGATAACGTTTCCGCCCATATTTACAATGAGATTGTTAAAGCCTTCTTTTTCAAGCCTTTCACGTAGAATATCCGAAACGTAGCCCTTGGCTATCCCCCCAAGGTCAAGGGTCATGCCCTCGGGTAGAGTGACACGGTTTCCTTCGATTATAATTTTGTCAATATCGGTAAACTCCGACATTTTTTGAAGAAGCTGAAAGCTTGGAAGATAAGGTACTTCCGACTCTCTTGCGTCATGCCAAAGGGACAGCACCGAACCCATTGCAATGTTACAATAGCCGAGAGTTTTGTTTTCTGCGTCAATCCCGAATTTTATAGCATCAAGAAGCTCGTCGGACACGTCAAGTGAGCCTTTTTCGTTTAGCTCTTTAAGCTCACCGTTTGTATGAATATCAAAAATATAGTGATACTCAGAAACGGTATCTTCTACAATTTCACACGCTCTTTGAAAATCCCCTTTTGATTCAAACTTGCCATCGAGGGACACTACCGTATCGAAGTAACCGAAAAACTCGGTAGAATAACGCTGTGCAGAACAAGACGTTAAAAAAATACAGAAAAACAAAAGTAATATTTTTTTCATTTTTATCTCCGAATTTTGCTGAGTGAGGGGGTAACAGCATGAAGTAAAATGCCGTTTACTATACCGAACGTAACACCTGCTACAATGAGTAGAGGCAGATAGGGGATAAAGGAAACTCCGCCGTAAATAAAGCAAATAACGGTGTACTGTGCAAGATTATGGAGAAGTGCGCCTGTAATCCCAAGAGCAGAGTAAGAGGAATTTTTTACGAGAAGGATAAGAGTTACGCCGAGAAGTGAAACGATACCTCCCGAAAGACTCAAAGCTCCTGCTATAACCCCCCTTGTGAGGAGTGCGAAAAGTGCCTTGAGAACGACCATTCCAAAGGCGGTTTTGCGGTCAATGGATATAAGTGCAAACATTACCGCAACGTTTGAAAGTCCAAGCTTTACACCCGGACATGCAGGAATTATAACAAACTGATTTTCTATAAAGGAAAGAACGAGAGATACCGCGAAAAGCACCGCCGTTAAAGTAAGTCTTTTAATCTTCATTTTAGCTTACCGTATCGGCTGAGCCGTCCTCTCCGATTATTTTAAGAACCGTGCCGTTAGGAAGACATGCCGCCCACTGACCTGTCACCGAAAGCTTACCCGTTTTTATACATACCTTGTCGGGACAGTCGGAGTGAAGAAAATAAGCGCTCTCTCCGTCGCACTTTATAGTCACGCCACAGTCAAGCTTTTTTTCAAAAGCCTTGCCGAGAGGGGAGGAAAACACAGCTTTTCCGTTTACCGATATTTCTACTGTTTCACCTTTCTCACGCGGAAGAAAGAGAAAGCTTAAAAGGGCGATAAGAAAAACCAAGGCAATAAAAATAAAGTCTCTTTTGCAAAATAGCTTTTTTTTCGTTTCTATCACTCCCTTCTTGAAAAATTATACAACATTACGCTTTATTGGTCAAGTTTTTTTGACAAATGAATAATTTGACAAATGAATAAATATATTGTATAATATACTCAATATCCTTGAGGAGTAATAAAATGAAAGATTTATTTTTAACCTTTATTGTAGGAATTATTGAGGGAATTACCGAATGGCTTCCCATAAGCAGTACGGGTCATATGATACTTTTCAACGAGTTTTTCCCTTTAGGCTTCACCAAAGACTTCTATGACCTTTTCCTTGTTGTAATTCAGCTTGGTGCAATAATGGCTGTCGTTACGATTTACTGGAATAAGCTTTTCCCCTTTTCCTTTAAGAAAGGGGACGGCTTTATAAAAAAGGACATCTTCTCCCTGTGGATAAAGATTATAGTGTCATGTCTTCCTGCCGCCGTTATCGGTATGCTTTTCGAGGATACCTTTGACCGCCTTTTTTATAACTCACGCTCAGTTGCAATTTCCCTTATAGTATTCGGTATATTCTTTATCCTTATAGAAACCTTTAATAAAAAGATACCGAGAATTTCCGACGTTTCCGAAATCACCATAAACGTAGCGCTCCTCATCGGTATCTTTCAGGTAATTGCCGCCGTTTTCCCCGGTGTGTCACGCTCGGGAGCTACTATTATCGGTGCACTTCTTATCGGAGTTTCTCGCACCGTTGCCGCCGAGTTCACCTTTTATCTTGCAGTGCCCGTTATGGCAGGTGCGAGTCTCTTGAAGCTTGTGAAGTTCGGCTTCGACTTTTCAGGTCTTGAAATTACATATCTTCTCGTTGGTATGGCAACAGCATTTGTTGTGTCGGTAATCGCTATTAAGTTCCTTGTGGGCTTTGTTAAAAAACACGATTTTAAGGTGTTCGGAATATATAGAATAATACTTGGAATTTTGGTGCTTTTGCTTCTTTAGAAAATACTTGATTTTTAGAAAAATCCGATATATACTAGTTGTAAAGAGACGTTAAAAGGAGTGTTGAATTTTGAATTACTATCCTATAAAAATTGCAGGAATTGACAGAAAGCTTCCCATCTGCCGTGTGACAGACGACCTTTATATCGGTGCATTTGTAATATTCGGTGACGCCGAGCTTACAGTTGCGGCGGCAAAGGCACTTCTCGACCTTGCCCCTGAATACGATTACATAATCACCGCCGAGGCTAAGGGAATACCCCTCGTTCACGAAATGGCAAGACAGGCGGGCGACGAGAAATATATGCTTGCCCGTAAAAATCCAAAGCTCTATATGACAGGTGTATTCGAGGTTGACGTTACCTCTATCACCACCGCAAAACAGCAAAAGCTTTACCTTGATATCGAGGATGCCGAAATGATGAAGGGTAAGAGGATACTTGTTGTTGACGACGTTATCTCTACAGGCGAGTCACTTCGTGCTATCGAGACCCTTGTAGAAAAAGCAGGGGGTATCATCTGTGGCAGAATGGCAATACTCGCCGAGGGTGAGGCGGCAGAGAGAGACGATATCGTATACCTCGAAAAGCTTCCTCTCTTTAACGCTGACGGAAGCGTTAAATGAATGCGGAATGCATAATGCAGAATTAAGGTTGATTTCGGAGAATTTTTCTCCGAAATCTTCTTTTTTTATTAAGTCTTGCAAAAATTTGAAATGTGTGTTATAATTTTCACGCTAGAACTTTTTAACATTAAAAAAATGAATGATTAAGTATTATATAACCTCAACAAGCAAACGCTATGTAAAAAGCGTTTGCTCTTGCTCGTATACTTGTTGAGGTAATATTCATTCAATTAGTATGTTAAAAAGTGTCTAGCAGCATTTGAGAAAGAGTAGAAACGTTTTTTAGTGCGTTACTCTCTTTCTTGGGAGTGACGCACTTTTTATTTTTTATTTTAGGAGGATTTTATGAAAATCAGAGCCGTTATCTTAATTTTATGTATGCTTCTTTTAGTGTCATGTACCGAAGCAGTGGAGTTCACCGACACCGAAGACGATTATTATGGTATTACCGAAGATATTGAGGAAAGCTATTACGATATTGACGAATACGAAGATGAGGAATATGAAGATGAGGAATATGAAGAGACCTATCTTATCAACGTAAGTTCAAAGAAAATACACTACATGCATTGCGGTACAGGACAAAGAACAAAGGAGAAAAACCGCGACTACTTTAAAGGGGATGTAAGCTATCTTTTAGGAAAAGGTTACACTACTTGCAAGAACTGCTTTGAGTAATGGTTTTAATAATTAAAAATGTTAAAAACGTTGTTTTCGTGGGGGTTTAAGGGGGAGTGCTTTTACAAAAAGCACTCCCCCTTGAATAAAACTAACTATTCTTCAAGCTGACGTGATAAGAATGACGCCGCCGTCTGAATCATTTTTTCTTCTATTTTTTCAGGCTCACCGTTTTCTCCGCCAACCGATGCAACAGCACCTATAATATCACCGCTTAAAATGATAGGGGAAAGCACCGATATCTTTTCACCCGAGCGTGTTGTTATAAACTTATCGGGGTCACCGTCACGGCGAATGTACTGAGTTCTCGTCTCGATAAGCTCGTCAGCCTCTGCCGAAATTTTAGACTCAAGATAATCCTTTTTCGATACCCCCGCACATGCAATAACACTGTCTCTGTCGCAAATTACTACCTTTAGTCCACAGCTTTTATTAAGCGTCTCGGCATAAGAGGTAGCAAGGGTGTGAAGCTCACCTATTGGCGGATACTTCTTGGAAATAACCTCTCCGTTGTGGTCGGTATATATCTCAAGAGGGTCGCCCTCACGAATCCTCATTGTCCTTCTAATCTCTTTCGGAATAACTACACGCCCTAAATCATCTATTCTACGAACTATTCCAGTTGCTTTCATAATTATATAAAATCTCCTTGCTTTACAAATTTGTACTGTTAGTATCTGTAATTTAAGGAGATTTATACTGTGAAACGAAGGAGTATTTTACGTTTGTAAAACATGGTTTTTTATTTTTTTATATTTTCACGAAGGAATGAAACAAATCTTGCAGTATTACCGCTGTTATCTTTTTTGTAATACATGCAGATGGTTTGTTCATATTTGAAATCGGTTATATTCAGCGGTACAAGAGTTATATTACCATCGACCTTGGTAGCAAATTGACCTGTTACACCAATGGCAATTCCTGACGAAATGATTTTTCTAAAACAAGCAGAATCGTTTACTTGAGCAACAATGTTAGGAGAAAATCCTGCATTTTTACATGCTGTGATAAAAACCTTACCATAGTTTCCTTGTTGGCTCATTACAACAAACGACATCTGTGACAGCTCTTTCAAGCTAAACTTGTGATTGCATAAACTGCTGTCAGAAGGTACGTAACAAAAAATCTGTTGATTTACAAGTTCCTGCGAATCATATCCTGTGTACCTATCGCTTTTGATGTCGATAATAATATCGTAATCGTCTATAGCTGTTTCGTCAAAATCTGCCACCAGCTTGAATCGAGTTTGTGTATACTTCTTCTTATATTGTATAACTTGGTCTGTAATCATTGCACGGACTGCCTTAACAAGTATTTTGATTTCCTTTGGGTCATCAACCGAACTAGATATAGTATCAAGCATATAATCCATCTCGTTGAATATTTGTTTCAAGGAATCACGCATAATTATTCCTCGGTCGTTTAGAAAAATACGGTTGGGAGTGCGGTCAAACAGCTTGCACCCAAGCTCCTCCTCTAATCTCCGAATAGATGCAGAAACAGAAGTTGCAGGCACTCCGTATTTTTCCGCCGTCTTGGAAACGCTTAAACGGTTTGCGGTATCATAAAAATATCGCAGCTGTAGAAGATCCATAAAAATCACCTCATTACTATATTAGCACATTTCAAGAGTTATAGCAAGACCATCGAAACTGATTTTTTACAAAACATATATGTCGGGTTTATAATAATGTTACAGGAGAGTGGCTTATGTGTATTGAAAAAATTTTTCGGACTATTGAATGCGATGCCCCAAAATATTTGGATTTTTTATGTAAAATTTGTGAGTTTGAAGCAAGAGCAGAAAACAAGCAGACTATTGATGCAATGATAGACTATATTGAGGCTTTTGCGAAAGGTGAAAGATTTCAAGTAACTCGTACGAAAATGGAGCAATGCGGTGATTTTCTTTCCGTAGACTTGAATGAAGATACCGAAAAAGGCTGTGTATTTTTGGCTCATACCGATACCGTGCACGAAAAGGGTGTCTTTGGAACACAGACTGTAACGCGCTTAAACGATAGAGTTATTGCTCCAGGTGCCATTGACTGCAAGGGTGGTATCGCCATTGCTTTGTTAGCGATGAAGGCATTACAACAGTATGGTTATTCAAAGCATATTCGCCTTTTGCTGACTTCCGACGAAGAAATATCCAACACTTTGGGCGGTCAGGCAGAGGTGGATTATTTTAAGACTAACTGTACAGGCTTCCCTTATGCCATTAACTGCGAAACCTCTGAAAAAGACGAAGTGGTAATTTCGCGAAAAGGAATACTAAAGTATCGTATGGATATTAACGGTATCAGCGGACATTCGGGAATCCATTATTTTGAATGTAAGAACGCTATTCTGGAAGCTGCTCATAAGATTGTTGAGATAGAAAGCAAAAGTGTTCATGGCGGTATTACATATAGCTGTAATATTATTCACAGCGGAACTTTAGCTAATATCATTCCTGATAGTTGCTCCGTGACGATAGATGTCCGTGTTCCCCGATATGAGGATATGGAGAAAGCTGAAAATACGCTTCTTGAAATTTCCCAAACCAGCTTTATAGGTGGTACTTCAGCTACTCTTGTCCCTATTAGCAAACGCCCACCTATGGAGAAAAATCCTGCAACAGAAAAGCTCTTTAATAAGCTTTTGGGTGTTTGCCGTAAATACGGTCTTGGAAATCTTACTCCGGTAGAATCCGGCGGTGGCTCCGATTCTTGTTATACTAATGCGTTGGGAGTTGCTTCAATTTGCGGAATGGGTGCCTGTGGCGAATTTTGCCATACAAATAAGGAATATGCACTGATAGAATCCATTCCCCTCAGAGCAAAAATTATCGCATCTTTTTTGGTGGAGGACTAAATTTCTGAAAATTCAACGTCATTGTTGATTTTAATATAGTTTCGTTGGGATAAAAAACGGAGTGTAATTTTATGTAATAGGTAAAAAGTAAAATGTAAGAGGTAAAGTGAATTTTGCTAAAACAAAATTATAATTTATTGTAAATTTCCGTAAGGAAATTATATCAACCTCTTACTTATTCGCTATTACTTACTACCTTAATAGCATTTTCCTTTGAATATATTTAATTGTAAATTTGCTTTGGCAAATTAATCCTTAATTCTTTAATATTCAGTAAAAAAGCACCCGTAAAGCGGCGTTCAGTTAGGGATGAATTGGTTTTAGAACGCTCTTTTCGGTTAATACTTCACAAAAAAATTACGTAATACGTCCAGTATTACGTAATTTTTTATGTTTTGTCTTAACACAAAAATATCTATTCTAAAACTGCCTTGCACCCGAAAATTCATAAGTTCGGATGGAGAACAAGGCAAAAACGCTTGTAATCCTTAATGGATTACAAGCGTTTTCAACGCCGTTATACGCCGAAATCGTGAATTTTGGGCAAATAATCCCTAACTGAACGCCACTAAGGGTGCTTTTTTACTGAATAACAGCTTCTTTCTGATGCTTTGCCAGCTCTTCCTCTTCAAGAACACGGTAGGCAACCTTGCCCACAAGTGTCTTGGGTAGTTCTGCTCTAAACTCGATATCGTAAGGCATAGCGTATTTTGCAACGTTCTTTCTGCAGTAATCAAGGAGCATCTTCTTTGTTTCATCGTTTGCCTCAACTCCCGACTTGAGCATAATAAACGCCTTTACCTTCTGCATCTTGTAGGGATCGGGTACACCGACGATACAGCTCATCTGAACAAGCTCGTGAGCGTCAAGAATGTTTTCTATTTGTGAGGGGTATACGTTGTATCCGCTGGTGATAATCATCCTCTTTATTCTCTGCTTGAAGTAAACGAAGCCCTCGCTGTCCATATATCCAAGGTCACCCGTATGTACCCAAACCTTGCCGTCTTCATGGACTCTTAGGGTATTTGCTGTTTCCTCGGGATGATTTACGTATTCCATCATTACGGTAGGACCTGAGATACAAATCTCACCCTCAACCCCGTAGTCAACCTCGTTTATGCTTCCCGGGTCAACTATGGTGTAGTAGGTATCGGGGAAGGGCTGACCGATGCTTCCTTCTTTTGCCATGTGAGGAGGAGTAAGACAGCTTGCTGTAACGCACTCTGTCATGCCGTAGCCCTCGCGAATCTGTATTTTTGAATTGTGGTCGTAAAGAAACTTGTCGAACTTCTTTTTAAGCTCAATGGAAAGGCTGTCGCCACCGCTGAAAACACCCTTGAGGCAAGACAGGTCGGCATCCTTCATGGACTCCTGACGGAGGAAGGCTTCAAAGAGAGTGGGAACGCCTGCGATGAAGTTGCACTTCGATTTTTTTATAAGCTTTGCAAGGCTTGTGGGAGTAAATCTCGGAACAAGCAGACATCTGCCTCCGTTTGCAAGCATGGAGTGAATGCTTACACCGAGACCGAAGCCGTGGAAAATGGGCATTGCGGCAAGCATCTTGTCACCAGGACGGAACATCTGGTTTGTTGCAACTATCTGAGCGGCAAGTGCATTAAAGTTAAGATTTGAAAGAAGAATACCCTTTGTAGTACCTGTTGTTCCTCCGCTATAGAGAATCACGGCAGGGTCGGCAGACCTTCTTTCCGCCTTATACTTCCAGTGATAGTTCAGACCGTAGGACATGAATCTGTTCCAACGGATAATGGGAGCATCAGCAGGTATCTTCTTTATCTTCTTGCCCTCTGTGAGCATATATCCTGCCTTGATAGGCTGGGAAAGAGCATCCTTGACACTTGCTATGATGATATTTTCAAGGTCAACGTTCTGTCTTATTGCTTCAAATTTATTGTAGAACTGGTCGAGAGTAATAGCGTAAAGGCTTCCCGATTCCTTAAGATAGAATTCAATTTCATTTTCGCTGGACAGGGGATGAATCATATTCGCAATAGCACCTACAACGTTAACGGCGTAGAACATAACAATTCCCTGAGGACAGTTGGGCATACAGATAGTAACCTTGTCGTTCTGTCTTACGCCGATTGCCTTAAGAGACCTTGCACAGATTTCCACCTTTCTCTTGAATTCCTTATAGGTGGTTTTTGCACCCATAAATTCAAATGCAATATAGCTTGGATATTTATCTGCAATCTCACTTACAAGCTCCCACATTGTACCGTCAAAGTAATCGAGGTGAGGGGGAGTCGTGCCGTAGTTATTCAGCCAAGGTGTTCTTGTTTCTTTCATTTTTTATCTCCTAAATCAACAGGTGTTGTAACGTCAAGCTCCAAAAGCTCGGGGCGAGCTATGAGCTCGCGGAATATTTTAAGGCTCTTTGCGAAATATACGCCGTCGGCAATTCTCTCGTCAATGGTAAGACCGAGGTCAATGACCTCACGCCACTCAACACCGCCATCTTCTGTGGGGTATGCTTTTTTATGCTTTTCACCAACTATTACAAAGAAGGAGTTTGTACCCCAGTTTGCAAGGTGATGGTAGTTAGCCTTCATCTTGATACTTCCGAGGTTGGATACAAAAACGGACGAGAAATAAGGGTCCTCTGTCATAAGGAAGGTGGGGTAGTGTCCGTGATAGTCAAGCCATCCCAGAACTTTAAAAACAAATTTAAGAATAGGCTTCGGAAGAGCCATAACAAGCTTATCCATGATATCCGAGGTTGAGTCCTTTTTGTTCTCACGTCTTACCGAGAAAACAAACTTCTTAACCTTAGAATATATCTGCTCAATGGGGGACACACCCGTGTCGGGGTCGATTTTAACAAGGGCAAGAGCCTCGTGTGCATCGTCCTCAAACTGCTTCTTTACAACGAAGGAAAAGATGATATCTTTTCTGTCATAAAGACGGGGTCCTTTGTAAAACCTGTTCATTCTGGGACGAAGTACAACGGTTTTTGCGAGGGCGGCAAGAATTACGTGAAAAAAAGTATACTTAAAATCAATGCCATCAACATTCTTTTCTTCAAGGTACTTATTTATTGCAGTTATATCAATAGTCTCGGTCATAACCGCTTCATTATCTGTGCGGTTAGGCATTATCATAGGGGCAATAACGTGCATGGAATCAATGTCTCTTACAAGATATCCATCCTTTCTGTCACCCC
Source organism: Eubacteriales bacterium (assembly GCA_045653035.1). Lineage (GTDB taxonomy): Bacteria > Bacillota > Clostridia > Oscillospirales > SIG627 > RGIG6353. Next base: position 232,007 of record JAZOLO010000016.1, read on the forward strand.
ATCTGTGCTTTCTTTCAGCCATTTTGTCCTCCTGCTATTTGTTTTTATTCAACAATCGTTCATATTTTACTATAATTTCGGACAAATGTCAACAACAAAAATAAGACGGCGGAAAACCGCCGTCATTTGCGTTATAGTATTATAGGCTGTATTTGTCTGCCCTCAAGTGCTTCCTCTAGAGCTTTCTCAATAAGAGAAAAATCCGCTACCATTGAGCGGTGCTTGTCTTTTGGCGCATCTTGCGAAAAGGGTACGAAGTAAATGTTTTTGGTGTTCATGAGAAGACCGATGTTTTTGCAGGTAGCCCCCAGAGCATCGTTTGTAGAGGGGGCTATAACTATGGGGATTTCGTTCCTGAGTCCCGCCTTTACTGCCATTGTAACCGAGGTGTCGGTGATGCCGAGAGCAAGCTTTGAAAGAGTGTTACCCGTACAGGGGGCTACCACAATAGCGTCAAAAAGCTTTTTAGGGCCTATGGGCTCGGCGGTTTGTATTGTGGTTATGGGCTTGTTTTCGGTAATCATTTTAAGTCTGTCGTAAAGGTCGTCAAGCTCCATAAAACGGCTGGAGGTTGAGGCAACGATTGGAGACAGAATGGGGGTGATGTCATATTTTTCGTGGCACAGCTCTCCCATTTCCTCAAGCACCCTTTCGATAGTACAGAAAGAGCCTGTAATAGCAAAACCTAGTTTCACTTTGTTCATAAAAGCTCCTTAGTTCAAATGCCTGAAAATAGTTCTTTCAACTGCAAGAGCCGCAGACCTTGGCGAAACCTTCGTGGGCAGAGAGCTTGCCTTTTCTCCTTTTATGGAGAGGGAGTTCATTGCCCTCCAGTTTACGTTGTTCTCACCGCTTGCAAGGTCGAGAATATATGCCGTGTCAGACAGGGATACAAGGGTATCCTCATCAATTACGTGCCGCAAGGGTACGGTATTTACAAGGGCTCGGAAAATATCCATGTTCTCTCTTTGCCACAGGTGGCAGGCTGATATACCTCTCGTCTTTGCACGGGAGAGCTCATCTTCGTTTGAAGAAAATACTCTCACCGTCGCCCCCAGTCCTAAAAGCATACGAGTGAGCCTCTCTCCGATTCTTCCGTAGCCGAAAACTGCCACTCTCATGGAGTAGAGCGTTTCGTCGGTGGAGTTTATAATAAGAGAGAGTGCTCCCTCGGCGGTGATAAGTGCATTGTCTCGGCAGAATTGCTCGTCTGAAAGAATGTCGGTGTAGCGTAGCTTCTTCTCGGTGATTAGTCCTATGAGCGACTCGGTGGGATGCCCTCCGAAGACTGTGGCACCTTCGGGACACTCCTCAAGAAAAAGCCTTGCGCGTTCGTCGTTTATAAAAAAAGGAAGAATGAGAACAGACGCATCTCCCAGTTTTAAAAGGTCGGGAGAATCCACAAGCCTTACCTCCTCTTTCTTTGAAAGAGAGCAAAAAAGCTCGTCTATCCGCCTGTCCAGCTTCCCGTCGGATGAAACTATAAGAAAATCGTGCTTCATTTCGATATTTCCTTTCTTGTTTTTTTCGTCCTCGCTTTCATAATATGCATTTTTATATGCTAAGGCTACAAAAAACTCCGCTGAAAAGCGGAGCTTTTTTCATATATCAGAACAAATCCTCGGTAGATAGATATCTCATACCCGTATCAGGGCAAATAACAACTATTTTTTTATTTTTGTAGGCATCTACCTTTGCAAGCTTCACTGCGACAGATACTGCAGCACCCGAGGAGATACCCACAAGACAGCCTTCCAGTCTTGCAAGTTTTCTCACCGTATCATACGCCTCGTCGGTAGTGACGGTTATCACCTTGTCAGCAAGGGCTTTATCAAAGTTTTCGGGCACAAAATTCGCACCTATTCCCTGAAGCTTGTGAGGACCTGCCACACCCCTTGAAATCAGAGGGGAATCATCAGGCTCAACGGCAATAAGCTCAATATCTTTCTTCCTCTCTTTAAGGTAGCGACCAACTCCCGAGAAGGTACCTCCCGTACCTACAGTGGCAACAAAAACGTCAATATCTCCCTCGGTATCACGCCATATTTCGGGACCTGTGGTTTCGTAATGGGAGAGTGGATTTGAAGGGTTTTGGAATTGGGAGGGGATAAAAGAGCCTTGGATATTTTTGTTTAATTCTTCTGCCTTATCAATTGCCCCCTTCATGCCAAGCTTTCCGTCGGTAAGAACGATTTCGGCACCGTAAGCCGAAAGAATTTTACGTCTTTCTACGCTCATGGTGTCGGGCATCGTGAGAATAACGTGAATACCAAAAACTGATGCCGCCATTGCAAGACCTATACCTGTGTTACCGCTTGTAGGCTCGATTACGGTGTCACCCTTTTTGAGTGTCCCATTTTCAAAAGCCTTTTTCAGCATGTATAACGCCGCCCTGTCCTTTGTGCTTCCCGCAGGGTTGAAAAATTCAAGCTTTAAGACTATATCTGAAAAAACGCCCGAGCTTTCGGCAAATCTTTTAACCCTAAGAAGTGGAGTGCCTCCTACAAGCTCGGTTATATCATTGTATATCACAAAATCACCTCACAGGTATATTATCACATTTTCTTCTTCAAATCAATCTTTTAGTTGCAAAAATAAAAAAACCGTGATAAAATATAATTGTAATAAGAGAAAGGAGCACATTTATGGAAAATAACTTTATTATTACCGTAGGACGTCAATTTTGCAGCGGCGGAGCCGAGATTGGGCACAAGGTGGCAAAATACTTTAATGTGCCTTATTACGACAAGGAGATAATTGATGAAGCGGCGGGAATTCTCGGAATGGCTCCCGACGAAATCAAGAAGCACGATGAAAAGCCTCCGAGAATTTGGGACTACCCAGGCTATCAGTATGCTAATTACTGGTACTCCGACGACCCCTCCCTTATGCTTCCCGTAAGCATCAGAATAGCTGAGGCACAGTTCAGTGTCATTGAAAAATACGCCGACAAGGGAAGCTGTGTAATCATGGGAAGATGTGCAGACTTCGTTCTTGCCGACCGCCCGAACGTTTTGAGGGTATTTGTAAAGGCTGACCTTGACCGCAGAATCGAGCGTGCGGTAAGACTTTATCACATCACTCCCGAGGAAGCGAAAAAGCTAATAAGGAAGACCGACAAGATAAGAGCCGATTATTACGACAGCCATACCTCACAGGTTTGGGGAAGGGCAGAGTACTATGACCTTGTTATCGACTCGGGTAAATTCGGCACGGACCTTTCCGCCCGACTTATCTGTGAGTGCATCGAGAAAAAAGCAGGCGAAACACAAAATTTATAAATTTCTAAAAAGGCGGTTTTACCGCCTTTTGTTTTGGATAAACTAAAGATTCGGAGGTGATACCGATGAAGCACCGCGTGTCAAGCGTTGCAAAGACTATGTTTCATAATTTTTTTCATCATAATGTGTCGAAAAACGCAGCGGCACTGGCTTATTATTTGCTTTTTGCCCTTTTTCCTATACTGATATTCGTATCAAACCTGCTGGGTGTCCTCGACCTTAACGTGGAAGCAATAACACACGCCCTTGGCGGATTTTTACCTCGGGACGTGGTAGGAATTGTTGAAAGCTATTTTTATTACGTTGCAAATAACTCAAGCCACGTGCTTTTATGGTTTTCGCTCATTTTTTCAATATGGTTTCCTATGCGTGCTGTAAAGGGACTCATGGATGACGTAAGACGTGCTTACGGGCTCGGCAGACCTAAGAATCCCGCACTTTATTCGGTACGCCAGTTTTTATATACCGTAGTATTCCTCACCGTTATCGTTCTCACTCTTGCATTTTCAACGGTTGGCGAAAGAGTACTGGTATTTATAGACTCACTTTTCCCCAAAGGACTTTTTAAAAGCTATGATTACCTCATAGGACTATGGAACTATCTCAGGTTTTTTCTCATAGCGTTTCTCATGCTTGGTGCTATCGGTATTTTGTACCTTGCGTCCCTTGACAGAAAAGAGCCTGTAAAGACAGTACTGCCGGGAATTTTCACAGCCCTTCTTTCGTGGCTGGTTCTGAGTATCGGATTTTCCTTTTACGTTGAGAATTTTTCAAACTATACTCTCATCTACGGCACCCTCGGTGCTATTATAGTTCTTCTTATATGGCTGTATATGTCATCTCTGATACTCATTCTCGGTGCCGAGCTCAATGTGGCAATAAGCAAAGTAAAAGAGGATTAGCAATGCTAATCCTCTTTCATCATGTCTTTAACTTTCATAAGTCTTGTAAGGTTTCCTCTTTCGTTATCCTCAAGCTTCATCGAAATGTACTTTATGGTATCCTTCATTTCTGCAATCATAACGTATTCAAGAGCGTTAACACGGCGTCTCGTTCTTTCAAGCTCGTCGGCAAGCATATCGCAGGTCTTTTCAACCGATGCAAGCTCCAGAAGCTTCGGCACGACCTCTTTCATGTCGAGGGTAGCCCTGTCAAGATAACGTGAGGTGAAGGCGAGAGAATAGGGAAGAGAGGGAGCGGAGGTGCTCTCCTTTTCGGTGATATTAGGCACTGTAATACTCATGATATTCTTCACGTCATAATTCGCCTCTGCCGCCGCGGCAGGAACAAGGAAAGCTTCATTCAGCGCTGATTTTCCCATTTCAGCTTCAGCCAGTGCGGAGCGTGACATAGCACGGGAGAGTATTTCTTCAACCTCACGGCGAAGCTCTCTGTTTCGCCTTATATAAATCATAAACTGACGTGCCATTTCGTCTTGCTTGTCACGAAGAAGCTTGTGTCCTCGAAGGGCTGTAGCAAGACGCTTTTTTGTGCGTGTCAGCTCCATTCTTGTGGAATTTACTCTTTTTGCCATAATCAAATATCCTTTTTAAGATACTTTTCGATATATTCAGGACGTATACGCTTAAGCTCGGAGTTTGGGAGAATGGAGAGTAGCTTCCAGCCGATATCAAGAGTTTCCTCGATGGTTCTGTCGCTATTATAGCCCTGTGAAACATAAGAGCTTTCAAACTCCTCGGAGAACTTTGCATACTTTCTGTCCATTTCGGAAAGTGCCGATTCACCGAGAATTACCGCAAGCTCTTTCGCTTCCTTACCTCTTGCATAAGCCGAAAATATCTGGTTCATGGTGTCAGCGTGGTCTTCTCTTGTCTTGTCCTTACCGATACCCTTGTTCTTAAGTCTTGAGAGAGAGGGTAGAACGTCGATGGGAGGCTCAATACCTCTCATGTAAAGGTCACGGGAAAGAATAATCTGTCCCTCGGTAATATATCCCGTAAGGTCGGGAATGGGGTGAGTCTTATCGTCCTCAGGCATTGAAAGAATGGGTATTTGTGTAATAGAGCCCTTTTTGCCGTTGATTCTGCCAGCTCTCTCATAAAGCGTTGCAAGGTCGGTGTAGAGATAACCCGGATATCCACGTCGTCCCGGCACCTCACGTCGTGCGGCAGAAACCTCACGAAGCGCTTCGGCGTAGTTTGTAAGGTCGGTGAGAATAACGAGTACGTGCATACCAAGGGAGTATGCAAGGTACTCCGCACAGGTTATCGCCATACGGGGAGCTGCAATTCTTTCAACGGCGGGAGCATCGGCAAGGTTCATAAAGAGAACCGAACGCTCGATAGAGCCTGTCTTCTTAAAGTCCTCCACGAAGAACTGCGCTTCCTCAAAGGTAATACCGATAGCCGCAAATACAACGGCGAACTCATCGTCAGTGCCCCTTACCTTTGCCTGTCTTGCAATCTGTGCCGCAAGATTTGCGTGGGGGAGACCCGAGCCTGAGAAGATGGGGAGCTTTTGTCCTCGAACAAGCGTATTAAGACCGTCGATTGCCGAAATACCCGTCTGAATGAACTCGGCAGGATAGTCTCGTGCGGCAGGGTTGAGAGGTTCGCCGTTGATATCGTCGTATCTTTCAGCAACTATCCTTTCACCGCCGTCAATGGGATTGCCCATACCGTCGAATACTCGTCCCACCATATCGCGGGACACGGCAAGCTCAAGTCCGTGTCCGAGAAATCTCGCCTTCGAGGTGGAGAGCTGAAGACCCTCGGAGCTTTCAAAAAGCTGAACTACAGCAGTCCTGTCTCTTATTTCGAGAACTCTGCCAAGACGCTTTGAGCCGTCCTTCTGTATTATCTCAACGATTTCGTAATACTTTACGTCGTCAACACATTCAACCAGCATCAGGGGGCCGACTGCTTCTTTTATTGTTTTATAGTCCTTTTTCATATAGCTTCGCCTCCCTTTGTGAGCATCACAAATTCTTCTGCAAGTGAGTCTTTTAAGTCCTTAAAGAATTCATTCCAGTTTTCTTCGGGTTCATATTTCATCTTTGCTATTTTTTCAAGGGAGCTCATTCCCATTATCATCTTGTAGGTAGCACCCTTTTTAAGTGCCGTAAGGCTACCCTTATACCAAAGAAGAATGGCGGTGAGCATATCAGCCTGCTTGAAGGATGATGTGTAACGGTCAACCTCACGGAAGGAGTCCTGCTGTAAGAAGTCCTCACGCACAGCCCTTGCACATTCAAGCGTAAGTCTGTCCTTTTCGCCAAGGGCATCAAAGCCGATAAGTCTAACTATTTCCTGAAGCTCGGACTCCTCGCCAAGTATCGCCTTAACCTCTCTTACGTGTGCCGACCACTCGTCGTTTACCTTTTCGTTGTAGTAAAGAAAAGCCTTGTCCTCGTAAAGGGAATAGCTCTTAAGCCAGTCGATAGCAGGGAAGTGACGTCTGTATGCAAGGTCTGCGGAAAGTCCCCAGAACACCTTCACTATACGGAGTGTTGCCTGTGAAACAGGCTCGGAGGTATCACCGCCGGGAGGGGAAACCGCACCGATAGCGGTAATAGCACCCATTCTTTCACCGCCGAGACATCTCACAACACCTGCTCTTTCATAGAACTCGGCAAGACGTGTTGAAAGGTATGCAGGGTATCCTTCTTCACCCGGCATTTCTTCAAGTCGTCCCGACATTTCACGAAGCGCCTCTGCCCAGCGTGAGGTGGAGTCTGCTATAATTGCTACCTTGTAGCCCATATCTCTGAAATATTCTGCAATGGTAATACCCGTGTAAATAGATGCCTCACGGGCTGCAACGGGCATGTCGGAGGTATTTGCTATAAGAACGGTTCTTTTCATAATGGAGAGACCTGTTCTCGGGTCGTGAAGCTCTGGAAATTCCTTTAAAACGTCGGTCATTTCGTTTCCACGCTCTCCACAGCCGATGTATATAATTATGTCGGCATCAGCCCACTTTGCAATCTGGTGCTGAGTAACGGTCTTACCCGAGCCGAAAGGACCTGGTATAGCCGCAACGCCACCCTTTGTAATGGGGAAAAGTGAGTCGATAACACGCTGCCCTGTTATCATGGGTTCAGATGGAACAAGCTTTTCCGTGTAGGGACGGCGACGGCGTACAGGCCACTTCTGAAGCATTGCAATATCAACCGTTTCACCGCTGTCGGTCTTGATTTTAGCAACCGTTTCGGTAATGGTAGCCTCACCCTCGAATATCCATACAACCTCACCCGACATAGCAGGAGGTAGCATAATCTTCTGGATTACGGCAGGTGTTTCCTCAACCTCACCGAGAACACTTCCTCCGCTTACTCTGTCACCGATTTTAGAAACAGGCTTGAAGGTCCATTTCTTTTCACGGTCAAGCTTGGGGAGGTCGATACCTCTCGGAATACGGGAGCCTGACGTATGATAAATCTTTTCAAGAGGTCTTTCTATTCCGTCAAAGATGCCCTCAATCAGTCCGGGGGCTAGCTCTACCGAGAGAGGCTCGCCTGTGAAATAAACCTTTTCACCGGGGCCTATTCCTGTGGTGTCCTCGTAAACCTGAATAGAGGCACGGTCGCCTCTGAGTTCTATGACCTCACCTATAAGCTTCTTTTCACTTACCCGAACAACGTCGTACATCTGCACGTCTCTCATGCCTGTTGCAACAATAAGAGGACCTGCAACCTTGTATATTGTACCGACGTTTTCGGTGGATTTTGTCAAAGTATCCATTAAAAATCTACCTTTCACTTTTTACTTATCAAAAATATTCGTACCTATCGCCTTTTCCATATTGCGGATAATGTTCTTTTCCCCGATGTGCATAGAACCTGAACGGTCGGGAATGGGAATAAGGGAGGGATACGCACTCTCCCTGTATTTTTCCGCAAGGTCGGGAAGCTCTCGGAATAGCGCTTCGGTTATATAAATTATTTTATAGCCCTCCTGCACAAGCTCCATAACGGCACTCTGGGCATCTTTTGGAGTATCCGCCTCTTTTACCGTAATACCTACGGCAGAGAAAATAATAACCGATGCTCTGTCGCCGATTACGGCAATTTTCGTTTCAGCCATTATTTTTCGCCTCCTGTTCTGAGAGTCTTTTCAAGAGCAAGACGGCGAAGAGTTGCACTCTCGTTTTTCTTTGCAAAAAAGTATTCTGCAATAGGTGCAAAGTTCTCACCTGTCCTAAGGTCGTCCATAGCACGAAGAGTTCTTTCTTCACTATCTAATATAACCTTTTCGACATTCTCCTTTTCAAAATCGGGAGACGTGTAGCTTACGGGGAGAAGGTATTTTTTCGCACTCTCGGTGTCCCGTCCCATTGCCATAAGTCTTGCCACGGCAGAGCGGTTTTGTGACTCACCGTAAATAAGAAGCATATTGTAAAGGGCACGGCTTTCCTTCTTTGCTCTTTCGAGAGTGTGAAGGAATATTGCCCTGTCGCAGACGGAGGAGAGGACAAATGGGTCCTTTTCGTTCTCGTATTCCGCCATTTCACCGTTTACCGTTTCGGATATCAGCGTAAAGTCCCAAGCCTCAACCGAGCCTCTTATGATTTCCACGGGAATACTACCCGAAGAAAGCGCAAGGTGTGATATGTCACGACCGAGAAGTCTGCCTTTAACGTATAGCTTTAAGTTTGTGGCATCGTCCTCGAAGAACAAAAGGTCGGTAAGACTTTTGTCGGGAGATATGTCCTTGATAAAGTCTGCTGCATAAGACAGCTCCTTTTCTATTCTTTCATTTATATTTCCCTCAAACCCCTGTGCCCAGCCAAACTCGGAAAGCCGTTTTTCAAAGTCACGGTAATTTGACTCGGAAAGGGCTTTTAACTGTTCCTTTGTCAGCGGGGGATGAGAGGAGGCTTTTATACATCCTATGGCATATTCATAGGATTTTCCCTCAAATTCATTTACTATCATTTAGCTTCTCCGCTTTCAAAAAGACTATTGTAAACTACCTTTTCGTTTTGTGTAAATACTTCATCAAGAATGGCGTCAAGGGAAAAATCAACGTCATAAATATCCGAACAAAGAATGAAGCCCGAGGAAAGGGGAGCGTCATTCTCCGATGTTTTTATTTTAATATTTCCTGCCTTTTCAAGTAAAGCGACGTTTTTTTCAAGTATTTTCCTGTGAATGGGTGAGGGGATAAGAGTAAACTCGCCCGAAAGCCCCGATGCCTCCACGTTTTTTACGAAAATTCGCATAAGAGCCTTTTCGTCAGAATTTTCAAGCTTTTTCAAGGCAAGGCTTTTAACCTCTGTCATAAGAGAACGCTTTACTCCAAGACCCTCAAGCTTTGCCTTTTGCGTTGCTCCCTGTAGAATACCACGGCGAAGGGTGTCGGCGTTTCTTTTGGCAGTGTCAAGAATTTTTTCCTCACGCACTTTTGCCTCGGCTAAAATTTCAGCATATTTCTTTTCCGCTTCCTTTTGTGCCTCTGCAAGAATTGTTTCGGCACTTTCCCTTGCCTTTTCCTCTATTTTTAACGTTACTGTTTCTGCACTCATTTTAGTCCCCTCGGCTTAAAGATTTACCATTATGAGAATGGACGTAAGAAGAGCAAGAATAGCATAGGTTTCAACAAGGGCTGTCATGGTGATACCTTTACCTGATGCATCTGGCTGTTTGCCTGTCATGTGAATAGCAGAAGCGGCAGCTTTGCCCTGTGCAATACCTGAAATAAGTCCTACTATACCCATGGGGAGAGTTGCGAAGAAGTAGCCCCAGCCCTGTGCGAGTGTTACTGTAGCTTCACCGCCGAGAATACCTGTGTTTACAAGCACGAGAATGGCAATAAGAAACCCGTAGATACCCTGTGTACCGGGAAGCGCCTGAAGCACCAGCATTTTACCGAAAAGGTCGGGCTTTTCAGAAACTACACCCGCCGCAGCACGACCTGCGTACATAACGCCGAGGGCAGACCCGCAGCAGCCGAGAAGTGCACAGAGTGCGGCACCGAAAATTGCAATAACTATTCCTGATTGAAACATGATTTTTTCCTCCGATTATTGTTTTTTTATGCTTATATAGTTTGTTTTCACAGAGAAGGGATGGAAAAGAGTTCCTCCGCCTTCATAAAATTTACCGTAAAATTCAATGTACTGGAGTCGGCAGGAGTGAACGTATGCTGAAAGAAGTCCGAGTACAAGATTGAATAAGTGTCCAAGGGCGTATATAAGAAGCGAGAACACAAAGCCAAGAGCACTGCCCTGCACCATACCTGCAAGAAGATTCATAACGAATCCTACAACACCTGTGGCAAGGCTGAGAGCGAGTATTCTCGAATATGAGAGAATATCGCTGAAATAGCTTGTGACGTTATAAAGCCCTCCAAGACCGCCCGCTATCTTTCCGAAGATGCCTTTTTTCGCTCTACCTGCGGTAAGAATTACCGTCAAAGCACCTACTCCCGCAATAACGGGTCCTACCGACTTAAGAGGTGGTAAGAACATCATACCTATTCCGCTGATAACGAGCATCCATGAAAGTTCATCGAAAATAGCATCGAGAACACGCCCGTTTTTAATGTCGATATACATTTTTACTATCATACCCGTGAAGATGTGAAGAACACCGACCACAAGGGTAATGATAAGCATACTTATGGGGTCGTCAAGCGCCGTAAAGCCAATAACGGCAGGGAGAAGCTCCTCACCGAAATAGCTTCCGAAAAGCACACCGAAGATGATGGTGGTAACGGAAGAATAAAGAAGCACGTTCATAAGCTTCAAGGTTCCGCCCCGTGGCTTCATTATCTTTTTAAGAAGGAAGATAAGCACTACCATCATAAGACCGTAGCCTGCATCTCCCATCATCATACCGAAAATTATCCAGTACCATGGTGCCATCACCGCATTGGGGTCATAGTCTCCGTACCGCGGTGCATTGAACATATTGGTAATACCCTCAAACTGACTGACAAATCTCTTGTTGTCAAGGCTTGTAGGTACTTCCTCGCCTTCCTCGGGGTCTCTTATCTCAAGGTCGAAAATATCAGTAACACCAGATATTATAGTGCGAAGCTTCTCCTCCGCATCTGCTCGGATGAAGCCCTCTACGATTACAGCCTCCGCCGTTTCATCAAGCCTTATCTCCGAACGGTCAGCCCTTGCACGGTACTGCTCGAAAAGGATTTCAAGGTCGAGCTTTTTTTTCTTTGAGAAGTCAGAAAGACCGCCGACTGTTTTGTCAAGCTCCTCTTTCTTTTCTTTTAGAGCTTTTAAAAGAGCATCAATTTCGTCTCCGATTTTCCCATGCCTTATAGGAAGTGACGCTTCCTCAAAGCCAATATTGCGAAGTGCTCTTATCTTCTCGCTTTTATCCTCCTTCATGAAGGAGAGGAGAAGAACCGCTTCCTTTTCACTTTTTGAAAGAATATCGAGAGCTATACCCTCGATTTCCTTAAGGCACTCAATGCGTGACGAGGGAATACTTCCGAGAAGCGTTACAGAGTAAGTTTTTTCGCCAAGCTCATTTAAATCATCATTAAAAGACTTCCATCTTTCAAGGACATCAAGGGAGGCTTCCGTTTCGGTGATTTCACTCTCAAGTCGGTCTCTTGTCTGAAGCAAGGCTACGGCTTTTTCCGTGTCGTCAATTGCCGTATTTGAAAGCTTGTCAAAGGCTTCTCTTTCTACCTCGGGCAGTTCCTCGAACATTTTTTTCTTTTCAGAATACTTTGAAAGCTCCTTTAGTACGGTTCCCAATCGTCTTTTCGCAGCACCGCTTACGCTGTCCTCACCCATAGCTCCGCCCTCGGGGCTTTTCAGCATTATTATTTCGGAATGCTGAAGCTCGGTCAGAATCTTGTCACGCTCGGATTTTAAACAGACGAGGGACACCTTTTTCATTTTTGCTATCATTTCACGCCCTCAGCAAGAGATATAAATTGAAGCACTGCAGCATCAAGCTTTTCTCTGCCGCGGGCTTCCGTTATCTTATTTCTTTCGTCAGCCTCTTTTAGAATTTTATCCGCTTCGACCTCTGCTTCAAGTGTTGCTTTTTTTGTAATTTCTTCGGAACGTTTTTTTGCATCTGCTACAAGTGTCGCTCCGTCATCATGTCCTTTTTTTTCGTAGGACGAAATAAGCGCTTGACCTTCAAGTGTGGCGTCACGGCGTATCCTTTCAGCACGTTCCTCTGCCGTTTTTACGCTCTCAATTATATCCATATTTTACTCTCCTTTACATAAAAAGGTAATAAATGCTTTAAAATTATAACATAGTTATTAAATAAAACCAAAAAGTGTTAAATTTTGCATAGATGCTTACCAAATAAATATACAATAATATTATATCCAAATAAAGAAAAAAGCTTCCAAAGTTTATGTTTTTTTATAAAAGACTAGGATAATATTGACAATTAAAATATCATAAGATAAAATATAATGTAAATAGTGTTGCAAAAAAAGGGAGAGAAAATGAAAAAAGTACTCTTTATTATCAATCCTTGTGCAGGAAAAATGAGAATAGTAAAGGACCTTGTGGAAATAGACCGTGCTTTTTATAACGGAGACTGTGACTGTGACGTATACCTTACCAATAAAAAGGGAGATGCCACAAGAAAGGTGAAGGAGTGCGGAAAGGATTACGACATAGTAGTTTGCGGAGGAGGAGACGGCACCTACAACGAGCTTATAACGGGTGTGCTCGAAGCAGGTATTGACGTTCCCGTGGGTTACATTCCCGCAGGCACTACCAACGACTTTGCATCAACCTTGTCCCTTTCACAAAACCCCGTAACCGCCGCCGCGAATATTACGGCAGGAACACCTAAAAGCTTTGACGTAGGAAAATTCGGTGAAAGCTATTTTTCGTATATTGCTTCCTTCGGAGCATTTACCAGTGCGTCATACTCTACCCAACAGCAGATGAAAAACGTTTTCGGACATTCCGCTTACGTCTTTGAGGGAATGACCGACCTTTCTTCCATAAAGCCTTATCACGTGAGACTGGAAGCAAACGGAAAGATTTATGAGGACGATTATCTTTTTGGCGCTATATGTAACTCCACATCTATCGCGGGGCTGATAAGGCTTGATGAAAACCTTGTAAACCTATCTGACGGTGAGTTCGAGATACTTCTTATACGTATGCCAAAGCTCCTTGTGGATATACCAAAAATTGTAATTGCCCTTAAAACAGGGGACTACAGCGAGAAGCACATAACCTTCCTTCACGCACCCTCGGTCAGGGTTAAAACAAAAGAAAAGCTCAACTGGGCGCTTGACGGCGAGCATGCCGAAAGCGTTGGAGAGGTTACTATTAAGAATATCCATTCCGCGATAAAGCTTATAGTGTGAGGAAAGAATGAAGGAAATAACAGAAAAGGATATAGTACTTGCCGACAGAAGTCTTGTTACAAATAAGGGTGATGCAGGGAGAGTGCTGATAATAGGCGGAGACAAAGGTATGGCGGGAGCACCCTCGTTTTCGGCAGAGGCGGCATATCGGTGCGGTGCAGGTCTTGTTGAGGTGTCAACACATCCCGACAACAGAGTTATTATACAGACCCTTGTCCCCGAAGCGGTGTGGACAGAGTGGCAAAATGCATGTATTAAAAAGGCAGATAGTATAGTTATAGGTGTCGGACTAGGTAAAAAGAGCGAAGCCGTAAGACTTCTTGAGAGGGTGCTGACTGCTTCCAAGGTGCCCCTTGTGATAGACGCCGATGCTATAAATATCATAGCTGAAAACCTAGACCTTCTTACGCTTCTTCACGAAAATACAGTTTTGACCCCCCACCTAGGAGAGCTTTCAAGGCTTACGGGACTTGACGTAAAGTATATTTCCGAAAACCCTGATAAGGTAGCTCTTGGCTTTGCGAAAAAATATAAAACGAATATAGTTGCAAAGTCAAAGGTCTCTTATATCGCTCTTTCAAACGGAGATATTTATAAGAACACAAGAGGCTCCTCGGCACTTTCCAAGGGGGGCACGGGAGACGTACTTACAGGCATTATGGCAGCCCTTATAGCAGGGGGCGTCGAAATGGAAAAAGCAATTCCCGAAGCTGTGCTTATTCATGCTATAGCAGGTGAGAGGGCAGGGGAGCTTTACGGCGAAAGAGGAGCTTTGACTCGCGATATTATAAAAGCACTCACCACAGTAATTTAGATACATTTTTTTACGTATTTTTCATATCATTTAAATGTCAGGAGAATGATATGAAGATACGTAAATTTTTTTATAACGCGACGCTTATGGTACTCACCACCGTTATACTTAGAATAGTTTCCCTCGTCTTTTCAGTATATCTGTCAAGGACTGTAGGTGAGGAGGGAATAGGAATTTATCAGCTTACCCTGTCGGTATATAGACTGGGTATCACTCTTTCCTCCGCAGGAATCGGCTTTGCGGCAACGAGGATTATTGCAGAGGAGATAGAAAAGAATAACCCGAGAGAAGCACTCCGCGCTGCCGAAAGGTGTCTTTTTTTATCCTTTGGCTTCGGTATTGCGGTAGCGGTGCTCTTTCTCATTTTTTCCGAATTTTTCGCAGATTCCTATCTCGGCGACCCAAGGTGTGCAACCTCTATTCGTGCTATGGCTATAAGCTTTCCATTTGTTGTAATGTCGTCTGTCATAATGTCCTATTTTACCGCCGTGGCAAGAGTTTCAAAAAACGCCGCAGGGCTTCTTGTTGACCAGACAGTAAGAATTGTAGTAACCTACATAATGCTCAGGGGCTTTGACGGTAAAAACCTCGAATATGCCTGTCTTTCCCTCGCCGTCGGCGGAATTTTTGCCGAGGTGGTATCTTTTTTATTTTCGTTTGTTTTTTATACAAGAGACAAGACAGTCCTTATGACGGGAGAACACGTAAAAACAAAGCTTGGGGGAAGAATATCATATATAGCACTTCCCGTTGCCACAAGCTCATTTATCCGTTCAGGACTTCTCAGTATCGAGCACATGATGATACCGAGAGGGCTTAAAAAAAGGGGAGTAGATGCATCACGTGCCATGGGGCTTTACGGCATGATAAGCGGTATGGTCTTTCCTGTGATTTTGTTTCCAACAGCATTTCTCTATGCCGCCTCTGACCTCCTTGTTCCCGAATTTGCAGCATGCAACGCTTCGGGGAATAAGGTAAGGCTCAAAAGACTTACGAATAAGGTAATGCAGCTCACGTCCTTCTTTGCCGTAGGGGTGGCAGGAATACTATTCGGCTTTTCTCACGAAACGGGTATGGTGTTTTATAACAGTCCCGAATGTGGGAAATACATAAAAATGCTTGCACCTCTCGTTATTTTCATGCTCTACGACCACCTTGCAGATGCAATTTTAAAGGGTCTTGACGAGCAGGTCAGCGTTGTGAAGTACAATATAATCGACTCGGTCACAAGTGTTGTTCTAGTCTGGCTTTTAGTCCCTCTTTTCGGGCTTTCGGGCTACGTTTTCGTGGTGTGGTTCGGTGAGGTTATGAACTGCATAATGTCAGGCTCAAGGCTTGTGAAATGCACAGGTGTTCCCATAAGATTTACCTTGTGGTTTCTTGGTCCTGCCTTTGCCGTCACCCTTTCGGTGTTTCTTACCCGTACCCTTTTATTCCTTCTTCACGGTGAGGTGGGTGAGAACCTTTTTTCTCTCATTGTTGCTTTCTCAATTTCAGCACTCCTTTATCTTCTCATAATGCGTATAATGGGTTGTATAAGGCTTTCTGACTATAAGCTCTTAAAAAAAGCATTTTCACGATAATTTTTTACATTATGTTGTAATTACTTTTAAAACAACTTGATTTTTTTGTGCAGATATGTTATCATTTTATATAAATATAAAATTAAGTAACATAAAGAAAGGCTGCACACAAAATGAAGAGACTATTAGCATTGCTTTTATGCCTTGCTTTGTTGCCGTTTACGGTTCTTGCTGAACCTGTACGTGATGAAGACGAAACAGGCTCAAAGCCATGGGATGATGAATCTGTCGAAAAGGTACTTGCTTCGATAGAGGTTACTCCTCCCGAAAAGACGGAGTATTTTGTGGGAGATACCATAAATACTTACGGAATGACTGTTGAGGCTATTTATGGTGACGGGAGCACGTCTTACGTTACAGCGTGGTCGCAACTTGACGTAAACACCTTAACAACCGCTGGTACTGTTACAGTTACGGTAACCTACGAGGGCAAAACAGATACCTTTGACGTTGAGGTTATCCCAGTAGTAGTTGAAAGCATCGAGGTTACACCCCCCGCAAAGATAGAGTACTTTGTAGGTGACACACTTAATACCGCTGGTATGACGGTTATCGCAACCTACAACAATGGTGATGAAGAGGATGTAACAGCAGATGCAAGTATC
This sequence comes from Eubacteriales bacterium, assembly GCA_045653035.1. GTDB lineage: Bacteria > Bacillota > Clostridia > Oscillospirales > SIG627 > RGIG6353. The sequence continues at coordinate 248,570 of JAZOLO010000016.1, forward strand.
AACGCCACGACATTGAACACCGCAGGAACAATTACAGTTACGGTAACCTACGAGGGAAAAACAGATACCTTTGACGTTGAGGTTATCCCAGTAGTAGTTGAAAGCATCGAGGTTACACTCCCCGCAAAGACAGAGTACTTTGTAGGTGACACACTTAATACCGCTGGTATGACGGTTAAGGCTGTATACAACAACGGGGACGAGGAAGACGTTACAGCAGAAGCCGAGGTAAGCCCTGTAACTCTTACCAACGCTGGAACGGCTACCATTACAGTAACCTACGGCGGCAAGTCCGATACCTTTGACGTTACAGTTATAGCGTTAGTGGTTGAAAGCATTGAAGTCACTGCACCTACAAAGGTTGTATATAATGTTGGCGAAACACTTGATACCACAGGAATGGTGGTTACAGCTACATATAACAACGGAAGCACCGCAAACATTACCGCAGAAGCCACAGCATCACCTACTACCTTCTATACCGAAGGAAGTGCAACGGTCACAGTAACCTACGGCGGCAAATCCGCAACCTTTGAAGTAACGGTTAAGAAGGCATACACGCCCGGTGACATCAACGGCGATGGAAGTGTTAACATACGTGATATAACCCGTCTTAAGCAAGTTGTAGCAGGCGGATACGATGTCACATACGTGGAAGAAGCCCTTGACACTAATGGTGACGGTAGTGTTAATATACGTGATATAACTCGTCTTAAACAGTATGTAGCAGGCGGTTATGGGGTAGAAGTTTATTGAATCTAAAGGAGATATATTATGAAAAAGTTGTCAGTTATTGCAATTATTGTAGCACTCGTTTTGTGCTTCAGTGTTGTTGCTTTTGCAGATATTACAGTTACCGTAGGTGATGTTACAGTAGAAAAAGGAACAGAATTTGTTGAAGTTCCTTTGGTGCTTTCTAATAACACTGGTCTGCTTGGATTGTCATTTACACTTTCTTATCCCGATGATGGACTTCTGCATGAAGGAGGAGTAGCTGGTACAACTCTTCAGTCACTTGATCTTCAACTTTCTCAAAACTTAAATCCCATTAGATTTATTTACGCAGGATTAAGTGCTGACGATGTAACAAATGGTACGCTGTATACTGTTACCTTCGCAATAAAAGACACCAACGCCATAGCAGAGTATGATATTATAGGTAAATATGAATTGGCGTATAATGCTACAAACCCTGATGAAGATATTCCTGTTACTTTTATCCCCGGCAAAATCTCAGTAGTTGAACCTGCTGAGACTGTTACACCTGTTGGTGTATCACTTCTTCTTGACGGCTCTATCGGTGTTAAGTATAACGTAGAATATGATGCAGAGCTTGTTGACACAATAGCTCTTAAGGCAAGTATTGCAAACTCCGATGATAGCACCAATACTCCCAAGACAGTTGATTTCACATTAAATGACGACGGCACAGCTTATGCCGTAGTTTACGTTCCTGCAAAGGATATCGACAACGTCACAATCACAGCAACAGCAGAAGCAACCCTTAAGGCAGGCGGTACTGCAACAACAGACTTCGGTAATGTAACAGTACCCCAGTATATAAAAAAACTTGAAGAGCTTGCAAAAACCGATGCTACATACGCAACAGCACTTGACGTAGTTCACGCAATGGAAACCTACTGTGCTTATGCTGACAACTATTTTAATAAAGGCTCTCTTGCATCTATTGAATTGACGGATGCTGAGAAGAGTGCAATAAATGAACTTACAGAGCCTGGTAAGACAGAGGGAGATATTACTTCTCTTAAATTCTATGCTTCCTCTCTTATTCTTGAAGGCAGAGTTACACTCCGTCACTACTTTAAAATAAACGGACAGGATTTCAACCCCGAAGAATATACTGTTACAGGCGGAACAGCACTTCAGTATGCAGAGGGCACAACAAACTACGTTTATACTGATATAGAGAACCTTTCTCCAAGTGAACTCAGTGAGCAGAAGACAGTTACAGTTGCACGGGGCGATAAGAATATAAAAATATATTTCTCTGCACTTAACTACGCAGCTCTTGTTATTAACGACGAAGAGGAAGATAACGAATGGCTTATCGACCTTGCAAAGGCTCTTTACAGATACTCTGTTAAGGCAGACGCATACGCTAAACCAATAGAACCCGGCGATAATGAGATAGGCAATCAGGAATGGTAAAATAAAACAAAGGGGGCGGTATTACCGCCCCTGTTTTTTGGAGTAAAGTTATGAAAAAAGATAAAATTGAAAGAATTACACGGATTGTTATAGCACTTTCTATTGCGGGAATTGTTATAGCAGATTTGTTTTTTGCATACTATATGGACAGACACAACGCCGCTGGGCTTATGACCTTTGGCTATACCACAAACCTTGTGTTTCTTTTTATGTTTTCATGTCCTGTGGTTTTAGCCCTTGTATCAAGTGTAGAGTTTATAAAAGAAATGATACTCTTAAAAAACGGAGAAGGGGAGAGGAAAAAGAGAAAACTTGCCACAATCTCCTTTTGCACGATGACAGCAGGTCTTGCACTCTATATTTGTGCATCGTCTATTACAAGCACTATTGCAATTTCTATGGGCGGTATAAGCGTGGTTTTACTCATAGTTTCAATAACCTCACTTTTTGTATATTTTGTTAAAAGGTAAAACGTCACTTTTATGTGGGAATGCTTTTTATAAACTTTTATAAAAAGCATTCCCCTTTTATTATTCGTCAAAGATTAAAAACTTATAGGCAGGTATATCCAGTTCCTTGGAAATATCAAAGAGAGTATCAAGAGATAAGGCTTTGTTTATATTCGGAGCTTCAATGTGACCTATAAAAGCAGGGCTTTTTTCTATTCTTTCAGCAAGCTCTTCTTGGGTTAAACCGCGAAGCTTTCGGTAATATGCAACCTTCAGTCCTACTTGCATGTATTGGAGTTCATAAATCTTTTTCATTACAATATCCCCTATTAACATTATATAATATATAATATAATTGTAACAAAAGCCAAAATCACTTGACATTTTTGCTGAGTTATGTTATTATATCTTATGGATATAATATTGTCTCAATAAGAGAAAGTTATAACTTTAATAACCCAAAAACTAGAAGGAGTGAAATAAAGGCAACTATTAATGAACACTTACAAGGTTCTGTAATATTACAGGCGAAAAATAACAATTAAATGATGTATAATACGTAAAAGAGGAAATTAAAATGACAAATGATAATTATTATATAATGATATCTATAATAATTTTGTTCTTTGCTCCTCTGTTTTTAGCTTCCTTTTATGTAAATTTTTATTTGCCATTTGACAGGCAGAGAAAAAGTATAAAGCTTGAAATAGAGAGAGGCGACAGTGAAGAAAAAGAGTATTGGGAAAAAGAGCTTAAAAAGCTTTATATAAGTTTACTTCCTTTTTCAGGCAAATTTATAAAGAAATAAAGGGCTGTAATTTTACAGTCCTTTATTGTTATCATAGTTTTCGTGAGGGGTCAAGGGGAGAGGACTTTTATAAAAAGTCCTCTCCCCTTAATATAAATAAACAAATTACTTACCTTTACTGTCCTTGAGCCCTACTGTGCTGTTGAAGGTGTTCTCATTCTTGGTGTCACGGCAGAAGTAACCGAGTCTTACGAACTGGAACTTGTCACCGGGCTTTGAATTAGCAAGATTGCTTTCAAGCTTCGCACGCTTTACGGTCTTGGAGTTAACGTTTAGAAAATCTGTGTATTCCATACCCTCGGGAAGCTTTGAGGGGTCCTCAAGAGTAAGAAGATTTTCATAAAGCACAACGTCTGCATCAATGGTATTCTTTGCGGAAAGCCAGTGTATGGTGCCCTTTATCTTTCGTCCGTCAGAAGGCATTCCGTTGCCTGTCTCAAGGTCTGCGGTGCAGTGAATTTCACGAACACTTCCGTCGTCGTTTAAAACAATATCCCCGCACTTTACGATGTATGCACCCATGAGTCTTACCTCACCCTCGGGCTTCATACGGAAGAACTTAGGTGGCGGAACAAGAGCAAAGTCTTCAGCATCAATGTAAAGCTCTCTTGTGAACTTCACAGGACGTGTACCCATTTCGGGATGCTGAGGATGATTGGGAAGCTCAAAAATCTCCTCTTTGTCCTCGGGGAAGTTGTCAACAATTACCTTGATGGGGTCAAGCACCGCAATTCGTCTTGTTGCAGTCTCGTTAAGCTCGTCACGGATACAAGCCTCAAGAAGACGGATGTCTACAAGGCTGTTAGCCTTTGCAACACCTACTCTTGAACAGAAATCAACGATGGAAGCACCTGTATAACCGCGTCGTCTGAGACCGCAAAGAGTGGGCATTCTGGGGTCATCCCAGCCGTCAACTCTACCGCTTTCAACCATAAGCCTTAAAAACCTCTTGGAAAGAACGGTGTTTGTAATATTAAGTCTTGCAAACTCAATCTGACGGGGGGTGTGAGGAACACTCACGTTTTCAATAACCCAGTTGTAAAGAGGACGGTGAATTTCAAATTCAAGAGAGCAAAGAGAATGTGTAATGCCCGCGAGGGCATCCTGAATGGGATGTGCAAAGTCGTAGGTGGGATAGATGCACCACTTATCGCCGTGGCGGTGATGATGCAGATGCTTTATTCTGTAGATAACAGGGTCACGAAGCCAGAAGTTACCCGATGCAAGGTCAATCTTTGCACGGAGAGTATACTTACCGTCGGGAAACTCACCATTTTTCATTCGTTCAAAAATGTCAAGGCTTTCTTCTATAGGTCTGTCTCGGTAGGGAGAAACTGCTGGGTGAGTGAGGTCTCCGCGGTATTTTTCCATATCGTCTGCCGAAAGCTCACAAACGTATGCAAGCCCCTTCTTTATAAGCTCTATGGCATACTCGTAGTCACGGTCGAAATAGTCCGAGCCGTAGAAAAATCTGTCCTCCCAGTCAAAGCCCAGCCAGTGTATATCTTCTTTTATAGCGTCAACGTATTCGGTGTCCTCTTTTGCAGGGTTGGTGTCGTCCATTCTGAGGTTACACATACCGCCGTACTTCTTTGCAGTACCAAAGTCGATAGCAAGTGCCTTACAATGACCTATGTGAAGATATCCGTTAGGCTCGGGAGGGAAACGTGTGTGTATCTTCTCCACCTTGCCCGAGGCTAAGTCCTCGTCAATTATTTCTTCAATAAAATTTTTTGTCTCTTCCATATTTTTCTCCTTAAAGGGATTTTATCATAGAGCTTATACGTGCTATTACCTTTTCACGTCCGAGTATCTGCATAACAGTGTAGAGGTCGGGAGCATTCATTTTACCCGTTACCGCAACTCTTATGAACATACTGATGTCGGCAACGTTACCGCGGAATTTCTCAGGCTCCGCCTTGTAAGCCTTCATATCCGATGCAAAGCCCAGTGTGTCGGCAATAGCCTTAACCTTTTCAAACCACGCGTTCATATCGTCTGCCTCGTCAAAGGTTTCTGTGAACATGGTAAGTGTTTTCTTTATGTCCTCTTTGTCGAAGCTTTCGGGATAAGCGTTTTCAATTTTGAAGAGCTCGTCGTAGAAGAAGCCCATATATCCCTTTGTGTCTGCAAGCGTCGCAAGGTCCTTTCGAGGCTTCTTTCCGCCTCTGCCGATAGCAAAAATTTTCTCGGCGAAAGCCTTATCTCTTTCAAGAAGCTTGCCGAATTCACTATCGAACTGAAGCGCCCAGGAGGTTACCTTTTCTGTGATATCCTCTGCCGTCATACGGGACAGCACGTTCTTTGAAACGTCATTCAGCTTATCGTAGTCGAAAAGACAGCCCGATACAGACATCTTCTTTGCAGAGAAAGGGAATTCCTTGTAGTTCTTGTCGGGATTTTGCATGTGCCACTCCTCGTAGTTGGAGTTGAGAAGTGTCATAACGTATTCGCACACCGCCTCGGGAACGTAGCCCATAGAGGTGTAATCGTCCATGTTTGCACCCATATCACGCTTGGAAAGCTTCTTCTTGTTTCCGTTTTCGTCAAGCTTCATTATCTGTGAGATGTGCATAAACTTAGGAGCCTTGAAGCCAAGATATCTGAAAAGCTGAAGGTGTTTGGGAAGGCTTGGGAGCCATTCCTCGCCTCTTATTACGTGGGTTGTGCCCATAAGGTGGTCGTCAACTGCGTGGGCGAAGTGATAGGTGGGGATACCGTCTGACTTCAGGAGTACGAAGTCCTCGTCGTTCTCGGGAATTTCAATTGTACCCTTTACAAGGTCTGTAACCTTTATCTTTCTCTCTCCGTCGCCGTCGGCGAGAATACGAAGAACGAAGGGGTTGCCTGCCTTGATATTTTCCTCAACCTCTTCAAGAGTTATATTTCTTGCTTGAAGCATAGCCTCTCGCTTTGCCTCTGCCTCTTTTTCCCAGTCGGTGTTTTTAAGCTCTTCCTTCTTGTTCACTGCCTGTAGGTCCTGAAGCTCTTCTTCCGTAGTGAATACAGGGTAAGCTTTACCCTCAAGAACAAGCGCCTTACCAAAGGTCTGATAAATCTCGGCACGCATGCTCTGCTTGTAGGGACCGTAGTTACCCTTGTCTGAAATCTTACCCGTCTCGTCAAGAATAGCACCCTCGTCAAAGGAGACACCGTAGGTGGCAAGAGTCTTGATAAGTCCCTCGGCCGCACCTTCAACCTCACGCTTTGCGTCTGTGTCCTCAATGCGAAGGAAGAAAACGCCCCCCGAAAGATGAGCCATACGCTCACCGACGGTAGAAGGGAAGAGCCCTCCGAAATGCACGAAGCCCGTAGGACTGGGTGCGAAACGTGTAACCACTGCCCCTTCGGGAAGCTCACGCTTCGGGTATCTTGCCTCCATATCGGCGGGTGTTGTCTTTATATGCGGAAAAAGCAATTCCGCAAGTCTTTTGTAATCCATTTTATACCCTTTCTAGTTCTGCTTTTTGTAATACATATAGTAGTTACATTTAAGCATTCCGTTATATAGCTTTCTTTTTCTGTCGGCAGGTCTGCCATAGTGTTTTTCAAAGTATTCGTCAGAGGTAATAACGTAAATCTGCCAGTTTTCAAGCCGCCGAAATGCCTTGCCCATCTCCCGATAAAGCTTTTCCGCCTCGTTTATATCCATAAGGCGTTCACCGTAAGGTGGATTGCAGACAACCGTACCACGCTTTCCGTGAGTTTCAATGTCACGGACGTCAGCCGTGAAGAAGTTTACGTCAACTCCTGCATTCCTCGCGTTTTCTCTCGCATTTTCTATAACCTTGGGGTCAATGTCACTGCCCCAAACCTCAAAGGGGGTATCAACCTCGTTTCCCTCAGCCTCACGCCTTGCCTTGTCCCATATATCCTTTGGGATAAAGGGATATTCCTCTGCAAGAAAGCCCCTCGATTTACCAGGGGCTATGTTTTTTAAAATCATTGCAGCCTCAATGGCAACGGTGCCCGACCCGCAAAGGGGGTCCCAGAAAAGCACGTCGTGACGAGGTCTTGCAATAAGAGCAAGTGCCGCCGCCAAGGTCTCGCGGATAGGTGCATCGTTCGTGCCACGGCGGTAGCCTCTCTTGTAAAGCCCCGCACCGCTTGTATCTATCATTATTGCGGCTTTATCACGAAGTATGAAGAACTCAATCTGCACCTTAACGCCCGTTTCGGGTAGCGTCTTTGTGCGGTGCTCTCGGTAAAGCCTTTCAACGATTGCCTTTTTAACTATCTTCTGACAGTCGGGAATACTGTGAAGCTTTGATTTTATCGTGTGTCCCTTGACGGGGAACGCATCGTTTTTTCTTATATATTTTTCCCAAGGAATGTTCTTGACACCCTCGAAAAGCGCATCGAATGTCTCTGCCTCAAACTCGTCAAGTATTATGAAAAGCTTTTCGGCACATCTGAAATTTATATTGCATCTTGCTACGGCAGAAATATCGCCCTCAAAATATACACGCCCCTCAATAGTCTCAAGTCTGTTATAGCCAAGCATGTCAACCGTCTCTCCCACAAACTTTTCAAGCCCGAAAAGAGAGGTGGCGGCATATTTCAGCTTACTTTTTTCTGACATAGGTTACGTAGCGGAACTCAAGTCCGTTTTCCTCCATGGTGTCGGTGGCATCCAGCACTTCCCACTCACTATCCTTTATTTCGGGAAGAAATCTGTCTGCATCAAATGCACGGTCAATGTGAGTAATATAGAGCTTTTCGCAGTAGGGCATAAGCGTTGCATACACCATAGCACCCCCTATAACGAAAACCTCGTCGGGGTCAAGACCACGAGTAAGCTCCATCAGGTCCTCGATGCTGTGGCAAACCTCTGCACCCTCGATTTCAATATCCTTTTCGTAAAGAACTATATTTCGTCTGTTCTTTAGGGGAGCACTCTTTGGAAGGGAGATAAGTGTATTATATCCCATAACGACAGTCTTGCCTGTGGTTACCTCCTTGAAATGCTTGAGGTCGGCGGAAAGGTGGCAAAGAAGGTCACCGTTTTTGCCGATTCCACGATTCTTATCTATTGCAACGATTAAATTCATTATTCCGCAACCTCGATTCTTTCATTAAACTCGTTATATTTATAACCATCAAGCGTGAAGCTTGTGTCGGTGAACTTATAGAAGTCGTCTATTGTACTGTCGAGAGTGAACTTCGGCGCATCAAACTGAGGCTTCCCGATGAGTCTCTCAACTATCGGAATGTGTCTTTCGTAAATGTGTGCATCTGCAATAACGTGCACGAATTCACCGGGTATTAGCCCCGTCACCTGTGCAAGCATGTGAATAAGCACCGAGTACTGACAAACGTTCCAGTTGTTTGCCGCAAGCATATCCTGACTTCGCTGATTAAGGATTGCCGAAAGTCTTCCGTTTGAAACGTTGAAGGTCATACTGTATGCACAAGGATAAAGATTCATTGTATGAAGGTCTTGATGATTATAAATATTTGTCATTATTCTACGGCTGTTTGGATTGTTCTTAAGGTCAAATATAACTCTGTCCACTTGGTCGAACATACCCTCACGGTACTGGTGCTTGATACCCAGCTGATAGCCGTAAGCCGTTCCTATAGAGCCGTCCGAGTCCGCCCACTTGTCCCATATTTTAGCATTCAGGTCGTGAATGTTGTTGGACTTTTTCTGCCATATCCAGAGAAGCTCGTTTACCGCCGTCTTAAGATAGGTACGGCGGAGAGTCATTATAGGAAACTCCTCTTCAAGATTGTAGCGGTTGACTAATGCAAAGCACTTTTTAGTGTATGCGGGAGTTCCATCCTCCCACTTGGGACGAACCTGAAATTCCTTATCCCATACACCCTCTGAAAGTATCTTTTTACAGTTTTCAACGAATATTTTATCAGCAAGACTCATAGCGTTTCTCCTAAATATTTACATATATAACTATTTTATCACTACTTTACCCTCAAGTCAACAAAAAATCGCGGTTTTTCACTGTTACTTTTCAGGAGCGAATTTTTCACCCACAATATTAACCTTTCCTCTCCCTGAGGTTATGTCCGAAACCTTTGATTTGAGCTCTTCAAAATCCTTCTCATCGGCAAGCATACGAAAACTGACTTCCGCCTCGTATTTTATATCGTAGACTTCAAGTCCCATCTTTGAAATCTCATAGGAAAGCTTTTGGAATGCTGAATAGTCGGCTGTAATCTCCACCTCGCTGTAAAGCACGAAAGTGGCTTTTCCTGCGGCATCAAGAGCAAGCTTTGCCGCCTTACCGTAAGCACGGGTAAGCCCCCCTGCTCCAAGGAGTATTCCTCCGAAATAACGAGCTACAGCAATAACAACTCCTGTAAGACCCTCACGGCGGATTACCTCAAGGATTGGCATACCTGCCGTACCCTGTGGCTCGTGGTCGTCCGAGAAACGCACAACGTTGCCCACACGATTAACGTAAGCGTAGCAAACGTGCCTCATGTTCGGCATATCCCGTCTTATTTTTTCTATAAATTCAAGTGCCTCCGCTTCCTCCTCAATGGGCTTTATAAAGCCGTAAAAGACAGACTTCTTTTCCTCGTAGGAGTCAGAAGCCTCGCATCTTGCAGTGGTGTAGGATTTATCCATTTTAACCCTCTTTTACAATAAAGTCTTTAAGCTGACCCCGAAGCTTGTCATCGGTAATCGCTTCAATCAGTATTCCACCCTCTGTGTATTCGATATTCTCTACAGTTGAGGTCTTGTAAAAAGCATCTATAAAACCTGCCTTACTCTGGGGGAGAAGGAAGGTACACTTCTTTTTAGAACTGAGAATTACGCCCTCAACCGCCTCGATAAGACTCTCTATTCCAAAGCCCGTTCTTGCCGATATAAACACTGCATTTTCCTTACCGCCCATGCCGAGAGTGTTCTCTGTGTTACCCTCCAGCATATCGCATTTGTTGAATACGTAAACGATAGGCTTTTCGGGAACGCCGTTCTTTTCAAAAAGTGAGTGTATAATCTCCTCGGTTATCTCATACTGACCTCTCACGTCGGGGCTTGATACGTCAAGCACGACAAGGATTATATCTGAATATACCACCTCTGCAAGAGTAGATTTAAAGGCATCTACAAGGTGGTGGGGGAGATTTTTGATAAATCCAACGGTGTCGGTAAGCACAACCTCTCCCACTCTTGGTAGCACCCACTTTCTTGTGGTGGGGTCAAGAGTTGCGAAAAGCTTGTTTTCCGCAAGTATATCAGAGTCGGTGAGAAGATTTAAAAGCGTTGATTTACCAACGTTGGTATATCCTGCAACGGATATTTGCACAACACCCGATTTCTCTCTGTTACGGCGGAGAAGAAGCCTTCTCTTTTCAAGGCTTTTCAGTTCTTCTTCAAGATAAGCTATCTGTGTCTTAACGTGACGTCTGTCACTTTCAAGCTTAGTTTCACCGGGACCTCTCGTACCGATACCGCCTCCAAGCCTCGACATTTCCTCACCGTGACCCCTGAGTCTCGGTATGGTGTACTTAAGTCTTGCTATCTGTACCTGTAAAATACCCTCGTTTGTGGTAGCGTTTCTTGCGAAGATGTCGAGAATGAGCATAGTTCGGTCGATAACTCTGACGTCTCCCACCGCGTCCTCTATCGCCTTTATCTGCGAGGGAGATAGCTCACAGTCGAAAACCACAAGCTCGATATCGGAGTTTTCGCAAAGTCCTTTTAGCTCTTCAAGCTTTCCTTTGCCGATATAGGTGGCATTGTCGGGGGTAGGTCTGTACTGAACAAGCCTTGCCGCGTCCCGTCCTCCCGCCGTCTCAAGAAGGGATGCAAGCTCGTCAAGGTCGCTTTCGTTTTTCGAGGTGTCTGTATATACCGCAACAAGCACCGCTGCGGGAAGTGCCTCATCCTTTATTTCATGCAAATTATTTTTCGACATAATTCTCCTCTATAGCCGAAGAGAGCCGAACTCTCTTCGGCTATACAAAAAGCGGTGCAAAACTGCACCGCCTCGGTTTGTATAAGTTACGCTCTGCCGAACTTCTTGTTGAACTTATCAACACGTCCGCCCGCATCTACGAGTTTCTGCTTGCCTGTGTAGAAAGGATGGCACTTAGCACAAATATCAACGTGTACGTTTTCCTTGGTTGACTTTGTGGGATATTCAGCACCACAAGCACAAACGATTACGGTATCCTTATACTCAGGATGTAAATCCTTTTTCATGTCAGTTGCACCTCACTTTTAGGATATTCTTCGTTGTTACATCACATAATATCACACAATTTACAAAAAAGCAATAGTTTTTTGAAAAAAGTTGAAATAATGTTGTAGATTGACAATAGATGTGTTACAAAATTAGAAAACTTCGCCATTAGCTATAAAAGGCTTCGTATAATCGGCAGGAGAGTTCAAATTATATGCATGGGGAAGTTATTATATATTGCATTGTAAACATAAAGATGCTTTTTGAAAACATTAAAAATAGTAAAAGAATGTGTAGGATAAAAATATTTAGTTATCTTTACGATGTGTATCTTCTATTTTGCTATTGTGAGTTTCCACACACTCTTGTTCCTCTTTTTTTATTTCTTTGCGCATATCGGAGGGCGTATGTAGTGGGGCATATTCCTCTTTTTTGTAAAATCTCCGGAATTTTAATAAAAGTTTGGAAAAGATTTTAAAATATTTAACTTTACTTATAAATACCAAAATTGGTCACACAGCTAATCTTTGCTCTAAACAATAGAGGTTGGTTTAATTCCATTGCGGAATTTTAACAATTTCCCATTATACATTACTTTTTTAGTGATGGGTTATATAATTGAATCAAGTAATATTTGAAGACCTATGATGATGAGTATTGAACCCCCAAGAATATTTGCTTTTCCCGAAAGAAGTGTTCCGGTTTTTTTACCTATAATTACACCCGTGAAGCATATAATAAAGGTCACGGCGGCAATTATAAGTGCGCTGATGAGAGCTTCCAGAAAGGAGTATTCTACAATCTTAAAGCCCACCGACAGTGCATCGATTGAAGTCGCTAATGCCTGAATAAGTATTGTGCCGATGGTGAGTTTTATCAAGGGACAGGAGTCCTCATCCTTAGGTCGCCTTGTTTCGATTATCATCTTTACTCCTATATATGTTAGGAGCAAAAACGCTACAACAGGAATGTATTTCTGCACTGCTTCAAAATATTCCAATACTGTATGAACGCACACCCATCCCAATATTGGCATGAGTGCCTGAAAGAAAGCAAAGGTTCCGGCAATAAAAGCAGTTTTTCTTCTCCTTATGCCTGGTTCACTGAGACCCGCCACAAGCGATATAGAAAAAGCATCCATCGCAAGTCCTACGCCAAGCATAACCGAGGTAATGAAAAAAGCAATGTTCAAGCTCATAGTTCTCTCCAAAACAAAAAATGTATGGCAATAAACCATACAAAAAATGAGACTATGCACAGCTTATCCCTATACATAAGTCTCGCATATTAAAGTAAGCCAGACCCGAAAAGGTCAGTATGTTGACTTACTGCACGTATGTGCTTGCTACTCCCTTACCGCTACAGTATACCATATTTTAGAAAAAAGTCAAGAGCATATTTCTATGCTCTTGAATAAATCATGTTCATCTGGTTGAATTTACTTGTATCTACCGATTTTATTTGCTCCTCTGTTACTCTGAAGGCCCAGTTGTTCTCGGCTTTTCCTGGGGTATTCAGTCTTGTGTCACTTCCAAAATGCAAAATATCCTGTATAGGAAATATGACGAGTCCTGCTGAGCTGGCAAGCATTTCACGCATTATTACATCATAGCACGTATCCCGATTATGTCCTGTGTGACCAAAGTAATAAAAAAGCCTTTTCCGCATATTTTCTTCAAGCTCCCATATAAATCCGAGAAGAGTGTTGTTATCGTGAGTGCCTGTGTAGACTACCGAGTTGTTTTCGTAATTGTGGGGGAGGTGAGGGGAGTCGACGCTTCCCATAAAGCCGAATTGCAAAACTCTCATACCGGGAAATCCACTGTCAAGAAGCAGCTTTTTCACTTTTGGAGTAATGTCGCCAAGGTCTTCTGCAATTATCAGCTTGTTCTCCGCTACCTTCTTTATTTCACGTATAAACGGTATCCCCGGTCCTTTTACCCATTTCCCCTTTTTTGCTGTGGTTTCTTTTGAGGGGATTGCGAAAAAAGACTCTAATCCTCTGAAATGGTCTATTCTTACCCCGTCGAAAAGCTCACACATAAATTCCATTCTGTCCCGCCACCATTTGTAGGAGTCCTTCTTCATTTCAGGCCAGTTGTAAAGTGGATTGCCCCAAAGCTGACCGTCAGAACTGAAATAGTCGGGGGGCACACCTGCAACAGAGGTTGGCTGATGCTTTTTGTCCAGCAGAAAAAGATCCGGATTTTCCCATACGTCTGCAGAGTCGAGAGAAACGTAAATCGGAATATCGCCTATTATCTGTATGCCTCTTTTATTTGCGTACTCCTTTGTTTCACACCACTGCTTGAAGAAAATATACTCGGTGAATTGCCGAAGCCTGTATTCTTCCCAGTCTATGAGTGTAGAATCCCATTCCTGCCACGGCTTTCCGTTGTTTGCTTTCCTTCTCGCCATAAATTCACAGTATTTTTGCGAATAAGTGTGATTTTCAAAAAAGCTTTTAGCTTCACTTAAGTCAAAGCGCTCTGATGCCCTTTTCAAAAGCTCAAGACGCTCGCCTTTCCTCTCGAACTCGCAAAGATACGGGCTTTTTTCTCTTGCACCCTCCAACTCTTTTTCTGTCAGAAATCCCTCGTCAAAAAGCTTTTTAAGGTCTATAAATAAAGGATTTAAGCTGAATGCTGAATAAGATTTGTATGGGGAATTGTATTCATCCGTGACACAAAAGGGAAGTACCTGCCAAAAAGAAAATCCCCCATCACACAAAAAATCCACAAACCGTTCAGCACTTTCTCCAAGCGACCCGTACCCATATCCTCCCCACAAGGAGGACACGTGCATGAGCACACCGCTTGCTCTTTTCATAATCTATCTTCCTTTCGCAGTGTTATTATAAGACACTATCAAATAGTCTACGCTCTAAAGTTTTAAATATGAACAACTGTTCTAAAATTTATTTGACTTTTATAATTTTGTGTGCTATCATAATATTATCTTTAAGTAGAAAATAGTTTTTTTGTGCGAAAAACGAAAGGGCGGAATAAAAGAAATGTTTATAAATTCTTCAAAAATAACACCGTTCGACAAAAAAATATGGCTTGCAACCCCTACAATGCATGGAGAAGAAATTAAGTACGTCAGACTCGCTTACGAAACAAACTGGATGTCTACAGTGGGTGAAAACATCAATGAGGTTGAAAAACAGATTTGCGAAAAAATCGGATGTAAGTACGCGGTAGCTCTTTCTTGCGGAACGTCGGCACTTCACCTTGCAGTAAAGCTTGCAGGGGTGAAGGCAGGAGACAACGTTTTCTGTACCGACATGACCTTTGCCGCAACAGTCAATGCCGTAATGTATGAAAAAGCAAATCTTATTTTTATTGATACCGAATACGATACCTGGAATATGGACCCTGTGGCACTTGAAAAGGCGTTTGAGCTTTATCCCGACACAAAGGCGATAATAGTTGCAAACCTTTACGGAACTCCCGCAAAGTTTGATGAAATCTGTGCTATTGCGAAAAAGCACGGTGCAGTGATAATAGAAGATGCCGCTGAGTCTCTCGGTGCAACGTATAAAGGACAACAGACAGGCTCCTTCGGTGACTTTAATGCCATTTCTTTTAACGGCAATAAGATTATTACAGGTTCTTCTGGCGGAATGCTTCTGACCGATGACCCCGATGCCGCAAACAAGGCACGCAAATGGTCTACTCAAAGCCGTGAAAACGCTCCTTGGTATCAGCATGAGGAGGTAGGCTACAACTACCGTATGAGCAACGTCATAGCAGGTGTTGTAAGAGGACAGATACCTTACCTTAAAGACCATATCGCAAGAAAAAAAGAGATATATGACAGATACAAAGAGGGCTTTAAGGATTTGCCTGTAACTATGAATCCGTATGACGAGAAAACAATGGTTCCGAATTTCTGGCTCTCATGTATACTTATTAACGAGGACGCAATGTGCCGTCAGGTAAGAGGAGAGGCGGAGGCACTTTATAACGCCGAGCAAGGGAAGACTTGCCCCACAGAAATTCTTGACACTCTTGCAAGCTTTAATGCAGAGGGCAGACCTATCTGGAAGCCCATGCACATGCAGCCGATTTACAGAATGAATCCCTTTGTAACACGTGAAGGTGACGGCAGAGCAAAAACCAATGCATACATCAAGGGCGGAAGCGTAGGACACGACGGAAAGCCCCTTGACGTTGGAATGGATATCTTCCACAGAGGTCTTTGTCTTCCCAGTGATATTGCAATGACTGAGGAAGAACAAAGAAAGATTATAGATATTATAAAAGCTTGTTTTGCATGAGGAGCTTATGTACATAAAATTTTTTAAGAGGTTTTTGGACTTTGTACTGTCGTTTATGGCACTTGCAGTCCTTTCTCCAGTTTTACTGATACTCATAATAGTCGGTGCTATTGCAATGAAGGGGAATCCCTTCTTTACACAGCCTAGACCCGGTAAAAAGGACAAAAACGGAAATGAAAAGATATTTAAACTGATAAAATTCCGCACAATGTCAAACGCAAAGGACAAAGACGGAAGTCTTCTGCCCGATGACGTAAGACTAAATAAATACGGCAGACTCCTTCGTTCAACGTCCCTTGACGAGCTTCCCGAGCTTTTGAATATTCTAGTTGGCGATATGTCAATTGTCGGCCCCAGACCTCAGCTTGTAAGAGATATGACCTTTATGTCGGAGGAAGAAAGACGTCGCCACGACGTACGCCCGGGACTTACGGGACTTGCCCAAGTGAACGGACGAAATAATATTACGTGGGAACAGAAGTTTGAATACGACCTTGAATACATAGACGAAGGCATTACTTTTATTGGTGACGTTAGCCTTATACTCCAAACCGTTGGCAAGGTACTGAAAAGAGCAGACATTGAACGCGAAGGCACTGCCTCCGATATCGACTTCGGCGATTGGCTGATGCAGGAGGGCAAAGTAGATGCCGAAACCTATGCCGAAAAGCAAAAACAAGCCAAAGAACTTATGAGGGTGTAAAAGATGGAAATTGAAGGTTGGAAATATTATAATCACGCGGCTATACCCACAACGGCACCTCATGAAAATCCCGATTTGTCACCCGTAGAAGATGGAAGTATATGGAAAATAGATGGTAGAACACCGCTACTTGCAAGATGGACTACGGATTTTGATTGCGGATATGAAACAAACTGGTGGTATGTGATTAAAGAAGGTCCATTTGATTTGGAAGAATTACCATCAAAAGAGAGAAAAAGTATTCGTCAAGCCTTAAAGAAAAGTTATGCAAAGAAAATAAATTTTGAAGATTATGTAGACGATTTGTATTTTTGCTATATGTCAGCACACGAAAAATATAAAAACGCCGATAATAAGACAACGAAAGAATCTTTTGTGCCAGCAACAAAAGATACTATTGAATATTGGGGTGCTTTTGATTTTGAATCCGACAAACTTATCGGATACATGACGGTACTTCCTTATAATGCCTATGCAGAAATTCAAAGTGCAAAATTTGATCCAGATTATTTCAAGCAACAGGCATCAGATACGTTATACTTTACAGTTTTGGATTACTACTTGAACGAATGCAAAAAAAAATATATATGTTCAGGGTCACGTAATGTTAATCACAAAACGGGTACTCAAGAGTACAAAATAAGACGATTTGGATATAAAAAAGCGTATTGCAATTTGAATGTTAAATATAATCCAAAAGTCAAAATAATGGTAAAAGTATTATACTTTTTCAGAAAGTTTTTGAGAAAACTTGATAACATTACTTTATTTCATCAAATCAATGGAGTTTTGCTGATGGAAGAAATTGTGAGGAATAATAAGTGAACAATCTTGTTTCAAAAATAATGCCATCGTATAATACGGTAAAATATAGTGTTCTTATGTCACTTTATGTAAAAGAAAAGCCTGAATACTTAAGGCTGGCTGTTGACAGCATGATAAGTCAGACGGTATCTCCCGATGAAATAGTTATTGTTGAGGACGGGCCGTTGAATGATGAGCTTTATTGTGTTATTGATGAATATAAAGAGCACTACCCCAATTTATTCAATATTGTTGTAAATGAAAAGAATATAGGCTTGGGGTTAGCTTTGAACGAAGGCTTGAAGGTATGCAGAAATGAACTTGTAGCACGTATGGACACGGATGATATTTCAAAACCTGAACGCTGTGAAAAACAGCTTAAGCTTTTTGAAGATAAACCTGAGCTTAGTATAGTAGGCTCCTTTGTAGCTGAGTTTTACTCCACTCCTGAAGAAGTGGTTTCTGTTCGTGCTGTTCCAGAGAAGCACGAGGATATTTATAACTTTGCTAAAAAGCGAAGTGCATTTAATCATCCTGCAGTAATGTATAGAAAAAGTAAGGTGCTGGAAAACGGAGGATATTCGGATTTAAGAAGAAATCAGGACGTTGACCTTTTCGGCAGAATGTTATTTAGCGGTTGCAGGGCAGAAAACATAGGAGAATCGCTATTGTGGTTCCGTTCAAACGATGCTTTGGCAAAGCGCCGCAAAAGTTGGGAGAACACCAAGAGCTATATAGATACCATTAAGCGTTTTTGGAAAATGGGATATGCAAGCTTTGGTGATTATGTTTTGATTGCGGTAGCACAGACAGGAATGTTCTTAATGCCTGTGAAGTTGCAACATTGGGTTTATAAAACTTTTTTGAGAAAGTGAGAAAATATCATTTTAAAAACAATGAACTAAGTAAAGGTGAATCACACCATATATTTATGATACTTGATCTTGTTGTACTTTTTGGCAAATAGAACTTATATAGTTATCATTTGGTAAAGGATATAATATAAAAAGAGTGAAAGCATGAAAAAATGTATTTTGTTAATTCCCAGAATGTGTGGTGGCGGTGCTGAGCGCGTTATGGCGACCATTGCCAACAATTTGTGCCGAGAGCACGAAGTACATATTGTTACAATGACTGACGCCGAGAGCTTCTATGCCCTTGATGAAAGGGTCAAGATTACGGGACTCGGTCAGAACGTTAACCGCAAGAACAAGATTACCTTGCTGTTTACAAAGGCAATGGGCGGTATTAAAATCTTTTTTTCCTTGAAGAGGAAGATAAAAAAAGAGAAGCCGGATGTAGTTCTCTCTTTCTTGGAAGCTGCGAACATAATGGCGCTCCTTTTGAAAATGTTTGGCAGAAGATTTCGTCTTGTGGTGTCGGAACGTTGTGATCCCAACGAGAGAGGTTTTGGAAATCGCTTTTTTGAAAAGCATTTTTACCACAAGGCAGATGTCATCGTTTGCCAGAGCAAAAAGGTAATGGAATTCTTCAAGGAAAAACACCGAAAAAAGATGGTGGTAATTCCAAATCCTATTGCGGCAAGTGCCATTCCCGAGCGCTTCGAAGGGAAAAGACGGCATACGGTGGTCGGTGTGGGACGGCTTTTTAATCAGAAAAATTTTGAAATGCTTATATCAGCTTTTGCATCTCTTCCCGAAAGGTTTTCTGACTACACCCTTGAAATTTACGGAGGCGGCCCTTTGGAGGGAAAACTGCAAAGCTTAATTGATGAGAAAGGGCTTTCAGAGCGTGCGAAGCTTATGGGCGTGAAGAAGAACGTTATGCACTATATTTCCGACGTGGTACTTTACGTAATGAGCTCTAATTACGAGGGCTTTCCAAACGCTCTTGCCGAAGCCATGGCAACGGGACTTCCAGTTATTTCTACAGATTTTTCTACGGGTGTTGCTGGAGATATAGTAAAAGCGGAAAACGGTATTGTGATTCCTGTCCGTGACGAAAAGGCACTCGCTCTTGCTATGGAAAAAATGCTTTCCGAGGAAGAAAAGTGGGAGCAAATGAGCATTGAAAACAGAAAGCTTCTTGATACCCTTTCCGAGAATAACGTAATGGAAATGTGGGTTCAGGTTCTGAATCTTAGCAAATAAAGTTATTAGAGGTATTTTGGATGAACCAGACAATAAAAGAAATAGGTAAAAAGGTAGTTTCCTTGATTCCCACGAAAATGTGGCTCTCTTATCGTTTTAAGAAAAAAATGGGCTATCCGATGGACTGGAAGAATCCTAAAACGTACAACCAAAAGCTTCAGTGGCTAAAGGTATATGACAGAAATCCTCTCTATACTACACTGGTGGATAAATATGAAGTGAAGAAGTACGTTGCAGAGAAGATAGGTGAAGAGCATATTATTCCCACTCTTGGTGTATGGGAAAAATTCGATGATATTGATTTCGATTCTCTGCCTGAGCAGTTCGTATTAAAATGCACCCATGACTCGGGCGGTCTTGTTATTGTAAGAGATAAGGCAAAGCTTGATAAAGCAGCGGCAAGAAAGATGTTTAAGATAGCCCTCAATCGAAATCCCTATGACGTTTCACGCGAGTGGCCATATAAAAACGTAAAACCGCGTATTATTGCAGAAGAGTATATGGAGGATGAGAATGAGGCAAAAGGATTGACGGATTATAAGTTTTTCTGCTTTGGCGGAGAGGCGAAAATGATTTACGTTTCCCAAGGTCTTGAGGATCATTCTACGCCATCAATATCTTTTTATGATATGCAAGGAAAAGAAATGCCTTTCCATCGAAGCGATTTTAAGCCGATGATGGCAGGATTCCAAATGCCTGAAAACTTTGACCAAATGACTGAAGTTGCAAACACACTTGCCGCAGAGATCAACTGCCCTTTTTCAAGAGTTGATTTATATTCTGTGAATGGCAAGATCTATTTTTCGGAAATTACTTTCTTCCCTTGTGGCGGAATGCTCCCATTCGAGCCCAAAGAATGGGATTATACCTTTGGTGATTCGATTAAACTGCCGGAAAAGGAAAAGCAAGAGGAATATTTATGAAAATAACAATTTTTATCAGCTCTCTTTCCGGTGGCGGTGCTGAACGAGTGACTTGCAATTTGGCAAACCACCTATCTGATTTTGGTCACGATGTGGAGGTATTGACAATGGGAGATACTGTGGCGGCTGAGCCGTTACGGGAGAGTGTGAAATATGTGCCTCTCTTGTTGAATGAGGAAAAACACAATTTTCTTGTTAATAATGCCAAAAGATTATTTCGTTTGTCTCGGTATATGAAAAAACAATCTGTTGATGCCTATGTGGTAATGCTACCCGCGACAACCGAATTGATGTTGCGACTTTCAGGCTTAACAAAAGCACCGATTATTATGTCGGAACGTGCTGATCCTAAGGTTTACAGTAAAAAGACTCAAAAGGCTTTAATAAAAGCATGTAGAAAAGTTGACGGTGTTGTTTTTCAGACAGAAGAAGTACGTGCTTGGTATGAGCCTTATTTGAAGAATGTTTCGCATAACATCATTCCCAATGCTATCAATCCCTCCTTTATTCGGAAGCCTTATGAGGGCGAGAGGGAAATGGTGATCGTTGGTGCGGGAAGGCTGAGTGGTCAGAAAAATTTTTCTCTGCTGATTTCTTCTTTCGCAAGAATCGCGAAAAAATTTCCGGAGTATAAGCTTGTGATCTACGGTAAGGGCAGTCTTTTGGAACATTTACAGAATTTAGCAAAAGAAAAGGGCGTGGG
The DNA here is from genome assembly GCA_045653035.1 of Eubacteriales bacterium. Taxonomy (GTDB): domain Bacteria; phylum Bacillota; class Clostridia; order Oscillospirales; family SIG627; genus RGIG6353. The sequence goes on from JAZOLO010000016.1 coordinate 269,678, forward strand.
AGACAGAGTGGAATTTCCGGGGTACGTGCCCGACATGCCAGAAAGACTTGAAAAGGCAAGTATGTTTGTCCTTTCCTCCGACTACGAGGGAATGCCTAACGCCTTGATGGAAGCAATGTCACTTGGTATACCGTGTGTGTCCACCGATTGTGGCGGTGGGGGTGCGAGATTTCTAATAGAGGACGGCGAAAACGGACTTCTTGTTCCCCAGAATGATGAAGAAAAAATGGCAGAGGCTATGGAGCAAATACTCTCCGACGAGGCTTTTGCAAAAAAAATTGGAACAAATGCACGTGAATTACAAGAAACACTCGCACCCGAAAAGATATATGGGGAGTGGGAAAAGTTTATTTTGAAGGTGATAGGGGAGAAATGATATGTCTTTAATAAAAAAAGTTAAAAGATACATAGCGCACCCAACACGTCTGATAATCCGTTTGGGTAAAAACTCGTTTTTAAAGAAAATGAGTGACGAGAAATATCTGAAGCTGATTTTTAAAGAACGCATGGGATATCCTTTGAATCTTGAAAATCCCAAAACCTTTAATGAAAAATTGCAATGGCTTAAAGTTTACAATCGTCGACCCGAATACACTGCCATGGTGGATAAATATGAAGCGAAGCTGTACGTTTCTGAGAAGATTGGAGAGGAATATATTATTCCTACACTTGGCGTTTGGGAAAGCTTCGATGAAATTGATTTTGATGCACTACCCAATGAGTTTGTACTCAAGTGTACCCATGACAGTGGGGGGCTTGTAATCTGCCGTGACAAGACAAAGCTTGACAAAAAAAAGGCAAGAGAGAAGATAGAAAAAAGCCTTAAAAGAAATTACTATTGGAACAGCCGCGAATGGCCTTACAAAGACGTTAAGCCTCGTATTATTGCAGAAAAATATATGGAGGACAGTGCGACACAGGAACTCAGGGACTATAAGTTTTTTTGTTTTAACGGCGAGATGAAGGTTATGTTTATCGCGTCTGAGCGATACAACGAAACAACCGAAACACGCTTCGACTTTTTTGACCGAGAGTTTCAGCATCTTGATTTTCGTAACGGTCATCCGAATGCAGATGTTCCTCCTAAGAAGCCTGAGAAATTTGAAGAAATGTGTGTGCTTGCCGAGAAGCTAGCGGGTGAAATTCCGCTTCTTCGTGTAGATTTCTATGAGGTGAATGGAAAGGTTTATTTTGGAGAATTAACCTTTTCTCACTGGGGCGGAATGATGCCATTTGAGCCAAAGGAGTGGGATGAAAAGCTTGGTGGCTTCATAAAACTACCCAATAAGGAGAGCTAATATGAAAAAAATTCTGTTTTCTATTACCAGAATGGGCGGTGGCGGTGCCGAACGCGTTGTATCTGTTTGGGCAAGTCAGCTTGCAGAAAGAGGCTATGACGTTGGTATATTTACCTTTGCAAGAAAAGAAGGTGAATATAAAACTCATCCCAAGGTGAAAAGACTTACCCTGGCGGATAATAATAAAGAATATTTATCAATGAGCTATTTCAAGCGATACCGCCTTATCAGGAAAACCGTCAAGGAGTTTTCTCCTGATGTTGTAATTAGCTTCATTCAGAGAATGCAGGTTTGGATAGCAATTACAACAATCGGATTGAAGATGAAGAGGATTGATACAGTTCGCATTAGCCCATGGAATGCTTCAGGCGGAAATTTTGTGAAGTGGCTTTGGAAGCTTTGTTTCAAAACAGGCGACCTTACCATTTTGCAGTCTGAGGATCAAAAGCCTTTTTTCTCAAAGGCTGTGCAGAAAAAATGCCTTATTGTGCCAAATCCATTAAATGATGCTTATGAAAAAGAGGGTAAAACAGAGTTTTCTCAAAGGGCAACACGATTTATTGCGGCTGGAAGACTCAGCAAGCAGAAAAATTTTCCTCTGCTTATTAAAGCCTTTGCGAAGGCTTGCAAGGAACATTCGGGCATTACGCTTGATATATATGGAAAAGGCGATGATGCGTATGTTGCGGAGCTGCAGGCACTGATTGAGGGGCTTGGTGTCAACAACCGCATTCACCTTTGCGGAAGAACTGACGATATGCACGGGGCACTCATGGAGCATGATGCCTTTGTAATGTCTTCGGATTATGAAGGAATGCCAAACGCACTTGCCGAAGCGATGGCTGTCGGCTTGGTATGTATCTCTACTGATTGCCGTACCGGTCCTCGCGATTTGATAAAAAATGGCGAAAACGGCTTCCTCGTTCCCGTTGGTGACGTAGATACCATGGCAGATAGCATCAAAGCGGTGGCGGATTTAGATGCAGAGACAATCAAGCGGATTGGCGTTGAGGCGAGACTCTACGTTACGGATTTGTGCGGAAGAGAAAATAGCCTTAGGAAGTTAATTGAAGCAATAGAAAAATAATCTTAGGAAGAAGACTATGCAAATAAACTCAAAAAAATCGACAGTTGAACAAGAGATAAGAACAGAGTTCGGGAAAAAGTTTTGGATAATGATGGCGGTATTTTATGCATTATTTGTCGTTCGTAACGTGCTTTCCGTTGAATTTCCTGTTTTTCTTTATTTGATATGGATTGCCACGATGGCACTTGTCTTTAACGATACCGAGACTAAAGCCTTGCTTATTTCTTTTATACCTCTTATGCCTGGATTTCAAGGCAAATATGCCATTCTTGTATGCATGATTTTTTTGTTAATCAAGTATGGTAAACAACTTAAAATACCGATTTTCGCATTTATTGTACCCATCCTCATGTTATGGGAATTTCTCCATTTGGAGGACTCTTTTTCATCAATTGCAGAATATTTGAGTGGATTTGCCCCACTTATGTGTTTGGTAATAATTGTATCTCTTCCCTACAAAGAGGAGGATATCTCTTTCTTTACACGCACTCTTGCGATTTCTTTGGTTGTAGCAAGCTTAATTTTGATTTCTAATACAGTTATGGGAAGCAATCAGTCTTTGATGTCTTTGATACAAGAAGGATTCCGATTGGGAGCGGTGGAGGAAGCGGAAACTTACGAAATAGTTTATAATGCAAATGGACTGGGGTATCTGTGTAATATAGCTATAGCAGGTCTTCTTACAAACGTTTATTTTAATAAAGCAAAAAAAATTGACTATTTCATGCTGATGTTTTTGGCGGTTATTGGATGCTTGACCGTGTCTAGAACGTTTTTGCTGTGTTTTGCTGGAACAATGGTGTTGTTTATTCTACTTCAAGAAAAATCATTTTCACATAAATTAAAAACCTTTGCTGCCATTTTCGCAAGTATTTTTCTATTCATTGTTGTATTGAAAATTGCTTTACCTAATATTATTGAAAATTACGTTGTACGTTTTAATGCTGATGATATTACAGGAGGACGCGCAGGACTTTATGATTTTTATAATGAGTTTATCACATCTTCCTCTGAACGGCTTCTTTACGGCATCGGTGTTCAAAGTATTTCCGAAAAGGTAAGGTATTTAGTAGGTTCTGTGGTAAACGTTCCTCACAACGGCTATCAGCAGATTGTTATAGCTTGGGGATTAGTAGGGCTAATTTTGATGATGACATTTATCTTTTGCTTGGTTTTGCATGCATGGAAAAAGAATCCAAAAGCTTCTTTCATGTGTTACCTTCCGTTGATATTGTTGCTGACAAATATTATGGCAGGTCAATTTGTAACATCAGGAAATAAACTCCTGTCGCTCACTTTCATTTATTTGATGATTTGCAACGGAGGAAAGGGAATGGCAAAAAATTCAAATGGATCAAAAGAGTGTAAATAAAAAAGCAGGTAGAGATGCTAATTTGTCATTTTTACCCAAACACTTTTAATTTGAAAGGAATAATACATGAAAGTAGGCATTGTTACTGTTTTCAAAACAGAAAATCCGGGAAGCTATTTTCAAGCGTGGGCATTACGAAACAAGTTTAATGATCTTGGTGCGGAAGCTATGCTTGTGAATTATAAGATTTTGCCAAGTGCAAGATTACACTATGCCAAAGAACTTGTGAAAACTTGTATAAAATTTAAGTTTTATAGAGCTTACAATCTTCTTAAAAGAACGAAAAAATACAGAGAGCTTAGAAAGAAAACCGACATGGTCGCAAACCGAAATATCGGTGCTGATGTGTATGTGTACGGTAGTGATACGATATGGAATTTTGGAGACAGTTTTTTTTCAAAGCGTTCAGGTTTCTTTACGGGAAAAAATATTTCTGTTCCTCGTTATTCTTATGCTGCTTCGGCGGCTTCTACGAGTAAAGAGGTATTTTACAGTCACAAAGAGGCTTGCCGTGCAATCAAGAGTTTTGATGGGATTTCCGTCAGAGACGAATGGACGGAAACCTTAGTCAAGGGTCTGGGGTATGATAAAGAAATATTACGCACGATTGATCCTACATTGCTTTATACAGCTTCTGAGTATAAAAAATTTTTTTATAATGAGCAAAAAAAGAAAAATAAAATCTTCTTAATATATTATTTTGGTACGATTCCTAAAGATATGTGGAAAGAAATACAGTTATTTGCACAAACTAACGGCTTACAGATTGTTAGATTATCTATTCCAAACAAAAGGGATAATAATGTTTTAGTAGAGCCCCAGAATTTTATTCAGTATTATTCGGATGCTGAATATGTCTTTACTAATACATTCCACGGTTGCGCATTTTCCATTATTTTTCAAAAGAACTTCGTGACAAATGCACTTAACAAGAAAAAGGTTGTTGATTTAATGGAGCATTATGGTGTTGAGGAACGGATTATATCGAATTCGGCCCAATTGCAGGGTGTATATAATAATCCGATTAATTTTGAGAAGGTAAATGATATTTTGAAAGAGGACATTTCAGTGTCCGATCAGTTTTTGCGTATGATTGTCCAATGAAAGGGGATTGGTAAATGAGTCGAGAAAAAGCATTGCGTTATAATATGCTGGCAACTTTGGCAAGCGAACTTGTGACGCTGGTTTCTGGGTTGATCATGCCGCGAATTATATTGCTGTATTTTGGTTCAACTACCAATGGCCTTGTGTCCTCTATTTCTCAATTTTTAGGCTTTTCCGTTATTTTAAGAGCGGGACTTGGTGGGGCGGTTCGTGTGGCATTATATAAACCATTAGCAGGAAACAAAATGGATAGTGTGAGTTCCGTCATGGTTGCCACAAGTGCCTATATGAAAAAGATTGCGATGATTACATCGGCTCTGATTCTTGCTTTTGCTTTCCTCTATCCGCTTTTAGTAAGTGATGAGTATAACTACTTATATGCATTTGTAATGGTTTTGGTCATTGGCTTTGGCACAATTGCGGACAGCTTTTGGGGTATTAAATGCAAAATATTACTTCAGGCGGACCAAAAATATTATATTACAATTGTGTCAGCAACAATATCACACATAATGGTAACGATTGCCTCCATATTAGCAATAATCATTGGAGCTTCAATCACACAAATGAAGGTTATAGCTGTTTTTGTTGCATTGGTTAATCCGCTTATATTAAATGTTTATGTCAAAAGAAATTACAGCATTAATTGGAAGTCCAAACCTGATAATAATGCAATAAAGCAACGTTGGGACTCATTTTTTCAACAAATATCCGTTATAGTTAATCACAATGTAGATCTTGTTTTGTTGACTGCGATGGTATCTTTGAAAGAGGTTTCCGTGTATACAATTCATTATTTAGTTGTGTCGAATATTGGAAAGATTGTTAATTCCTGCACAACGGGAATCAATTCGACATTTGGAGATCTGTCTGCCAGAAATGAGAATGAAAAACTACGGTCTTCTTTTGTTTTTTTTGAGTGGCTTGTTTTTGCAGTTGGTACAATTTTCTATGCAATAACAGCGGTGATGCTTTCTCCGTTTATAAGTCTATATACAGCTTCTGTCAATGATGTAAATTATGTAAGACCTTTTTTCGGCGTTGTTATGGTGATAGCTGTTTTCGCAAATACAATGAAATCGCCGTATCTGCTATTATGTGAAGGCCTTGGACGATTTAAGGAAACGCGTAATGGAGCTGCAGCAGAGCCTATTGTAAATATAGTGTTATCTATTGTGTTTGTAAAATTCTTTGGAGTTGTTGGAGTATTGATGGGAACATTTTGTTCATCAGTCTTCAGAATGATTTATAATGCGAGGTATGCATCAACACACATTTTTGAAATAAAATGGCGACATTTTGTAAAACATTTTGTCGTTGTTGAGGGCACTTTTTTGTGTTGTTACATAACTGGGGCAAAAGTTATAAGCGACACAATCACTAATTATTATCATTGGTGTTTGAATAGTTTGCTTGTTGGAATAATATGCGTTATTATTGTATTGATTGTAAGTTTACTGTTTTATAAAGAGCAAGTTGCATTCTTTGTAAAAAAAATATTGAAAAAGTGAGAGATATAAAATGATGCTATCAAAATTAAAAAAATGGGTAAACCATATTCGTTTAAGTCAGAGGGAATATACTTGGAAAAAGGCGATCGTGACCCAAAGTATCTTTGAAAAAGACCGTCGAGAGGCTAAGATTGTCAGATTGGTTCATTCTATTGAGAAAGGTCTTTCAATAGCAAATCCTCGTCTTGGATTTGGATATGAAAAGATTAAAAACATATATTCTTGGGTTATGTTGCACATAGAGTCTGATAATATAGATTCTGACTGTGTTTTGATGGCAAGAGATGCTATTGGCGAGTATTGTGATTTTCATGAAAAAAATGGATATGTTTCAGAAAAATTTGATGAAATAAAACAGATATACACTGAGCTTTGTAGTAAACTAAAACCAACTGAAAAAAAATACGGCGGAACAAGAGTTGTATCGCTTAAAGATGATTTGATGGACAAACAAATTATAGACAAATTTTTTTCTACTAGACATAGTGTTCGAGAATTTGAAGGCGGGCATGTTGATGAGTCTTTGATTAAACATGCAATTGAACTGGCTCAATATTCACCTTCAGCTTGTAATCGTCAAGCAGTTAGAGTATACTCTATTGACTGTAAAAAATACATAAGTGATATGAAAACAGACCTCGGTGGGATAGGGGGATTTGCAGAAGATGTGGATAAGTTTTTGCTTATTTGTGGCAAAGAATCCGCCTATGAGGAAAACGAATACAAGCAATTTGTTGTAACTGCAGCTATGTTTGCTGGATATTTGACAATGTCTCTTCATGGGCTTGGCATAGGGGCATGTGTAATTCAAAGATCGTTGCGTTATGATTTTAATTGGGAAAGATTTTGTAAAATAAATCACATCTCTTTAGACGAACAGATTGTATGTATGATTGGCATAGGAAAGCTAAAGGATACTGTCCGAGTTCCTGTTTCAAATAGGTATCCTGTTGAAAAAATATTTAGATCGCTTGACTGAAAATTTGAGTTTAAATAAAAAACGGAGATTACAAAATGTTACCACAAAACATAAATTTACAAAATAAAACAATTTTCATCACAGGTTCAGCAGGATTTGTTGGTTCAAATCTTGTACTTGAGCTTCTTCGGACTGTTCCGTCGGTTAAGATTGTCGGTCTTGACAATATGAACGACTATTACGACGTATCCATTAAGGAATACAGGCTTTGTGAGATTGAGAAGCTTGCGGAAGAGCATCCTGATTCGTCATGGGAGTTTGTTCGTGGCAATATTGCCGACCGTGCGCTTATTGACAAGCTTTTTGCGGACTACAAGTTTGACGTAGTTGTAAATCTTGCGGCTCAGGCGGGCGTTCGTTATTCGATAACAAACCCCGACGTATATATTGAGTCCAACATTATCGGATTTTACAACATTCTTGAGGCGTGCCGCAAATATCCCGTTGAGCATCTTGTGTATGCATCATCTTCTTCGGTTTACGGCACAAATAAGAAAATCCCCTATTCCACCGAGGACAAGGTTGACAATCCCGTAAGCCTTTACGCTGCAACCAAGAAATCCAACGAGCTTATGGCACATGCCTATTCAAAGCTCTATAACATTCCGTCAACGGGACTTCGTTTCTTTACTGTTTACGGTCCTGCGGGACGTCCCGATATGGCATATTTCGGCTTTACAAATAAGCTTATCCGCGGAGACACAATTGAGATATTTAACTTTGGCAACTGCAAGCGTGACTTCACCTACGTTGACGATATCGTTGAAGGCGTTAAGCGTATAATGCAGTGCGCTCCTGAAAAAGCTAATGGTGAGGACGGGCTTCCGTTACCTCCTTACCGTGTATATAACATTGGTAACAATAAACCAGAAAATCTTCTTGATTTTGTAACGATACTTCAGGAGGAGCTTGTTCGTGCCAAGGTTTTGCCAGAGGATTATGATTTTGAATCCCATAAAAAGCTTGTGCCTATGCAGGCAGGTGACGTACCCATAACATACGCCGACACCTCTGCACTTGAAGAGGATTTCGGCTTCAAGCCATCTACTTCACTACGAGAGGGACTTCGCAAATTTGCCGAGTGGTATCACGAATTTTATCAAAAATAAAGAAATATTTTATGAAGGAGAACCGTTTAATAACGTTAGCTCTCCTTTGATTTTAAAGAATTAGGAGGTACATTGTGACTGCATACGAAGCATTTGAAAACACCTATAAAAAAGCACCTGAATATACTGCTTTTACTCCATACCGTGTTTGTCCCGTCGGTGCACATTCGGATCATCAGCTTGGCAAGATTACAGGCTTTGCCATAGATAAGGGGATTCACATCGCCTACGGACCTAAAATGAACGGTGTCGTTGAAATTCAGTCCTTACAATTTGACAAAAGGGCACAGTGGCACGTTTCATCAACTCCGGATAAACCCGAGGGCGACTGGGCAGACCACCTGAGAGGTGCGACTATTGCTTTGAATTCAAGGTATAATTTGAAAGTTGGACTCTGTGCCTTAATTGACGGAGAGCTTCCTATAGGGGGACTGTCCTCCTCAGCGGCGGTAATCATTACATTCCTGTCGGCACTTTGTACCCTTAACGATATTTCGCTTACACCCCAAGAGCTTATACTCATTTCCAAGGAAGCGGAGAATAAATACGTGGGTGTTGCCTGCGGAAAGCTCGACCAAAGCTGTGAGGTATACTGCCGTAAAAATCACATGCTTTATCTTGACACCAAGGACGACAGCTACGAGCTTATTCCCGAGAATCCCAATATGAAGCCATATAAATTCGCAATATTCTTCAGCGGAGTTGAAAGAAGCCTTGCGGGTTCTGCCTTTAATATGAGGGTAGACGAATGCAGAAGTGCGGCTTATGCTCTCAAGGCTTATGCGTGTATGGAGTATGGTAAGTTCAACGAAACGAACCTCCGCGACGTACCACGTGAGGTTTATGAAACCTATAAGGACAGACTCCCTGAAAATTGGCGTAAACGTGCAGAGCATTGGTACACCGAATTTGAAAGAGTTGAAAAGGGTGCAGAGGCTTGGAGACGCGGAGATATTGAAGAATACGGAAGACTTTCTTTTGAAAGCGGTTATAGCTCAATACACAGCTGGGAGACGGGTTCGCCCGAGCTTGTGAGGCTTTATGAAATTATGACAGAAACCAAGGGGATATACGGCGGAAGATTTTCGGGTGCAGGCTTTAAGGGCTGTTGCCTTGGAATAATCGACCCATCGTATGAGAATACCATTGCAGAAAGCGTAACGAGAGAATATCTTAAAGCCTTTCCTCATCTTGAAGGAAAGTTTTCAGTACACATTTGTGAAAGTGCAGACGGAGTAAAACTATGAAATGCTTGATATTGGCGGCAGGATATGCCACAAGACTTTATCCATTGACCGAGAATTTCCCCAAGCCTCTTTTGAAGGTGGGAGAAAAGACCATTCTCGATTGGCTTGTTGACGACATTGATACGTCGGGCGAGGTTGACGAGTATATCGTTATTTCCAATCATAAATTCGCTCATCACTTTGAAGAGTGGGCTAAAACGAAAAAACAAAAGGTTACCGTAGTAGACGACGGCACCGAAACCAACGAAACAAGACTCGGTGCAGTGAAGGACGTGCAGTATACCATTGAAACTTTGGGAATTTTTGACGATATGCTGGTAATTGCAGGAGACAACGTACTCGATTTCAGTATGACGTCTTTCGTTTCTTTTGCAAAGGAAAAGAACGCTTCATGCGTAATGCGCTATTTTGAAACGAAAATAGAGACACTTTCCAAAAGAGGTGTCCTAGAGCTTGATGGAGACAGAGTTATCGAAATGGAAGAAAAGCCATCTAATCCCAAAACACAGTGGTGCTGTCCTCCTTTCTATTTCTACAAAAAAGAGGATAGCCTAAGACTCGGCGAGGCGATAGCGGACGGGTGCGGTGTTGATGCACCCGGTAGCTTTATTTCGTGGCTTTGCGAAAAAGCTCCCGTATATGCTATGGAGATGCCCGGCAGCAGATACGATATAGGTAACCTTGAAAGCTATGAAAAGGTTAAGGCGGAATACAAAGGAATTACAAAATAAAGGAGTGAGTGCCATGGATTCAGAAATGACAAAATTGTTTTTTGCTCTTATACGCTCTGCAATTCGTGGCGAAAAGCTTTCGGGCAGTGAACGCGATGCACTTTCCTCGCTACAGCTTTCGGACTTACTTAAACTTGCAGACAAGCACGAAATCGCTCAGCTTATAGTATATGCCCTTAAAGAAAACGGTTTTAGCACAGTGCCTTTTGAAAAACTGCTTTTTAAAGCAATATACGTATATGACAGGATGAACCTTGAATTTATAAGGCTTACCGAAGCATTGGAGAGTGCAAAAATTCCTTTCATTCCCTTAAAGGGTGCGGTTATCCGTAAACGCTATCCACAGCCCTGGATGCGTACAAGCTGTGATATTGACGTTTTTGTTCGTGAAAGTCACTTGGAAAAAGCCATATCGGTACTTTGCGAAAAGTGCGGATATGAGTGCGGTGAAAGAGGGCCTCATGACGTAGGACTTACCGCTTCAAACGGCACACGCATAGAACTGCACTACAAGCTTGTGGAAGAAGCAAGAGTGGGCGAAGCCTTTGACGTGCTTGTACGAGTTTTTGAAAATGCAGAGGTGTGCGAGGGTTCCCAATACAGATACGAGATGACCGACGCATTTTTCTATTTTTATCATGTGGCACACATGGCAAAGCACTTTGAAACAGGCGGATGCGGTATCCGTCCCTTTATTGATTTGTGGTTACTTGACGGCATTGAAGGGGCAAGTAAAGAAGGACGCGACAAGCTCCTTGAAGAGGGAAAGCTTTTGAAGTTTGCAGAAAAAGCACGTAACTTGAGTAAGGTGTGGCTTGAAGGGCAGGAGGCTGACGAGTTTTCTTTGCAGCTTGAGAGGTTTATTTTAGGGGGCGGTGTTTACGGCTCATCCGAAAACAGAGTTGCTCTTCACCAAAAAAAGAAAGGCGGACGCATAGGATATCTTGTGTCCAGAATATTTGCATCAAGGGAAAAGCTCAAAGGATATTATCCTATTCTTGAAAAGCATCCCTGGCTTCTTCCTTTTATGCAGGTTAGACGTTGGTTTTTGATTTTCCGTCCAAATGTTGCAAGAATGGCAAAGGGAGAGCTTTCTGCAAATAAAAGCATTGGAAAAGATATGAATGACTTTCTTGAAAACGTTGGATTATGATAAAATAAGTGGGGATTGTGAACAATTCCCACTTATTTTTAACTTCAAATTCAATAAAATTATAAATTTTATTAAAAATTAGGTGGTATTATATAGCCAGTAAAACCAAAGGAGGCTCATTTATGTCAGACAAGGATTTTGAAACAAACGGAAATTTAAACGAAAACGTTTGTGAAAATAGCGATAAAAATATATCAGATAAAAATGAAAACGTAGAAAATACTGCACAGGCTATCTCCGAAGAAAAAACAGTTTATACACATGTCCCTGTAGGAGAAGGAAGTATTCCTCCGCCTCCCAGACCCCAGAACACCTACGGCGGATTTTCTCAAAAGTGGAATTATGAACGCTTTGAGGAAAAATCAAAAAAGAAGGGAAGAGGGCTTAAGGTTTTTGCTATTGCTATGTCTTTCCTCTTCGTCATAACTCTTACGGCTTTCGCCACCTATTATTTAACAAACGAGCTTGCAGATGCCGACTCTCCCGTAACAAAGCTTTTTAATAATGACAGACACAGTACGGTATCGAATGAGCCTATCCGTGACAAAATTACTACCGGGGACAAAATAACCGTTCCCGAAATTGTTGCAGAGTATTCGGGTGAAGAACTCTCCAGTCAGGAGATTATCGCACTTGCAAAGCCCAGCGTTGTGGGTATTAAGACAATGATTGAGGAGTATTATTCCTTCTACGGCACACAGACCTACGAGGGCGTTGGCTCAGGATTTATAATTACCGAGGACGGGTATATAGTTACAAACTATCACGTAATCGAGGATGCGGTAAGCATCAAGGTTATTCTTTCCAACGGCAAAGAATACGATGCCGAAACAGTAGGCTATGACGCACTTTCCGATGTTGCGGTACTCAAAATCGAAGCAACAGAGCTTCCTGCCCTTGTTATAGGAAATTCTGACATAGTTATTGCAGGTGATACTGTTATCGCTATCGGCTGTCCCTCGGGAATTGACCTTGCAGGTACTGCCACAAGAGGTATGGTATCAATGGTAAACCGTGAGATTGCCATTACCGACTATTACGGCAGAACTCAGAAAATGATGAAGGTAATTCAGATAGATGCGGCTATCAACCCGGGAAATTCAGGCGGCCCTCTGCTTAATTCAAGAGGCGAGGTAATAGGCATCAATACACTTAAGCTTTCCTCTACAGGCTATGAGGGAATAGGCTTTGCACTTCCCATAAACGGAGTTATGTCGCTTGTTGACCAAATTTGCGAAAACGGCGCAGTAGTTGAGCGTCCTGCCGACAGCTTTGTTACAGGCAAGGCGGCACTTGGTATAACCTATCGTGAAATTTCCGCAGCGGAATCCCGTCAGTACAAGCTTCCTCAGGGTGTTCTTGTAGTGTTTATTTCACAGGGCGGTGCGGCACAGAGGTGCGGTATCAAGTCGGGCGACGTTATAACTGAGTTTGACGGCGTTGAAATCACAACCGACGACAAGCTCATTGAGTTGATTGACTCAAAGAAGCCGGGAGATATCGTTAAAGTTAAAGTTTACCGCGACGGTGAGACTCTTGAGCTTGACGTAGTACTTGCAGAAGCAGTAGAATAAAATAACCAAAAAGGGAGAAAACTCAAGGGCTTTCTTCCTTTTTTGTCAGTCAAACAAAAATTGTCATCTGTAAATTTCCTTTTTGCTCTAATTATTTTGAAATGCTTTTTAAAGTATTGTATAATAAAAAATAGTATTTTTATTAAAAGGAATAACATTATGATAAAGAGAGCAAGTGACGTAAAGGTCAATAATAAGAATAACGACTTGGGCAACGTTAAGATGTTAATGTCCGACCTTCGTGAATTTGAGGGGATTAACTCTAAGATTAGAATTTTTTCTCACATAAAGCTTAATGCAGGGGAAAGTATGGAGTTCCACAAGCACGTTGGGGAGTGTGAGCTTTACTACATACTTTCTGGTAAAGCACTTTATAACAACAATGGCGAAAAGGTTTCCCTTGAAGACGGTGACGTAACTTATACTCCTTCGGGTGAAGGACACGGAATCGAAAACACAGGCAATGACATCCTCGAATATATCGCACTTATAGTAATGGACTGATAACACAAAAACGCTTCAGCAAAATAATTTTGCTGAAGCGTTTTATTATCTGTAGTTTATTCTGTATGCTCTCTTCTTCTGATTGCTTTCGTATATCTTCTTTTTATGCTCTCTTTGACGAAGCCTTCTCGTTTCCATGTTGGAGGTGATAAAGGCTTCGACTCTTCCTCGCATATCTTTCGTCATTCTCTTGTCAGGCTTTTTTCTTTTGATAAAAGAAGAGAGTGAGGAGAGCTTTATAACGTTTTTGACGTTTTTAGAAAAAGACACGTTGTTTGAGGTAAATACTACTACGGGATAAACGGGAAGACTTGCAAGGCTCTGTCTTTTTCTGAAAAGATTTTCGAGGGCACTCACATGTACGTTATTTTGATGAATGGGATTGTGAAATCTTATCACCTTGTCACGCCACCTTTGAGTCCATACCTTTCCCTCTGTTACAATATAGCCGTTGTGGCTTTTAACTTCGATTATAAATATACCTCTGTCAGAAATAAGAATGGTATCTATCTCGGTAAGTCCCTGAGGTGTTTTAAGATAAACGTCCTTTAAAACGGTAGCCTTAGGAAAACACTTTTTCAAAAAGTCGACTACCTTTTTTTCGGCACTGTCCCCGTAATGCTCAACCTTTCTCTGACGGCTTTTCTTTTTAAGTGCCGAATGAAGATGGTAAAGGGTAGCTGCTATAATTACAGTTAAGTTTATTATACCAAAAACAAGTATCAATATGGCAAGCTTGTCATTTGACATAAAAATCTCCTTAAAATTGAGTTTATTAGATTTTAACACAAAAAACAAAAATTTACAACAAATCCAAAAAGTTTTTTGAAAAAAAATAAAAAAGGATATTTACAAGAGAGAAAAAAAGTGTTATTATATACACGTATGCAAAAGATACTGTACATAGAAGCAGTAAAATCATAAAGGAGGAAAAAACTATGGCAAGAAGAAAGATTTCCATGGATGGTAATACCGCCGCCGCTCACGTGTCCTATGCGTTCACAGAAGTTGCAGCGATATATCCCATCACCCCTTCAAGCCCCATGGCCGAGGTTACAGACGCTTGGTCAGCAGCCGATAAAAATATTTTTGGCGAACCCGCAAGAAATATTTTCGGTGAAACAGTTAAAATGGTAGAGATGCAGTCAGAGGCTGGTGCCGCAGGTGCGGTTCACGGCTCTCTTGCAGCAGGTGCTCTTACCACAACCTACACAGCATCACAGGGTCTTCTTTTGATGATCCCCAACATGTACAAGATTGCAGGTGAATTACTTCCTAACGTTATTCACGTTTCTGCACGTTGTGTTGCAACTCATGCACTCAACATCTTCGGAGACCACTCCGACGTATACGCTTGTCGTCAGACAGGCTACGCTATGCTTGCTGAGAGCAATCCTCAGGAAGTAATGGACCTTGGTGCAGTTGCTCACCTTGCAACTATCAAGGGCAGAGTACCCTTCCTTAACTTCTTCGACGGTTTCAGAACTTCTCACGAAATTCAGAAGATAGAGGCTTGGGATACAGCAGACCTCAAGGAAATGGTAGACATGGACGCTATTGCCGAGTTCCGTGCACGTGCTATCAATCCTGAGCATCCCGTTCTTCGCGGCTCTGCTGAAAACGGAGATATATTCTTCCAGCACAGAGAAGCATGTAACCGCTACTATGACGCTCTTCCCGAAATCGTAGAAGAGTACATGGCAAAGGTTAATGCTAAGATTGGTACAAACTACCAGCTCTTTAACTACTATGGTGCACCCGATGCAGACAGAGTTATTATCGCTATGGGTTCTATCTGTGACGTTGCAGAGGAAGTAGTTGACTACCTTAACGCTCACAGTGAAAAGGTTGGTCTTGTTAAGGTTCGTCTTTACAGACCCTTCCGTGCAGACAAGCTCCTTGCAGTTATTCCCGAGACCGCAAAGAAGATTGCAGTTCTCGACAGAACAAAGGAACCCGGCTCTCTCGGCGAGCCTCTCTATCTTGACGTTGTTACCGCATTTGCTCAGGCAGGCAGAGCAGCTCAGATAGTGGGCGGCAGATACGGTCTCGGTTCTAAGGATACACCTCCTTCAAGTGTATTCGCAGTATATGAGAACCTCGCTGAAAAGGCTCCCAAGAACAACTTCACTATCGGTATTGTAGATGACGTTACAGGTCTTTCTCTTGCAGAGAAGCCCGCTCCCGACACTTCTGCTGAAGGAACTATCAGCTGTAAGTTCTGGGGTCTTGGCGGAGACGGTACAGTTGGTGCTAACAAGAACTCCATCAAGATTATCGGTGACCACACCGACAAGTACATTCAGGCATACTTCCAGTATGACTCCAAGAAGACAGGCGGTATCACCATTTCTCACCTTCGTTTCGGTGATAAGGCTATCAAGTCTCCTTACTACATCAATAAGGCTAACTTCGTTGCATGTCATAATCAGGCATACCTTACAAAGTACGATATGGTTTCCGATATCGTTCCCGGCGGTACATTCCTTCTTGACTGTAACTGGAAGGAAGAGGAGCTTGACCTCCACCTCCCCGCAAGCGTTAAGTCTTATATCGCAAACAACAACGTTAAGTTCTACATAATCAACGCTACCGACATCGCTCTCAATCAGATCGGCGACGGTAAGGTTAAGAATACAGTTCTCCAGTCTGCATTCTTTGCACTTGCAAAGATTCTTCCTGCTGAAGAAGCTATCGAATACATGAAGAAGATGGCATACAAGTCCTACAGCAAGAAGGGACAGGAAATCGTTGACAAGAACTACGCCGCTATCGAAGCAGGTGCAGGTGCTCTTGTTGAGGTTAAGGTTCCCGACGCATGGAAGAACGCAGGCGTTGATGCACCTGCTCTGGCAGTAACAGGTGACAGAGCAGAGCTTGTTGACTTCGTAAACAACGTAGTTAACCCTGTTGGTGCAATGAAGGGTGACTCTCTTCCCGTTTCCGCATTCGAGAAATACGTTGACGGTACCTTCCCTCAGGGCTCTGCCGCTTACGAAAAGCGTGGCGTTGCAGTTAAGGTTCCTCAGTGGATTCCCGAAAACTGTATCCAGTGTAACCAGTGTTCTTACGTATGTCCTCATGCAACACTTCGTCCTTACGCTCTTTCTGCTGACGAGTCAGCTAACGCTCCTGCAGCTATGAAGAGAACACAGATGAAGGGCAAGGGCTGCGAAGAATTCCAGTTCACTATCAGCATTTCTCCTCTCGACTGTATGGGATGTGGCGCTTGTGCTAACATCTGTCCTGCTAAGGAAAAGGCACTCGTTATGGTACCTCAGGCGAAGGAAGCAGCTCAGGCAGACGTATGGACCTACACAACTGAAATGGTTTCTAAGAAGGACGATCCCTTCGCAGATACAACAGTTAAGGGAAGCCAGTTCAACCTGCCCCTCCTTGAGTTCTCCG
>JAZOLO010000017.1:0-17867 GCA_045653035.1 Eubacteriales bacterium
CGTCACGGCGTTTTCCCATACCCCACCGATGCTAGCCTTGACCCCCTGGCCCTTAACTGTACGGTTAAAAGCATGAAGAAAAGTGTCGGACAGCTCGTCTGCAACGTTAAGTCTCCAGCCGTCAGCACCGCGAAGAAGCCACTTTCTTGCTATATTTTCGGTAAAGTACCGACGGCACTCTGTATTTTCGTGATTTAGCCTCGGCATTATGTCAATGCCCCACCAAGACTCGTACTTGTCGGGGAAATGCGTGAAATTGTACCATTTAAAGTAAGGTGAGCTCTCACCTTGACATGCACCAAATTCGGGATACGTACGCTTTCTGTTAAAGTACCTGCTGTCATCTCCCGTGTGGTTGAAAACCCCGTCGAGAATTACCTTGATATTCCTTTTGTGACATTCCTTTATAAGCTCGTCAAAAGCCTTGTCACCCCCGAGAAGCGAGTCTATTTTTTCGTAGTCGCCCGTGTCATAGCGGTGATTGGAGACCGATTCAAAGACAGGGGAGAGGTAGATAACGGTCACTCCAAGAGAACGAAGATAATCAAGCTTTTCTATGACACCCCAGAGATTTCCCCCGAAGAAAACGTTGTTTTCAAGAGGGTCGCCCGCCTTTTTTGCATAAGGGGGAGTGCCGTTTTCCCAGTCATCGTTTATTATGCCGTGAAAGGTCACCTCACCCTTGCCCCGACAAAATCTGTCGGGGAATATATGGTAGATTACACCGCCTTTGAGAAAATCGGGAGTATGAAAATCCTTTTCGTAGATAAGCAGGGTAAACCTTCTGCCCTCGCTCGTTGAAAGCGTAAAGTCAAGATTATTGATGCTATGAGAAAAGAGAGTGTTATCACCTCGAAGAAAGATAAATTCATAAAAATAAAGTCCCTTTTCAAGCCCCTTTAAAGTCACCTCGTAAAGGTCTTGTGCCCTTTTCGTATCAATAAAAGAAAAGGGCAGGTCGACGGAATTTTCTCCGTCACGCTCTATTTTTAACACCACCCCCGAAGCCCCCAGCCTTCGGGGAACAGTGAGAGTGAGCGTTATATTTTCTCCCTCGGGGAAAGCACCGAAAGGTGTCACACTTTTTGTGTGACACCTTTTTTCAATATTTATCCTAAGGGAGGTTTCAGTCTTTCGTGGAAGCATTTTCAATACCCCATATCTTTGTGGCGTATTCTTCTATCGCTCTGTCGGCGGCAAAGTAGCCCGATGATGCAATATTCATAAGGGACATACGGCACCAGTCGAGACGGTTTTGGTATGAGTCTACCATGGTGCGGTGAGTCAGATGATAGGACTCGAAATCAGCAAGGCACATATATGGGTCGGCACGTCCCGTTGTGCTGAGAAGATAAGAGGACACGTCGGCAAAGCTCTCGCCACCAAATCCTCGTGACAGGCGGTTCACTACCCTTTCAAGCCTTTCGCTCGAAGTGTAGTAAGTGACGGGATTGTATCCTGAGAGGTAGAGGTTTTCCACCTCCTCGGCGGTGAGTCCGAAGATGAACATGTTTTCCTCTCCCACAGCCTCTCTCATTTCAACGTTAGCACCGTCAAGCGTTCCTATGGTTAGAGCACCGTTCATCATGAGCTTCATACAGCCCGTACCGCTTGCCTCCTTTCCCGCAAGGGAAATCTGCTCACTTATTTCAGCTGAGGGGATAAGTGCCTCGGCAAGAGTCACGTTGTAGTCCTCAAGGAACACAACCGACAGCTTTTCTCGTACCCTCGGATTTTCCCTTATATCCTTTTCGAGTAGGCAAATAAGCTTTATTATTCTCTTTGCCATGTCGTAGCCGGGTGCTGCCTTCGCACCGAAAATAAAGGTCTGTGGCGGAATATCAAGGTCGGGGTTTTCGAGAAGGTCACAGTAAAGGGAAATAATATTTAAAGCGTTCAGGAGCTGTCTTTTGTATTCGTGGAGTCTTTTTATCTGCACGTCAAAAATGGAGCTCGGGTCAAGGACAGTGCCCCTTTTTTCTAAAATGAATTTTGCGAAATCCTTTTTGTTTTCGCACTTTATTTCAAAAAGCTTTTGGAGAACACTCTCGTCGTCGGAAAAATTTTTAAGATTTTCAAGGCTTTCGGGTGTTTTTTTGTAAGAATCCCCTATCAGCTCTGTGATAAGAGAGGCAAGACGGGGATTTGCATAGGTGAGCCATCGTCTGTGGGCAATGCCGTTTGTAACGTTCGTAAAGCGTTCGGGGTACATCCTGTAAAAGGGCTTGAAGGTGGACTCCCTCAGTATTTTCGAGTGAAGCTTCGACACTCCGTTCACCGAGTGTGAGCCCACTACTGCAAGGTTTGCCATTCTCACCTGACCGTTTGCAATAATGCTCATTCTCGCAATTATGTCCCAATTTCCTGTAAACACTTGCCATGCCTCATGGCAGAAGCGCTCGTTAATCTCACGTATTATTGAGTATATTCGGGGGAGCTTGAGCTTGAATAAATCCTCGTTCCATTTTTCAAGGGCTTCGGGCATCACTGTATGGTTGGTGTAGGATACGGTTTTAGTTACAATCTGCCATGCCCTTTCCCAAGAGTAGAAATATTCGTCGGTGAAAATTCTCATAAGCTCTGGGATAACAAGGGCTGGGTGTGTATCGTTTATGTGGATAGCCGCCTTATGGGGAAGTGTGTCAAGGCTTCCCCATAAAGCTACGTGGTCGCGGATAATGCTCTGCACCGATGCGGATACCAGAAAATACTGTTGAGTAAGGCGGAGAAGCTTGCCCTCGGTGTGGTTGTCGGCAGGGTAGAGCACCTTTGAAACTATTTCAGCGGAGGTGCTTTCTGAGATAGCTTTGGAGTACTGACCGCCCGAAAAAAGCCCCATATCAAAGCCTCTTACCTCTCTTGCACGCCAAAGACGAAGGGGGGTTACAGCATCGGAGTCTGCACCCGAAATCATCATATCGTAGGGGAAAGCCTCTATTTCTTCGGCGTTCTCGTAAAGTGTTTCAAGGTGTCCGTCACGCCAGTTTTCAATGACCCTTCCGCCGAAGCGTACCTTTTGTACCCTGTCGGTACGGGGTACGAGCCATACCTCACCGCCAGGCAGCCATACGTCGGGGAGCTCTATTTGCATACCGTCAACTATCTTCTGCTTGAAAAGACCGAAGTCGTAGCAGATGGAAAAGCCCATAGCAGGGTAGCTGCAAGCTGAGAGTGAGTCCATAAAGCAGGCGGCAAGTCTGCCAAGCCCTCCGTTGCCGAGTCCTGCATCAGGCTCACAGGAATAAAGGTCTGAAAGGTCAAAGCCAAGTTTTTCCACCGCCTCGGCGTACTCCTTTTCAAGTCCGAGGTTTAAAAGATTTGTTTTGAGACTGCGTCCGAGTAAAAACTCCATGCAGACGTAGTAAACACGCTTTGCACCGCTGGTATTAACCTTGTTTTTGTACTCTACTCGCTTCTCAAGGAGAATATTTCTGACGGTCAGACTCACCGCCTTGTACATTTCATCTTTTGTTGCCTCCTCGGGAGAGGTGCCGAAATGCCTTTTGAGTACGTTCTCGATTTGTACTTTTACGTCGCTGTAATTCATTTTTCCTCCTTTTTTTCTGTAAGCCTTAGATATAGATTCTCGTATTCCAAAGCCGATTTCTCCCATGAAAAATCAGCGGTCATAACTTTGTAAATGAGCTTTTCCGCCATATCACTCTTTAAAAGTGCCAGTGCTGATTCTATTTGATAGCGGAGTGCTTCTCCCGAATACTCCCAAAAGGTAAAGCCGTTTCCTTGTATAATATCCCCTTCTGTAAAATAGGGCTTGATGGAGTCGAACAGCCCTCCCGTTTCCCTTACTATAGGGATTGCCCCATAGCGTGATGCTATCATCTGGGAGAGTCCGCAGGGCTCACTCTTCGAGGGCATGAGAAAAACGTCGGTGGCGGAGTATATTCTTCTCGACAGGTCTCGGTCAAAGGTGATAAGTGCACGGACTTTTTCGGGAAACTTATCCTCAAGTGCTCTGAAAAAGCACTCAAAGCGGGAATCCCCCTGCCCCAGTACTACAAGCTGCACGTGTCTTTCTTCAAGCAGTGAGAAAACAGTGTCAACTATCAGGTCGATGCCCTTATGTGGTACAAGGCGGGAAATTACCGAAATTAGGGGCACGTCCTTTTCGGGAAGTCCAAGCTCACGTTGCAGAGCTTCTTTGCACGTTTTTTTGCCGAGTCTGTTTTCTGCCGAAAAATTTTCGGTGACCCTTGGGTCGGTTTCGGGATTGTAGAGTATGCAGTCTATGCCGTTGAGAACACCGATGAGCTTGTGGGCATTTTTTCGGAGAATGCTAGAAAGCCCGTGGGAAAACTCTTCTGTCATTATTTCCTCGGCATATCTCGGAGAAACTGTGGTTACCGCATCACTAGCCTCAATCGCCCCCTTCATAAGGTTTATGCAGCCGTCGTGGCGGAGCAGAGGAAGCTCACTCTCGTCAAGTCCGAAAACGTCACCCAGAATATAAGGGTCGAACTTGCCCTGATATTCAATATTGTGTATGGTGAAAACCGTTTTTATCTCCGAATATTCTTCTCTCCACTTGAAAAAGCGTCCGAGGTAGATAATAGACAGTGCCGTCTGCCAGTCATTTGCATGGAGAATATCGGGGTAGAAGCCAAGGTATTTCATTGCCTCCAGTGCCGCCATGGAAAAGAAAGCGAAGCGCTCACCGTCGTCATACTCGCCGTAAAGGGAGGCTCTTTTGAAATAGTATTCGTTGTCGAGAAAATAATAGGTGACGCCTTTTTTTTCAAGGCTGAATACACCTGAGTAAAGTCTTCGCCACGAAAGGTAGACCGTGAAGTCACACTCCTTTTTCATTTTCTCGCGAAATGATTGAGGGATGCTCCCGTAAAGGGGTATCATGATACGCACGTCATGCCCCAGCATCTTTACCGATGACGGAAGTGAGCCCAAAACGTCCCCAAGCCCTCCCGTTGAGGCGAAGGGATATGCCTCGGTGGCAAGATACAGAATCTTCATTTATACTATTTCCCCTTTCTTTATGAAAAACGGCATGCTTTCGTGACCCGAAAGACGGCGCCAGTCCTTTATAATAACGTTTTTGTCGGTGATAACACAGTTAATATCAGCGTTTTTCCCCACAAAGGTATCCTGAAGAAGCACACTGTTTTTAATACACGTGCCACGACCTACGTGAACACCACGGAAAAGAATGGAGTTTTCTCCCTCACCCTCAATAATACAGCCGTCGGCAATAAGTGAGTTTTTTACCCCCCCGCCCTCTGAATATTTCGTTGGGGCACTGTTACGAAGCTTTGTGTAAATGGGACGGTCTTCAAGGAAAAGTGCATCCTTGGCACTCTTTTCAAGAAGTCTCATGGACACGTCAAAATAGCTCCCAAGAGACGAGATATAAGCGTACCAGCCATCGTAGGTGTATGCACGGATAAGGCGGTTTTTAAGGTTTTTCTGTATTATGTCACGGGTGAAATCAGTGTATCCGAAGGCTGAAGCGGTGGCAATGAGCGCTTCAAGGTCTTGACGGGATATCACAAAAACGTTTGAGCACACCTCAATTTCCCCGTCATCGGGCTTGTAGGTTGCAATGCTTGTAATTCTCCTGTCGCTGTCTGTTGTCACCACCTTGACGCACTCGTCAAAATAGCGGTTACGGCAGGAAAGCTTTTTTGTAACAAGGGTAAGGTATGCCCCTGAATTTATATGGTCCTCCACTACCTTTGAAACATCAAGGTTCATGATGGTATTACAGTCGGACATGACGAAATAGTCTGCCCCTGAACGTGTAACAAAGTTACCTGCATTTATAATGGCTTCAAGTCTGCCCTCGTAAAGCTTCCCTGCGGCATTTCCTTCAAAGGCACTGACGTAAGGCGGGAGAAACTTCACTCCTCCCGAACGGCGGGCTAGGTCCCAGTCCTTGCCGTTGCCGATATGGTCGAGAAGTGAATTGTAGCTTTTGTGGGTAATGATACCGATATTTGTTATGCCGGAATTTACCATAGAGGAGAGAGGGAAGTCAACAAGCCTGTAACGGCAACCGAAAGGGACGCTCGCTATTGTGCGAAATCTCGTCATTTCGGGGAGTGACGCGTCGTGAAAATTTGAAAATATAAGTCCTGCTACAACCATAATTACACCTCCCCACTCACAACGGTTATATTATCGGGCACACCTGTAAACTCTGTGTGTTCTTTTATTGTTACCCCTTCATTTACAATAGCGTATGCAACGTTTGCACCCTTTTCCACCGTTACCCCGTCCATGAGGACGGCGTTTTCCACTATAGCGCCTTCCATAATTTTCACTCCCTTGCCGAGAACACTGTTTCTGGCAGTCCCATAAATCTCACAGCCTGCTGTGACGCTTGTATTCTCAAGCGTTGCAGCGGAAGCGATAAACTGGGGAGGGGAGGCGGTCTGCCTTGAATAAATACGCCATGAGTCATCGTAGAGGTCGAGTTCGGGTCTCTCACCGAGAAGCTCCATATTAGCTTCCCACAATGAGCCTATAGTGCCCACGTCCTTCCAGTACCCCGAAAAGGGGTATGCGAACATTCTTTCACCCTCGCGGAGCATTGCGGGTATTACGTTTTTGCCGAAGTCGCCCTCAGATTGGGGGTCATTTGCATCCTTTTCAAGGTAGCACCTTAGCTTTTCCTTTGTAAATACGTAGATGCCCATTGATGCCTTTGTACTGTCGGGATTTTTGGGTTTTTCGGTAAATTTTACAATTCTTCCCTCGTTATCCGCTGTCATTATGCCGAAACGGCTCGCCTCGGAGAGAGGTACGTCGATTACTGCCACAGTACAGTCAGCCCCTTTCTTTTTGTGGAAGGAAAGGAGCTTTGAGTAGTCCATTTTGTATATGTGGTCACCCGACAAAACAAGCACGTATTCCGCATTGTAGCGGTTTATGAACTCCATGTTCTGCCATATTGCATTGGCAGTGCCCTTGTACCAGTCAGAGGACTTCTGCCCCTGATAGGGTGGTAGAATATGAACTCCGCCAAAGATGCGGTCAAGGTCCCAAGGTAGTCCTGTGCCTATATAGTCGGAAAGGTAGAGGGGCTGATACTGGGTGAGCACTCCCACTGTGTCAAGCCCCGAATTCGTACAGTTTGAAAGAGGGAAGTCGATGATGCGGTACTTACCTCCAAAGGAAACGGCAGGCTTTGCGGTCTTCTCGGTGAGAGAAAGAAGACGGCTTCCCTGACCGCCTGCAAGAAGCATTACAACACATTCTTTTTTCTTGAACATAGCTACTCCTTTTTGAAAATTAAGGCTGACATTGGAGGAAGCGTTATTTTTATGGCTTCTCTCCAGCCCTTGAAATTATATTCAACAGATTCTGTATCGGGATTTTTAAAACCTGCACCTCCGTATTCCTCAAGGTCGGAATTAAAGACCTCCCGCCATATCCCCCTTTCGGGAACAGAAAGATAGAAGCCTTCACGCTTCACAGGGGTAAAGTTTAAGGCAACAACGAGGACCCTTCCACTGTCGTCAAAACGGCAGAAGGAAACAATGCTATTATCAGCGTTGTCCGCATCTATCCACGAAAAGCCCGACCAGTCATGGTCACGCTCGTAAAGAGGAGGATTTTCAAGGTAGAAAAGGTTTAAGTCACGGACAAACCCCTGAAGACTTCGGTGGCTTTCATAGTCGAGGAGAAACCACTCGATTTCTCCCTCCCAGTCCCATTCTCTGAACTGACCTATCTCGCATCCCATAAAGGTAAGCTTTTTTCCGGGGTGTGTCATCATGTAAGTGAAAAATACCCTTGCAGATGCGAATTTCAACACGTAATCTCCCGACATCTTATCAAGAAAGGACTTCTTTCCGTGAACTACCTCATCGTGGGAAATGGGAAGAACGTACCTTTCGCTGAAAGCGTAGGTCAGTGAAAAATTTATTTTATTGTGATGGAATTTACGAAAGAGAGGGTCCTCCTCGGCGTATGCGAGGGTGTCGTTCATCCACCCCATATTCCACTTGAGAGTAAAGCCAAGTCCCCCGTTTTGAAAGGTGGTAACGTTCGACCATGCGGTAGACTCCTCGGCTATCGTCATAACGTCGGGATGACACTCCGACAGTGCCGAGTTGAGCTTTCTGAAAAACGAAAGTGCTTCAAGGCTCTTGTTTTCTCCGTAAACGTTGGGTATCCATTCATCAGGCTTTCTGTCATAGTCAAGATAGAGCATAGCCGCTACCGCATCTACACGAAGCCCGTCGATATGGTAGTTTTCTATCCAGTGAAAGGCACTTGAAATAAGGAAGCTTTGCACCTCCTCACGTCCTACGTCAAAGCATCTTGTGCCCCATCCGCGGTGCTCCATTCGGTCTCTTCCCTGATATTCAAAAAGGGGTGCACCGTCAAATTCATAAAGCCCGTGGGCATCCTTTGGGAAGTGGGCGGGTACCCAGTCAAGAATAACACCGATACCTGCTTCGTGCATTTTATCCACAAAAAACATAAAATCGTCGGGAGTGCCAAAGCGTGAGGTTGGTGCGAAAAAGCCCGTCACCTGATAGCCCCAAGAGCCCTCGTATGGGTGCTCTGTAATGGGCATAAGCTCAATATGGGTATATCCCATTGCTTTAACGTAGGAGGAAAGCTCCTCTGCCATGGTGCGGTAGTCGGAGGCTTTTTTTAAGAAGGACGAAAGGTGTACCTCGTAGATATTCAGAGGTGTTTTTCTCACGGTTTCCCTTGTAAATCGGTTTTTGCGGAAGTGTTGCCAACCCTCGTCATGCCATTTGTAGCCTGATATGTCGAAAAGACGGGAGGCTGTCTCAGGGGGCTTTTCATAGTAAAAAGCGAAGGGGTCTGCCTTGTAAAGCTCTTTTCCGTGATTTTTAATAAAAAATTTGTAAAGGTCGCCCTCTTTCGGAAGGGTAGAAAATGCCTCCCATACGCCTTTTTCTGTTATTCTTGTCATTGGAAGGGCTGTAGTATCCCATGAGTTGAAGTCGCCCACAACCGACACGTATTCGGCGTTCGGTGCCCATACTCTGAAAATAAAGCCGTCACCCTCTTTTCTGCCACCCAGATATAAGTGAGCACTACGCGACGTTCCCTGATGAAAATAAAAGGGTGCAAGGTCGCCCTCACAGAATTTCTCCATATTATCCCTCCTTATAGAGACAGTATATCCGAGAGGAAGCAAAAAAATGCATCAACCCTTTTGGGTGATGCATTTTTTGTTAATTGAAAATGGACAATGGACAATGGAAAACGATTTTTTAATTAGAAATGAGAAATGAGAAATGAGAAATTGTGGATATTTTCCTTTCAGGAAAATTACAATTGATTATAATTTTGCTTTCAGCAAAATTTACCTAAATTTCTAATTTCTAACTTCTAATTTCTAATTTACAAAGTTTTCGTTTTTAACCAAAATATCTAGCTTCACTTTGCAATGTTTCTTGCAACGAATACGCCCGAAGCGGATGCGTGGGAAAGTGAGTGGGTAACGCCCGAGCAGTCGCCGATAACGTAGAGACCCTTGTGTCTTGTTTCAAGGTTTTCATCAATTTCAACCTCAACGTTGTAGAACTTAACCTCAACGCCGTAAAGTAGGGTATCATCGTTTGCCGTACCAGGGGCTATCTTATCAAGAGCGTAAATCATCTCGATAATGCCGTCGAGAATACGCTTTGGCATAACAAGTGAAAGGTCACCCGGAGTCGCCATAAGAGTGGGGGTGATAAACGCTTCCTCAATTCTCTTGGGAGTTGAACGCTGACCGCGTATTAGGTCGCCGAAGCGCTGAACTATAACGCCGCCGCCGAGCATATTGGAAAGCCTTACAATGCTCTCGCCATAGCCGTTGGAGTCCTTGAAGGGCTCGGAGAAGTGCTTGGAAACAAGAAGTGCAAAGTTGGTGTTCTCGGTGCGGAGTGCGGGGTCCTCGTAGCTGTGACCGTTTACCGTTACAATGCCGTTTGTGTTCTCGTTTACCACAGCACCGTAGGGGTTCATACAGAAGGTACGCACAAGGTCTTGAAATTTTTCTGTGCGGTAGATTATCTTACTTTCGTAAAGCTTGTCGGTAATGTGTGAGAAAACCTCGGCGGGAAGCTCTACTCTCACACCTATATCAACTCTGTTTGAGCGTGTGGGAATGTCAAGCTCCTGACAAACCTTCTCCATCCATTTGCTTCCGCTTCGTCCTGCTGATACGATGCATTTTTCAGCGGTGAAGCTTCCCTTTTCGGTAACGACCTCGTAGCCGCCTTCAACAATATTTATTTTTTGGGCGGGAGTGTTGAAGAAAAATTCAACCTTGGCCTTCATTTCACCGTAAAGGTTTTCAAGCACCTTGTAGTTGATGTCTGTACCGAGGTGCCTGACTGATGCGTCAAGAAGATGAAGTCCGTTCTGTACGCAAATCTTTTTGAACTCGGAGTTTGCGGTAGAAAAGAGTCTTGTGCCCTCACCGCCGTGGGAGAGATTTATCTCGTCAACGTAGTGCATAAGCTCAAGTGCCTCGGCTTTGCCGATGTACTCGTGGAGTGTTCCGCCAAACTGGTTTGTTATATTATACTTTCCGTCGGAGAAAGCGCCTGCTCCTCCAAAGCCGTTCATTATGGCACAGGTTTTACAGCCGATACAGCTCTTGACCTTCTTTCCGTCAATGGGACACTTTCTCTTTTCAAGCGAGTTGCCCGTTTCAAAAACGGCAAGCTTTATATCCTTTTTAAGCTTTAAAAGCTCATAAGCAGAGAATATACCTCCCGGTCCTGCACCTATTATAATTACGTCGTAATTCATTATTTTTCAAGCCTTTCGTTTTTTCGTACATTACTATTATAACACAAAAAAAGAAAAAGGCAAGACGTGATTTCCGCTTGTTAAAAGGTGTGTTGACAAAAAAGAAAACAAATGATAATATAAACACATAAAAGCTTGAAAGGATTTAAGAAAATGATAAATGCGAAAATGAAAGAGCTTGGCTCTAACCGCTCTGTAATAAGAGAGCTTTTTGAATACGGAAAGAAAAGAGCCTCCGAGGTAGGTGCTGAAAACGTATACGATTTCAGTCTTGGAAACCCCAGTGTTCCCGCACCGAAAAGCGTGGAGGAGAAGATAAAGAGTCTTATTGACAGTACCGACCCTACAGTCCTTCACGGCTACACCTCGGCACAGGGAGATGCAGTTGTGAGAAAGACCATCTCTGAAAATTTGAAAAAGCGTTTTGGGGCAGAGGTTTCTCCCGATATGATATACATGACCTGCGGTGCGGCGGCAAGTCTTACAGTAAGCCTTCACGCACTCGCCTGCGAGGGTGACGAGTTTATCGCGTTCACTCCCTTTTTTCCCGAGTACAGAGTTTTCGTTGAAGCTACAGCCTCAAAGCTTGTTGGTGTAAATACCGTTGACGGCACCTTCCAGATAGATGCAGAAGCCTTTGAAAAGGCTATAACCGAGCACACCAAGGGCGTTATAGTGAATACTCCGAATAACCCTTCGGGTGTAATACTTAACAGCGAGAGTACACGAGCTATTGTGGAAATTCTTGAAAAGAAAGAAAAGGAATACGGACACCCCATCTTTCTTCTTTCGGACGAGCCCTACCGTGAGCTTGTATATTCCGATACCGAAAATCCTGTTTTCTTGAACCTTTACGATAACACCATTCTGTGCTACTCCTACTCAAAATCACTTTCTCTACCAGGTGAGAGAATAGGCTATATAGGCGTTTCGGACAAGATGAAGGATAAGGCTGATGTATACGCCGCAATCTGCGGTGCGGGTCGTGCCCTCGGCTACGTTTGTGCTCCCTCTATGATGCAGAGAGTAGTTGCCGCTTGTGACGGAGAGACCGCCGATGTGTCGGTATACTGTGAAAACCGCGACCTTCTTTACAACTCACTTACCGAAATGGGATATACCTGTGTTTACCCCGACGGTGCATTCTATCTTTTCGTTAAGACTCCTACAAAGAATGCAAAGGATTT
The DNA here is from genome assembly GCA_045653035.1 of Eubacteriales bacterium. Lineage (GTDB taxonomy): Bacteria > Bacillota > Clostridia > Oscillospirales > SIG627 > RGIG6353. The sequence continues at coordinate 11,949 of JAZOLO010000017.1, forward strand.
CTCGGACAAGGCGAAGGAATTCAACCTTCTTCTTGTTCCTGCCGACTCTTTCGGCGTTGAGGGCTACGTGAGAATTGCGTACTGTGTATCCACCGATATGATAAAGAGAGCATTGCCCAAATTCAAAGAACTTATAAAGGCTTTGTAAGCTGGATATTTTGGTTTATTATGAGAGGAAACTTTTTATAAAAAGTTTCCTCTCATACTCTCTTTTAAAAAATTTTATAGTTAAAGGGACTTCCAAAGAAGTCCCTTTTAGTATAGTTTTGGGGAGAGCTTAAGAGAGGGGGATTTTATAAAAATCCCCCTCTCTTGAATATTAGTATTTTCTTTACCAAATAGTTACAATGCCGTTGACGTAGTGCCAGTAGCGTCCGTTTTCGGTGGGGGCTGTTTCGGAGTACCATATAACGCTATTTGAAAGTGCGTTGACGTCTGAAAGGTTTCTGTCCTTTACCCATTCCTCTCTTGTGCCCTCGTAAATGGTTTCTGCAATTCCTGTATTCCTAAAGGTGTCGTTTGAAACGTAGGGGCAGTTTTTGGGGATGAAGAGTCTATTTATAGTGGTGTTTGCAAAGGCGATAGACTCAATAGAGGTAAGGTTATTTGAAAGCTTTACTTCCTCGACGAGAGGTCTGTTGGCAAAAGCACCCCAGCCGATAACGGTAATGCCATCGTGGAGAGTTACCTTTTTGACGGTGGGAATATATGTGAAGGAGTAGGTATCTATTTTGGTAATGCTTTCGGGAACTGTTATTTCAAGCGGAAGTACACCGTCGATGTAAACAGGGCGGTCCTTGTCAACGAAGGAATAGTCAAAGCTCAGGGTGAGCCAGCCCTCAACGCCTTTAGTGTAATAAAGCTCAAAAGCTTCATTTGCCATGGTGAAGACACCTGCGTCAAAGCGTGTATCCACTGAGTTTACAGTTGCTTTTTTCAGGGTTTTGCTTGTGTTGAATGCACTCTGTCCAACATAAGTTACATTTTCGGGGATAGTTACCTCTTCAAGCGCTGTGAGGTGGAAAGCACCTATTCCAATCCTTTCAAGAGTGGAGGGGAACGTTATGCTCTTAAGGCTCTGACACATATCGAAGGCATAGTCTCCGATAATCTCAACGCCCTCGGGAATAACAACTGAGGTGAGCTTTGTATGCTCAAAGGCTCTGTCTTCAATAACCTTGAGTCCTTCGGGAAGTGTTATGCTTTCAAGAGCACGGCAGCCTGAGAAGGTATTCCTTGTAATAACGGTAATGGGTGCTTCTATAACAATAGTTTTTATTACTTCGTTAGATTTAAAGGTGTAGCGGTCAATATAGACAATAGTTTCACCGCTGGGACTCTTTTCGGGAATTACAACGTTTGCCTCTGTGTATTCAACTGTAGGAATTCTTCCTATACGGCAGGTGCCGTCGCCGTTTGAGGTGTAGCGGAAGCCTGTTTCAAAATCGTACAAGGTGTCCGACTGAAACTTGATGCTTGCACCGCCCAGTACATCATCGCCACCTGTTCCGCACTTTTCAAGCCATTCGCTCTGCGTGCCGTTGTAATAAACAGTTGCGGTTTCGGGGATACCAACGGAGTTTATTCCGGTGTTAGCCGAGATATAGAGAGAGGTCATGGCAGGGCAGTTTTCAAAGAGATGCGACAGTGAATAGAGTGTGTCGGGAAGACGTACAGTTGTGAGCGCCGTACAATCCTTAAAGGTATCTGCTCCGATTTCGGACACGCTCTGGGGAAAGGCTACCGAAGAAAGTGAGGTACATTCCTTGAATACGTCGGTGCCCAGAACATCGAGTCTTTCGTTGAAATTTATCTCGGAGAGTGCGAAGCATCTTGCAAAAGAGGCGTTACCTACGGTCTTAAGGTTCTTACCGAAGGTTATTTTTGTCATCGACGAGCACTTTTCAAAGGAGCTTGCACCTATCTTTTCAAGTGTGTCGGGGAGAGTTATCTCTCTTACTGACTCACAGAAGAAGAAGGCGGCATCATCAATGGATTTGAGCCCATCGGCAAAGCTTATAGTCTGAACCGCCTTACACATTCTGAAGGCGTAATGCTTTATCTTTTCAAGGGAGGTGGGGAAAGCAAGGGAGCGAAGTGAGGTACACTCGTCAAATGCAAATTCGCCAATTTCACGAAGTCCCTCGGAGAATTTAATCGAGAGAAGGGAAGAACAGCCCTGAAAAGCGTACTTTCCAATCTTTTCAACTCCTGCGGGAATACTAATCTTTGTAAGTGACGAGCAGTTTTTGAAGGCTTCGTCGGGAATGTATTTAAGAGTGGAGGGGAGGGCTGCGTAGCGAAGATTTGAACTGTTTTTAAGGCTTACTGTGGTAACGCCCTCGTTTACGAAAATCGCTTCAAGAGTGGGGGAGGTGAAGTCCTTTGGAAGGTCAACTCCAACGGAGAGAACCTTAAGAGGATAGTTCTTGATGTCTGAGAAGTCGAAGTCCTGAACAGTTCTAGGAACGTTTATGTATTCAAGAGAGGTACAGCCCGCAAAGGCTTCCTTGCCGATGCTTGTAATACTTTCGGGAATTACAACTCTTTTAAGACTTGCGTTGTCCTTGAAGGCAGTAATGGCTATCTTGTCAACGGGCTTTCCGTTAAAGGTTTCGGGAATTATTACGGTGTCGCCTGAAACGCTTCCGATACCTGCAACGTAGTAGGTCTTTCCGTCCTCGGTATTGAATTCAAGCTCACCCTCGCCCATTTCGGCATATACTGCTATAACGTAGAGGTTTTGCACCATCTTCACGGGGAGCGTGTTTTTGTGGGTGATTATAGTGCCGTTTTCGTCGGTAAAGTAGAGAAAGGCTGATTTTTCTCGGTTCTCTGCAACTATCGTATACTCCTCATCTGGCATGAGAGAGAGTGTATTCGTGCCGTTATCAAAGGTGATGCCTTCAACTGTAAGATTGTAGGTCATAGGCTCTTCGATAACAGGCTCGTCGGGTGTTACGGGCTCATCGGGCGTGTCGGGAGCGGACTGTCCCGCATTTTGTGGAGCGGAAACGTCCTCTGTTTTCTTATCGTTCTTGTCGTTTTCTTCTTCCTCTTTTTCACCTGCACAGGCAGTGAGAAGAAGACACAGTAAAAGTGTTATGGTGACTAAAAGAAACTTTTTCATAAAAACTCCTTTGATGTTGATATAAATTGATTATACAATGGTGGGATTAAAAAATCAAGCGGAAGCTTGATTTTTGTAATGAATATTGAAGAATGAATAAAGAATAATTTCGGAAAATTTTGCTGAAAGCAAAATATAATTAAAATTCAATAGAATTTGTAAGAGCAACTAAAACTTTGTGACACTGTGCACAAACTCTGAATTTTCTTGACATATATACAAAAATGTGCTAGTATTAAGCTAAAATCAGCAGTATTTTTACAAAGGAGAATTGATGTGTCCAACTACAAAATAGAAACTAAATGTATACAGTCGGGTTATGTGCCCTCAAACGGTGAGCCAAGACAGGTACCTATAATTCAGAGCACCACCTTCAAATATGATACAAGCGAGGATATGGGTAAGCTTTTCGACCTTGAAGCAAGCGGATACTTTTATACCCGTCTCCAGAACCCCACCAACGATTATGTCGCGGCAAAGATTGCCGACCTTGAGGGCGGTACTGCCGCAATGCTTACCTCCTCGGGACAGGCGGCGAACTTCTACGCTGTATTCAATATTGCGTCGGCAGGCGACCACGTTGTTGCTTCCTCTACTATCTACGGCGGTACGTTCAACCTTTTCTCTGTTACGATGAAGAGAATGGGTATTGAGTTCACCTTCGTATCCCCTTATGCTACCGACGAGGAGCTTCAGGCGGCTTTCCGCCCTAACACAAAGGCTCTTTTCGGTGAAACTATCGCAAATCCTGCACTTACTGTTCTTGACATTGAGCGTTTCGCAAACATCGCTCACAAGAACGGTGTGCCTCTTATTATAGACAATACCTTTGCAACTCCATATCTTTGCCGTCCTTTCGAGTTCGGTGCGGATATTGTAACTCACTCCACCACAAAGTATATGGACGGACACGGCTCTGGTGTTGGTGGATGTATCGTTGACAGCGGTAAATTCGACTGGACAAAGTATCCAGACAAGTTCCCCGGTCTTTGCACTCCCGACGACAGCTACCACGGCGTAACCTACACCGAGCGTTTCGGTCTTGCAGGTGCATTCATTACCAAGGCAACGGCACAGCTCATGCGTGACTTCGGCTCTATCCAGTCACCTCAGAACGCATATCTCTTGAACCTCGGTCTTGAAAGCCTTCACGTAAGAATGGAAAGACATTCCTCCAACGCTTTGAAGGTGGCAGAATTTCTTGAAAAGCATCCTATGATTTCGTGGGTTAAATACAGCGGACTTCCCTCTGACCGCGACTATCCTCTTGCACAGAAGTATCTTCCTCTCGGCTCTTGCGGAGTTGTAAGCTTCGGTGTTAAGGGCGGCAGAAAGGCGGCAGAAAGGTTCATGAAGAACCTCCGTCTTGCATCTATCGAAACTCACGTTGCAGATGCAAAGACGTGCTGTTTACACCCTGCTTCCGCAACTCACCGTCAGATGAACGATGCAGAGCTTGAAGCGGCAGGCGTTTCTCCCGACCTTGTAAGATATTCCTGCGGTATTGAGAATGCAGACGACCTTATTGCAGATATCGCACAGGCGCTTGAGAAGGCGGGTGCATAGTAATGCCCATCAGAATACCAAATTCTCTGCCTGCAACTCAGACGCTCATTGACGAAAACATCTTCGTGATGACCGAAACGAGAGCGCTGACACAGGATATAAGACCCCTTCAGATTTTGCTTCTCAATCTCATGCCTACAAAGATAGTTACCGAAACACAGTTTGCAAGACTCCTCGGTAATACTCCCTTGCAGGTAGAGCTTGAATTTTTGCAGACAGCAAGTCATAAGGCGACGCATACCTCTGCCGACCATCTCCTCGCCTTTTACAAGGTGTTCGACGAGATAAAGGATAAGAAGTATGACGGTATGATTATAACGGGCGCGCCCGTAGAGCTCCTACCCTTTGAGGAGGTAGACTACTGGAAAGAGCTTTGTGAAATTATGGAATGGTCCAAGACTCACGTAACAAGCACTCTCCATATATGCTGGGGTGCACAGGCTGGTCTTTATTATCATTTCGGTATTGACAAAAAGCCTCTTCCCGAAAAAATGTTCGGCGTATTTCCTCACCGAGTGGCACACAAAAACGCTATTCTTTTCCGTGGCTTTGACGATGAATTTCTCGTTCCCCATTCCCGTCATACAACCGTTGACGTTGAGGACGTGAGACGTGACTCAAGACTCAAAATTCTCTCCCTTTCTGACAAGGCAGGACTTCACTGCTGTATGACCGATGGCGGACGCCAGATTTTCGTTACAGGCCACTCGGAGTACGACCCCGATACTCTTAAGAACGAGTATTTCCGTGACAAGAACGCAGGACTTCCCATCAAGGTGCCTGAAAACTACTTCCCTCACGATGACGATACTCTTGCACCCATCGTCAAATGGCGTTCCCATGCAAATCTTCTTTTTTCAAACTGGCTGAACTACTTCGTATATCAGACCACACCTTATGACATCAATCAAATATAAGATAGATATTTTGGTTAAAAACGAAAACTTTATAAATTAGAAATTAGAAGTTACAAATTAGAAATTTCGGCAAATTTTGCTTTATCAAAATTATAATTGATTGTAATTTTGGCAAAGACAAAATATCCACAATTTCTCATTTCTCATTTAACATTTCTAATTCCCCAAACTCTCTTTTTAAAAACTTTTATTATAGTTTTGGGGAGAGTCAAAGAGAGGGGGATTTTTTGAAAATCTCCCTCTCTTAAAAAATCAAAATATAACTTCATACTCCATTCTCTCCACGTCTACTTTTACTATCACCGA
>JAZOLO010000018.1:0-5455 GCA_045653035.1 Eubacteriales bacterium
AAAGCTTGGATATTTTGGCTTGTTTGAGAGAAAACTTGTATAATTATTTTTATTACATAGGAAATTGCATCGCAATAGCTTAGAAAAAACAAAGTCTACCTATAAAAAACGTGAGCGTTAGCGAACTATATAATCAGTTGACGAAGGCGACTTTTTTATAATTTTCGTGGGGGTATAAGGGGGAGTGCTTTTATGAAAAGCATTTCCGCTTGAATATATCAATTGAAAATTTGCTTTAGCAAATTAACAATAATTTTCAAATTTCCGTTTTCTATTTATATATTTGTTAATAAATTGTAAATATTTGCTTTTTTATAGCACGTTCTCTTGAAATGAAAGGAAGAACGTGCTATACTATTTCGGCAAAAATACACACACAGGGGTGTAAATACGGCAGTTCGTATCCTTCGATATGTCCCGTAAACGGGCTTCTGTGGTGGTAAAAAACTTTAAGGAGGACATTAAAAATGTCAGTAATTTCTATGAAGCAGCTTCTTGAAGCAGGTGTTCATTTCGGACATCAGACAAGAAGATGGAACCCTAAGATGGCAGAGTACATCTTTACCGAGCGTAACGGCATCTACATCATCGACCTTCAGAAGACAGTAAAGAAGGTTGAGGAAGCGTACATGTTCGTTCGCGAAATCGCTGAAAACGGCGGTAACATCCTTTTCGTAGGTACAAAGAAGCAGGCACAGGACGCTATCAAGGAAGAAGCTATCCGTGCAGGTATGTACTTCGTAAACGCTCGTTGGCCCGGCGGTATGCTCACAAACTTCAAGACTATCAAGAAGAGCATTGCAAGACTTAACACTCTTCACAAGTTTGCAGAGGACGGCACCTTTGAGCTTCTTCCCAAGAAGGAAGTAATTGCACTTACAAAGGAAATGGAAACTCTTGAAAAGAACCTTGGCGGTATCAAGGAAATGGCAAACATTCCCGACGCTATCTTCATCGTTGACCCCCGCAAGGAAGCTAATGCCGTAGCAGAAGCAAAGAAGCTCGGTATTCCGATTGTTGCTATCGTTGATACTAACTGTGACCCCGATGATATCGACTACGTAATCCCCGGCAACGACGACGCTATCCGTGCTATCAAGCTCATTGCGTCCGTTATGGCTAACGCAGTTATCGAAGGACATCAGGGCGAAGAGGTTGCTCCTGCAGAGGAAGTAGCAGAAGAAGCAGCAGAAGCAGACGCTGAATAATTACAAATTTAATAAATTATTGTTGAATAAAAATTTGTTATAAAGGAGTTATAACTATGCCTATTACAGCAAAACAGGTTGCAGACCTCAGAGCTAAGACAGGTCTTGGCATGATGGAGTGCAAGAAGGCACTCACAGAGGCTGACGGAAACGAAGAAGAAGCAATAAAGATACTTCGTGAGAAGGGTCTTGCAGTTGCAGATAAGAAGTCCTCAAGAATTGCAGCAGAGGGTATCGTTGACATCATGTATGATGAAGCGACAAAGACTGCTGCTATGATAGAGGTTAACATTGAAACAGACTTTGCGGCATCAAACGCAGTGTTCGGTGCATTCGTAAAGGACCTTCTTAAGATTATTCTTAAAAGTAAGCCCGCTGACGTTGCAGCGCTTCTCGCTCTTCCCTTTGATGCAGAGCAGAACGTTGAGACAGCTCTTAAGAACAAGGTATTTGAAATCGGCGAAAACATCAACATCAGAAGATTTGTTACTGTTGAAGGAACAATTGCTTCCTACATCCACGGTAAGGGCTCTATCGGTGTTATGGTTAAGATGGCTGACAGCCCCGCTGCAGACAGTGCTGAATTCAAGGAAGCGGCAAAGAACGTTGCTCTCCAGATTGCAGCTATGAAGCCCGCATATCTTGCTAAAGAAGACGTTCCCGCAAGCGTTATTGACGCTGAAATGGGAATTATCATGGCTCAGATTAAGAACGATGAAAAGAACGCAAACAAGCCCGACAATATCATCGAAAAGATGGCTATGGGTAAGATTGGCAAGTACTACTCCACCAACTGTCTCCTTCTTCAGGAGTATGTTAAGGAAGAGAAGTTCACCGTTGAGGGCTATCTTGCAAGTGTAGAAAAGGCAATCGGCGCTCCCGTTAAGGTTGAGTCATTCCTTATGTACGAAAAGGGCGAGGGTCTTGAAAAGAAAGAAGAGAACTTTGCTGAGGAGATAGCAAAGCAGCTCGCAGGAAACTAAGGTTTCTTAGTAATTTTGGTTAAAACCGAAAATGAAAATTTTAGGTTTTAATTTGAGATGCTCTTTCTTTGAGAAAGTGAAAACAAAGTGTAGTTAAGCAATATGCTTTTATAAGGAAGAAAGACGAGGATTCACCTCGTCTTTCTTTTGATTTATTCCAAATTTCATTTTCTTCGCGTGTTGCTCGGACTGGCGTACAAAGTACGCCGACGCCTTCGCACTACGCGATTTTACCTCAAAATTCCGTCGAAACCGAAATTTCGTCGAAATTTGAAATTAGAAATTTTGGTTAAAAACGGAATGAAATAATATTTCACAAAAGAGAGAAAGTGTAGTCTTAAACAAAGGCTACACTTCTTTTTATTTGAATAATGAATATTAAATAATTTATTCAAAAACTAAATATACTGTTATATTTTTGTTGCAAAAATGAACATAATAAGCTATAATGAACTGTGAATGGAAAGAGTTTACATAAATTTATTAAGGATACTGAGATGATAACATTTGAAGAAATAAAGAAAAACGAAGCGATAAAAACATATATAAAAAAGGCAGACGAATCACTTGTGGCACTTGGCTACACCGAGCATAGCTTTGCTCACGTAACAAAGGTGGCGCTTGACGCGGCAAAGATACTTGAAACGCTTGGCTACCCCCAGCGTGAAATCGAGCTTGCGAAGATTGCAGGTTATATGCACGATATCGGAAACCTTGTAAACAGAAACGAGCACTCCCAAAGCGGTGCAATAATGGCGTTCAGGATACTCGATAATCTGGGCATGGATGCCGAGGACATGGCGACGATAGTCACTGCTATCGGAAATCACGACGAGGGCACGGGCGTTGCGGTAAACGCCGTTGCGGCGGCTCTCATTCTTGCGGATAAGACCGACGTAAGGCGTACCCGTGTAAGAAACCGAGATAAGTCGAAATTTGACATTCACGACAGAGTACACTACTCTGTTGAGCGAGCAAAAAGCCAAATCGACACGGATACAAAGACCATTACCCTTGACCTCACCCTTGATGGTGAAATGAGCTCAGTAATGGACTACTTTGAAATATTTCTCGGAAGAATGATAATGTGCAGAAATGCCGCCGAAAAGCTCGGTCTTATCTTTTCTCTTATAATAAACGGACAAAAAGTTATATAAGCTATCGTTTAATGAAAGGAACTTAAAATGACTACTTACATTTTTCTCATCATTCAACTACTTGGCGGACTTGCTCTTTTCCTTTACGGAATGGACGTGCTCTCAAGCTCCCTTGAAAAGCTGGCGGGCGGAAAAATTGAGGGAATACTCCGAAAGCTCACCTCAAATCCCTTCAAGGGACTTGTGCTTGGTGTAGCAATCACCGCCGTTATACAGTCATCCTCGGCTGTTACCGTTATGCTTGTAGGTCTTGTAAACTCGGGTATTATGGGGCTTGGACAAGCAATAAGCATTACTATGGGATCTAACGTTGGTACAACGGTTACTGCATGGCTCCTCTCGCTTACAGGTATTGAAAGCGATTCGCTTCTTATGCGTCTTATGAAGCCCGAAAGCTTCTCGCCAATCGTTGCCTTCATCGGAATTTTATTTATAATGATTTCTAAAAAGCAGTCGAAAAAGGACGCGGGCGGAATATGTGTGGGCTTTGCGGTTCTTATGTATGGTATGGAATTCATGTCCGATGCAGTAGCACCTCTTGCTGAAATTCCTCAGTTTGCAAGTATCCTTACCGCATTCTCCAATCCTCTTCTGGGTGTTCTTGCAGGTGCAATATTTACCGCTGTTATCCAGTCATCTTCGGCTTCTGTCGGTGTCCTTCAGGCGCTTTCAATGACAGGCTCTGTAAGCTACGCTTCAGCTATTCCTATTATTATGGGTCAGAACATAGGTACCTGTATCACCGCTATTATTTCGTCGGTAGGTGCAGGACGCAATGCCCGCCGTGTTGCGGTTGTACATCTTCTCTTTAATTGTATAGGTACTATATCACTCCTTGTTCTATGGACGGTGGTAAATGCATTTGTAAACTTCACTTTTGAAGATTCTCCCGTTACTCCCTTCAGTATTGCCATAATACATTCTATATTTAACGTTACAACTACAATTATTCTCTTCCCCTTTGCGAAGCTTCTTGAAAAGGCATCTATGCTCATTATCAAGGATAAGGCAGATACCAAGGAAGAAGAAAAGCCCTCGTTCCTTGACGACCGTCTTCTTGCAGTGCCCTCTATCGCTGTTGGCAATGCAATGTCTACCACCAAGACTATGGCGGCGCTTGCCCAAAATTCGGTGCTTGATGCACTTCAGCTTCTTGAACGCTTCAACTCAGAAAAGGCAGAGGAGATAGTGACTATTGAAGGAGTGCTGGACAACTACGAGGATAACCTCGGAACCTATCTTGTAAAGCTTTCCAAGTGTCAGCTTTCCGATAATGATGAGCGTGACGTTTCGATGCTTCTACACGTTATAACCGACCTTGAAAGAATAGGCGACCACGCCGAAAACCTCGTTGACGTATCTCGCGAGATGCACGATAAGGACATTTCCTTCTCTCAAGAGGCAAGACGTGAGATTGCAACTCTTTTCGAGGCTGTTGAGGAAATTCTGAAGAACACAATTTCAGCATTCGTCAGCGGCGACCTTTCAACTGCTAAGTCTATCGAGCCTCTTGAGCAGGTAATAGACACTCTCATTACCGAGATAAGAACAAGACACATTACACGGCTTCAGAAGGGTAGCTGTACAATAGAGCTTGGCTTTGTTCTCACCGACCTTCTTACAAATTGCGAGAGAATTTCCGACCATTGCTCCAACATTGCCGTTGCCATGATAGAAGCGGCTCACGGTACCTTCGATACTCACGAGTATCTTCACCTCGTCAAGACCGAGCCCGACTCGGATTTCAAGGAGCAGTGTGCTCACTGGCACAAGCGTTTTACAATAAAGTATGACGTTTAAAGCTTGATATTTTGGTTAAAAACGAAAACTTTATAAATTATAAATTAGAAGTTAGAAATTAGAAATTTCGGTAAATTTTGCTTTAGCAAAATTATAATTGATTGTAATTTTGGCAAAGACAAAATATCCACAATTTCTCATTTCTCATTTAACATTTCTAATTCCTCAAACTCTCTTTTTAAAAACTTTTATTATAGTTTTGGGGAGAGTCAAAGAGAGGGGGATTTTTTGAAAATCTCCCTCTCTTAAAAAATCAAAATATAACTTCATACTCCATTCTCTCCACGTCTACTTTTACTATCACCGA
>JAZOLO010000019.1:0-10525 GCA_045653035.1 Eubacteriales bacterium
CTCGTCGCTTTTAGTGTCAGCTGAAGCTTGGCCTTTTGGCTTTTTTTGATAGAAAACTTTTTATAAAAAAATTTCTATTATACTCTCTTTCTAAAATTTTTATAATTATTTATTATAGTTTTCGTGGGGGTACAAGGGGGAGTGCTTTTATAAAAAGCATTTCCCCTTGAATAAATTCAATTTTCTATATATCTTTCGTTATAAAACAAATACTGCTGTGCGACGCCGCCCCACTTGCCAAGGTCTGGGGTATCACTAAAGTAGCGGGAGAAAACCTTTTTCATCCATACGTCAACAGGCACACATTCAAGTCTGCCCATTCCGTAAAGGAGCGTACAGGCGGCAACCTTGTCACCCACACCCTTTATGATTTTAAGCTTTTCTCTCGCCTCGTCGGTGGAAAGGGAGAGAAGCTCCTCCTCGTTTATTTCACCCGACACAAGCCTTGTTGCCGCATCAAGTATGTATTTTGTCCTGAAACCGAGACGACATTCGGAAAGTCCCTTTTCTCCTGCATCGAGAAGTGCCTCGGGGGTGGGGAATGAAAAGTACGTCTCACCCTCACATACGAAGGCTTCACCGAAGCGTCTTGATATTTCAGATACGTTCTTTTTTATTCTGGGTATGTTGTTATTCTGGGATATTATAAAGGAAATCAGTGCTTCAACAAAGCTTTGCTTCAGTATTCTTATACCAAAACCTCGTTCAATTGCCTTTTCCATAGCCTCTCGCTCCCCTCCTGAAAAGGGTGAAAGGAAGCTTTCTGCCATATCAGCGTATGAATGATATGGGTCGAAAAAGCTATCGCAAGGCTGGTCTGAAAAATATTCTATATACCCCGTCGTGTCGCATTTCGGAATTTTAAGAAGGCTTTTACCAACTACTCCCGAGATGAAGTCACCCGATTCCTCGAAACGGAAGCACTGACCGCAGTCGAAGGTCTTAAATGGGGAGAACAGGTCTTTTTCTGGTAGCGTTATTTTTCTTTTCGTTGTGATTTTTGTAAGTGTTTTTTCTTTTAACATAAGCTTTCTATTGATTAAATAACAAAAATATGATAAAATCGAAATAAAGATTTTAACGGAAGGGAAATTTTATGGAAAAAATTTATACAATACCCGTCAACGACGCTTTTAACGTACAAGACGGCTGTCCTTTTTGCAGAATGTATAAAACCCTTGAGGATAACGAGCTTGAGATAATTCTCGGAGCTTCAATGATAGAGCCCGATAAAAGAATAAAAACAAATAAGCTTGGCTTTTGCCGTGAGCACTACGAAAAGATGTTCGGCATGAAAAACCGTTTAAGCCTTGCCCTTATGCTTGAGAGCCATCTTGACGAGGTGATAAAGGGTCTTTCGGGAGGCGGTCTTTTCAAGGATAAGCTGACCTCTGCCGTCGATTATCTTTCCTCTCACGCTACCACCTGCTACGTGTGCAAAAGAATTGAAAACAACTTTGAAAAGATGATAGAGTGTGCGGTCATTCTTTGGGAGACCGATGAGGAATTCCGACACAAGTTCGAGAATACTCCCTATTTCTGTATTCACCACTACGAGAGAATGCTGAAAACCGCAGGGGCGTTTGTTTCAAAGAAGAAGCGCTCGGATTTTTACGCAGCTGCTTCAAAAATAGAAAACGCTTATCTTGAAACCCTCAAAGAGGACGTATCGTGGTTTTGTAAAAAGTTCGACTACCGCTATGATGCGGAGCCCTGGGGCAATTCAAAGGACGCTGTTGAAAGAGCTATAAAGAGTATTTATCACTAGTATTCCTGTACGTCGTAGCACAGCTTCATGAGACTGTCTCCCATGTAAACGTTCTCAACGCTGACACTTTTGCCAGGTATTGAAATCTCGGCGTTAGTGAAGTTCCAGAAGCCCTTAACTCCTGCGTTTGCAAGGACTGTGGCAACGGGAAGAGCTTCGCTCTTAGGGAGGGTGAGGATTGCGATATCAACTCTGTTTTCAAGACAGAAGCGGTGGGATTCGGCAACGTTCTTAACTGTAATTCCCGCAACCTCAGTGCCTACCACGTCGGAGCTTACGTCGAAGAGTGCAACGAGGTCAACGCCCGAACGCGTAAGAGTTGTGTGATTGGCAAGTGCCTGACCGAGATGTCCGACACCTACGATTACTGCATTAAAACGCTTTGTTACACCGAGTATCTCGGCAAGGTTATCGCGGAGTGTCTTGACGTTGTAGCCGTAGCCCTGCTGACCGAAGCCACCGAAGCAGTTAAGGTCCTGTCTTATCTGTGAGGCTGTAACGTTTATAAGCCTTGATAAATCCTTGGAGGATATTTTTTCAATCCCGTTTCTGGAGAGGTCTTCAAGATGTCTGTAGTACTTCGGAAGCCTTCTTAAAACAGGCGTTGAAATCTTTTTATCATTCTTCATTTTTATGTCTCCTTGTATAAAAATTGGAGGATGGGATTATGAAATTTCGTTAAAGACGCTAAATAGAATTTGCATAAAAATGTGCAAGTTTTGCACATTTTTAACAGGGTTTTCCACAGATTTTGCCCTGAAAAATCCAAAAAAGACCTTATCTTAAGACTTTTTAAACAAAGTTTTCCACAGCTTGTGGGAAACTTTGTTTGCATTTTCTTGCATATTTAGTTTACGAATTTACCGTTTACAGGGTTTGCGTTTAACGTAATATCGGCAAAATTCGAGTCAAGAAATTCATAGTAGCCTTGGGCTGCAATCATGGCTCCGTTGTCACCGCAAAGGGAGAGGGGGGGCATGAAAAGGGATACGTTTTTCTTCTTCGCAAGAGCTTCAACTGTTTGTCTTATGTGAGAGTTTGCACTGACACCCCCTGCAAGCACAAGGGTAGGAAGTGCGAAGTCGTCAATGGCGTGAGAGAGTCTGTTTTCTATAGTGTCGCACACCGCTGCCGTAAAGCTTGCCGCAACGTCCTCGGGACTTACGCTTTCTCCTTTTTGCTCTGCGTTGTGGAGATAGTTTATAACGGCAGTTTTGAGTCCCGAATAGGAAAAGTCATAGGGTGCATCCTTGACGGTAGCACGGGGGAAGGGAATAGCGTTTTTGTCACCCTTCTTTGCAAGAGCGTCCATTTCAGCTCCGCCTGGGTATCCTATACCCATAACTCTTGCCACCTTGTCAAAGGCTTCGCCTGCCGCATCGTCTCTTGTAATACCGACGGTTTCATAGTCGGTGAAGCTGTTTACCTTTAAAAGGGAGGTGTGTCCTCCCGATATGACGAGAGCGAGAAACGGAGGCTTTAAATCTTCGTGTGCAAGATAGTTTGCCGCTACGTGTCCTCTTATGTGGTTTACCGCAATGAGAGGCTTATGGGATGCGTAGGCAAGGGACTTTGCAAAGTTTACGCCAACAAGAAGTGCACCTACAAGGCCGGGTCTGTAGGTTACGGCTATAGCATCTATATCTTTTATTTTCATTTCCGCTTCAAGAAGTGCATCCTCAGTAAGAGAGCTTATCGCCTCGATGTGAGCACGGGATGCTATCTCGGGCACAACACCGCCGAAGCGTTTATGCATTTCTATCTGGGAGAGTATTTTACAGGAAATAGTTTTTCTTCCGTCCTCTACGACCGCAACCGAGGTTTCGTCGCAGGAGGACTCAATAGCGAGTATCTTCAAAATTTCAGTCCTTATTAAAATAGTAGTTCATTATAACGGCATCTTCTTTCGGCTTTGAATAAAAGCCGCGTCTTGTGCCAACCGCCTTAAATCCGCACTTCTCATAAAGGCGGCGGGCAGGTGTGTTGGACTCTCTTACCTCAAGGGTTATGTAGTCAAGAGAAAGGGTATCACCAAGCCTTAACGCTTCTCTTACAAGGGCTTCTCCAATACCGAGACCTCTCTTTTCGGGGTGTACCGCAACGTTCGTTATACTGCCCTCGCCCGATACTGTGTAAAGCCCGATATATCCTAAAACGCTCTCCTCCTCAAAAACGAGAAAGTGTGAAAAGGGACTGTCAAGGGAGTCGAGAAACGATTTTTCACTCCAGGGGTCGGAAAAGCAAAGCTTTTCTATTTCCGCCGCTTCTGCCACATGCCCTTTTTCAAAAGCCTTTATCATAGATTAAAGCCCTTTGACAAATTCTTTGAGCCAGGCTTTCAGGTCTTCACCTATTTCGTCGTGCTTGATGCCAAAGCATATACCCGCCTTGAGAAGTCCGAGCTTCGAGCCCATATCGTGATGAGTCCCGGGATAAGCATAAGCCATCATGCCCTCCCGTCTTGCAAGCTGACACATAGCGTCGGTAAGCTGAATTTCACCGCCAGCACCTGGGTTGAGGTTTTCAATTATGGGGAATATTTCAGGGGGAAGCACTACACGTCCAAGTATAGAATAAAGTGAAAAAGCTTCTTCAGGCGTGGCTGGTTTTTCTATCATATCGGTACAGCGGAATACGTTTTCTTCAAGCTCTTCGAGCTTAAGAGAGGAGTATTTTGTAATCTGTTCAGGAAGAACTGCTTTAACACCTGCAGTACCAAGTCCGAAGCGTTCGTATATTTCGATGAGGCTCTTTGTGGTAGGGTAGTCTGCTTCTATAAGGTCGTCCCCGTAAAGCACTGCAAAGGGCTCGTTACCTATAAATTCCTTTGCACAAAGGACAGCGTGGCCAAGACCCTTTGCTTCTTTTTGACGTATAAAGGTTATGTTTGCAATATTGGCAATAGCGCGAAGCTTTTCAAGCTCCTCTCTTTTGCCCTTCTTTTCAAGGTGA
Source organism: Eubacteriales bacterium (assembly GCA_045653035.1). Classification (GTDB taxonomy): domain Bacteria; phylum Bacillota; class Clostridia; order Oscillospirales; family SIG627; genus RGIG6353. The sequence continues at coordinate 4,721 of JAZOLO010000019.1, forward strand.
CGCTCGTATTCGGGAGAGTAGTCGAAATAGTCCTCGATACACTCCTTACCTCTGTTTGTAATAATGAGTATATCGGTTATTCCCGAGTTTACCGCTTCTTCTATCTGATACTGCATTACAGGCTTGTCTACAATGGGCATCATTTCCTTGGGAACTGCCTTTGCAACAGGGAGCATTCTCGTACCGAGTCCTGCCGCAGGAATGACCGCTTTTCTTACTTTCATATCTGTCTCCTTGATTTTGTTAAAATTTAACCATCTTGAATTATTATATAATAAGTAAGTAGTTTTGTCAATACGAAAAGAGGCGTACGTAACAAAAACCGCAAGTAAAATTTATATTTGTATTTACAAAAAAATGAAATTATGATATAATCAAAAAAACAGTAAATTTCATTAAATTCAAGAGGTCATAATATGAAAAAAATATTGTCTCAATTATATACCGCACTTTGCCATTTTGCACTCGCCTTCTCGGGAATAATAATTTTCTTTTGGCTCTCTTTTCCCACACAGACGAGCTATATCGACCACAGCAACCTGACTGTGTTTTTCAGATTTGCACTTGCCTTTGGCATCTCTTCTGTTCTCTTTGCACTTCCGAGGAATTTCCCTTATGCGATAAAGGTGGTGCTTCACTTTATTGTAAATGCAATAATGTTTATTTTAACCATTGCAAACGTTGGAGAAAGCAATCAGCTAAGAACGTTTATTGTAGTTGCATTTTTCACTTTCGTGTATGCAGTCGTTTTCGGTATTGTAAAGGGAATAGGTGCAATAGTTAAAATAAATGAAGAATCTAAAAAAATATATTAAATTCTAAAACAAAAAACTCCTATGGCAAAATTATAATGCCATAGGAGTTTTTTCGTCGTCTGCCCTATCAGGCTTCGAGTCCCCTCTGATTTTCTATATAAACAAAAAACAGGCCTACCGACCTGTTTTTTTGTTTATGGGGTGAGTGATGGGACTCGAACCCCCAATAAAATGCCGTATATAAGGCTAAAACAAGCCTACTACATCATTTTTACATTATTTGTTGAAAAAATCGTTCAATTTTGACGCATATTCCTTCTGTCTCGCTTGTCTGATATGAGTGTAAATATCCTGCGTCATTGCTATCGTACTGTGTCCCAAAAGGTACTGTGCATCCTTTGCCTCAAGACCTGCCTCGAATAGAATAGTAGCATAACCGTGTCGTAGTTGATGTGCGGTAACAGTCGTGTTATTTCTTCTTTGCCACTGCTTCCATTTTCTTGTAAGCATTGAGTCGTGCCACATCTCCCCTTTGTTGTTGGGGAAGATAAGACCCGTTTTGGACTTGTCAAGTCTTTCGGCGAGCTTGTCAAGAAGAACAACGTCTCTGAAACCTGCTTCGGTTTTTGTTGATTTAATGTATGGTTTATTTTCCTTAAAGCCAACGGCTTTATTGATGTGAATAATTTTCTTCTCCCAGTCGATATCCTCGTACGTAACAGCAAGTGCTTCACCGCGTCTGCAGCCGGTATAGAGAAGGAAGAAGGGGAGTAGCCAATCACTGTTCTCCACTGTTTCAAAATCAATGTCCGTGGGGAGCTCTCTTTTTTTCTTAGGGAGTCCCTTGGGGAGTTGAACGGCAGAACAGGGGTTGTGCATTATGTCACCGTTTATAATTGCTTTATTAAAAATCATATTGATAACGTTGAGCTGTGTGGATATTACCTTTTGCGAATACTTTTTAAGCTGTAACGCTTTAAGTAAATTTGCTATTTCCTGTGCGGTAATATCCTTTATGTATCTGTCCTTAAAGGTTTCAACAGCACAAACAAAACGTGCATGATAGCCGTGCATCGTAGAGTGAACTACCTTTTCGGAATGCTCCTCCCACCAATTCTCAGCTACTTCGGAGAACAGTATTCCGCCTTCCTGCTGTTCTTCAAAGTTTTTTATCTTCTTAAGAACGTCGGCTTTGGTTTTGCCATAAAAGTATTTTCTTTTTCCGTTTATGGTCATAGCCTCTTGCCATAATCCGTCAGAGCGTCTTGTCATATTGTTCTCCTTTCTCCTCTTTTACAGCAGTAAAAGAGGTTTTTTTATGTTATTTTCAAATTTTTTCGGTGAGATAACATGAAGTTCGTTTTTTCGACACTGCATGTCTGTTATATTAAACGTACACAAAATGTAATAAAAAACAATTTCGTCGTCCCTGTCCCTCTTTTGCCCTAAGCAAGAGAGGGCTTTTGTTCTATCGGCTATTGTATCCTGCCATAGTAGGCATTCAAATACATAGCAAATAAAAAATAAAGGCGGTGATATCGTGAAAAAGAAAGAAGTTAAAATTCTCACACTTTGGAAAACGTTTACCGAGTATAAGAAAAAAGAAGTACTCAAAAAGCCTCCTTGATTTCGTAAAAAGGCAATCTGCAAACACGAAGTTTCGGAGCTGAGTCCGTTTTATTGTGCAGAGCTTGTGTTAGTATAATAGTGCAGGCAAAAAAATATTTGTGCCAACCGACGAATGAATAGGTATATAAAAAGAAAAAGCAAAGGAGAACACAAAATGAATGCAAACGAAAAACTTGTAGACTACATACTTAGCTTAACAGAGGAACAAGTTGATAAGTTAATCAATCGCCTTCCACAATTGACTTCATTACTCGAAGAAGCATCTCCGCTTTGTTCTCAGGAACAGACAGAGCAAAATCAATAAGAGCTTTACGCTTTTCTGAAAGTCCATCGTATTCGATGGGCTTTTCTTTTTTGTTCTCTTGTTCTTCAATGCCCAATAAAAAGCCAACAGAAACACCATACAAATGAGCTATTTTTGCTAATTGTGATGCTTCATTAAATTTATCTCCGATTCCGTTGTACCAACAGCGAAATGTCGTATATGTTTCTCCTAGTTTACTCTCTATTTCTTCGAATGGTATGTTTTGTTCTTCTGCGAGCTTTTTTACAGTATTTCTTGCGTGGGATATTGCCTCCGTATCAACAGAAATATCAAGCAGGTAATCAATAGACACATTAAAAAAATCAGATATCTTCTGCAAAGTTTCATAATCAGGTTGTCTATTTCCACTTTCCCAGTTGCCAACTGTCCCGTTTGCTATATTGAATTTTTGAGCAAACTCAATTTGTGTCATACCGAATTCTTTGCGTAAGTCTTTTAGTCTTTTTGCGAATGTGTTGTTCAAACTTATCACCTCAAGTTACTTTATCACAAGCCGTGAGAAGTGTCAATGCGTGAGAATAAAATTTAGCAAATTCTCACAAAATGAATAAAAACACTTGACAATTCTTTCGCTGTGTGATACTATATTCTCACGGAACGAAAGAAAACAAAAATGAAAGTGTGGCGACTGCGGTGTTATTACTCACACATTCTTTATAATTTTTCTTACAAGTCCCACGATATTGACTCTGTGTACATCTTCGTTTTCAAACCTTTGCATCGGGTAAGCAGGATTAATGCTGTGCAATTCTATCCAGGTCTTGCCATGCACTACACGCTTGACAATTCCTTCTTCTCCGTCAATGAGTGCTACAGCAAGAGAGCCATTGTCAACACTTGTTTGTTTAACTGCTTGTATGATGTCTCCGTTCTCTATTTTAGGAGACATGCTATCTCCCCAGACCTTAAGACATACAGAGTTCTGTGCCTCGTATTCATTATCGATATAAAAAGGAACATATCCTTTTACTTCATCCGAGGCATCGGCACCGAAAGCTGCACACACACTTTCGAAGAGAGGTAGCATTTTAACCTTATTGCAATCAAGAAACACAATCGTGTCAATAGAAACATCAAGCAGGTAATCAATCGATACATTAAAAAAAACGGCTAATTTTTCTAATGTTGAATAATCTGCTTGTCTTGCTCCTCGTTCATAATTTGCGTATGCCTGTTGAGTTACTCCGAGGTATTTTGCAACATCTTTTTGACTCAATCCTTTTTCCAATCGAAGTTTTTTTATATTCATGGTTGTGCCTTCCTTTTACATCGAAGTATTGTTTGACAATATTGTAAACAACATTTAGTTATATGTCAATTAAAAAAAATAAAAGAATACAACAGTTTGTTTAGAAAGGAGGGTCAAATATGCGGTCGTGGTTAAAAGAATTGAGAGAGAGCAAAGGATATTCACAACAGTTTGTTGCAGACGAATTGGGCGTTACTCAGCAATACTACTGTTACATTGAAAGCGGGGAACGCCAAGCAGATTTGGCATTATCTACAGTTGTCAATCTATCAAAGGTTTTTGGCGTTACGGCAGAAGAAATAATCGATTATGAAAAAACTAATAAATCAAAGGAGGATTAAATCAAAAATATGAGGGAATACCTTAAGACTCTTCGGAGAGAACGGAATATGACACAATCCGAAGTTGCTAAAAAATTAGGGATTGGGGAACCTGCTTACAGCATGATTGAAACAATGGAGAGGAGAAAAGATTTAAGTTTATCTTTAATCCATTCTTTTAGTGAAATATTTGGTGTAACAACAGATTATATCATTGCAGAGGAAAGAAAGTTACACAAAATCAAGTGTAAGTAGCTATCACAGTCGGACACAGACGTAATACCAAACCAGTAAAACTATTTGTTTAGAGAGATTAAATCTTCGTTTGGTTTGCAGGTTTAAGAAATTTTCAAAAAGACACAAGAATAAAAAGGAGAGAAAGAAATGAAATCACCCTGCTACAAGTGCCAAGAAAGGCACGCAAATTGTCACTCTGAGTGCGAGAAGTACAAAGAGTATCAGGCAAAGAACAATGAAAGGATTGAAGTCAAAAAAAAGGAGTTTGCCAAAGAAAATCCCGAGAAAGACTACAAACTGACAATGTACCAGAAGCATCTTAAAGGAAAGGGGAGAAATAAGTAATGGAGCGTAAAGATTTTCGTGACAATTTACAAAGGATATCAGAAACTTTTAACAAAGAACTTATCACTCTTAGTGAGGCATGTGGATTTTTGGGGTGTACGCCTAAACAAATTCGGGCAGATAAGAATTTTCCACTGAAGAAAATCGGAGGGCGGTACTACACTTCTGTCGTATCTTTGGCACGATGGCTGAGTTAAATTTATAAAGAACGTAAAAGGGGTAAATATGAAAGGATACAAAGCATTTGAAAAAGGTCTTATTTGCAGGGGAAAACAATACGCAGAAAACACAGTCTTTGAGGAAAGCGAAGCGGTAATATGCCATAGCGGTATGCACTTCTGTAAAAATCCGCTTGCTGTTCTTGACTACTATCCGTTGGTAGATAACAACGGCAATATGAGCGAGTTTGCAGAAGTCGAAGCACTTGATGACTGCCTCACAGACGATAAAGAGAAATACTGTACCAAGCGATTGAAAATCGGTGCGAAAATAAGCTTTGCACAGTTGGTACAAGCAAGTGTTAATTTTGAGTGGAAAAAGTTAATAGATAGCAAAATCAAGACCACAAGTAAGGACTCCGCACAGATAGGCTCTAGCGGTGACTCCGCAAAGATAGGCTCTAGCGGTGACTCCGCAAAGATAGGCTCTAGCGGTAACTTCGCACAGATAGGCTCTAGCGGTAACTTCGCAAAGATAGGCTCTAGCGGTAACTTCGCACAGATAGGCTCTAGCGGTGACTCCGCACAGATAGGCTCTAGCGGTAACTACGCAAAGATAGGCTCTAGCGGTAACTACGCAAAGATAGGCTCTAGCGGTGACTCCGCAAAGATAGGCTCTAGCGGTGACTCCGCAAAGATAGGCTCTAGCGGTAACTTCGCACAGATAGGCTCTAGCGGTGACTCCGCAAAGATAGGCTCTAGCGGTGACTCCGCAAAGATAGGCTCT
>JAZOLO010000020.1:0-18059 GCA_045653035.1 Eubacteriales bacterium
CGACTTTAGAAATTTTGGAACATTCCCATAGGGAAATTATAATTGATTGTAATTTTCCTACAAGGAAAATATCCTTAATTTCTCATTTCTCATTTCTCATTTAACATTTACAAAGTTTTCGGTTTTAACCAAAATATCTAAGCTCTCAAGAGGTTTTTATGGTAGAATTTGTATTTGCATCAAGAAACAAGCACAAAGCAGGTGAGGTTGCCGACATACTTGCACGTCACCTTAACTTTGAATTTAAAATACTCACTCTTGACGATATCGGCTTTGAGGGTGAAATTATCGAAGACGGCAAAACCTTCGAGGAAAATGCCATGATAAAGGCGGCGGCAGCCTTCGGAAAATCAGGGCTCCCCTCCTTTGCAGATGACTCGGGTCTTGAGGTTGATGCCCTTGGCGGTGCACCCGGTATATACTCTGCAAGATATGCGTCAAAGGACGGCTTTGATGCCGACGATAACGATAATAATGCACTTCTTTTAAAAAATCTTGAAGGAAAAGAAAACCGTGACGGTCAGTTCGTTGCGGCGGTTGCGTTCATATCAAAAGACACCTCTTTCGTAACAAGAGGAGAGGTAAAGGGCAGAATTCTTCACGAGATACAAGGAAACGGCGGATTTGGATATGACCCTCTGTTTTTCTCTTACGAGGCAAACGAGTGCTTCGGTATTCTCCCCAGAGAAGAGAAGAATAAAATAAGCCACCGTGCAAGAGCCTTTGAAAATTTAGCAAAGGTACTTAATGAAAAATACGCAAAATAATGCATTTTGCATTACCTGAAAGGTTAAATTATGACAAGTAAACAAAGAGCATATCTTAAATCTATTGCTACAAATGAAGATACCATTTTTCAGCTTGGTAAGGGCGGTATTGATGAAAACTTTATAAAGCAGGTTGACACAGCCCTTGAAAAGCGTGAAATAATAAAAATAAAGACACTTGAAACCTACCTTGACGGACCTCATTTTGCGGCATCCGAGATTGCCGAGGCTGTCGGTGCTGAGGTTGTACAGGTAATCGGCACGAAATTTGTTCTTTACCGCGAAAGCCGTAAAAACAAAAAAATAATTTTGCCGAGATAAGGAATAATGAAGATAGGTCTTTTCGGAGGAAGCTTCAATCCTCCTCACGTAGGTCACAAACACGCACTTGAAACCTTTGCAAAAAAGCTGGGCTTTGACTGTGTTCTGGTTATTCCCTCCTTCATTTCCCCCCACAAGGACTCACCTCTCTTTTCCGCCTCCTTTGAGGACAGACTTGAGATGTGCCGTCTTGCTTTTGGAGATATTCAAAAAAACATTATTTTTAGTGACGTGGAAAGACGCCTTTTCGACAGGACGGGAGAAAAAAGCTACACCTACCTCACGGTTGACGCTCTGAAAAAAGAGTTTTGCGGTGACTTCTATCTTTTTGTGGGAAGTGATATGTTTTTCACTCTTCCCTCATGGAAAGGAGTAGAAAAGCTAATACAAAGCGTAACTGTGTGTGCCATGAAACGAAGTACCTCTGATACCGAAATGGAGAGCACAAAGGAAAGATACGAAAAGGATTTTGGTACAAAGGTAATTATCCTTGATGCTACGCCCATAGAGATTTCATCTACCGAAATAAGAGAAAAAAGTGATTTTACAAAGGTAGACGGGAAGGTTGCGGAATATATAAAAGACCATAAGCTTTACAAAGAAAAAAAGACAAGAGACGAGATAGTAAGTCTTGTAAAGGAAAGGCTTTCTGAAAAACGTTTTATTCACACCCTCGGAGTCGAGGAGGAATCACTTTTCCTAGCTTCGCTCCTTGCACCAGAGCTTTCAGAGGAGATTTCAAGGGCGGCGCTTCTTCACGACGTGACAAAGCATCTCACCATTGAGGAGCACCTGAAGCTCAAGCCCGACCTTTCGGAAAACGACCTTAAAAGTCCCGATACTATCCATGCACTCACCGCCGCCGTTTTTGCCGAGAAGGTGCTTTTTGAAAGTGCTGCCGTTTCATCTATGATAGAACGCCATACAACGGCAAATGAAAAAATGACACTCGGCGAAATGATAGTTTTCGTCGCAGACTATACCGAAAAGAACAGAAGCCATCTCCCCTGTGTAACAGAAAGACAAAGACTCCACCGTGAGCTTACGTCAAGCGTTAACCGAGAAGAAAGATACGAGATACTTCAAAATTCAAGTTTAAGAATACTCGAAAACACGGTAGCCTACCTTACCGAAAAAAACAGTTTTATCCACCCCAAAACCTTTGATGCTCTAAAATTCTTAAAAGAGCAGGTTCACAAGGAGAAAAATGAAAGATAACGAAAAAAAGAAGCGTCGTGCAAAGCGTGATATAAAGCCTAAAAAGCACACCCACGCAAAAAGAGACGTGGAAATAAAAAAAGAAAAAGTGCCGATAGCAACAGAGGAAGCTAAGGGAAAGAAAAAAAACAGAAAAGCTCTTCTCATTGTCACAGGAGTTTTTCTCACACTTGCAATAGTGCTTGGTGTTGCGTTTATTTTAATGTCACCTACCATTGACACAGGGACAAATCCTTTTGAAAATTCAGATATTATGCATGTCTTTGGTAAGAAGTCGGCTTACACTTACGAAACTGTCTACCGCTATTTCAGAGAGCCGAATTTCGGAACTATATATACCCTCGAGGACTTCTATGCAAACGGAATTCTTAAGGGAGCAGATAGTATTCAAAGAAACAAAAACTCCTATAACGTTCTCGTTGTTGGCAAGGACAGAGTAGGCTCAAATACCGACGTTATTATGGTAGTGAATTTCAATTCATCAACACAGAAGATAAACGTCTTGCAAATTCCCCGAGATACCTACGTAGAAGACCCCATAAACGTAGGGCAGAGCAAGAGAATCAACGCAATATACGCCTTTGCTTACATGAAGAACTCGCGCTCCATGTCTCACAGCGACGCCTCTCACGAATCGGTAAAGTATCTTGAGGGCACTATAGAGGACACCTTCGGTATAACCATCGACAACTACTTCATGATAGATTTAAACGGATTTGTCAAGATAATAGACTCCATCGGAGGAGTTAAGGTTGACGTACCCTTCGATATGTACTATAATGACAATGCACAAAACCTTCACATTGACTTGAAGAAAGGACTACAGACTCTTGACGGAAATCAGTCAGAGCAGTTTGTAAGATTCAGAAACACCTACGTTCTTGGTGACCTTGGCAGAGTTTCAGCACAGAAGATTTACCTGTCGGCACTGGTCGAAAAGCTTCTTTCGCCCGACTGGTTTACTCTCGATAAGCTCACCTCGGTAGCAACTAACCTTATCAAGTACTCCACCACAAGCGTAACGCTTTCCGACATTGTAGGATATCTTAAGAAAATAGATTTCGGCACACTTTCCGACGATTCCATTACCTTCTACACAGCACCAGGTGAATCGTTCTTTACAAAGAGCGGTGCTTCAATGTATACTCTTTACATGAAGGAAAGCCTTGAAATTATAAACAAAGCCTTTAACCTTTATAACGTGAACGTCACAGAGGACCACGTTACCCTCTCCGAACAGATGAGAACCGAGTACACTATAGTTGATACAAACGGACTCACCGCAAAGGATATCGAAAAAGACCAGCCTCATATTATAGTCGCCCGTCCCCGTCCTACCGTCACCCCTGAAGCGAGTGACGGCACGGAGGAAGAGCCAACCGAGGGTGAAGTTACCGAAGGTGAGGTCGCCGAGGAAGAAGCTCCCGACGTAGAAAATTCCGATGAAGTCACGGAAGATACCCCCACCGGAGAGGATGAAACCGAAACAGAGTCCCCTGCAGACGCTACATACACAGAAGAAACCGAAAGGAACGAAATAAATGATTGATGCAAGAAAGCTTTCAGAGGATATAATAAAAATACTTGACTCAAAGAAAGCATTTAATATAAAGCTTCTCGGAATAGAGAAGCAGACAGTTATTGCCGACTACTTTGTACTTGCCTGCGGTGCTAACAATACACAGGTATCAGCTCTTGCCGACGAGCTTGAATTCAAGCTTTCGGAGGAGGGAATTTCCGCAGAACGACGCGAGGGACACGGAGCGTCAGAGTGGATAGTACTCGACTATAACAGTGTAATCGTTCACGTTTTCAGCCGTGATGCCAGAGCGAAATATAATCTTGAAAAGCTCTGGGCAGACGCGGAGGATATAGACATAACTAATCTTTTATCATAAAGAGGTACAATGAAATGGCGTATAATTTTAAAGAGATTGAAAAAAAATGGCAAAAGGCGTGGGACGACGCTCACGTTTTTGAAGCAGAGGACCACTCCGAGAAACCCAAGTTTTTCGGACTTGTGGAATTCCCCTACCCCAGTGGCTCGGGAATGCACGTAGGACACATCAAGGCGTATTCGGGACTTGAAGTTATCAGCCGTAAAAAGAGAATGCAGGGCTATAACGTACTTTTCCCCATCGGCTTTGATGCATTCGGTCTCCCCACCGAAAACTCGGCTATCAAGTTTAACACACACCCAAGAATACTTACCGATGCTAACATCGAAAAGTTCACGTCTCAGCTTAAGCGTGTAGGCTTCTCCTTTGACTGGACAAGAGTTATAGACACTACCGACGAGAGCTACTACAGATGGACTCAGCACATATTCCTTGAGCTTTTCAAGAAGGGACTCGCCTTCCGTGATACAGCTCTTGTAAACTACTGCCCTCACTGTAAGGTGGTTCTTTCAAACGAGGACTCTCAGGGCGGTAAATGCGATATCTGTCACAATGACATCGTTCAGAAGTCAAAGGACGTATGGTATCTTAGAATCACCAAGTACGCTGACAGACTTCTTGAGGGACTGGGAGACGTTGACTATCTTCCCCAGATTAAACAGCAGCAGGTAAACTGGATTGGTAAGTCCACGGGTGCCTTTGTAAACTTTAAGGTAAAGGGTACTGACGAGGAGCTTCGTATATACACCACCCGTCCCGATACTCTTTTCGGCGTAACCTTCATGGTTATTGCACCCGAGCATCCCATTCTTGAACGCTCAAAGGATAAGATTACAAACTTTGACGAGCTTATCTCCTACCGCGAGGAATGTGCAAAGAAGACAGAGTTCCAGAGAACACAGCTGAACAAGGACAAGACAGGTGTAAGAATTGAGGGCATTGCTGGTATCAACCCCTTGAACGGCAAGGAGATACCCATCTACGTTGCAGACTACGTAATGATGGGCTACGGTACAGGTGCTATTATGGCTGTTCCCGCACACGATGAGCGTGACTATGAATTTGCAAACAAATTCGGTATTGATATAATTGAAGTTATCAAGGGCGGAGACATTTCCAAGGAAGCTTACACAGGCGACGGCGAAATGGTTAACTCCGAGTTCCTTAACGGCTTTACAAACAAGCGTGACTCTATCAAGAAAATGATAGAATACCTTGAAGAAAATGGCATTGGCGAAGAGGGCGTACAGTACAAGATGAAGGACTGGGCGTTCAACCGTCAGAGATATTGGGGCGAGCCTATTCCCATCGTTCATTGTGAGCATTGCGGAATGGTACCCGTTCCCGAGGAAGAGCTTCCCTTGAAGCTTCCTCCCGTTGAAAACTTCGAGCCGGGTGAGGGCGGAGAAAGCCCCCTTGCAAAGATACCCGAGTTCGTAAACTGCAAGTGTCCTGTCTGCGGAAAAGATGCAAAGCGTGAGACCGACACCATGCCTCAGTGGGCAGGCTCGTCATGGTACTTCCTCAGATACTGTGACCCGAAGAACGACAAGGCTCTTGCATCAAAAGAGGCTCTTGAATACTGGATGCCCGTTGACTGGTATAACGGCGGTATGGAGCACGTAACACGTCACATGATATACTCCCGCTTCTGGCACAAGTTCCTTTACGACATAGGCGAGGTAAATACCGACGAGCCTTATGCAAAGAGAACCGCCCAAGGACTTATTCTCGGTCCCGATGGCGAAAAGATGTCCAAATCACGCGGCAACGTCGTTGACCCCAACGAGGTGGTTGACCAATACGGTGCAGACGTTCTTCGTACTTATATTCTCTTTATGGGTGACTACGGTGCTGCAGCTCCTTGGAACGAAAACAGCATAAAGGGCTGTAAGAGATTCCTTGACAGAGTTGAAGGACTCCTTTCCATTGCTAAAGGAAATGGCGTGACTCCTTCTCTTGAGTCCATCTTCCATAAGACCATCAAAAAGGTTACCCTCGACATTGACGAAATGAAGTTCAACACAGCCATAGCCGCTATGATGACACTTATCAACGAAATATACGACAAGAACACTCTCACAGTTGACGAGCTTAAGACATTTATTACTCTCCTTTGTCCCTTTGCACCTCACCTTGCAGAGGAAATGTGGGAGAAGCTCGGAGGCAAGGGACTTTGCTCTGTTACCGCTTGGCCCGTGTGGGATGAGAAGAAGTGCGAGGACAAGACTGTTGAGATTGCAATTCAGGTACTCGGTAAGCTTAAGGGCACCGTTACCGTTGCAGTGGATGCTGAAAAGGACTTCGTTCTCGACCTCGTAAAGAAGGACGAAAGAATTAAGCCTCTTATCGAGGGCAAGACCATCGTTAAGGAAATCTACGTTCCAGGAAAGATAGTTAATATAGTAGTGAAATAAGCTTAAAATACAGTTTCTGCAAAATGCAGAAACTGTATTTATTTTTACAAAGCTTTATGATATAATTAAATAAAGTAAACCGACGGGAGAAAACAATGGATGACAAAATAAAAGCTTTTGAAAATAAAAAAATCAGAACTGTCTGGAACGAAGAAAAAGAAGAATGGCTTTTTTCTGTGGTGGATGTTGTAAGTGTATTAACAGATAGTGCAGATGGTAGAAAGTATTGGAACAAATTAAAACAACGATTAAAAGACGAAGGAAATGAGTTGGTGACAATTTGTCACCAACTGAAATTGAAATCTCAAAAAGATGGGAAACGATACAATACCGACGTTTCGGATATATCGGGAATACTTCGTATAATTCAATCTATCCCCTCACCTAAAGCAGAGCCCTTCAAGATGTGGCTTGCAAAGATAATATGACTACCACCGAGCTTATTCTTAATATGCTTGCAGAAACGTCAACCACCGACATTTCAAAAGCAGAACACCCTCAAGGACTGGAAGAAAACAAGAACGTTGCCAAACGCGGAGGTAGCGTTGCAAAAATTGCAAGACAAGCACTGGAGGAGCAAACAGGAAAACCCGTCATAACTTCAAAAAAGAATTCAGAATTAAACGAGGTTGTCGTGGATTTAATTGAAAGCATGTCGGAAGATAACTGACTTTTAGGAGAAAATTTATGAAAAGAATATTTGTTTTGGCTTTTATTATTCTTATGTCTTTTCCCCTCTTTTCCTGTAAAGAGGAACAAACTCCAATATCAAAAACGCCCGAAGTTCAAGAAGAAATAACACTTCCTACCGAGGATAAAGGCACAAAAGAAATTGTTATCCCCTTTCCTGATGACTTTACCTTTGGATATACCGAGCCTGAAATTGTAGCCCCCGAGGATTTTGATTGGGGCGAGTATATGCCTTTTGTTAGGTATTCTGTTGGAAGCTACGGAGAGGTAGGCAGTCCCGTCTATACTTACGCGTTTTTGGGTGAAGGAATAAAGAACATAGACGAAGGTCACGAACTTTATGAAAAACTGAACAGCAAATATAAAAAGACCTTTGAATATTCTCTTGACGATACGATTGACGCCTTCCCCTTGTCTATGCAAGAGGACGCTATTCCGCTTGCATCTGAAAGCCGTGTTATATGGATTTCAACAGATGCAGATGTAATCGGAAACTATTATCTTGAAAAATCAGGAATTAGAGGAAGCTATACAAACGGAGACGGAACTGTTTGGGATATACATGATTGGAACGGAAAGTACGATGTTTACGAAAAAGAAGAGCTAGCTTCAACTCATATTCTTGAAAACACTTTCTATTATGACGACGGAGGCTTTCTTCACAGCTACACTGGTGCATATACTCCACCCGAAAACATAGAAAATACATCTTTTAATGATATTCACAATAATTCATATGCCACAATCAGCAGATTATCCGAAGAGACTTACGGTATATATTCCTCTGGCGAAACGCTTCTTTATAAAATAACTTTTGATTTTGATACGGCGCCGATAGGCAGAAATTACCGTATAAATCAAATTATTGACGTAAGATATCTTGTAATAACCTTTTACAGCGATATGATTACCGAAGAAGCTTGTCATAACGTTTACCTTTTCGACCTTGAAACAGAAAAGCTTTCTAAAATAAACGGCTACTCATTTAATCCCCTTATTTCTCCCGACAGAAAGTTCCTCATTTATTCAAGAGAAACTTGGCGAAGCACCGAGGTAAACAGCCGTATAAACCGTGAATACGACTTAAAAAACGGTTTTTATATAAAGAATATTGAGACAGGTGAAACTACTTTCTATGAATATAATGCCGAACAGTATTCCTCCTCTACCCAAAGTATAAACTGGGTAAATGAGGAAAAACTAAAAGCACTTATTAACTGATTTTCCACTATTAAAAATTATATAGGTTAATTTTTCTAAAATCACTCAAAAAACTCTTGACAACGTTTGATTCATGTAGTATAATCCCTTTGTGTACTAAATTCTTTTTGAGAATAATGTTCTCTTTGGAATGACAAAGGGAGGGATATAAAGTGGCAGAAGTAAAAATCAAAGAAAACGAATCTCTTGACAGCGCTATCCGTAGATTTAAGAGACAGTGTGCAAGAAGTGGAGTTTTATCCGAGCTTCGCAAGCGTGAATGCTATGAGAAGCCCAGCGTAAAGCGTAAGAAGAAAGCAGAAGCTGCTCGCAAACGCAAATTCAAATAAGTAAGGGTTGCCAAGCCTGTAGTACACAGGCTTGGCTTTACTTAATTTACTAAGAAATAGTAATTCAAAACAACCTCGCCATTTTGCTTTTTTGGTATAGTACTAAGATTGAAAAAGGCGAGAATTGTCAGTGGCTGCTAGCCACTTTTAAGGAGGACTTTTTTATGGAAAAGAAGCTCAGAGTTGGTGTTGTTGGCTGTACCGGTATGGTTGGTCAAAGATTTATAACACTTCTTGAAAATCACCCCTATTTTGACGTTACTGCCATTGCCGCAAGTGCAAGCTCAGCAGGTAAAACATACGAAGATGCAGTTCAGGGAAGATGGAACATGAAGACTCCTATCCCCGAGGCTGTAAAGAAAATGGTAGTAAAAGACGCTTCAAACATTGACGAAATGAAGGAAGCCGTTGACTTTATTCTTTGTGCCGTTAATATGAAGAAGGACGAAATCATCGCTCTCGAAGAGGCTTATGCAAAGGCAGAGATTCCCGTTGTTTCCAACAACTCTGCTCACCGTAAGACTCCCGACGTGCCCATGGTTATCCCCGAAATTAACAACGACCACATCGAGATTATAAATGCACAGAAGAAGAGACTCGGTACTACAAAGGGATTCATTGCAGTTAAGCCCAACTGCTCTATCCAGAGCTACGTACCCCTTCTCACTCCCCTCATGAAGTTCGGTATCAAGGAGGTTGTAGTTTCGACCTATCAGGCTATTTCAGGTGCAGGTAAGACCTTTGAGAGCTGGCCCGAGATGATTGACAACGTTATCCCCTATATCGGCGGAGAAGAAGAAAAGAGTGAAAAAGAACCTCTTAAGGTTTGGGGTAAGATTGACGGCGACGTTATCAAGGATAACGACGAAATCAAAATCACCTCTCAGTGTATCCGTGTTCCCGTAACAGACGGACACCTTGCAACAACATTTGTTAAGTTTGACAAGAAACCCGCAAAGGAAGAAATACTTGAGCTTTGGAAGAACTACTCGGGCAGACCTCAGGAGCTTGGACTTCACTCTGCTCCCAGTCAGTTCATTACATACTTTGAGGAGGATAACCGTCCTCAGACAGGCGTTGACCGTGACATCGAAGGCGGTATGGGTATTACCGCAGGAAGACTTCGCGAAGACTCCATCTACGATTACAAATTCGTAGGTCTTTCCCACAACACTCTCCGCGGTGCGGCAGGAGGTTCACTTCTTCTTGCAGAGCTTCTCTTCAAAGAGGGTTATCTTTATTAAAAACATCATGGGCTGTAAAAATTACTTTTACAGCCCAATTTTTTAACCGAGGTACTAATGAAAAATCGTAACGATATAGGCAAGCTTTCCGGTATTGTTGGAATACTTGCCAACGTTATTCTAACAACACTGAAGCTTACAGTTGGCATTATTTCTTCATCTGTGGCAGTTATTGCCGATGCACTCAATAATCTTTCTGATACTGCAAGCTCGATTATAACGCTGGTAGGATTTAAGCTCGCGTCTCAGCCTGCCGATAAAGACCACCCTTACGGTCATGCAAGGGCTGAATATCTATCGGGACTTGCCGTTTCGGTAGTTATTATGGTAATCGGCTTTGAACTTGCAAAAACGTCAATAACAAAGATTATAGCCCCTGAAACAACAGAGTTTTCTTTACTGCTTGTAATTGTTTTGATACTTTCAATTTTGATAAAGCTGTGGCTTTTTTTATTTAACCTAAAACTGGGGAAAAAAATAAAGTCGGAAGTACTCATTGCAACAGCAACCGATTCACGAAACGACGTTATAGCGACTACAGGAGTCCTTATATCAGCCCTCATTGAGCATTACACCGACCTCACACTCGACGGCTTTGTAGGACTTGCGGTGGCACTCTTTATACTATACAGCGGACTCACTCTTGCAAAGGAAACGGTGTCTCCTCTGCTCGGAAAGGGTGCTGACCCCGAGATGCGTGAGCTTATTGTAGACTATATATCCTCCTGTCCAAAGGTACTTGGCTTCCACGACCTGATGGTGCATGACTACGGTGCAGGCTGCCGTTTTGCAAGTCTGCACGTTGAAATGGACAAGGACGAGGACCCTCTTTTTTGTCACGAGCTTATTGACGATATGGAGCGTGAATGTCTTGAAAGCCACGGTATAAACCTTGTTATTCATTATGACCCAGTAATTACCGACGACCCCAAAATTGAGCACATGAAGCATCTGGTGCTTTCCTTTCTTCGTATGCGTGATTCAAGGCTCTCCATTCACGATTTTCGCATGGCGGAGGGTGATGGACATACAAATCTTATCTTTGATATATCTCTCCCCTTTGACCTCAAAGGCGAGGAGGAGAAGATTAAAAAGGCACTCGACAATGCACTAAACGAATTTGATGAAACAAAGTACTATACTGTTATAACATTTGATACAGCAGAATTTAACTAGAGTTTTTTATGCAAAGGGGAATGCTTTTTGAAAAAGTACTCCCCTTTTGAATCCCACGAAACTATAATATTAAGTCCTTTTTATTTTTCAATAGTAATAAAGAATCATTTAATATTAACAAGCTCAACACTTAAGCACTTGAACGTGTCTGTATCAAGCTCAAATATCGCACCCGAGGATACAATCTCTCCCTTTGCGGTGTTGTGATACTGTGGAATTTTAGTGATAAATTTCTTTATCATAAGCTCCTTTTCGATGCCGAGTACAGAGTCATACACACCCGTCATTCCAAGGTCGGTGAGGTAACCCGTGCCACCCTGAAATACCCTTGCATCATTTGTTTGAATATGGGTATGCGTTCCGAAAACAGCACTTACTCTGCCGTCAAAATGGAGACCGAATGCAATTTTTTCACTGGTGGCTTCGGCGTGAATATCTACCACGGCAAAGTCGAAGCTACCCTTTTCACGCTCCAGTATTTTCTCCGCTCTTTCAAAGGGAGACTCAACACTTTCCATAAAAACTGTACCAAGCAGATTTATAACAAGCATACGGTAGCCTTTAACGTCAACTATAGTGTAGCCACGTCCGGGGCATACGTCAGGGTAGTTTGCAGGGCGTAGCACCGAGGTAGTATCATCAAGATACTGCCCTATTTTTTTGTCACGCCACACGTGGTTTCCCGTTGTGATGACGTCAGCACCTCCTGCAAAAAGGAGCTCTGCACTATCTCTGTCGATGCCCCCTTTTATCGAAGAATTTTCTCCGTTGACAATAACTGCATCAATATTCTTTTCTTTTCTGATACTCCACAGTCTTTCTCTTAAAAAAAGAGTACCGCTTTCTCCTACAATGTCGCCAAGTGCCATAATTCTTACTTTACCCATATTTACTCCTTCTAATACAAAAGAGGGCTGTTCCCAGCCCTCTCCAGAACACACGAAATTATATATTTCGATAAACTATTTTCAATTTAGATTTATGTTAATATATTCAAACGCGTTATTTCGCGTATTCAACAGTTCGGCTTTCTCTGATTACGTTAACCTTAATCTGTCCCGGATATTCAAGCTCGTTCTCAATTTTCTTGACTATTTCACGGGCAATAAGTACCATGTTTTCATCATTTACAACCTCGGGCTTAACCATGAGTCTGAGCTCTCTGCCCGCCTGTATAGCGAATGATTTTTCTACACCGTCAAAGCTTGTGGCAATTTCTTCAAGCTTCTCAAGTCTCTTAATGTAGCTTTCAAGGTTTTCACGTCTTGCACCGGGACGTGCAGCTGAAATTGCATCTGCCGCCTGTACAAGCACCGCAACAAGAGTTTGTGCCTCAACATCGCCGTGATGTGCTTCAATGGCATGGATAACTTCTTTGTTTTCTCGGTATTTCTTGGCAAGGTCAACGCCAATCTGAACGTGTGAGCCTTCAACCTCGTGGTTAAGCGCCTTACCGATATCGTGTAAAAGACCTGCTCTCTTTGCAATAGTGGGATCAAGACCAAGCTCGGCTGCCATCATGCCCGCAATATGCGATACCTCGATAGAGTGCATGAGTACGTTCTGTCCGTAGCTGGTTCTGTATTTGAGTCGTCCTAGAAGTCTTACAAGCTCACCGTTAATTCCGTGAACTCCCGTTTCAAGCAGCGCATTTTCGCCCTCGTGCTTGATAATTGTCTCTACTTCCTTCTTACTCTTTTCAACTATTTCTTCAATTCTTGCCGGATGGATACGGCCGTCCGAAATAAGCTTTTCAATGGAAAGTCTCGCGATTTCTCTTCTCATGGGGTCAAAGCTTGACATTGTGATAGCCTCGGGCGTATCGTCAATGATAAGGTCAACTCCAGTAAGTGTTTCAATAGTTCTGATATTTCTTCCTTCGCGTCCGATAATTCTTCCCTTCATATCGTCATTGGGAAGAGGAACGACAGATACTGCAACCTCGGATACCTGATTTGATGCACAACGCTGAATAGCAAGTGATACGATGTTCTTTGCCTTCTCGTCTGCCTCGTCCTTGAGACTCTGCTCAATATCTGCAAGACGGAGCGCCGCTTCATGCTTTGCTTCCGATTCAATCTTCTCAATAAGAAACGCCTTTGCCTCTTCACTGGTCAGACCTGCATACTGTTCAAGCACCTTAATCTGCTGTTCTTTTATCGACTCGATTTCAAGCTTGAGCTCTTCATTTTCCTTGATTCTTGCGTTTAACTGTTCTTCTTTCTTTTCAAGATTTTCGGTTTTTCTGTCAAGGTTTTCTTCCTTCTGGATTGCTCTCTTTTCAAGTCTGAATACTTCGTTACGTCTTTCCTTGATTTCACGGTCAGCCTCAGCCTTGTTTCTGAGTATCTCTTCCTTGGATTCTACAAGAGCTTCCTTCTTGAGTCTTTCTGCTTCCTTACGCGCGTCTTCTACTATCTTAACCGCCTCTTCTTCTGCAGAGCCGATTTTCGCCTCGGCTATCTTTTTTCTTCCGAAAAAGCCTACCAAAGCACCAACCAGTATTGAAAATATCGCCGCAAGGACATAAAGAACTATCTCCATTTTCAAAGCACCTCCTTTATATATAATTTCTATCGTATATACTACGACATTGTATATTTTACACGATTTCCTCTCTAAAGTCAATAAAGTATTTTATGTTTTCTATATATAATAAAGAAAATTTTTATTTTTTTCTAAAAATTATCAAGAAAGTGTTGACAAAATAACATTTTAGTGATATCATATTCAAGCGTTAAATGAAATGCGGGTGTAGTTCAATGGTAGAATTCCAGCCTTCCAAGCTGGTCGCGTGGGTTCGATTCCCATCACCCGCTCCATTTTTTTGCTCATGCGCTTGTAGCTCAGTTGGATAGAGCAACTGCCTTCTAAGCAGTAGGTCGGGAGTTCGAGCCTCTCCAAGCGCGCCATACGGTGGGTGTAGCTCAGTTGGTTAGAGCGTCAGGTTGTGGCCCTGAAGGCCGTGGGTTCGAGTCCCATCACTCACCCCAAATTAAAAAGCACTGTATATAGGCTAAAATGCCTGTTATACAGTGCTTTTTCTTGTTTTTGTACTTTCCCAAACTGTACCAAAATACCCCAAAATTGACCATAAAATGATGTAAAATTGATGTAGTGAAAAATTTTAGTTGTAGTTGATGTTGTAGAAAACTGTCTGATTTTATTTTTTTGTGCGAACTATTAGACCGTTTTTCGACAAGGTTTTTATTGATACAATGTTGCTTCGAAGGAGAGCATTATATCATGAACCTTAAATTTAAGTTTGCAAGTCTTATTCTAAACGCAAGACTTGACAAAGGACTTACGCAAAGTGAGACGGCAGAAGCTGTTGGCATATCTGTTCGATGGGTACAAAGAATAGAATCGGGTCAAAGGCTTCCAGGAACCCTCACTTTGCTCCGTCTTATTAAACTTTTTGATATTGATGTCAATGAGCTAAATGAGGAGGTAGAAATATTTGACTTTGTTTCTTCCAATACGAGAAAAATTGTTTCACGAGGAATTAGGTGAATATGTTACATACGGGATTAAGGCTTATCAGAATACAAATATGATAACCAATGTATCAGACGTATCGACAAATTTCTTTTTTACATTAAAACTGTGTGTTAAATTCACCGTATTGAAATTATCACCCTGCCACCTCAACGATGTATTATCAGATATTTTATAAAACACAAGGCAGTAGGATTTTACTCCTACCGCCTTTTTTACTTACTCCAAAAAGTATTTCTCAAGAATGAATTCTTTTGCTTTTTCGTGTGCCTTGTCATAAGCTTCTTTTACTTTTTTAACAAGTTTCTCACTTGAACCCGAAGAATACATCAAGTTTGCAATTTTTTCAAGAGCTATTTGCCCTCTCTTTTGAGCAAAGGCTCTTGATTGTTCTGCGTTTAAGATATACTCTTCTTTTTTGTACTTGAATGATTTTACGGTGTTAGATGCAGGGAACACATCTTCTCCTGTGTCTTCGTACAACCTAAGTAAGAAGTCATCTACATCCGTTGTGGTTATTTTTGAATAATAGCCTGGAGAAATAGAACTTTCAATAATTCTTTCTCCAACACTACCGTATGTTTCTTCCTCTCCCCAGGCGTTGATTTGAGGCTCAAGAAGTTTACTTGCAAAGGGTATTTTCTTTGCAGACGTTTGAATAAATCTTTGCAGTTGATTATCAAAAAAGCCTGCACCCTTTTCAACGTAAACCATTCTCTGCTTGTTATCAATAAGACGAGTAATTTGACCGCCAAGAGTCGGTAATGCTTGACCTAAATAGCTTGTAAGCATTCCTAAAGGAATTGATACCCATTCACTTTCATTGTTGTATTTAGCATTTCTTATGGCATCGGATACACCTTGTAAAACCGACATTTCTACCATAGGGTCGACAATTCTCGAAAGCCCGTTCAAAATATCACTTCCACTCACGCCCTCTTTTGAGAATAAATCGTACATTTCAGCCCCCACAAACAGAGGTAATGCAGTCGGCGAGAGCCAATCCAATGTATAAGAGGAGTCACCCACTTGAAGAGCATAAGACTGTTGACCTCTCATAGCATTGTAATTGTTCTTATCTTCCTCTTCTTCATCAGAAGCTCCAACTATCCATCCCATTGATCTTAAAAATACGCCAAGAGCAACTATTGCCGTTCCTGTCAAACCCTTACTTAATGTGTCGATTGCTTCACTTGCTGATTTCTCACCTTTCCCAACATCGTGCAACGTTTCGTAAATTCCTTTCAACAAGCCTATCGGAGAATATTCTACGCCCTGTTTAGCAATGTTAATAGGAACATTAGTAAAAGGCAACATACCTTCAAGAAGAAGTCCTGCACCCTTTTTGGCTATGTTTTTGCTTCTTGACAATTCTCTCTTTGTTCTGTTAATTATATTTCCCAATTCGCTTGTTTGCCTAAATGTTGCTATTTTAGACTCATTTATTGCATAAGCTCGAACCTTGTTTAACAGTTCATTTGCTTCAGTAGTTCCTGACATAAGGTAATCTGTATCAATATTTCTTGCGGTAATCAACTGTGCCAAACTGTCTTGATATGCACCTTTCAAAAACCACCAGTCTTCTGCTTCCAAAAACTCAAAATTCTTTCTTCGGATAAATTCAAGAAGTTTGAATTTGAATATACTTCTCTTTTGCTGAATTTTATTTGCCATTTCGTATTTACCGCCCATTCCCGTGAGAACATCTCTCATAAGGTCAGCGTCACCTTTGGCAAATTCAATAGAATCTCTTGACTTTCTCAGAGACTTAGTTCGTTGCTCTTTAGGTATTGCTTTTTCGATAACTGCACCAACAAGATTTTTTACCTTTCGCACCGCCCAAAAGGACAAGTTGCCGTAAACGTTTCTTCCGTGTGTTCTTAGATTTCCGAGCATCGCAAGATATCTCCAAGCGTTCCACTGGTCAAGAAGAGTAGATGGAATTTGGTCGGCGATATTCTGCTCAATTTTTGCTATTGCTATGTCTCGTTCCTCTTCGGTTTTTGCTTCGTACAGCTCTCTTAAAAAGTCGGAGTCAATTTCAATACCCTTGAATTTGTCACCCAACATTTCCTTGAATTCCTCATTCATCTGTTCAACAGACTTTTCGAGGTAATACAGAGTTCCGTCAGGTGTCATCTTCTTCAGCATCTTAACAGACTGCAATACTTGTGCAGATTTAGTGGCTTCAAGGGTAAGGTCACAAACAAGCTTCATTGCGAGCTTAAAGTCCTTTTTTGTTACTGCCTGATTGTAAAGCACCATTCCGTAAACAAAATCGTTCTTGTCAATCTTATTATCTCTTACAAGCTCGTTCCAATTATTTATCGCTCCCTCAAAACCTAGTGTTTTTATTTTGTCGATAGCTTTTTGTTCGGCTTTTTTATCTGTAATAACCTCGTGTGCCATTTTGCCAAACATAATCTCTCGTTCAAAATCACCTACAACTTCATTAGGAGTAATACCTGCTTCCAGTGCCGTTCTTGCAAACCAACTTATAGGCTCGGTGCTTGACCTCTTTTTAGGCACATCAATATCTCTTGCGGGTTTCTCGCCCTTTTGTATTGCTCCATACTTTTCAAGGGCAATATCCCATGCATCATCAAAAACTGCATCACTTTCCTTTTGTCGTTCAATAGTAGATACTTTTGTGTTGTTTTCGGCAAAAGAGTATTTTACATAGTTGCCTGAGTGATATATGCCATCGCCGAGAGGATGTCTGACTGTGTCGCTTCTTTGTGTTCCAAAAGGTAGTCTATCATCGCTTCTGTGTGTATCGGTTCTTTCAATGCTACCATTATACCCACTATCGCTTCTTTTTCCACTCCGTATTCTTTCAACCCTTGAATTAAAGCTTTCTGTTCCTCTGTTAGTACCATTTTTAATTTCTCCTATAATTTCTCTAATCAGTTCTTTGTTTTTTACAATATCAACTTTTTTGATAATTGTAAAATTGCCAAGAGAGTGATTTCTATAAACATAAAGGTAATTTGCTGAGTAAACATAATCAAAAGGCTTTAGTTTATTTTCGGATAACCCTGCGTTTTTCAACATAATTGCCTTTGATATTACTGCATATTCTTCAGCAGAAATATACAACTGATTTAATGAAGTTAATCCGTTGTCATTTCCTAAACCTATGTTGCCGAGTACATTTGAATTTACACCACCTGCATCTGTGCTATGAGTATACTCAGAAACCTTGAAATTGTCAATGGCATCAGCATCGCCTTTCCAATAAGCTTTTCGTATATCTGAGAAAGTATCTCCAAATTCATAG
>JAZOLO010000021.1:0-126317 GCA_045653035.1 Eubacteriales bacterium
CAGCTTCGATAGTATAGCACAAACATTTCCCTTTGTCAACACTTTTTTGAAACTTTTTCAAAACTTTTTTTGCTACACTTTTCTCTCTCCCTTTTTTCGGGGAGTGCACCTATATTATCACCTTTTTTTACCTTTGTCAAGCACTTTTTGACAGATTTTTCAAAAATTTTTTGTGCAAAATGTATGTTGTATAAACTATGTTAAAACCACACTATATATAGATAATGAAAAATTAGAAATGAGAAATGAGAAATTATTGATAATTTGCCGAGGGCAAATTTGCAATCAATTTATATACAAGAGAGGCGGCTTTTTGTAAAAGCCCCTCTCTTTGACTCTCCTGAAAAATATAATAAATTAAAAATTGAAAAAGACGTTATATGCATATTAACTCAGTATTTTCGGCTTTTGATATAAGTTGCTACAACAGGATAAGGAATGTTTGTCCTAACAACAAAACGGTGACATCGTTTTGCAAAATAATAAAAGGAATTATGAGAAGTTATATAAATTTAATCCGTTTTATTTACAATTCGTGAATATTGTGATAAAATGAGAATAAATAGAATCCTCAGGGGCAGATATTACCCCTCGAAATCAAAGAAGAGATAACTATGAGCAGATTAAATGATTTAATAGAAAAATTATGCCCTAACGGGGTAGAATATAAGACATTAGTTGAGCTAGGCACAATTTTCAAAGGTATGAGCGGTGTAACAAATAAATGGGCAGAAACCGGAAACTGCCAATTTGTTGATTATAAAAACGTCTACAACCACATAAAGATAGATGTTTTAGATTTGCCTTTTGCCACAGTCAAAAAGACTGAAAATCAATTTGTCTTAAATCAAGGTGATATTTTGTTCACCTCTGCATCAGAAACTCCAGATGAATGTGCTATTTCATCAGTTATTGAAAAAGAAATTGTTGATGGAATATTTTTGGATGACCATTTGTTTGGCATTCGCTTAAATAAAACAATAGGCAATCCAACATATTTCAATTACTACTTTAGGAGTAACAGTTTTAGAAAATCTGTAAATAAAACTGTTCGCGGAGTAACCAGATTCTATATTTCTATGCCTGACTTTGCTAATATCAAAGTTCCAGTTCCCCCTCTGCCTGTGCAGAGTGAAATTGTCAGAATACTTGACAATTTCACGGAGCTTACAGCGGAACTTTCAACACATCTTACAGCGGAGCTTACAGCGAGAAGAAAACAGTATGAATATTATCGTGATTCTCTGCTAACTTTCGGTGATGATGTGCAAAAAATTAAATTGACAGATTTGTTTGATACTAGAAATGGCTATACTCCATCTAAATCTAATGATGAATATTGGAACTCAAACGATTTGCCTTGGTTTAGAATGGAAGACATAAGAGAAAACGGCAGGATTCTTAATGATGCTATACAACACGTTTCATTTGCAGCAGCAAAAGGCAAACCTTTTCCTAAAAACTCCATTATCGTTTCCACTTCTGCAACGATAGGAGAACACGCACTATTGACGTGTGAATCTTTAGCAAATCAAAGATTTACCTATTTGCTATTGAAAGAAAAGCACAAAAATGACTTTGATATGATGTTTTTGTTCTATTATTGTTTCAAACTTGACGAGTATTGCCATAATTGTTTGAATCAAAGCAACTTTGCTTCTGTTGATATGAGCAAATTTTCAAAGTTTGAATTTCCTATCATACCGATTAAGAAACAGAAACAAATCATCGAACTGCTTAGCCGATTCGATATCCTTTACAACGATATTTCCGAGGACCTTGCCACAGAAATCGAAGCAAGACAGAAGCAATACGAATATTACAGAGATAAGCTGTTATCTTTTCGTGATATAAATGAAGCAAGCGAAAGTAATTAGAAATTGGAAAATAGTATATTTCATTAACGGCAATCACAGCAATTGAGTGCTCGTTTGCAAAATTTGCAATTAAATTATATACAAGAGAGAAGGCTTTTCATAAAAGCCTTCTCTCTTAAAATGATAATTAAAACCATAAAAATTTTTGAAAGAGAGTTTGAGAGGAAACTTTTTATTACATAGGAAATTGCATCGCAACTCATTGTAAAAAACAAAGTCTACCTATAAAAATCGTGAGCGTTAGCGAACTTTACAATTAGTTGCCGAAGGCGACTTTTTTATAAAAAGTTTCCTCTCATAAAAAACCAAAATATCTAGCTTTACTAAAGCGACAAGATTTTGAGGTAAAATCGCGGAGTGCGAAGTCGTCGCTGTACTTTGTACAGCAGTACGAGCAACACGCGAAGAAAATGAAATTTGGAACAAATGGAAGAAAGACGAGGAAAACCTCGTCTTTCTACATTAAAAAAGTGTATAACTTGATTTTGTTGTGATAGCACTATCTTAATGAAACTCGATTTATATCAAAAACGAAATATTTTCATTTTCGTTTTTAACCAAAATATCTAAGCTTTAACGCTATCAATAATTGTGGTGAAGTCGGGAGCCTTAAGAGATGCGCCGCCGATGAGACCACCGTCAATGTTGTCCATTGCAAGAAGGTCTGCAGCGTTGCCTGCGTTCATAGAACCGCCGTACTGAATGGTGATGCCGTTTGCAACGTCGAGGTCGTAAAGCTCTGCAATAAGACCGCGGATAAATGCACAAACCTCTTCAGCCTGCTCGTTTGTAGCTGTTTCGCCTGTACCGATAGCCCAAACGGGTTCGTAAGCGATGATTACGTTCTTCATATCCTCCTTGGATATGCCCTTAAATGCACGTTTAATCTGAATAGCGATAAGGTCGAATGTGATATCGTCCTTTCTTTCTTCAAGAGTTTCACCAACGCATACGATGGCCTTGAGACCGTTTGCAAGAGCCTGAGTAGTTCTGAGATTAACAGTAGCATCTGTCTCTCCGAAGTACTGTCTTCTTTCACTGTGACCGATGATAACGTACTCTACGCCGCACTCCTTAAGCATAGCCGCGGATATTTCGCCTGTATATGCACCGTTATCCTTGAAGTGAACGTTCTGTGCACCGATTTTGACGTTAGTGCCCTTTGTTGCCTCGATTGCGGCAGGAATATCAATAGCAGGAACGCAAAGAACAATATCGCATGCAGTCTTGCCCTGATTTGCCTTTACGATTTCTTCGAGAAGAGCTCTCGCCTCCGCAGGTGTCTTGTTCATCTTCCAGTTGCCTGCAATTACATATCTTCTTTCCATTTTTCATATCCTCTTTTCTTATTTGTCGTTGAGACAAGCGATACCTGGAAGCTCAAGTCCTTCAAGGAACTCAAGAGAAGCACCGCCGCCTGTTGAAACGTGAGTCATCTTGTCAGCGAAGCCTAAGTTTTCAACTGCTGCCGCAGAGTCGCCGCCACCGATGATGGTGATACCGTCGCACTCGGCAAGAGCCGAAGCCACACCCTTAGTACCGTTTGCAAAGTTCTCCCACTCAGAAACACCCATAGGACCATTCCAGATAACAGTGCCTGCACCCTTGATGGTCTTAGCAAAGAGCTCTGTTGTTGTAGGACCGATATCAAGACCCATCCAGCCGTCGGGAATGGAGTCGGAATAAATTCTCATAAAAATTGCGTCTTCAGAATATTCTCTTGCGATAATGTTATCAACAGGAAGAAGGAAGTTTACACCCTTAGCACGAGCCTTTTCAACAAGCTCGCGTGCAAGGTCAAGCTTATCCTCCTCGCAAAGAGACGTACCGATGTTTTCGCCGAATGCCTTGAAGAAGGTGTAAGCCATACCGCCTCCGATGATGAGGGTATCAACCTTTTCGATAAGGCTGTTGATAACTCCAATCTTATCGGAAACCTTTGCACCGCCGAGAATAGCAACGAAAGGACGTGCAGGCTCTGTGAGAGCACCGCCCATAACCTCAACCTCTTTCTGAATGAGGTAACCGCAAACTGCAGGCTTTTCAGGGCAGAACATTGCAACGCCTGCAGTGGAAGCGTGTGCACGGTGTGCTGTACCGAATGCATCGTTTACGTATATATCGCAAAGAGAGCCGAGCTCTTTTGCAAATGCTTCGTCGTTCTTTTCTTCTTCTTCGTGGAAACGTACGTTTTCAAGAAGCATAACGTCGCCAGGCTGAAGTGCCGCAGCCTTAGCCTTAGCGTCCTCGCCAACAACGTCCTTTGCCATGATAACATCTCTGCCGAGAAGCTCAGAAATTCTCTTTGCAACGGGAGCGAGAGAAAGCTTTGTTATATCGCCTGCACCCTTTTTGAGAGCTGCCTCTGTTGCAGCTGCTCTTTCTTCCTCGGGAAGTGCGTCAATCTTCTTCTTTTCCTTCTTGGAAAGCTTAAGGGTAGAGTTGAGCACGTTGTGAGGTCTGCCCATGTGTGAGCAAAGAATAACAGATGCACCCTTGTCTGAAAGATACTTTATTGTAGGAATCGCTCCTACTATTCTCTTATCGTCGGTGATAACGCCGTCTTTGAGAGGAACGTTAAAGTCACATCTTGCAAGGACTCTCTTGCCGGATACTTCAATGTCCTCAATGGTCTTCTTGTTATACATTGTTTTTCTCCTATTCTTTATATTGATTTAATTGTTTTCCAATTTAATATGATAACACAAAAGATAATTTTTTACAATAGCTTTCGTTAAATTTTTAACAGTTATCATTCCATTTCTTATAAATCACGCTTTTAGAAACGCCTCTGTCGTGGGCTGCCGCCTTGATAGCGTCCATTCTTTCAAGTCCTTTTGCGAGGTAATACTCCACGTGTTCTACCTCAGACATAGACTCCCAGAACTTCTTTTCGTCCTCGGGATTCGCCCCCTCGATGACGAGAACGAACTCACCTTTGGGGTTGTTTTCCCTGTAGTACTCTACCGCACCTGAAAGAGTTGTACGAAAGACCTCCTCGTTGATTTTTGTAAGCTCTCTGACCAGTGATATTCTTCTGTCACCAAGAACGGAGAGCATTGCTGAAAGAGTGTCACGGAGCTTGTGGGGTGCTTCGTAAAATATGAGGGTATACGTGGAGAGCTTCGCTTCTTCAAGATGCTTTTTTCTCTCCGCCTTGTTGGTAGATAAAAAGCCCTCAAAGGAAAAACGCTTTGTGGAAAGACCTGATATAGAAAGGGCAGAAATGGCGGCACACGCACCGGGTACTGCGAATGAATCAACGCCGTTTTCGGCACAAAGCCTTACAAGGTCCTCACCAGGGTCAGAAATGGCAGGGGTTCCCGCATCGCTGACGATAGCACCGCTTTCACCTCTTTTGAGTCTTGCCACAATTTCCTCGCCTTTTTCACGCTTATTGTGCTCATGATAGCTTATAAGGTTATTTTTTACTCCTATACACATAAGAAGCTTTCCCGTAACTCTCGTGTCCTCACAAGCCACAAAATCCACCTCAGATAGAACCTTTTTCGCTCTGTTGGTAAGGTCGGAAAGGTTTCCTATTGGGGTTGCAACAACGTAGAGTGCGCCTTTTACGATTTCGTTTGACATAATTTCTCCGAAAAAATTTTCAATTTATCCCTGATATCCGCCTATTGAATCTACGGGTGTGTCTTCACTGTTTTGCCAAAGGATATTTCCGTCTTTGTCAAGAATAACGTAAACGTCGTCCTTGGAAATAACCTCTGCCCAAGTGTATCCGTCGGTGTAATAGTTGTGTAGGTCAGCAAGGTCAAGGTTATAGGGTGAATAAACAAGTTCAGCCTTTTCGTTAAGAACTACAAGCTTTTCCTTTGCGTCGGGGTTTGTACCATCACTGAGTGCCACAGCCTTTCCGTCGGCGTCAAATTCAACGTACTTGTAAAGACAAATTCTGTTTGCAATAAGCATGGGAGAGTTATTTGTCAGATGCTTCATATCGGCTTCGTCTGCATACGCCATGATATTTCCCTGTGCATCCATATAAATATACGAGCCGTAGCTTGTGTTTTTGGGAGTACGTCTGAGCCTCATCCAATCACTTGAATTGAAGCTTGTGCTAACGTAGTAGTCGCGGTTTTCCACTATTGAATGTATATCAATAACCTCGTTCCAGTTCTTGTCATAGACTTTATTGCGATGTGCCGCAAGACCGCTCTTGCTGAATACGACGCCCTTATGAAAATCATAATAGTTTTCAGTCATCAAAAGGGCAATATTTCCGTCCTTGTCATAAAAACCACAGGTTCCGTCTTCATTGTCAAAGGCACAAAGTCCGCCTTGTATAGCAAGACCGTTAAGGTGAAGTCCCTTTGTTGCGGGAACTACCCAGTTATAATTTGAATCGATAAGTCCTTCACTGCCGTCGTCAAGTGTGACTACTGCATAGCCCTCTGCCGAAAAATCGTTTAAGCCGAAGTATTCTTCGGTGTTTTCAAATCTCTTAAGCTCTTTGCCGTCGAAGTATGCAGGATAAATACCATTTTCATCCTTCATTTCAACTCTTGCTATTCCGCAAGCAGAAAAAGCTCTTACTCTGTGAAAAACTATATCGGACACAACCTCTCCCTTTGTATCAATTAAGCGCCATTCACCGTTAACCACCGCGAAGGCGAGTCTGTCGGGTCCGAACTCTGTGGCTGCCTTAAATTGAGGCTCAATAACCCATTCACCTGATTTATTTAGATAGCCGTAGCCAACGTCGTCAAGCTCCACGGGAGCGAGTCCAAACTGAAAGAGTGCTCCCTCCTGATAGACACCGTCAGCCTTGGGCTTTGAGTCCTTGGGAGTCTCTTTTTCCTCGGAAGGTGTTTGGTTGCCACTGTTTTCTTCAACAGTGGGAAGACCTTCTTGCTTTTCATCAATTGTACCGTTATCCGAATCACAGCCCATCAAAAAAAGAGCTAAAAACAAAAATAAAACAACAAGCTTTTTCATAAAAATCTCCTTTTATCAAAATGATTTTAAGCAAGTGAATTGTACCATATCCCGAAACTTTTGTCAACATAAAGCAAGACCCTTGAGCTTTTTTGAATATCTTGAAATAAACATTTCATTCACAAAATATTAAAACCATTATTAAAAAGGTGTGGTATAATTTATTAAAAAAAGGAGGATGTTATGAAGAAAATTATTTTGGTTTTACTTGCAGTACTGCTTCTTTTTACCTCTTGTAAAAATGGCACAAACGAGGCAAACGATATCAAAGAGACACACACCGAAACTGTGATTTTGCTGTCGGATGCCGAAATAAAAGCCGAGGGCACTCTCAAGGACTCAGTTGAGGTTTCAAACGATATCATATATTACGAGGAGGGGCATGGCTTCACCTACGGCGAGGGTGAGGAGGACGACGCTCACTCAAAGGAAGAAGCAGACCTACACAGTGTGGTACATATAACAAAAGCAGGAACGTACAGAATAAAAGGAAGCCTTTCTCACGGTCAGATAGCCGTTGACCTTGGGGAAGATGCGAAAAATGACCCTGAAGCAGTCGTAACCCTTATCCTTGACGGTGCTCAAATAACCTCCACGGTTGCACCTGCCGTTATTTTTTACAGCGTTTACGAATGCAGCGATAAGGATGCGGAAAAGGCAACAAAAGAGGTTGACTTGTCGGGTGCGGGTGCTAGAGTAATTCTTGCAAAAGACAGTGTAAATACTGTGAACGGCTCATACGTTGCAAAAATATACAAGCCCGACACGGTTGAGCTGAATGAGGACAAAACCGAAGTACTTGATGCGAAAAAGCTCCATAAATACGATGCCGCCTTCTATTCAAAGATGTCCATGACCCTTGACGGCGAGGGTACTCTCAACATAAATGCCGAAAACGAGGGGCTTGACAGTGAGCTTCATCTCACGGTAAACGGCGGTAATATCAACATAAAATCGGGCAACGACGGAATAAATACCAACGAGGATAACGTATCGGTAACAACAGTAAACGGCGGTATTCTCACAATCGAGGTTACAGGCAAAACGGGGGAGGGTGACGGAATTGACTCCAACGGCTGGCTCGTTATTAACGGAGGTACTGTTATCACCTCTGCCTGTGCCGACAGTGCCGATGCGGGAATAGATTCGGACAAGGGAATTCACATAAACGGCGGTACTGTAATTGCAGGCGGAAACATGCTTGACAGAATAGAGGAGGGCGGACAGACCTTTGTAGTGTTCGACTTCCGAGCGAAAGAAGACAGAGGAACGCTTACTCTAAAAAACGAAGCGGGGGACATTATTTTCTCACAGGCGCTTCCCAATGCCTTTACGACGCTCATCTTCTCATCACCAAGTCTTACTGACGGTACGTACACCTTGTGGCAGGGAGATACACAGTTTCAGGGAAGCAAAACATCCACTACGGGAGGCTTTAACGGCGGAAGATTTCCTAGCGGATTTCCAAGACCCGAGGGCTCGGAGATACCTCAGGTCTTCGGTCAAAAAAAGAGACCCGACGGGGACAGAGAATTCAATGAGGATATAGAAAATATACCTCCCAGCTTTGAAAAGGGAGAATTCACACCGCCCGACAGAACACCGCCCGAAAAGGAGTTCGAGCATCTGGAAAAGCCTGACGGCGATAAAATGCCCGATAACATTACCCTTGTAGAAGTGCTCTCCACAGAGTTCGTGATTGAACAGGGTGCAAATTATTTCAGAGTACAAGAAACCCACCTGCTTACCTAAAAAGCAGGTGGGTTTTTTGTAATTTTACCTTCCTCGTATACCCTTTTCATTTCCTCGGTATACTTATCACCATCGTAAATAACAAAGGGGGCGTTGATTTTCATTGATGAAAAAGCACCCTTTCTGCCTCGCACAAGAATGAGGGTTGGGGCCTCTCCCCGTCTCGACTGTACCTCTAAAAGCTCCTTTGGCTCAATACCCGCATCACGCATAGCAACGAAAAGGTCGCACATTCTGTCAGGACGGTAGATTACAAAAAAGTCACCGCCGTTTTTGAGAAGCTTTGATGCCGAGGCACACACATCCTTAATGTCGCAGAAAAGCTCATGTCGCGCCGTGAGCTTTCTCTCGCTTTCGTTGAGATAACCCGATGTCATCTTCATGTAAGGGGGATTTGAAAAAACAAAATCCACGCTCTCCACGCCATTTTCTCTGAAATAGTAGGGCGTTATATTTTTTATGTCATCGTGGATAATCTCGATTTTTCCGTCCATCCCCGAAAGTAAGACGTTCTCACGGGCAAGGGTGGCATAATCCTCTTGTATCTCAAAGGCAAATATCTTTTCGGGACTTTTGTGATGGGTAATAAGAATGGGAATAATTCCCGTACCCGTACCAAGCTCCACGCCCACCTGACCCTTTTTCACCTTAACAAAGGCTGAAAGAAGCACCGCATCAGTGCCGTAGGAAAAGCCCTCGGTATACTGGTATATAGAAATTTTATCGTTTATTTTATCAAGCCTTTTTTCCATTCATTTTATCGTGAAAGGATGCTTTTGAGTCAAAAGCACCCTCTCACGCTCTCCCGAAAACCTATATTTTAGTCGTCTATTCTTCCCGACAGTTTTACATTACGCATACTCTGACGCTTCATGTCCTTTTCAGCCGCCGAGTCGCGCTTATCGTAGAGCTTCTTACCCTTGCAAAGACCGATTTCAAGCTTTGCCTTTGAGTTCTTGAAATATATCTGCAAAGGAATTATACTGTAGCCCTCTCTGCCCACCAGTCCGAAAAGCTTCATTATCTCTTTCTTGTGCATGAGAAGCTTTCTGACACGAAGGGGGTCGCGGTTGAAGATATTGCCCATCTCGTAGGGACTTATGTGCATTCCGTAAACGTACATTTCGCCACCCTCCACACCGCACCACGAGTCCTTAAGGTTTACCTGCCCAAGGCGGAGTGCCTTTACCTCAGTGCCCACAAGCTCAATACCCGTTTCATATTTTTCCTCTACGAAATAGTCGTGGTATGCCTTTTTATTATTTGCTATCAGCTTTATATTTTCTGCCATATTTACCTCATGCTTTTTATTATTTTTCAGTATATCATAAAACAAAACAGATGTCAAATGCTGGAGATTTAAGGGTGCAATTTGCCAAATTCAGAGGGCAGATTTCGCAGGCGGAAATTTTTCTGGCGAAAAACTTTAACGCATAACACTTTTGTTGATGCATGAAAAGTTATCAATAGTGACAGAACGTTATTAAAGCTAAAAAAGAATGAGCACGGTTGTGTACCGAGCTCATAGAAAGCACCCGTGTCTCCACCACGTAGCCCATAGCAAGATTTACGATATTTGCCACAAAAAGCCTTTTTTCTATGGTCGGGAGAGTGCCTTGTGAAAATAATTTTAAATATAGATGATCATACCGCAAACTGCACGACAGCATTGAAGGTGAATGCTGTGGGCATTACGCCGCAGCTTTGATTGAAACAGATTGCGAGAGAAATTGCCTCGGAGTCATTTTCAATTTAGTTTTCGCTATCCCTCTTGAATTTCTCCCACTTTGGTGCGGACGTACCCGCAAGTATTGCACCGAGCAAAAGCAAGCAGAAGCAAACGATGAGAGTTACAGTCCAGCCAAAGCCGTCGGCAATTCGGGTGAGCACAAAGTTTGCAAAAACAACGCCGAAGGATGCGGCAAAGTTCACTATTCCCGAAAGAGTACCGCTTTTACCCCATTTTCCGAAATACGACGAAATATAGGAATAATAAAGATCACTGCTTGCTAAAAACACCATGAGAAGTGCCATTGTGGCAATAATTATCCAATAATTTATTTTACCAACGAAAAGAATTGCTCCGCAAGGGATAAGGGAAAGTGAAAATGCGGTAGCAAAAATCCTGACCTCGTTTTTGAAGGGTTTCGGATACCAGAACTTCGCAAACAGCGAGCCAAGCGCTCCCGTTACAAACACTATTATACTTATAATGGTAGCAAATGAGGAGGAAACGTTATCGTAGCTTTCCCTTATAATTGAGGGGACAAAGCTCTTTATACCGATTTGAAAAACATTTGCGACAAAGTTAAAGAAGATAACGTAAATTACACCGCTTTTTATAAGCGTAGGAACTAGTTTAAAGTTGGGATGCTCATCATGATGGGGAACAGTAGGCGCTTCTGCTTCGTTGAGCTTCATTTCGCTTTTTCTCAGCGAAAAGCTCCACACAATAGACCAGAGAAGTGCAATAGAGAAAAGTCCTATTGATGAAATAAGGAAGTTCAGCTGCCAACGTGACACGAAGGCAGCAACAACGTATCCAAACACAAGTCCGGTAGAGGTTGCAAATGTCATAAGGAACATTGCTCCGCGACGTACCGAGGGAGATATCATAGAGGATATTATCTTGAAAATAGATGGCCATACAGGGAACTGAGTGAGAGCATTAAATATCCACGCACCAAGCATCACCCAGTAGCTTTGATTAAAGTATATTACAAGATTTGCAAATCCCGCACCTATAAAGCCGATGGTTATAAGTCTTTCTGGATGCCATCTGTCGGCAAGAAGCCCCCCAACAATCTGCAAAAAACCGTAGATTATGTAGAAAGAGCTTGTTATAACACCCGTCTGTGACTTGGTAAGAACACCCTCCTCCACAATGAAGACCATTGCTGAAGAAAAGCCGTTCTTTGTAAGTGAAATAAAGGCAAAACTTAAGAAAAGGCACGCGGCTATGAGTATGCCCACACTCTTGTCAACAAAATAGCTTCTGTTTAATACAAGCCTTGCATGTCTTTTGTAAACTGTGTTAAGCTTCATATAATTTCGATGTTAAGAATGTCACAAAGGTTTTCGATATTTTTCAAAAAGGGAGCGTTCCCTTGATTAAGCCAACCTTTGAGATAGCTTTATCTCCTTTGTATTGTGATTATATGTTTAGCAATCTGTCATAAGCGAGAAATCTCTCGTAACATTCAGTATAATCAGTGCCCTTTGATTCGTATACGCAGTCAAGCTCGATTTTTTCACAAGCCTTTTCCACCGACTCGAATACACCGATACCTGTTCCTGCAAGAATTGCCGAGCCGAGACAAGCGGTTTCCTTGTTTTTAAGTGTAACGAGTCTCTTGCCCGTCATATCCGCCTTCATCTGACACCAGAGAGGACTGTTTGCACCGCCTCCCATAGCTCTTATCTCCTTTGTCTCAAGCCCCAGATACCCAAGATTTGATTTAAGCATACATGTTACCGACTCCATAACGCTTCGAACAAAATGCGCTCTGTTATGCTCGGTGGTAATTCCCGTAAAGCTTCCTCTTGCATCGGGGTTGTATTTAGGCATGGTGGAACCGCAAAGGTAAGGAAGAAAGGTCACCCCGTCACTTCCCGCAGACACCCTTTCTGCCATTTCATCAAGCTCTCTGAATGAGAAGTTCTCGCAAAAAGCGTTCTTGAACCACTTGAGAGCCATTCCTGCCGTAGGAGTCCATGACAGGAGACAGTATTTATCATCATAGTTATAGTGGCAGGGTACGATGCTCTTTTCATCGTATTCTGGAACATTTTCTGATGGCATGAATATAACCATTGTGGTACCTGTCATTTCACTGACGATACCCTGCTTTACGACACCTGCACCGATAGCACCTGCTATCTGGTCGATAGCCGAGGTCACTACCTTGATGCCCTGATACTCACCCACAGGCTTTGCACTACCGTGAAGCTCAGGGAGCATATCGGAGGTAACTCCGATGAAGTCGAGCATCTCCTGCCACCACTCACTGCGGTGGATATCAAAATAAATAGTAGAGGATTGCAGTGTCTTTTCGCTGACGAATTTACCCGTAAGCTTATAAAGAATCCAGTCTTCAAGAAGGAATACTCTCTTGGTCTTTGCCCATACTTCGGGCTCGTTTCTCTTTACCCAAAGGAGCTTGCAGGCAGGCCAGGTTGCTGTTATCTCGGGCTGTCCAGTCACCTCGTACACTCTCCTTCGACCGAAGTGCTTTTCTATTATCTCTGCCTCCTCGGTAGCTCTGTTGTCAAGCCACACGATAGCGGGACGGACAGGCGTGCCCATCTCGTCGGTAAGGATAAGAGTTTCGCACTGGGTGTCTATCGCAAGTGCATCAACTGATATTTCAGCCGTCGCTTTCTCTATCTCGCCCTTTACTATCTCCCAGTACTTTTCACCATCAAATTCAACGATGTCTCCGTGAGAGTCAAGAGTATAATCTGCTGTAAGAGTAAGCTTTTCTTTCAGGTTTTCATCGAACACTGCCGTCTTAACGGAGGTAGTGCCCATATCTATTCCCATTAAATTCATAACAAAATCCTTTTTAAGCTTGATATTTTGGTTTTTATGAGAGGAGGTTTTAATAAAAAGCCTTCTCTCTTGTATGCAATTTAATTAAAAATTCTGCATTGTGCATTTATCTGTTTTACAATACAGAAACCGACGAATATCTTCCGTCGGTTTCTGTATGTGTGTTTATTTGCCGTCGGACTAAAACTTGACAAACATCAATATGGCTTAATAACCAACCTTTTCCCAGCACTCGAAGGGAGCGGCGAGCTCTTCGCTGATATAAACCTGAGTCTTCTTTGTCTGAAGCATTGAGCTGGGTACATAAGGTGTAACAGGTCCGTGTGTTACAAGACGAGAGGTCATTCTCTGCCATGATGAGAAGGTGCCGTTTGTTGCAAGTGCATGAACCTCTATACGCTCCTTAGCACGCATAACGTCGATAGGACCGATTGTAGCAGCCTTAGGAGGTACGTTTGCAATGTCGCCTGACTGTCCGAATGTACCGTTCAGAGAGTTCTGAAGGATAGTCATAGGATGAAGTGTTACAAGCTTAGCAGGCTGACTCAGCCATTCTTCAATGTCACCGCTTCCGATGAATTCGGGAATGGGGTCAACGAAAGCTACGTGGCCCGTCCATCCGGGAGAGGTGGAGATGATATCTGCACCGCCCTCGGAAATATCGTTGATTATCTTGGAATAATCGTTGATATTAGCGTTTGTGGGGTAGTGTACGTTTTCCATGGGCATACGAAGCTTGGGGTCAATCTGGTTTACAAGATACTTTATCATTGAATGAACAAATCCTGCATCGTATGTTTCGGGAGCGATGTTGCCGTCCTGGTCAGCCCACTCGTCCTCTGCGAAGATATGTACCTTTGAGCAGTCAACCTGGAAGTAGTTGATAAGCTGTGCAAGAGGAATGTAGGTGTCGGGCTCGGGGTTACCGAGAATCATAGTGAACTTTCTGCCTGCTTCACTTGCAGCCTTGAGACGTGTGAAGAGTGTGGAAATGAGAACGGGGTGAGGGTTCATCATTACCTTTACCTCGAATTCGGGATGCCACCAAGCCTCTCTCTTTTCAAGGTCTGTTCCGCTGAGCTTACGAACTCTGTCGCAAACCTCTTTGTCCTTGAAGGGAACAAATTCTGCGGGGTTAAAGTTGAATTTTGTTGCGGGGTCTACCTTTACGTAATCCATTGTTATTCTCCTTTGTATATTATTTTTTATTTGCGAATATCATTTCTCCGAAGCACTCACTTCGGTGGAATGTAAAGCTATCCGTTTTCACGGTGCTCCATGACAGGTGGTAAGAAGGCTTTGTTTCATCTGCAAACCTGTAGCGGTTTGCCCTCATTCTTTTACCTGCATAAAGACTATCGTCATCAAAGGCTATCTGTGACCTTGCACAAACTGTGTTGAATAGCCTCTCACTTGCCCTGCCATCTCTTTACTGTGTATATCTTCATTTTTCCATTATCCCCTCGAACATTACGCCGTGAACACCCATTTTGGCATCAACGAATACGAGGTCAGCTCTCTTACCCTTTGCTATCTCACCTCTGTCGTAGAAGCCAACGGCTGAGGCAGGGTTGTAGGATGCAAACTTGAATACGTCAACAAGAGATGCACCTGTGTGCTTTATCATATTACGGCAGGAGATGTCGAGTGTCATCTTGGAGCCTGCAATCTCGCCCTGAAAATCGAAGTTGATATCGTCAACATCCTCGTAGCCCTCGGGCACGGGTCCGTCACAAGCAAAGGCGTCGGAAATAAGAATAATTCTGTCGTCGCCCTTTATCTTTCTCACAAGTCTGAGCATATAGGGGTCAACGTGTATTCCGCGACTGTCGCAGATAAGCTCTGCGTAAATAGAGCTGTTGTAGTTTACGGTTTCGTCAACGCATACGCCACGGCATTCAGGGTACATAGGTCTGTCGCCCGTTGCGTTGGTGTGATGTGTACCGATTTTAAGTCCGTAAGGAATTATCTCTTCAATCTGACGGGGGGACGCTTCACTGTGTGCTACTGTGAATACGGCATTGGGGTTTGCCTTCTTTACGTCGAGAACGAAGTCGAGAATATTCTCTCTTTCGGGTGCAAGTGCCCACGCACGTGCAAGGTCGTGAGCTGCCTCAATAATAGGCATATACCTTGCAGGATTAACAGGGTCCTTCCAAGGATTCTTTTCCCTCTCGCAACCAAACTTGGGGTTGAGATAAGGGCCTTCCATGTAAAGACCTGCTATATTTTTACATTCCGACTTCTTCATAGCCTCGCGGATAACGCCGATAGCCTCAACGTAAGCCTCGGTGTTCATGTTATAGTAAAGTGCGGGAAGCACTGTGGTAGTGCCGTGGGCAAGATGTGCCTTTGCCGCAACGACGGGGTCGTCGTTGAAGAAAACGTTGTTTCCTGCGTGAGTATGTATATCAACAAAACCGGGTCCTACCCAAAGCCCCTCGGCATCAACTATCTCACAGCCCTCGGGCACCTTGAGAAGTCTTTTTTCGCCAAAATCAACTATTTTGCCGTCCTTGATAAGGACAACGCCGTTTGGAATAAAATGGTCTCTCATGACGAGAGTAGCATTGATTATAGCTGTCATTTTACCGCCCTGCCTTTGAAAAAAATATTCTTTATTCATACACAGTGATTATACACCATAATACACCTTATTGTCAAGCAATATTCGATATATTTTCATATCATCAGGTAAGAGACTCGGGGGAAATAACGAATATTGAATATTCATTCTGCATTAAAAAAGGATGTATCTCTACATCCTTTTTTGTTTCATTCTTTCCCGTAAATAACTTCCTCACCGCTGTGCTCGGGTACGGTAACCTTGTAGTCGCCTCTGTCGATAGCGTGTACCGCAGTCTTAACGGGCTTATCGTCGTGTACGGGACGCTTAACGCTCAAGGTGTCAGCGTTTGCAGCAATTCTTGCCGCCTCCTCATTGTACTCGTCGATTATCTCACGGGCAATCTTTGCGGTGGCAATGCACACCTGATAACGGTTGAGGCCGTTTTTTGTAAGTTTTTCGATTGAAGGTTCGTTCATCATGGCTTTATATCTCCTTTTATCATTTTCATTTATAAAATTTATCAAAAAGCGCTGCTGCACTTTCACAATACAGGTCAAGGTCCCGAACGCTTTCGCCCTTCGTTATTTTGATAATAGCATCGGTAACGTCGGAGGCACGGTCGTTGAAGTTAAATAAAATGTGCTGATAAAGCTTTGCAAAATCAAGCTCCACCTTGGCTCTTTCAAGCCTGTCGAGGATATCCTCCTCGGTGTTTGTTCCTCTGCCGCGGAGTCTCTTTTCAAGGGTTATGTAATCGGGTGGCGAAAGAAATACCGATATCACGTCGTTTTTGTCGAAAAGCGACATTATCTGCTCGGCACCGTCGACCTCAATTTCAAGAATTACTATCTGCCCCTCCTCAATCATCCTTTCAAGGGGTGCTTTGGGAGTGCCGTAGTAGTTGTTGTTGAAAACGGTATGCTCAATAAGCTCACCCTTTTCTATCATTTCCTCAAAACGAGCGTGTGTTACGAAAAGATAGTCCTTGCCGTCAACCTCACCGGGTCTGGGCGCTCTTGTTGTAGCCGAAACCGAAAACCTGAAGGGCTCTATCTCCCCTGTCTTAAAAGGGGTGAGCACCGTTGATTTTCCGCTTCCTGCAGAACCCGATACTATGAGTACCTTTCCTCTTTTTTTCATAGTCCTATTCCTCTATTTCTCTGTCGTCGTCACGGTTTAAGGCTTCCCTCAGCCTTTGGGGTGTTATTTTAGAAAGGATTACGTGGTCGGAGTCGGTGAGGATTACCGAAAGGGTCTTCTTTCCTCCTGTTACGTCAATGGCTCTGCCCTCGTCCTTTGCATCCTGTACAAGTCTCTTCACGGGTGCCGTGTCAGGTGATACTATACATACTATCCTGTCACAAGCCACCATATTACCTAATCCTAAAGACAACATTTTCATAAATTTTATCTTTCAAACTCTCTTTCAAAAACTTTTATAATTTTATGTTTTGTAAATGTAAAACCGTTTGAAATTTCAAAGTATTTTTTCGCTTGGCGAGTGCACACGAGCGAGGCGAGGATGCTTTACAAAGCGTAAAGCGACGATGCCGAGTCGAGTAAGTAGCGACGCAAAACGGAAAAAGACAAAGAAATTTATTCTATGTTTTGTATCTGTTCTCTTATCTTTTCAATCTCGCTCTTTGCCTCAACCACAAGTCGTGTGATTTCAAGCTCCTGACACTTTGAACCGATTGTGTTGACCTCACGGTTGATTTCCTGTGTGAGAAAGTCAAGCTTACGTCCTGCGGGGGCATTTCCCTTCATTATAGAACGGAACTGGGAGAGATGACTTGCAAGTCTTGTGATTTCCTCGTCTACCGCAACCTTGTCGGCAAAAAGCGCAACCTCGGTAATAACTCTCGTTTCATCGTAGGCGGTGTTTCCGAGAAGCTCCTCGATACGAGCTTTGAGCCTTTCCTCGTAAGCCTTAACCGACTCGGGTGAAAGTGCCTTTATTTCGTTTCTTATTTCTTCGATGCGGTCAAGCTTTTCGTTTATATCGTCAAAGAGCTTTTTACCCTCGGCTTCACGCATGGAATCGTAGTCGGAAAGCGCCTTGTCCATAACCTCACGAACAACGGCTGTCATTCTTTCCTCGTCCTCCTCACCGCTTCTTGTACCGAGAACGTCGGGGAGTCTTGTTACCACCGAAACACCTATATCGTCACGGAGCGAGTACTTTTCCTGTACCTCACGGAAAACCGCAAGATAGCTTTCAAGGAGTGCGTGGTTTACCGAAACCTTCGTTTCGCTGTCCTCAAGTACGTTTATTCCAAGGTATGAGTCCACCTTACCTCTTGAGGTGTGGAGTCCTATCTCCTTTTTTATCTTATCTTCAAGATATCCGTAGGCACGGGGGAGTCTTACAGATGTATCAAGGTAACGGTTGTTGACGCTTTTTATTTCAAAGGTCAGCTCCATTCCCTCTTTTTCAAGGACTGCTCTTCCGTAGCCTGTCATGCTTTTTATCATTTCAGTTCCTCACAAATTTTAGTGTATTCTTCTTCTGTCAGAAGCATATTTACCGCTGAAAGAAGTGCTGTAGTACTTATTTTTCTCGGAAGCGAAAGCCTTTCGGCAAGGCGCTCACGCCTTTCCTTTGACCCCTCTCCTCCCATATATCCGTCCTCAAAAAAGCGTGTTCTCGTTATCTCGCACCGCTTTTTGTCGGAAGCACTAAAGTTTTCAAAAAGTCCTCTTATTACGTCGGCATCTATTCCCTCAACGCCTAAAAGTCTCTCCTTGGAGTAAGACTCCTTTCGCTTTTCCTTGCCTTCTATCTGGGGCACGTAAAGGTCAACTACCCCCTCGCCCCCCGTAATGCTCTTTATGTGGTTTCTTATAACTCTGCCTGCCGAGTCGCTGTCGGTAAGTACAATAACCCCTCGTGTCTTTGCAAGACGGCGGATAAGAGAGCACTTTTCCTCACTCTTGAATATGCCAAATCCGTCAAGGGTTATAACGTCGGCATCAAGAATGGAGTCAAGCTTTATCTTATCGTACTTGCCCTCGACTATTATGACTTCACTTACGGGAATTTTCATAGTGCCTGCACCACAAGCCTTTCGATGAGTACGTATCCATCGACACCCGTGCTTTTCAGGTCTATATCGCACTGAAAGGTCAGGTCTATCGCCAGACGCAAATCCTTTTCCTCCCAGCAGGAGGAAGCGGTCACATAGTTCTTCACCTGCCAAGGAAAAACGCCCGTTATTCCTGCGATTTCATTGTCATTCATCTTTCCTCTTGCGGATTTTACCACCGCAAGGGTGCCAAACGCCTTTGACAGAACAGATGCTAAAACGATAGGCTCAATGTTCTGACCTTTTAAGTTTTCAAGTATGGTACACGCCTCTTTTTTCTGACGGCGGAGTACCGCATCGGTGAACTCGTAGGTCTCATTTTCGGCAGACGACTTTACCAAAATGTCGATAATTTCATTCGGCACTGTGTCAAGTCCGTTCCTTTTGGTGTAGGCGATAAGCTTTTCGCTCTCACTTTTAAGCCTCGTCATGCTGAAGTCGCAAAGCTTTATCATCTTCGATATGTTAAAATCGGAAATGC
Organism: Eubacteriales bacterium; assembly: GCA_045653035.1. Lineage (GTDB taxonomy): Bacteria > Bacillota > Clostridia > Oscillospirales > SIG627 > RGIG6353. The sequence continues at coordinate 19,274 of JAZOLO010000021.1, forward strand.
GTATTTCATCGTTTTTGAATATCCTGTCCGTCCAGGAGATGAGCTTCATTTCACTCTGACGGGGAAATTCGGTAACGGTCATGAGAGAGGATAAATCCTTTATTATCTTTCTTTCCCTTGATTTTTTGGTGGAAAGGTCAAGCTCAGCGTTCCTGCAAAAGATTACGAAAACAGTATCCTTTGTAACGCTTTTTACAAGGTCGACAAGCCTTTTTTCTCCGTCCTTTTTAAGGGAGGTGATATCAAGTCCCCATACCTCAACCATCTTATGCTCTGCCATAACGGGAAGTGCGTCTACCGCTTCTTCAAGCACTTTCAGCGTTCCGTCTCTTTCAAAATCCACCGAGGTTCGGTTGAACTCCTCCATGCCCTCGGCACGGATAAAGGTGCGAAGCTCCTCAAGATAGTAGTGCTTAAGATACTCCTCCTCGCCCCAAAAAAGATATGCTCCCGTAGGGTGAAGCTTTATTTTGTCACGGAGCTCCTTTACCTCGTCTCGTTTTACAGGGTAAGCCATTTAAGCCATACTGTCGGCAAGCTGACGTCCGCCGAGTATATGGAAGTGAAGGTGATGAACGCTCTGACAAGCGTGGTCACCGCAGTTTGAAACAACTCTGTAGCCCCTGTCGAGTCCCTCAGCCTTTGCAATTTTGGGAATACACTCGAAGATATGAGCAATTACCGCTGAATTTTCAGCACTCACTCCGTCAACGGAGGGGATATGTGCACGAGGTATTACAAGTATATGTGTGGGTGCTTGGGGATTTATATCGCGGAAAGCGTATATTTTATCGTCCTCATACACTTTTGTTGAGGGGATATCTCCCTTTGCTATCTTACAAAACAAACAATCCATAATTATCTCCCTTGTTAAATTGAAAATTAAAGGAAGAAAACCGCTTGCGGTTTTCAACCACAATTTCTAATTTCTCATTTCTAATTTCTCATTATTTTATAAAACTCTTCCTTTGCTTCGGGAAGCTTTGTCACGTCGCGTCCGCCGGAAGAAGCACTGTCGGGACGACCTCCTCCGCCACCGCCTACAATGGGAGAAATGGTCTTCAGGATATTTCCTGCATGAGCACCCTTTGCTACCGCATCCTTACCGCAGAATGCCACGAATACAATCTTTCCGTCGGCAACGGTGTAAAGAACACCTACCATATCGGAATACTTGTCGCGAAGTCTGTCGCCCTCGCTACGGAGTGTATCTGCCTTTGCACCCTCTATCTCACCAAAGAGAAGTGAGTATTTGTCGGTCTTGACGATTGCCTTTTCAAGTCCCTCTGCCGCCGACTTTGCCATTTCTGCACGAATGGCGGTGATTTCTGCCTTTGCATCTCGAAGCTCTCCCTGAAGGGCTGTTATACGGGAAGGAATCGATGCAAAATCGTTTGCTTTAACAGCCGTAGCACTCTCCCCGAGAAGTGTGTCCTTTTCTTCAAGAAGCTTCAGTACTCCAAGCCCTGTAGTACCCTCTATTCTTCTTATACCTGCCGCAACGGAGGACTCGGAAAGCACCTTGAAAAGTCCTGCTTCGGCAGTATTACAGAGATGTGTTCCTCCGCAAAGCTCGGCGGAAACGTCACCCATCTTTACCATTCTGACAGTAGTGCCGTACTTTTCACCGAAAAGTGCGGTAGCACCCATTTTCTTTGCACTCTCTATATCGGTTTCTACTGTTCCAACCGCCGATGCCGAGAGTATATATTCGTTTACAAGCGCTTCAACAGTCTTTATTTCGTCCTGTGTCATAGGACCGAAGTGCTTGAAGTCGAAGCGGAGTCTTGTATCGTCAACGTATGAGCCTGCCTGCTCTACGTGGTCGCCCAGCACACGTCGAAGTGCGGACTGGAGAAGATGCACTGTCGAGTGGTTACGGGCTATAGCCTTACGGCGTGCCTGATCAAGGGATATTTTGAGCGTGTCGCCCACCTTGACGAGAGAATTTATCTCGCACTCGTGAAGGTATACGCCGTCCTTCTTCTTGGTGTCAAGAACTTTTGCGTCACCGAGAGTACCCGTATCACCTACCTGACCGCCGCCCTCGCCGTAGAAAACAGTCTTGTCAAGTATGATAACAGCATCGCCCTCACTTACCTCTCCGCAAAGCTCGCCGTCCTTTATAATGGCAATAACCTTTGCATCACACTCGGTTTCGGTATATCCGATAAACTCGGTCTTTGGGGTATTTTCAATAAGACTTGCCTGAGTATCATCCCAACCGCCTCCTGCCTTGCGGTTTTCTCTTGCTCTCTTCTTCTGCTCTGCCATAAGAGCATTAAAGGCATCCTCGTCAAGAGCGAGTCCGTCCTCGGCGATAATCTCACGGGTGAGGTCTACGGGGAATCCAAAGGTATCGTAAAGCTTGAAGGTGTCCTCTCCCGAAAGAGCAGTCTTGCCCTCAGCCTTTGCCTTCTCTACCATTGTGGAAAGGATAGAAAGTCCCGCATCTATAGTAGCGTTGAAGCGGTCCTCCTCCATAGAAAGAATTTTCTTTATATAGTCCTTTTTCTCAGCAAGCTCGGGGTATGCGTTTTCGTTACATTCGATAACCACGTCTGCTAGTCTGTTGAGGAAAGTACCCTCAATGCCGATAAGTCTTCCGTGACGTGCTGCACGGCGTATAAGTCGGCGGAGAACGTAGCCTCTGCCCTCGTTTGAAGGCATAACGCCGTCACCTATCATGAAGGTAGAGCTTCTGATGTGGTCTGTAATTATACGGATAGACACGTCGGTGTTGTAGTCCTTACCGTATTCCTTATTCGACCACGTGCAAACGGTGTCCAGTATCTTTCTTACGGTATCGACCTCAAAGAGGTTGTCAACCCCCTGCATAACGCAGGCAAGTCTTTCAAGTCCCATACCCGTATCAATATTCTTCTGCGCAAGCTCCGTATAGTTGCCCTTGCCGTCGTTGTCAAACTGGGTGAATACGTTGTTCCATATCTCCATGTATCTGTCGCACTCACAACCGGGACGGCAGTCGGGAGAGCCACAGCCGTACTTCTCGCCTCTGTCGAAGTATATCTCTGAGCAGGGTCCGCAGGGTCCGCTGCCGTGCTCCCAGAAGTTGTCAGCCTTGCCCATTCTTACAACTCTCTCACGAGGTACGCCAACAACCTTAGTCCATATTTCAAACGCCTCGTCGTCCTCCTCGTAGATAGAGGGCCAAAGAAGATTTTCGGGGATTTCGAGGGTTTTTGTTAAAAACTCCCATGCCCACGGAATAGCCTCCCCCTTGAAATAGTCGCCGAAGGAGAAGTTACCGAGCATTTCAAAATACGTGCCGTGACGTGCCGTCTTTCCGACGTTTTCAAGGTCGGGAGTTCTAATACACTTCTGGCAGGTGGTAACTCTCTTTCTGGGGGGCTCTTTCGTGCCCTTGAAATAGGGCTTCATGGGTGCCATTCCCGAATTTATCAAAAGAAGTGAATTGTCATTCTGAGGTACGAGAGAAAAGCTCTGAAGTCGAAGATGTCCTTTTGATTCAAAAAAGGACAGATAGCTTTCTCGAAGGTCGTTGAGTGATGTCCATTTCATAATTTTTATCTCCGTTATTTTTCGATAGTGCTTTATTTTACCATTTATTTATGATAAAGGTCAAGAAAATTGAGCTTACGAAACAAAAATCTTTATACAATTTTAATACCTGTGCTTTTATTTAAGGGGAAATGCTTTTTATAAAAGCACTCCCCCTTGTACCCCCACGAAAACTATAATAAATAATTTTCCGTTCATTTTAGCAAAACTACAACCACGCCGTTTTCCAAATAAGCGTTGTAATTGTCTCCCACAAGCTCCCTCACTCTTTCAAGATTGTCTGTCTTGACAAGGAGGGTGTTCTCGTTGAGCTTCTCCAGCTCAAATTCAGAGGACAAAATATCAATAGGCTTTAGCGTGTCAGAGGCGAAAGTATATTCAGGGTTTGGTGAAAGCGGTGCTTCCTTTAAGGCTTCTTCCTCTATAGCCTCATCTCGAGGTGATGCATCGGCTACCGAGAAATTTCCGTCGTCTCTTAAAACGGCAGTGTTTTTTATATCGAGAATTTCTGCCTCAAGAGTTACCGTTTCACCCGACGTATCACCTATTTCGGCACTTTCCTCTTTTGCCCCGTAGGGGAAAACCTTCGTGTAAATCACAAGTACAAGTATTATTAAAAGAGAGGCGGCAAGACCTATATGACGGATAAAAAAGGGTGTTTTCTTCATCTTTTCCTGACGGATTTTGGCAACCACACTGTCGGCAAGACTTTTTTCGGGAGCTTTCACAAGGCTTTCAAGCTCTTTTCTCAGAGAGATAAGTCTTTCCGTTTCCTTTTGACATTCGGGACACTTTTCAAGGTGCTTTGCTACAGCTTCCGCTTCATCGCACTCGCCGTCAAGGTATTCCGACAGCTTCCCTCTTATTTCTTCACAGGTCATAATACTCCTCCTTTCCTCTTTTTTCTATTTGACAAAAAATTTTTCATTTTGTTCCAAAAGCTTTTCCGAAAGCTTCGCTCTCGCTCTCGAAAGACGGCTCTTTACTGTACCAAGCTCGATTTTAAGAAGCTCTGCTATCTCATCGTATGAGAGTCCGTCAAGCTCACGGAGCACTATTATTTCACGGGCATCGGCATCAAGCGAGTCAATAGCTCGCATCAGCTCCTCCCGTCTCTCTTTTATTATGTATTCGGTTTCGGGTGTGTCGTGAGATGGTGTATCCATAACCTCACCCTCACTGTCGGTGGAGGAAAGCTCTTTTCTGCGTACCCTTGCCGAAAGTGCATCCTTTGCGGTATTCACCGTAATTCTGTAAAGCCAGGTAGAAAAAGAAGAGTCGCCCTTAAAGCCTTTTATCCCTCGCCATGCCTTGATAAAGGCGTCTTGGGATACGTCGAAGGCATCGTCGGCAGAAAAAAGAAAGCCGTAAGCAGTATTGTAGACAAACTTTTCATAAAAACGTACAAGCTCGCCAAAGGCTTCGCCGTCGCCTTTTTTAGCTTTTGACACAAGAAATTTTTCATTCTCGGGACCTTTCACTCTACCGCCTCCTTTTTTGCTATTGCGAAAAACCGAAATCTGTGATATTATTATTATGTATGTGATTATATCACAAAAGAATCGAAGTTTCAAGTGCAGGGACGATTTATGACAGAAAAAAGACCGAAGCTCTTTTTTGCCCCCATGGCAGGTGTGGGAGACAGTGCCTTCCGTACAATCTGCTGTCGGTGGGGTGCAGACGTTTTAACAAGTGAAATGATATCGGCAAAGGCTGTAGTGTTCGGAGACAAGAAGACCTTTACCCTTGCCGAGAGAAGCGAGGAGGAGAAGCCCTTTTTGCTCCAGATTTTCGGCTCTGAGCCTGAAATTATGGCAGAGGGTGCAAAGACTCTTGCCCTTTTCTCGCGTCCCGACGGAATTGATATAAACATGGGCTGTCCCGTAAATAAAATAGTTAAAAACCACGAGGGCTCGGCTTTGATGAAGAAGCCTGAGCTTGTTTATGAAATAGTGTCGAGAGTGAAAGAGGCAATCTACCCCCTCCCCGTCAGCGTTAAGATAAGAAGCGGTTTTGACAAAAACCACCTGAACGCCGCAGAAATTGCCCTTGAAGCAGAGCGTGCAGGGGCGACGCACGTAACGGTGCACGGCAGAACGAGAGACCAGTTTTACGCTCCCCCCGTCAACCTTGACGTAATAAGAGACGTTAAAAGGGCGGTGAAAATCCCCGTTGTGGGAAACGGTGACGTAACCTCGGTGGAAAGCGCTAAAAAAATGCTTGAATACACAGGTTGCGACCATTTAATGATAGGCAGAGGAGCTCTTGGCAGACCTTGGATATTTTCCGAAATAAAGGCAGGTCTTTTCGGTGACACGCCACCCGTAATCCCCACGGGCAACACGCTTTTTGCGGAAATTGTAAAGCACCTTGACCTAGCGGTTGAAAAAAAGGGTGAAAGGCAGGGCATTCTTGAAGCGCGTACCCAGATAGCGTGGTACGTTCGTGGCATCAAGGGGGCTGCCGAAATACGAAACAAAATTAACACCGCACCAAGTCGTAATGCGGTTGTGAAAATTCTTGAGATTTTAAGGGAAACAGATGATTTATCTTGATAACAGTGCCACCACTCCTCTGTCGGAGTCGGCAAAAGAAAAAATAAAAGAAATGCTCGATATTTTCGGCAACCCCTCATCCCTTCACAGCGAGGGACTCCGTGCCGAAAAAGAGGTGACTCTTGCCCGTGAGACCATCGCAAAGAGTCTTTCGGCTCGTCCCGAGGAGGTGTTTTTTACCTCGGGCGGTACTGAGAGTGACAATATTGCTATCTTCGGCAGTGCCAGAAAAAACGCCAAGGTAGGACGTAAAATCATTACTACCGATTCGGAGCATCCTGCAGTTTCAAAAGCCGTTGACAAGCTTGAGGAAGAAGGCTTCGAGGTAGTACGCCTTTCCACAAAGGGCGGTAAAATCGACCTTGACGAGGTAAGAGAAAACGCCGAGAAAGTAGCTCTTGTAACAGTTATGAGAACGAATAACGAAACGGGTGCAATATACGACGTGAAGGCGGTTTCCGATATCGTGAAGAAAGCATCCCCCCGTGCAATAGTACATTCCGATTGCGTTCAAGCCTACATGAAGGAAAAGCTTTCCCTTTCCTTGCTCGGTGCAGACATCATATCGGTATCGGCACACAAGGTACACGCACCCAAAGGTGTCGGCGCTATCGTTATAAAGAAAGGTCTTGTTATCCACCCTCACACCTTTGGCGGCGGTCAAGAAAAGGGTTTGAGAAGCGGCACGGAGAACACTATCGGTATCGCCGCTTTTGGTGCATCTGTAAACGAGCTTATGCAAAATAAAGAGCGTGAAAAAAGCCTTTCCGACCTTTATTTATATGCAAGAGAAAGGCTTTCGGGCTTTCAGCAGAATATTCCCGAAAGGGCATGTCCCTCGATACTGAACATTTCACTTGTGGGCTTCAGAAGTGAAATTATACTTCACGCGCTTTCAAGGGATGGAATATTTGTGTCAAGCGGTTCGGCATGCTCCTCCCATTCGGGAAAAAGCGGTGTGCTTCAGGCTTTCGGTCTTGATACAAAATCCTCCGACGGCACTATCAGAATAAGCATGTCGCACTACAACACAAAAGAGGAAATAGATGCACTCGCCGTGACACTTGAAAAGATAACAAAGAATATAAAAAGAAAATAATCTATACATAACTCAGGGCGATGGAATTTTTTGCTATGCGAGTGCACACGAAAAAGACGAGGATAGCTTACTTCCCCGTAAGCTGACGCAGTCTTTTGAGTAAGTAGCGAAGCAGAGCGGAAAATTACAAGCCCTAAACTAAGGAGATTTTTATGACTAGGACTATTTTAATGAAATACGGAGAGTTAATACTCAAAGGTGCAAACAAGCGTTCCTTCGAGGCACTTCTCACAGGCAGAATAAAGGCGAGGATGAGAAGGCTTCTCGGAGATGACGGCTTTGAATTTGAGTGTATGCAGTCCACTCTCTACGTTACTCCAAAGGATGACTCAATGGTAGAGGAGGCATACGCCGACCTCAAAAAGATATTCGGTATAGTGTCGGTATCCGTTTCTTACAGAGCAGAAAAGAATATAGATGACATTATAAAGACGGCGTGTGAGAATATACCCTCCCACATAAGACGTTTTTCATCCTTCAAGGTTGATGCAAGACGAAGCGACAAGAGCTTCCCCATGACCTCGCCCGAAATCATGGCGACCGTTGGCGGAGAGCTTTCGGAGGTATGCCCTGAGGTGAGAGTTGACGTTGTTAATCCCGAAATCGTTGTAAGGGTAGAAATCCGTGAGAAATACGCCTATATCCATGCAGGTGCAGAGCATGGGGCGGGCGGTATGCCCTATCTTTCAAACGGACGCGGCCTCCTTCTTCTCTCGGGCGGTATCGACTCACCCGTAGCAGGATATATGCTTGCAAAGCGTGGCGTTGAGATAGAGGCTATCCACTTTGAAAGCTTTCCTTACACCTCCGAGCGTGCAAAGGAAAAGGTTGTAGCCCTTGCAAAAAAGCTGACAGAGTATACCGATAAAATAAGAATCCACTTCATAAGCCTTACCGAGATACAGGAAGCAATAAGAGATAACTGCGAGGAGGACTACTTCACCCTTATTCTCCGTCGCTTCATGATGCCTATTGCCGAAAAAATAGCCCGACGTTACGGTGCCGAGGCACTTATCACAGGCGAGAGCATCGGTCAGGTGGCAAGTCAAACCATGTCGGCGCTTGCAGTTACCGACTGCACAGTAAATATTCCCGTTTTCCGTCCCTGTATCGGCATGGATAAAGAGGAGATAGTAAGGGTGGCAAGACAGATTGACACCTTCGAGACCTCTATTCTTCCCTTCGAGGACTGCTGTACGGTATTTACGCCAAGACACCCCAGAACAAAGCCCGTTCTTGAAAAGGTAGAGCGTGCCGAGAGAAATCTCGACAGAGAAGCACTCATCGAAAGAGCGCTTGCAACCGAAACAGAGCTTATAGTTGAGAAGTAGAAAGGTATTTTATGAGCATTTTCGATATATTTCAAAAGCTTGAAAAGGAGAGAGCCGAAAAGGAGGCTTCCACCAAAATAGAATATATAGTGGCAGGTCTCGGAAACGTTGGTGCAAAGTACGAAAACACAAGACACAATGCGGGATTTCTCGTCCTTGACACACTAAGCGACAAAACGGGTATTAAAATCGACCGTTCAAAGTTCCATGCCCTTGTGGGTGAGGGTGCTTTCGGCGGTAAAAGGGTACTCTTTATGAAGCCCGCAACCTTTATGAATTCCTCGGGCGAGGCGGTTGGTGAGGCGGCAAGATTTTATAAAATCCCCCCCGAAAACGTTATTGTCATTTCTGATGATATTTCACTTCCCGTGGGTAAAATAAGAGTACGCAGAAAGGGCTCTCACGGAGGTCACAACGGACTTAAATCCATTGAAGCACACCTCGGTGCAAATACTTACCCGAGACTTAAAGTTGGTGTGGGCGAAAAGCCTCATCCCGACTACGACCTTGCGGACTGGGTACTCGGTAAATTCTCAAAAGAGGATACGGAAACCCTGAAAAAGGCAAGAGAAAGTGCGGTTTCCGCTCTTGAACTGATTATTTCGGGCAAGACCGAGGATGCTATGCAGAAATTTAACTAAAAGGAGAAAGTATGGTCTTTTCAAGTCTTTTGTTTTTGTTCAGATTTCTTCCCATAGTGCTTCTCGGCTATTTTATCCTACCGAGAAAATACAGAAATCTGTTCCTTCTTTTCTTTTCGCTGTTCTTCTATGCATGGGGTGTGCCTACCTACGTTGCCCTTATGCTGTTTTCTATTCTGGTAAACTATCTCGGCGGTATTTTCGTTGATAAAAGTCTTAAAAAAGAGAACAAAAAAAGTGCAAAAATATCCCTTATTATCTCGATGATAATAGATATCGGGCTGCTTGGTGTCTTTAAGTACACAGGCTTTTTCCTCGATAACCTGAACGCTTTGGCAAAGACCGATTTTGCCGTAAGTATTCTTCTTCCCATAGGTATCTCCTTCTACACCTTCCAGATGATGTCCTACGTCATCGACGTATACAGAGGAGACACAGCGGTGCAAAAGAATATCATAAGCTTCGGCTGTTACGTTTCCCTTTTCCCACAGCTTATTGCAGGTCCTATCGTACAGTATAAAACGGTGGCAGAGCAGCTTGAGATAAGACGTGAGACCCCTGACGCTTTCGCCTCGGGTGTAAAGCGTTTTATGGCAGGTCTTGCAAAGAAGGTTCTTATTGCAAATCAGGTGGGTTCTCTCTGGGATACCGTGTCCGTCTCCGACTTATCTGCCATCCCTGCCCTTACGGCATGGCTTGGTATTTTAGCCTTTACCTTCCAGATTTATTTCGACTTTTCTGGATACTCGGATATGGCGATAGGTCTTGGTAAAATGTTTGGCTTCGAGTTCCTCGAAAACTTTAATTATCCTTATATTTCAAAGAGCATTACCGAGTTCTGGAGAAGGTGGCATATCTCCCTTGGCACTTGGTTCCGAGACTACGTATATATCCCTCTCGGCGGTAACAGACATGGACTTATAAAGCAGATAAGAAACATCGCTGTAGTATGGCTTCTTACGGGTATATGGCACGGTGCTAGTTGGAATTTTGCCATGTGGGGTGCATACTTCGGTGTAATACTCATCTTAGAAAAGCTGTTTTTGCTGAAATTTCTTGATAAAATACCCGCCTTTTTCTCACACCTTTATTCAGCACTTCTTTTCGTTTACGGTTGGGTAATCTTTGCCCTTGAGGACGCAGGAGATATCTTACTTTTCACCAAGGCACTTTTCGGTGCAAACGGCGGACTTGACAGGGAAAGCTTATATCTTCTTTTAAGCTTCGGACTTCTTATTGCTATTGCAACTCTCTTTTCAACACCCCTTCCTAAAAAGCTTTTCGACAGTCTTGAAAAAAGACTCCCCAGACTTGGCTTTATACTCACCCTTCTCGGTATTCTAACAGTCTTCGTTTTATCGGCGGTCTACATTACCGCTTCAAGCTACAATCCATTTTTGTATTTCAGATTTTAAGGAGGAACACAGATGAAAAATAAGATTATCATTTCGCTCTTTCTCCTCCTTGTTTTCGGCATGACTGTTCTTGACGTGATATCCCCCGACAGAAGCTTTTCGGAAAACGAAAACCGTGAACTTGCCCTCTTTCCCGAGGTTAATACCGAGAGAATTTTCTCGGGTGAATTCGGACGTGACTACGAAAGCTATATTACCGACCAGTTTGTGCTTCGCGACCCCTTTATAAAGATTAAGTTCTTATCGGACAGAGCACTTCTTAAAGCAGAATCGGGCGGTGTTTATATCACAGGCGACACACTCTTTGTAAAGCAGAGCGACGTAAACGAAGAATACTTAAAAAAGAACGTTTCCGCAATAGATACCTTTGCTTCAAAATATCCTACACGCTTCCTGCTCGTGCCCTCGGCAACGTATATTGCAAAAGACGAGCTTCCTCCCTTTGCAAAGGTAACAGACGAAAAAGCACTCTTTGAAAGCCTTGAATTTAAAAACGCAGAATTTATAAATACCCTTGACGCGATGTCAAAAGAGGACTATTTCAGAACCGACCACCACTGGAATGCCGACGGTGCTCTTAAAGGCTACAACGCCTACAGAAAAGCCCTTGGCAAAGAGCCTTTGACAAAGGACAATTTTGTCGCGAGTACTGTGTCGGAGAATTTCCTTGGTACAAGCACGTCGAAATCGGGTGCCATCGGCATTACTCCCGATACTCTTGAAAGGTGGGAGAGAGGTAACGTTCTGTCGCTTGACGTGTATAACGGAAAAGAGACTGTTACCTACGAATCACTTTATTTTGACGAATACCTCTCAAAGAAGGACAAGTACTCATATTATCTCGGTCAGAATCAGCCTCTTGTGAAAATCACCACCGAGAGCGAGGGAGGAAAGCTCCTTGTTTTCAAGGACTCTTACGCTCACATATTTTCACAAATGCTTCTCGGTGATTATTCTGAAATCGTCCTTGTAGACCTTCGCTACGTAAGAGAACGTGTGGCACTTCTTCTGCCGAGGATTACCACTCTTTCCCTTGAGGATTTCGACGAGGTATTGTTCCTTTACAGTGCCGACACCTTTACGACAGAGAATAATATGCTTTGGATTAAATAATTTTTTAAAAAATTATTGATTTTTTCACCGCTTCGTGGTATACTACTCTTGCCCGCAACTGGCGTAGCACAGATTACTGTGAGGGAACGGGCACTTTTCAAGCCGAACGCCTGGGCAGTCTCTCACAGAGACTGTCCATTTTTATCTTTTTTCAAAAGGAGCACACTATGAACGCATGGAGAGATTTTAAAGGTGATGCGTGGAAAAACGAAATAAACGTCCGCGACTTCATCATGAACAATATAACACCTTACACAGGTGATAAGTCCTTTTTGAAAGGACCCACTGACCGCACAAAAAAGCTTTACGCTAAGGTTGAGGAGCTTTTCCGCGAGGAGAACAAAAAGGGCGGTGTCCTTGACATCGACACTGAAAGAGTTTCCTCGGTAGATGCCTTTGCACCCGGATATATCGACAAGGACGAGGAGCTTATCGTTGGACTTCAGACAGACGCTCCCTTAAAACGAGCCGTAAACCCCTTTGCGGGCTTCAGAAACGCTGAACAGGCTTGTGAAGCCTACGGCTACAAGATGAGCAACGAGATAAAGAAATACTACGTTTACCGCACAACCCACAATGACGGCGTTTTCCGTGCATATACCGACACCATGAAAAAGGCGCGTCATGCAGGTATTCTCACAGGACTTCCCGACGCCTACGGACGAGGCAGACTTATCGGTGACTACCGCCGTCTTGCACTTTACGGCATGGACCGACTCATTGAAGAAAAAAAGCGTGACAAAAGAAAGCTCGGCGAGCGTGACATGAACGAGGAAAACATCCGTACCTCCGAAGATGTTTTCCGTCAGCTCACCTTTATGAAGGACCTTGTAAAGTTGGCTTCCGACTACGGCTTTGACATCACACGCCCTGCGGAAAATGCAAGGGAAGCTATTCAGTGGCTCTACTTCGCATACCTTGGCGGTCAGAAGGAGCAGAACGGTGCAGCAAACTCTATAGGAAGAATTACAGGCTTTATTGATATCTATATCGAACGTGACATTAAAGAGGGTGTACTTGACGAGGTGGGTGCACAGGAGCTTATAGACGACCTTGTTATCAAGCTCCGTCTTATCCGTCACCTCAGAACTCCCGAATACAACGACCTCTTTGCAGGCGACCCCGTTTGGGTTACAGCGAGTGAGGGCGGTATGGCAAAGGACGGAAGAACACTTGTTACAAAGACAAGCTTCCGTATGCTCAATACCCTTTATAACCTCGGTCCATCGGCAGAGCCCAACATTACGGTGCTTTGGAGCGAAAAGCTTCCTCAGGGCTTCAAGGAGTTCTGTGCAGGGGTTTCCATTGATACCGACTCTATCCAGTACGAAAACGACGACCTGATGTCCCGTGACTATGGCGACGACTATGCCATTGCTTGCTGTGTTTCCGCAATGAAGGTGGGCCGTCAGATGCAGTTCTTCGGTGCAAGATGTAACATGGCAAAGCTTCTTCTTCTCACCCTTAACGGCGGTAAGGAAGAAAACGAAGGTATGCAGATAGCACCCGAGGGCAAGATTTTCGACGGAACACTTGACTACAATGAAGTAATGACCGCATTTGAAAGCTATTCCGAATGGATGGCACGTCTTTACGTCAACACCATGAACATTATCCACTTCATGCACGATAAGTACGCCTACGAAAGACTTATTATGGGATTCCACGATACCGAGCCCGAGCGTCTTATGGCGTTTGGTATCAGCGGACTTTCGGTTCTTGTTGACAGTCTTTCGGCTATAAAGTATGCCAAGGTTACTCCCATAAAGAACAAAGACGGACTTATCGTTGACTTCAAGACCGAGGGCGATTTCCCCAAATACGGAAACGACGATGACAGAGTTGACGAGATAGCACAGCTTGTAACAAAGAATTTCTATAACCATCTATTAAAAACTCCCACTTACAGAAATGCAAAGCATACTCTGTCGGTGCTCACCATTACCTCTAACGTGGTATACGGTAAAAAGACAGGTAACACTCCCGACGGAAGACGTGCAGGCGAGCCCTTTGCACCTGGTGCAAATCCCATGCACGGCAGAGATATTGAGGGTGCACTTGCTTCACTGAACTCGGTAGCAAAGCTTGACTACGGCTGCTGCCGTGACGGTATCTCCAATACCTTCTCTATCACTCCCGATGCTCTCGGCAGTGATGAGACTGACCGTATCAACAATCTTGTAACCGTTCTTGACGGATATTTCATACAGGATGCACAGCACCTTAACGTAAACGTCTTAAACCGCGAAAAGCTCATTGAAGCAATGAATAACCCCGACCTTTATCCTACTCTTACAATCCGAGTTTCGGGCTATGCCGTAAACTTCAATAAGCTCACACGCGATAAGCAGGAAGAAGTAATAAAGAGAACCTTCCACGAAAGTATGTAACACTAAAAGCCCTCGAAAGAGGGCTTTTATGTAATTGAAAATTGAGAATGGAAAACGCTTTTTTAATTAGAAATTAGAACTTTAGGTAAATTTTGCTAAAAGCAAAATTATAATTGATTGTAAATTTCCCAAAGGGAAATTATCCACAATTTCTCATTTCTAATTTACAAAGTTTTCGGTTTTAGCCAAAATGTCGAGCTTCAGGAGGTAGTATGCTAGTCCATTCCTTTGAATCCATGGGTGCAAGAGACGGTGAAGGAATACGCTTCATCGTTTTCCTTGCAGGGTGTCCCCTCAGATGCGTTTTCTGCCACAATCCCGACACGTGGGAAATGGCGGGTAGGGAATATACCCCCGAAGAAATAGCAAAAAAAGCCATACGCTACAAGCCTTATTTCAAAAGCGGAGGGGGCGTTACCTTTTCGGGAGGCGAGCCTCTTTTACAAAGCGAGGAAATCGTAAAAACAGCTACGCTTTTAAAAGAAACAGGTATAAGCTACGCTCTTGACACCTCTCTCGGAGTACCGCTTACCGCCAGCGTTAAAAGTGCACTTCTCGGTGCTGATATGGTAATCGCCGACCTGAAATTTCCCACAGAAGAAAAAATGACAAAGTATACGGGACGAGGTATTTCACACACCCTTGATGCCCTTCGCTTCCTTTCGGAGAATAAAAAGCGTTTTATTATCCGCACGGTAGTAATTCCAAGCATCAACGACAGCGAAGAGGCTCTTTTGGAATATTTACCCATTGTCGAGCAGTTTTCACCCGAATACTATGAGCTTCTGCCTTTCCATACAATGGGGTTTTTCAAGTACGAGAAAAATGGTATTGAAAACCCTCTTACGGGTACTCCGCCCATGGATATGGAAAAGCTCCGCCGACTGAAGGAAATTCTCCTTGAAAAAACACATATATTTATAAAGTAAAATAGGATATAAATTGTTCTTTTTGATTACAAAATTATTGACAAAAATCGGCTTGTATGTTAAAATAATCGTGTAATTTTTCCCGTTCTGTAACTGACGGTAAGGCGAATTGACGCCGGGGAGCAGGACGGCACGAAGCCGACCGTCTGGGCAGTCCCCGAATTTCGAGGGACTGCCCTGCTTATTTTTCGGCAAAAAGGAGTTATTATGAAAAAAGTTGCTATTATTATCGGGTCGGACAGCGACCTTCCCATTGCAGAAAAGGCATACGATACTCTTGCAGGACTCGATGTTCCTGCGACGGTACACATCTTCTCGGCACACCGCACTCCCGACGAGGCAAGAGACTTTACAAGAAATGCAAAAGAAAACGGCTACGGCGTAATTATTGCGGCGGCAGGTATGGCGGCACACCTTGCAGGTGCCGTTGCGGCAAACACACTTCTCCCCGTTATCGGTATCCCCGTAAAATCGGGTGACCTCGGGGGTATGGACGCACTTCTTTCCACCGTTATGATGCCCTCGGGTATCCCCGTTGCAACAGTCGCAATAGGCGGCGGTGCAAACGCGGCACTCCTTGCGGCAGAAATCCTCGCACTTTCAGACGATGCCCTTTACGAAAAGCTTCTTGCAAAGCGTCGTGAGAACACAGCTACAGTTCTTGAAAAGAACAAAAAAGCCGAAGAAAAATTCAATAAGTAAAAATTAAGTTCACATAAAGGAGAACAAAACAATGGCAATGACAAAGATTTACACAGGTAAGACAAAGGACGTATTTCAGCTCGACAACGGCAACGTGCTTCTTAAGTTCAAGGACGACTGCACAGGTGCAGACGGCGTATTCGACCCCGGTGCAAACACAGTAGGACTCCAGATTGAGGGCGTTGGTAAGGTTAACCTTAAGATGTCTGTATACTACTTTGAAAAGCTTCGCGAGGCAGGAATAAAGACTCACTACGTTTCGGCAAATCTTGACGACACCACCATGGAAGTTCTCCCCGGTAAGGTTTTCGGTCACGGACTTGAGGTTATCTGCCGCAGAAAGGCAGTAGGAAGCTTCTTCCGCCGTTACAGCGAATACATCGAGGAAGGCGCTGACCTCGACTACTACGTTGAGATGACCTTCAAGAACGACGAAAAGGGCGACCCCCTTGTAACAAAAGAGGGTATTGTTGCTCTCGGAGTTATGAACGACAAGCAGTATGACACTGTTTCCGACATGACAAAGAAGATTACAAAGATTATCGCAGAGGACCTCGCAGAGCTTGGTCTCGAGCTTTACGATATCAAGTTTGAGTTCGGTCACGACGGCGACGACGTTTACCTCATTGACGAAATTGCATCAGGCAATATGAGAGTTTACAAGGACGGCGAATATATTGACCCCATGTCACTCTCCGACCTCTTCTTCTCGGTAAGATAAAATATGGGCGGAGTATTCGGACTTACTTCAAAGAGAGATGCGGTATCCGACGTTTTCTTCGGCACCGACTATCACTCACATCTGGGAACACGCAGAGCGGGTATGACCGCTTGGGACAAGGAAGAAGGCTTCCAGCGTGATATCCACAATATTTCAAATTCTCCCTTCCGTACAAAATTCGACAAGGTGCTCACCGAAATGAAGGGCACCTCCTGTATCGGCGCTATAAGCGATACCGACCCTCAGCCTCAGCTTGTACGCTCGGTGCTTGGCACCTATGCCGTGGCAACGGTGGGCAGAATAAACAACGTTGAGGAAATAATAAAAGAGTACTTTGAGCCTGTGGGTTATCACTTCGACTCGCTCAGCGGAGGTCAGGTAACGCCTACCGAGCTTGTATCTGCACTCATCGCACTTAAAGGCGACTTCGTTGAGGGTATAAAATTTGCACACAAGGTCATTGACGGCACGGCACTCGTTATGATTTTAAAATCCGACGGCTCACTTGTTGCGGCTCGTGATAAGTGCGGAAGACTCCCCCTCTCGGTAGGACGTGACGAGGACGGCTACTGTGCCGCATTTGAAACCTACTCCTACACAAAGCTTGGATACGAAAAGGTACGCGACCTTAAGGCAGGCGAAATTGTAGAGCTTACCCCCGACGGTATGAAAACCCTCTTTGAGGGAAGCGGTTGTAAAAAGACCTGTGCCTTCCTTTGGGCGTACTTCGGCTATCCTGCATCGTCCTACGACGGAATAAACGTTGAAGCCATGAGAATAAGAAACGGCGAGATAATGGCTGAAAACGATAAAAAAGCAGGTGTGACAGGTGACGTTGACTCGGTTTCGGGTGTGCCCGATTCGGGAACACCTCACGCTATCGGCTACGCAAACACGTCGAAATTACCCTTCACCAGACCTTTTATAAAATATACTCCCACTTGGCCCCGTTCCTTTATGCCCTCGGGCAGTGCACAGAGAGTCAAGATTGCGAAGATGAAGCAAATTCCCGTACATGACTTTATAGAAAACAAGAAGCTCCTTCTTGTGGACGACTCGATAGTCAGAGGCACACAGCTTCAGGAAACCGTTGAGTTCCTTTACGATAACGGTGCCGTTGACGTACATATGCGTTCCGCTTGTCCCCCTATCATGTACGGCTGTAAGTACCTCAACTTCTCACGTAATAAATCGGATTACGACCTCATTGCAAGAAGAATTATACTAGAGCTTGAGGGTGAGGAGGGTGAGAAGTATATCGACGAGTACGCTTCCCCCTACACCGAAAGAGGAAAGGCACTTCGTCAGAAGATTTCTGACAAGTTCGGCTTCGCTTCCCTTGAGTATCAGACCCTTGAGGGAATTATCAAGGCAATCGGACTTGACGAAAACGAGCTTTGTACCTATTGTTGGACCGGTAAAGAGTAAAGTTTAATTATATTCAAGGGGAATTGCTTTTTATAAAAGCACCCTCTCTTGGACTCTCCCGAAAACTATATTAAATATTTTTAATTATAAAAGTTTTTGAAAGAGAGTATGAGAGAAAGCTTTAAGGGAAAGCTTTCTCTCATAAAAAAACCAAAATATCTAGCTTAAACAAAAGCGACGAGATTTTGAGGTAAAATCGCGGAGTGCGAAGGCGTCGGCGTACTTGGTACGCCAGTCCGAGCAACACGCGAAGAAAATGAAATTTGAAATAAACAAGAAGAAAATCGAAGATTTTCTACCTTAAAAGTCTTGTAGCTTAACTACACTTTGTTTGCACTATATTTTTTGAATTTGATTTATATTAAAACTGAAAATACTTTCATTTTCGGTTTTAACCAAAATATCTAGCTTAAGGAGATAAACATGGATCATAAGAACTCTTCCTCTGCAAGCTACGCCGCAGCAGGCGTAGATATTACTGCTGGTTATAAAGCCGTTGAGCTTATGAAGGCTCACGTTGCGAGAACACAGACCAAGGGCTCGGACTGTGATATCGGAGGCTTCGGCGGACTTTTTGTTCCGAATATTGCAGGTATGACTGAGCCTGTTCTTGTAAGCGGAACAGACGGCGTTGGAACAAAGCTTAAAATTGCTTTCCTCATGGACAAGCACGATACTGTTGGTATCGACTGCGTTGCCATGTGTGTAAACGACGTTATATGCTCGGGTGCCGCACCCCTCTTTTTCCTTGACTATATTGCATGCGGTAAGAACGTTCCCGAAAGAATTGCGGACATCGTAAAGGGTGTTGCGGAGGGCTGTGTAAGAGCAGGCGCCGCACTTATAGGCGGCGAAACTGCCGAGATGCCCGGCTTCTATCCCGTAGATGAATACGACCTTGCAGGCTTTGCCGTAGGTCTCGTTGACAGACCCCGTGTTATTGATAACAAGAAAATGACAGAGGGTGACGTTGTAATAGCTCTCCCCTCATCAGGCGTTCATTCAAACGGCTTCTCTCTTGTAAGAAAGGTGTTTGACGTTGAAAACTGTGACCTTAAAAAGCCGCTCCCCGAGCTTTCGGGTAAGAGCCTTGGCGAGGCACTTCTTGAGCCCACAAGGATTTACGTTAAGTCCGTACTTGCACTTCTCCGTGAGGTTGACGTTAAGGGAATTTCCCACATCACAGGCGGTGGTTTTTACGAGAATATTCCCCGTTCTATCCCCGACGGACTTTGTGCTGAAATAAAGAAAGAGGATGTAAGAGTGCTTCCTCTCTTCGACCTTATTGCAAAGGAAGGAAACATTCCCGAAAGAGATATGTTCAACACCTTCAACATGGGCGTAGGTATGAGCATTGTAGTTCCTGCAAAAGAAGCTGACCGTGCTATCGAAATTCTGAAGTCCGAGGGTGAAGACGCTTACGTTATCGGTAAGATAGTAACGGGCGACGAGAAAATTAAGCTTATTTAATTTTATTTAAGGGGTAAGGCTTTTTGTAAAAGCCCTCCCCCTTATACCCCTACCAAAACTATAATAAAATACTTTAATTATAAAAGTTTTTGAAAGAGAGTACGAGAGAAAACTTTAAGGGAAAGTTTTCTCTCGTAAAAGTAATAATTTAATTCTTAATTACGGAGTAATTATGAACAAAACAAAAATAGCCGTCTTCGTCTCAGGCGGCGGAACTAATCTACAGGCACTCATTGATGCCGAACGCCGAGGTGAGATAAAGAGCGGTGAAATATCACTGGTGCTCTCAAACTCCCACACGGCTTTTGCTCTTGAAAGGGCGAAGAAGGCAGGTATAAAGAGTGCTGTAGTTACAAAAAAAGAAGAGGGCAGTCAGGAAGCCTTTGAAAAAAAGGTCAAAGCTATTCTCAAGGAAGAAAAGATAGACCTTATCGTCCTTGCAGGCTTTATGTCCATTCTCACGAAAGACTTCACCGACGACTATCCCGAAAGAATAATAAACGTGCACCCCTCGCTCATTCCCTCCTTTTGCGGAAAGGGCTTTTACGGATTGAGAGTTCATGAGGCGGCACTTGAAAAGGGCGTTAAGGTTACGGGTGCAACAGTTCATTTTGTAAATGAGATACCCGACGGCGGAAAAATTCTTTTCCAAAAGGCGGTAGATATCAAGGAGGGCGACACTCCCGAGGTGCTCCAGAAAAGAGTCATGGAGGAAGCGGAGTGGATTATTCTTCCCCGTGCCACAGAAACGGTTTCAAAAATGATACAGGAGAGTAAATAAAAATGAGTGTAAAGGGTAAGAACACAATAAAAGAGCTTCTTAGCTCCAATTCATATCCCGGCAGAGGAATAATCGTCGGTAAGAGTGCTGATGGCAAGAAAGCGATGATTGCCTACTTCATTATGGGAAGAAGCGAGAACAGCCGTAACAGAATTTTTCAGAGATTTGAGGGAGGTATGAGAACAAAGGCGTTCGATGAGTCAAAGCTCACCGACCCCAGCCTTATCATCTATAACCCCTATCTTTCAGCTTTCGAGGGAAATGTTGATATCGTAACAAACGGCGACCAGACAAACACAATTTACGACTTCATGAACGAAACGCCCGAGGACGAATTTGCTTTTGAAAAGGCACTTTTGACCCGTGAGTTCGAGCCCGATGCTCCTAACTTCACACCAAGAATATCATCTGCTCTTTACTACAACTTTGTAGAGGAGAGCTTCACCTATAAAATGTCAATTCTCAAAAGCTCGGACGGAAACCCCGAGGTCTGCAACAGATATACGTATAACTTTACACCCATGGCGGGACTCGGTCACTTCATTCACACCTACGAGTGTGACGGAAACCCCATTCCCTCCTTCTACGGAGAGCCCGAGGTGGTAGAGCTTCCCGACAATGCAGAGGACTTTGCCGAAGAGGTTTGGACAAACCTCAACGCCGACAACAAGGTGTCCCTTCTTGTAAGATGCGTACCCCTTGACGGAAGCCCTGCTGAAGAAATTATCATAAACAAGAACGTATAAGGAGAGGAAAAATGCACGATTTTGAGCTTAAATACGGTTGTAACCCCAATCAGAAGCCCTCTAAAATATATATGAGGGACGGAAGAGAGCTTCCCATTGAAATCCTCAACGGACGCCCCGGCTACATAAATTTTCTTGATTCATTCAACTCATGGCAGCTTGTAAAGGAGATAAAGGAAGCAACAGGAATGGTTGCCGCTACCTCCTTCAAGCACGTTTCACCCACCTCGGCGGCAGTAGGAAAAATCCTCCCCGAAAGCCTTAAGAAGGCATGCTTTGTTGACGATATCGAGGACCTTGACTCCTCCCTTCTTGCATCTGCTTATGCAAGAGCAAGAGGTACAGACCGTCAGTCTTCCTTCGGTGACTGGATTGCCCTTTCCGACAAGTGCGACGTTGTAACGGCACGTCTTATCGCAAGAGAGGTATCCGACGGAATTATCGCTCCCGACTACGAGCCCGATGCGCTTGAAATTCTGAGGAGCAAGAAGAAGGGTGCATACAACATTGTAAAGATTGACGAAAACTACGTACCCGCTGAAATCGAGCACAAGGAGGTTTTCGGTATCACCTTTGAACAGGGCAGAAACAACTTTAAGATAGGCAAAGAGCTCCTTTCAAATATAGTAACTGCAAACAAAGAGCTTCCCGAGGACAAGGCTATTGACCTCATAATCGCTCTTATTACTCTTAAATATACACAGTCAAATTCAGTTGCATACGCTTATGACGGACAGTGCATCGGCGTTGGTGCGGGTCAGCAGTCGAGAATACTCTGCACACGTCTTGCAGGTAGCAAGGCAGACCTCTGGCACCTTCGTCAGCACCCCAAGACACTCGCACTTCCTTTCCTTGAGAGTGTTCGCCGTCCCGAAAGAGACAACTGCATCGACATCTACCTTTCTGACGAGCCTGAAGAAGTACTTGCCGACGGCGTATGGCAGAGCTTCTTCTCCGAGAAGCCCGAGGTTCTTACTAAGGAAGAAAAGAGAGCATTCCTTGATTCTATCACGGGCGTTTCTCTTGCATCCGATGCATTCTTCCCCTTCGGTGACAACATCGAACGTGCAAAGCGTAGCGGTGTTTCCTTTGTTGCAGAGCCGGGTGGCTCGGTTCGTGACGATCAGGTTATTGAAACCTGCGACAAGTTTGGTATGACTATGGCATTCACAGGAATGAGACTTTTCCATCACTAAGTTATATCCAAAGGGTAAAGCTTTTTTGAAAAAGCCCTCCCACTTTAACCCCCACCAAAACTATAATTATAAAAGTTTTCTCTCATAAATGATGATAATTTAATTCTGATATTAACAGATAAGGAGATGACGCACAAAAAAGTCGTCAGACGAGGCACAAACGGTAAAGCAAAGCGATGGCTTACTCACGTTAAGTCGAGCTGGTTTACCGTGCAGTAACGAAGTATCACGGCTTTTTTGAAGTCAGAAAATTATGAACATACTTGTAATCGGCGGTGGCGGCAGAGAACACGCCATCATCAAAAAGATAAAAGAAAACAAAAGCGTAGAGCATATTTGGGCACTCCCAGGTAACGGCGGTATTGCAAAGGATGCGGAGTGCGTTAATATCGGTGCTAAGGACATTGATGCTATCGTGGATTTTGCAAAGAACCACCCCGTTGACTTTGCGGTAGTAGCACCAGATGACCCTCTGGTGCTGGGAGCTGTGGACAGACTTGAGGAGATTGGTATTCCCTCTTTTGGTCCTGATGCAAAAGCTGCGGAAATCGAGGGAAGTAAAATCTTCTCCAAAAACCTTATGAAAAAGTACGGCATACCCACTGCCGAATACGAGACCTTTGATAATATGGAGGAGGCTATCTCTTACGTTCGTACAAAGGAAGCTCCCATCGTTATCAAGGCTGACGGACTTGCACTCGGCAAGGGTGTTATCATTGCAGAAAGCATTGACGATGCCGAAAAGGCAATAAGGATGATGATGGAGGACGGTGCATTCGGTAAGAGCGGTAGTCGAATAGTTATAGAAGAATTTTTAACAGGCCCCGAGGTTTCGGTGCTCTCCTTTACCGACGGCAACACCGTTGTTCCCATGGTTTCCTCCATGGACCACAAGAGAGCGCTCGACGGAGATAATGGCCTCAACACAGGCGGTATGGGTACTATCGCACCTAACCCCTGCTACACCGAAAAAATCGCCGAGGAGTGTATGAATACCATCTTCAAGCCTACAATCGAGGCTATGAAGGCGGAGGGCCGTCCCTTCAAGGGATGCCTCTACTTCGGACTTATGCTTACACCCAAGGGACCCAAGGTTATTGAATATAACTGCCGTTTCGGCGACCCCGAAACACAGGTAGTTCTTCCTCTCATGGAAACAGACCTTCTTGAAACCATGATGGCAACAAGAAACGGAACTCTAGGGGGCCTTGAAGTGAAGTTTTCAAAGGGTGCCGCTGCCTGTGTAGTTCACGCATCAAAGGGCTATCCCGAGAAGTACGAATCGGGCTTTGAGATAACTGAAGGAGATATGGGCGATGCCTTTATCTACTATGCAGGAGCAAAAAGAGATGACGGAAAGATAAAGAGTGCAGGAGGCAGAGTTCTCGGCGTTGTAGCAAAGGCTGACACACTTGAAAAGGCAATAGAAAAGGCATACGTTGCATCCGAAAATGTGCATTTCGACAATGCATTCTACCGCAAGGATATAGGACAAAAAGCTCTTGAATTATCTAAATAAATGCCGGAAAAACGATTATATTCAAGGGGAAATGCTTTTTACAAAAGCGCCCCCCCTTGTACCCCCACGAAAACTTTGTAAATGAGAAATGAGAAATGAAAAATGAGAAATTGTGGTTGAAAACCGCTTGCGGTTTTCTTCCTTAATTTTCAATTCTCAATTTTCAATTTAATTACACCTTGTTCGCACTATATTACTATATATTACTATATTCATAAAACTCGATTTATATAAAATCTGAAAATCCTTTCATTTTCGGTTTTAGCCAAAAGGTCGAGCTTTCAAAAGGAGACAGAAATGGTATATCGCATATACGTAGAAAAAAAAGAGGGCGAAGCACATGAGGCGGCATCCCTTCTCCGTGACCTCAATAATTTCCTTGGGCTTCAGGAGGTAAAGGGAGTTCGAGTTATAAACCGATACGACGTGTCGGGAATTGACGAAAAGCTTTTCAACACTTCAGTAAAGACAGTTTTTTCCGAGCCTCAGCTTGACAACGCACGGGCAGAGCTTGACCCCAAGGGCGGTGTTCTTTTCGGAGTTGAACCCCTCCCCGGTCAGTTCGACCAGAGAGCAGACTCAGCGGCACAGTGTATACAGATAATATCAAAGGGAGAAAGACCCATTGTAAAGAGTGCGAAGATTTACGTCTTGACAGGTGATATCACAAACGAGGTGCTTGACAGCGTAAAGAAGTACGTTATCAACCCCGTTGAATGTCGTGAAGCTTCCCTTGAAAAGGCTGAGAGTCTTGAAAGTGACGTGGCAGAGCCCGCAGACGTTAAGGTGCTTGAGGGCTTCAACGCACTTGACGAAAAGGGACTTCAGGACTTCCTTTCGTCTTATTCTCTTGCAATGGACTTAAACGATATACGTTTTCTTCAGGACTACTTCAAGGGTGAAAAGAGAGAGCCAACTATCACCGAAATCAGAATGATAGACACCTACTGGTCCGACCATTGCCGTCACACCACCTTCCTTACAAACATCGACAAAGCAGAGTTTGAGGACTCACTTGCCGAAGAGACATGGAAGGAGTACATGGCAAAGAGAGACGAGCTTGGAAGACAGAATAAGTCAATCTGTCTTATGGACCTTGCAACAATTGCAGGTAAAGCGCTTGACAGGGCAGGCAAGCTTGAGGGTCTTGACAAGTCGGACGAAATAAACGCTTGTACGGTTAAGATAAAAGTAACGGTTGACGGAGAGGAGCAGGACTGGCTTCTTCTCTTCAAGAACGAAACACACAACCACCCCACGGAAATCGAGCCCTTCGGCGGTGCGGCTACCTGTATAGGCGGTGCTATCCGTGACCCCCTTTCAGGTCGAAGCTACGTATACGCCGCAATGAGAGTAACAGGCGGTGCCGACCCCACACGTCCCGTTGAAGAAACACTTCACGGCAAGCTTCCTCAGAGAAAGCTTGTAACCACAGCGGCACAGGGCTATTCCTCTTACGGTAACCAGATAGGTCTTGCAACCTGTCAGGTAGATGAAATATACCACGACGGCTATCTTGCAAAGCACATGGAGATAGGTGCAGTGCTTGGTGCGGCACCTCAGTCCTCGGTACGCCGTGAGTGCCCCTCTCCTGACGACGTTGTAATACTTCTCGGAGGCAGAACAGGCAGAGACGGTATCGGCGGTGCAACAGGCTCGTCTAAATCCCACAACGAAAAATCCCTCGACACCTCAGGAGCTGAGGTACAGAAGGGTAACGCTCCCGAGGAGCGTAAGCTTCAAAGACTTTTCCGCAACCCCGAAGCTGTAAGACTTATCAAGAGATGTAACGACTTCGGTGCAGGCGGTGTATCGGTTGCTATCGGTGAGCTTGCAGACGGTCTTATGATTGACCTTGACAAGGTAACAAAGAAATACGACGGACTTGACGGAACAGAGCTTGCCATTTCCGAGTCACAGGAAAGAATGGCAGTTGTCGTTTCTCCTTCCGATGCTGATAAGTTCATGTCGTATGCTGTGAGCGAAAACCTTGAAGCAACAATCGTTGCAAAGGTTACATCCGACAAGAGACTCGTTATGACGTGGCGTGGCAAAAGAATCGTTGACATATCCCGTGCCTTCCTTAACTCCAACGGTGCAGAAAAGCACATCGACGTTAAGGTAAAGAAGGGTGATATACACGTAAAGGAAAAATTCCACTCCTTCAAGGACGGCATTATAAAGACAGCCTCCGACCTCAATATTTGTTCAAGAAGAGGTCTTACCGAGCGTTTTGACTCAACTATCGGTGCAGGTACCGTCATGATGCCCTTCGGCGGTAAAAATCAGCTTACCCCCTCTCAGGCGATGGTAAATAAGATACCTCTTGAAAAGGGATATACGGATAGCGTTTCCTTTATGGCTTGGGGCTATAACCCCTTTATCAGCGAAAAGAGTCCCTACAGAGGTGCATACCTTGCAGTTCTTGAGTCTCTTTCAAAGCTTGTGGCAACAGGTGCTGATATAACGAAGGATACCTACTTCACATTCCAGGAATACTTTGAAAAGCCTCTCCGTGACCCCTACCGTTGGGGCAAGCCCCTTGCGGCACTTCTCGGTGCTTACAAGGCACAGATGGATTTTGAAATCGCATCTGTTGGCGGTAAGGACTCCATGAGCGGTTCGTTTGAAAAGATTGACGTTCCTCCAACACTCGTTTCCTTTGCGGTTTCCGCAGGTGTTGTGGACGATGTTATTACCTCAGAATTCAAGGGTGCAGATCATAAGACGGTGCTTCTTGCTCCCCTTTATACAGAAAATGCTCTTCCCGACCCCGATTCACAAAAGAGAGTTTACGCTGAGATAACACGCCTCATCCGTGAAAAGAAGGCTTTGTCTGTTCGTACACTTACCCTTGGCGGTATTGCCGAAGCGGTAATCAAGATGGCAATAGGTAACGGTATCGGCTTTGAATTCGACAAATCTCTTGCCCTTGATGGTCTCTTTGACTACGGCTACGGCTCGTTCATCGTTGAAATGACAGATGACACTCTTCCCGAGGGTGCAATTGTACTCGGTAAGACAATAGCTGAAGAAAAGCTCGTTTACGGCGGTGAGGAGATAGCACTTTCAGAGGTGCTGGAGTCCTATAACACAAAGCTTGAGAAGGTTTATCCCGTAAATGCAGGACACTCCGACGTAACACCTCCCACCTACAGCTACAACTCATTCCACACCTATAAATCAAAGGACGGTGCACCGAAGCCCCGTGTTCTTATTCCCGTATTCCCCGGTACAAACTGTGAATACGACAGTGCAAGAGCAGTAAGGGAGGCAGGCGCTGAACCCGAAATATTCGTTATAAATAACCTTTCCTCCACCGCTATTGCAGAGTCGGTACACAGCTTCGCCGTATCCGCCGCAAGCTCTCAGATAATCTTTATCCCCGGCGGCTTCTCGGGCGGTGACGAGCCCGACGGCTCGGGTAAGTTCATTACCGCTTTCTTCCGTAACAGCGAGATAAAGGAAGAGGTTAAGACACTTCTTGAGCTTCGTGACGGTCTTATGTGCGGTATCTGTAACGGCTTCCAGGCACTTATCAAGCTTGGTCTCGTACCCTACGGTACTATCACCGAGCCCTCAGAGCATGCACCTACCCTTGCGGGTAACATTATAGGTCGCCACCAGTCAAGAATAGTTCAGGTGCGAGTTGCTACCAACAAGTCTCCTTGGCTTACAGGCGTGAAAGTCGGCGACGTATTAAACGTGCCCATTTCACACGGCGAGGGAAGATTTACCGCTCCCCGTGAGCTTATCGACGCTCTCGGTCAGAACGGACAGATTGCAACCCAGTACTGCGATATGAACGGAAATCCCACCATGGATATAGACTTCAACCCCAACGGCTCAATAGATGCTATCGAGGGTATCATTTCTCCCGACGGACGCGTTATCGGTAAGATGGGACACGCCGAGAGAATAGGAAACGGTCTTTACAAGAACGTACCCGGTAACTACGATATGAAGCTCTTTGATTCAGCGGTAAAGTACTACAAATAAAAAACGAAGGGGCTGTAGCAAAACGATTTAAGAATCGAGTTGTCTACAGCCCATTTTACTTAATTATAAAAGTTTTTGAATGAGCGTAAGAGAGGAAGAGCTTTGTGATTTGTCATAGGAAGCACATATACTGCTTACAATCTTCCTTGATGTTTCCCTTTCAATATATGAATAAAAAAATAATATTTGCAAGCTCAAGCGTTTATCAAAGGACGGAAAAAAGGACTTGAAAAAATCAAGTCCTTTTAAGTGAGCTTATTTTGCCTTATCTTTAACCTTTGCAGCCTTACCTACGCGGTCACGAAGATAATAAAGCTTAGCACGGCGTACCTTACCTTCACGGATAACGTCAACCGCAACTACGTTAGGCGAATGAAGAGGGAAAGTTTTCTCAACGCCAACACCGTTAGAAATTCTTCTTACGGTGAAGGTCTCGGAGATACCGCCGTTCTTCTTGGCGATAACAGTACCGTCAAAGTACTGAATTCTCTCTCTTGCACCTTCCTTGATTCTGTTGTGAACACGAACTGTGTCACCGATTCTGAATTTAGGTGCTTCAGCCTTAATCTGCTCGTTTGTGAAAGCCTTAATAAGATCCATTTTAGGCTCCTCCTTCCATTTTATTGGAAAGTAAAGGAATGTTCATGCCGAGTCCAGCAGAGGACTATCCCTATAATTCTCCATAGTAAGCGAGAGATATTATATCACAACATTTTTCAAAATGCAATACTTTTTTCAAATTTTTCTAGTAATTTCCCTTTTTTATGTTGATTTTTTTTATTTATTGTGATAAAATAAACTCACATTATAAATATGCGGGTGTGGCGGAATTGGCAGACGCGCTGGTCTTAGGAACCAGTGGTTCACCGTGCAGGTTCGACCCCTGTCACCCGCACCACATAATGACTGCAATTTTGATAAAAAGTTGCAGTCATTGTTTTTTGCCTATTTCCAAGGGTTTTCAGCCTTTTCATACATAAATGAAGCCGCCACGGAGCATTTCCGATGGCGGCTTTTGTGCTTTCACCTCTTTGCCGATGAGGAATTATGCACCCCTTTTGTGTAAAAGATTTCACACCGAACAGAGATACTTATTGTATGTAGACTTTTTGTGTTCAATCATGATATTATTGTAGCAATGGAGGTGTTCTAATTGTGGATATTATAAAAGTTTTTGGAACTAATTTAAAGAAACATCGTACCGCTTCGGGAATATCCCAAGAAGCTTTTGCGGAAAAATGTGGTATGCATCGCACATACATAAGTGCAATTGAATGTTATCGTAGAAGTATATCTTTAGAAAACATTCAACGTATAGCCGATGCTCTTGAAATAGAAACATACAAATTATTTATTGATGAAAGGGAGTAAGTGAATGAGATTTTATGGTGCTGAACACAAACGACTGATTAGGAAATTAAACCAGTTGTGGAATAACTTACATGATTTATCAGAAATGGCTAAAGAATATGGTATTGAAGATATATTTCAAGATAATGGTGCAAAAATTTTGCAGCAATTAGTATATTTGAATATGCAAGTGCTTCCAGGCAGAGAGGGAAACGATGCTATTTCTCCAAGTGGTACAGAATGGGAAATGAAGTCGATAAATCTGTCGACAAGTGCCAGTGGATTTAGCACAAATCATCATACAAATCAAACTATTATTGATAAATACAGAAAAGTCCCTTGGACATTTGCTATTTATAGGGGTATCACGCTAGATGAAATCTATGTCATGACACCCCAAATGCTTGAACCATTATACCAACATTGGGAAGATAAATTAACAGTGATGCCCCATTTAAACAATCCCAAAATACCAGTAAAATTTGTGCGTGAAAATGGAATAAGGGTATATCCTATTGATCAATACAATCCAATCGATCCCGATTCAATCGAGTTCTAAACACATCTGCTCTGCTTGTGAGGATAACCTTATAAATTCTCCTGCCATAATTCTATCGTAATTATCTTTAGATTTATTTATATCATTTGAAAATCTAAATATTGATGCAGCTACATATTCTTGAGATAATTCAAAGCTCAACCATTTTCGGTTGAGCTTTTCTGCCACCTGCCCGGTAGTATTGCTCCCACCAAATATATCTACAACAATATCATTTTTGTTGGTAAGAAATTTAATGAAAAATTCAGGTAATCCTTGTGGGAAACGAGCAGGATGCCCTTTAATCCCTAATGCTTTGCATATTCTTAAATATTGACTATTGCTTTCGCTATTAGAAATCTGTAACAGATTCGGGGGGATAGCACCACCATTATCCTTTCCCCAAGAGGATTTTCCTAGAACATGCCCAGAAGGTCTTACAGTTCCTTCTTCTTTAACAAACTCTTCAGGATTATTGATAAGTCGCTGCATTCTAAAAGAGTATGGGGTCAACACTTGTGTAACATCCGCTTTGCAGTGTGGGGTTTTGCACAGCCACCAAACGGTATTCACTGACGTCTTAGCTCGTAACTTTCGCTTATTAACCCACTCGATAGGTGCTGGTAACGCACTAGGATTATGCCAATAAAATGGTTGGGCTAACGAAAAACCAACAACATCACAGAGCTGTATCAATGTTCTGAATTGATACAGACTATACGTAGGCATACCTTTTTCGTAGGCGCCTCCTAAATCAATAACAAAACTTCCGTCTTCTTTTAGTTTTTTATAAACAATTTTTCCGAACTCACACAACCAATCAACATACTGTTCTTGATTTTCATTTCCATATTCCTTTTTCCTTTGTAATGCAAATGGAGGACTAGTTACAACGAGACTCACACTTTCGTCATCTAACTCCTTCAATAAATCCAAAGAATCACCACAGATGCACATTCCTTTGTCTGTTGAATAACCTACTGCATTATTGAATATATTTTCAAACATCACTATCCTCCTCAAAACAAAATTCAGAGATGTCACTAATATCACAATTTAAAGCTTTGCAAATTTTTTCAAGACTTTCCATAGCAACAAATTCATCTTTTCCAAGTTTTGCTAATACATTGGTACTTATACCAGCTATTGATATTAAATCTGTTCTCTTCATGTTTTTGTCAAGCAAAAGTTTCCATAGTTTTAAGTATTTAACAGCCATATCTCACACTCCTTTTTTGTATATTGTAACATAAATATTTGTATTAGTCAATAAATAATCACCAAATCGTGATATTTTTGAAATTTCAGGGGGTGCAAAATTGCCCCATAAGAAATCTTTATCAAAATTGCGGTCATTTGCCAGAAAAAACGACAAGTTTCACCTTGTCGTTTTTTTAATGAAATTTGCCTGTGGCAAGTGAAATAGCTTCGCTATGAAATACACTTTTGCCTTACGGCATATAAAAAGGCGAATTTTATTTCACATTTTTCTGAAAGAAAAATATTTCATAATCCGTCAGGATTATTTCATATCAATGAAGTTGATATTTCACTAAAATTATAATATCCTTATGGTTCTGCTTTCCCACCAAAAAAAGAGATATTCCCATAGCATGTTCGCTTAGGGATATCTCTTTTTCTTTATATATCGTTTCTCACAAGGTCTTCAAAGGTTTCTCGTTTTACCGATATTCTGTCCTTGCCGTCCTTGAGGCTGACAAGGGCAGGGCGGAGAAGCCTATTATAATTTGATGACATTGAGAAGTTATAAGCACCCGTCGTACAAACGGCGAGTATATCTCCTCTCTTTGGACGGAACATTTTCACCCTCTCCTGTATAAGGTCACCGCTTTCACAGCATCTTCCGCCTACCGTTGCTTCAAAATCAGGGGCTTTATCTGCAAAGGTTGCGTTTATAAGAGTGTATGGTGATTCGTAGAGTGCATAGCGTGGGTTGTCTGCCATACCGCCGTCAACAGATACGTAATTCTTATAGTTTTCGATACACTTAACGCTTCCTACGGTGTAAAGAGTCATACCGCTGTCGGCAACAATACTTCTGCCAGGTTCCATAAAGATACGGGGCATTTTGAGTGAGAAATTTTTAAGAAGGGCTTTTATATGTTCGCCGATTTCTGAAATATTCTTGGTGTAGTTTATTTCAGGGTCACTTTCAACGTATTTTACTGCCATACCGCCGCCGAGATTGATTTCAGGGGCTTCAAAGCCGTACCTCTCACGAATGAGAGCTGAAAATGCGAGCATTCTGTCGGAAGCCTCTATAAAGGGTGTGCAGTCGAACACCTGTGAGCCTATATGGCAATGGTAGCCGTAAAGAGTAATATTACTGCAGGAAAGCACCTTCTTCACAAGCTTTTCGGCGTCACCCGTTTCGATAGCCACGCCGAACTTTGAATCAACGGTGCCTGTATTTATAGCTTTGAGTGTATGGGGGTCGATGCCAGGTGTAAGACGAAGAATTACGGGGGCTTTAACGCCCATCTCCCCTGCAATTCGCTCCAGTGCCTCTGCCTCGTCGCCGTTATCCACTACAATTCTGCCAACGCCCATTTCAAGCGCCATTTCAAGGTCGGCATCGGTCTTGTTATTTCCGTGAAACATGGCACGTGAGAGGTCGAAGCCTGCATTTTTAGCGGTGTAAAATTCGCCTGGGGATACTACGTCTATCCACATATTCTCTTTTTCGAGAGTTCTGTAAAGGTCTGTGTAGCAAAGTGCCTTTCCTGCAAAGCAGGGCTTGGACTCCTCTGAAAAAGCACTTTTCATGGCACTCTTATATTCCCTGACTCTCTCAACAATATTGTCCTCGTCGATGAGGTAAAGGGGTGTTCCGTATTTTGACGCAAGAGCAACCGTATCAACTCCTGCAAAGGTAAGATGCCCTTCGGCATTAACGTTTATATTCTTTGAAAGCATTTTATTTTCCTTTTCATTAAAGCATGTGTGCGAGCATTTCGTCGTAGGATATTGTTGAAAGGTCGGCAGGAGACACGTCGAATACAGTCTTACAGCCCACCTCTCCTCTTTCCTTCATTTTAAGCATAGCGGATGTGTAGGCAACAATAACGCTGGCGGTAAATTCGGGATTGGAGTCAAGAGAAAGAGAATACTCTATACTATGACTGTTCTCAAGGTCGAAGCCCGTCTTGCCCGTTCTTATAACTCTGCCTCCGTGAGGAAGACCGCGGTGGTTTTTCTGAAGCTCGTCAAGTGTTATGAAGGTCACAGTAGTATCGTAGTCGGCGAAGTAGTTGGGCATTTCCTTTATCTCTTTTTCGATTCTTTCAAGGTCTGCCCCCTCCTCTGCTACAACAAGGCACTCTCTTTTGTGCTTTTCTCTTGTTGTAAACTCGGGCATCTCTCCGCTCTTTGCTCTTTCTACCGCCTCGGGGATAGGTACTGTGTACTGTCTTGCATCAATAACACCATCAATTCTGCGGATAGCTTCGGAGTGTCCCTGACTCACACCTCTGCCCCAAAAGGTATAGTCACGACCATAGGGGAGAATTGAGTTTGCATAAAGGCGGTTTACCGAGAACATACCGGGGTCCCAGCCAACCGAAATCATAGCAATATTTCCGCCTTCCTTTGCGGCACTGTCAACTCTCGCAAAATGCTCGGGAATCTTGGCGTGTGTATCAAAGCTGTCGATGACGTTAAATTCCTTTGCAAGTGCAGGTGTCATTTCGGGAAGGTCTGTAGCAGAGCCACCGCAGATGATTACGGCATCAACCTTGCCCTTCAGCTCCTTTATATTATCCATGGCAACGGCAACGGCACCCTCTGTTCTGATTTTGATTTCTTCAGGGGCACGTCTTGTAACTACTGCTACAAGCTCCATGTCCTCTCTGTTCTTAATTGCCGCTTCAACTCCGCGGCCAAGGTTTCCGTAACCTGCTATAGCTATTCTTTTCATTGTCTTACCTCTTTTTCTGAAAATGAGTTTATTTACTATTATCCACACTCCCACAGCGTAAGGGACTGCGGTTATTACGTCAAGTGATGAATGTTGTTTTATAAATACCGTTGAAAGGCATATAAAAAAGCCAAGAACGGTGAGAGAAAAACGGCAGAATTTTGGAAATTTTCTCTGCCATACCGAAAATACAGCACCGAGAGTGCCCACAACGTGCATACTGGGGCAGACGTTGGTGTTTGTATCGACACTGTAGATAAAGGATACGGCTTTTACAAAAAAACCCTCCCTCAGTGTCAGGTCTGCTCTTAAATTCTGTTCGTTAGGTATCAGGATATTAAGTATTATAATTGAAAAAAACGCGATGCCCATAAAGGACATATACCTTTTGAAGCCATCGGCATCTTTCAAAAAGAGGTATAAACCTACTCCGAAGATAAGAAAGTACCACAAAACGTAGGGCACTACGAAGGCAGAAACAAAAGGAATTTTATCGTCAATGGGTAAATATGACACAAATCTGCCACTCTTAACGTACTTCTCCGCAAAAAAGAAGGTGAGAAGATATAAGGGAGGTATTGCAAGGTAAGGATAAATGGACTTATCTTTCAAATCATTCTCCTGAAAATAATAATCTTATAGAATTATTGTCGTAAAGCCTTTAAAATAAACGTCCTTTATTTCAAAACCTCGTCTATAATATCACGTACCTCTTTTTGAACGTCACGTCGGTGCTTTATGGCAACCGTAAGGTTGTGTTTTCTGAAAATACCCTCTGCCGCCCTTTCCACGTCCTCAAATGTAATTTTGCTGTACTCCTCACGTCTTTCGTCAAGGGCGGAATAGTCAAAGCCGAGGAAGTGGGACTCATACACCTTGTTCCAGCAAAGTGCCTCGGAGTCATCAAGCATAAAGAGATAGTTTTCGGTATAAGGAACCTTTGCAAATTCAAAAAGCTCTTTTTGTGCCGCGGTAGAAATAACCTCAAGAGCGAGTCGCAGAGCAGGTAAAAAGTCCTTTTCACCCGTTTCAAAGGAAAGGGTGAAAACACCCACGTTTTCATATTCCTCTACGTTTGCATCAAAGCTGTAAATGTAGCCCTTTTCTTCCGAAAGAGAAAGGAAAATTCTTGAAGAGTCCCCGCCGAAAAGCATATCGTATATAATATCACGAAGGGGCTTTTTTATCTTCCTTGTATCTACGTCAAAGGCAAGCTTTACCTTGCAAAAATCGGCTTTTTTGAATACCACCTTTGCGTTTCTTTTAAAGAAATCAAGGGGCTTTTCGGGTGAGTTCTCACGCTTTTTGCCTGAGGGGAGTACAATGCCCTCTACCTTTGAAACAAGATAATTTTCTTCTTCCTCGCCAAACGCTCCCGTAAGGTAGAAGAATACGTTTTCACGGGTAAGTATTTTTTTTGAAAAATCCGATAGCTTTTTTAAAGTAAGCTTCGATATTCCGCCAACCGTTCCCGTAATGGGACGGGCGAGAGGAGTGTTTTCCCACACCGCTTTTTGCAGAAGCTCGTCCACCGATGTACGGTAGGTGTCCTCTCTTATCTCCCTTTTTACTCTCTCCTTTTCGGACTCAAGCTCGGTTCCCTTGATAACTAGGGGGGACAAGGCGAGGGTGAGAATATCGGACGCTACCTTAAAGTATTTCGGGCTTCCCTGAATGGAAAAATGTATCAGCTCGTTGTAGGTTGTGCCCGAAAAGGTGAGTCCGTGTCGGTCAAGCACCCGATAAAGGTTTCCCGACATGAGTCTCGATATATTACGGAAAACGATATGCTCAAAGAAGTGGGTGTACCCCTCCTCGCCTGACATCTCGTGCATTGTACCTGCCCTTATTATAAGTGACAGACAGAAGCTATGAGAGGAGGAGGGAAAGGAATATACCTTTATTCCCGTACTTTTCAGTTTTCTTTCCTTAAATTCACTTTGTTGGGTCAATGTACTTCCAATACTCCTTAAGATAATTTATTCCCGACCAGAGTGTTAAAAATGCCGTTGCCGCCATTCCGATATATGAGAAGATATATAAATCCCAGAACAATCCCTCGATAAGGAATACTACGATAGAAATGGACTGTGTCATAGTCTTGCACTTGCCAAGCCAGTTTGCAGGAACTACAATTCCCTCTCCCGACACCACAAGGCGTATGCTTGTAACCGCAAGCTCACGGAAGATAACTATGATTGACACCCACACCATATATGGTCTGAGTGTATCGTTTACGGCTGTTATTGCAAGAAGCGTTCCTATTACCATAAATTTATCGGCAACGGGGTCCATGAATTTTCCAAAATCTGTTATAAGATTGTATTTACGTGCAATCTTGCCGTCGATAAAGTCTGTTATTGCAGTTAGTATAAAAAGCACTGCGGGAATAATTCCATAAAGAAGTGCGTTATTTCCTGTAAGCACAGGATAGAGAATAAACACCATTACAACGGGAACGAGTATCATTCTAAGGATAGTTAACTTGTTTGGAAGATTGATTTTACTCATTTGTTTCTCCTTATTCAACCTGACTTCCGACTAAATCATAGTCTAGAACGTCGGTAACTTTTACTTTTATAAACTCGCCGTCGCGAAGTCTCCGCTTCGCCGAGAAATAAATCTTGCCGTCAATTTCGGGAGCGTCCATTTCGGTTCTTCCGAAGTAGGTTTCGCCTACCTTATCGTATCCCTCAACGAGAACTGTGAGAGTCTTACCGATAAGCTTTTCGTTGTTTTCCGCATGTATTCTGTACTGTGCTTCCATTATTCTGTCACAGCGTGCGGTCTTGGTCTTTTCAGAAACCTGAGGTGTCATGGAATATGCAGGAGTGTCTTCCTCTCTTGAATAGGTAAAAGCACCGAGTCTTTCAAAGCGTGTTTCTTTTACGTATTCGAGAAGCTCGTTTGCTTCGGCGGCTGTTTCTGTGGGGAAGCCCGTTATAACGGTAGTACGTATGGTAATATCGGGTATCGCACGGCGGAGTCTTTCTACCGCACTCTTTATAACCTCACTTCCGCCGTGGCGGTTCATAACGCCGAGAACTCTTTCGTTTACGTGCTGAATGGGCAGATCTATGTATTTTGCAACAGAATCATACTTTGCCATAACCTCTATAAGAGAATCCGTTATCTTGTCGGGGTAACAATAAAGAAGCCTTATCCACTTAAACTCACACTCGGTAGCAAGTCTTTCGAGAAGCACGTCGAGAGAGTACTTCCCGTAGAGGTCTTCGCCGTATCTTGTGGTGTCCTGTGCAACAAGGCACAGCTCTCTTACACCCAGGTCAAAAAGGGTATGGGCTTCCGCCACTATATCGTCCATATCCCTGCTTCTAAATCTGCCTCTTATATCGGGAATGGAGCAATAGGCACAGCGGTTGTCACAGCCCTCGGCAATCTTCAGATATGCCGTATATTCGGGAGTAGTTACTACTCTGTCACCGCCAAAGGCAAGGTTTTCGGTGAGCGAGGAGAAAACGCACTTTTCACCGCGGTATGCCTTTTCTACAGCCTCGCATATTTTGCCCTCGTCGCCTACGGAAAGTATTACGTCCACCTCGGGAAGCGACTTTTCAATATCCTCGGCATAGCGTGTCGCAAGGCATCCTGTGACAACAATGCCCTTTAAATCATGGTGCTCCTTAAGATAGGCAATATCGAGGATGGTTTCTATCGCCTCCTCCTTTGCACTCTTGATAAAGGCACAGGTGTTGACTATCATAACGTCAGCGTAAATATCCTCGCTGACGATTTCATAGCCTGCCTCATTGAGAAGCCCAAGCATTACCTCGGTGTCACAGGTGTTTTTAGGACAACCAAGGGAAATAAATCCGACTTTTATACTCATAAAATCTCCGTACTTTCAATTTTTATCCAAGGCTGACATAATTGTTTCGGTAAGAAAACCCCTTGAGGAAAGCTTACGGAATATAGTGTCTCTTTCACAGCCTTGAAGATTTTTTTCTATATACTCACGGGCAAGTGCCACAAAATCGGGTGAAAGTGCTTCAAGTGCCTCATCCACCGTCTCGTGAGAAAAGCCCTTTTCGTGCATTGAGCCTTTGATTTTCACTTCGCCCCAAAGCTTTTCAAGGCACTTTTCGGCATATCTCTTGGCGTATCCTCTATCATCTATATAGCCTGCCCTTTCAAGCTTTCCTACAAGCTCCTCTACCCACTCTCTTTCAGCGTAAGTGCCGAAAACCTTTTCTCGGCAAAGCTTCATTATGAGTGCTTTCTTGGTAATGTCCCCTGCCGAAAGCCGTCTTATTGCCTTTTTCTTTATTTCACGCCTACACGCAAGGGTCACGAGAAGCTCGGGGTCTTCTATATCGTCTCCCTTCTCATGAGACACAAAGTATTTTTCAGCATCCTTCACCCAGATAGGATACTCTCCCTCGTCGGTAAGGATTACCGTTTCCTTATTTTTCGTTACGTTATACTGTCCGAGATACTTCATTATTCGTCAAATCCGTCGCCGATATCCTCATCGTCATCCTCGTCAAGTCCCGCTATACCGCCAAAGGAAAGGTTTCCCTGAAGGTCGTTTGCCTGTGCGAGAATTTTCGACTTGATTTCTTCTCTGATATCGGGGTTTTCCTTAAGATAGAGCTTAGCGTTGTCCTTACCCTGACCGAGTCTGAGTCCTCCGTAGCCGTACCATGAGCCACTCTTTGAAACGATACCAAGCGATTCACCAAGGTCGATAATTTCACCGTCTGCCGAAATACCCTCACCGTACATGATATCAAACTCTGCCGACTTGAAGGGTGCGGCAACCTTATTTTTAACAACCTTACACTTGGTGTGGTTACCGATAATTTCTGACTTGTCCTTTATCTGCTGACCGCGACGCACGTCGATACGAACAGATGCATAGAACTTAAGTGCCTTACCGCCTGTTGTTACCTCGGGGTTACCGTACATAACGCCAACCTTTTCACGAAGCTGGTTTATAAAGATGAGTACGCACTGACTCTTTGCAATAGCGCCCGAAAGCTTACGGAGTGCCTTTGACATAAGTCTTGCGTGAGCACCTACCATTGCCTGTCCCATGTCACCCTCAATCTCTGCCTTGGGTACAAGGGCTGCAACCGAGTCAACGATAATAACGTCGATTGCATCTGACGAAATGAGGGCTTCTGCAATTTCAAGAGCCTGCTCACCGTCGTCGGGCTGTGCTACGAGAAGGTCCTGAATGTCAACGCCTATCTGCTGTGCATAAGAGGGGTCGAGAGCGTGTTCCGCGTCGATGAATGCAGCCGAGCCTCCAAGCTTCTGTGCCTCTGCCGCAATGTGAAGGGCAAGGGTCGTTTTACCCGAGCTTTCAGGTCCGTAAATTTCAACGATACGTCCCTTGGGAACACCGCCTATACCGAGAGCAAAGTCAAGAGAAAGTGAGCCTGTGGGGATAGCAGATACCTGCATTGAGGTATTGTCGCCAAGTCTCATTATAGAGCCCTGTCCGTATTTTTTGGTTATTTGGGATATTGCCTTTTTTCTTGCCGCTTCTCTGCCCGCCTTTAAATCGTCTTGGGCTTCGGCATTTTTCTTTTTCTTGTCTTCCATCTTTTTATCTCCTGTTTATAAGTATTTAAGTATTCTTTACAAAAACTCTGTCGTTTCCCGAAAGGTCGCGTACTACCTCTCCGCCACCGAAAAGACGGTTAAGTGCGTCTCCCTGTAAATAGCCCATTTCAAAAATGAGAAGTGCCTTCGGCGAAAGCTCTTTTATACGCCTGTAAAAGTCAAGTCCGTCATCTCCCCCGAAAAGAGCAAGGGAAGGCTCTCTTTTTACGTTTTCAGGAAGAGCTTTCATTTCATCTTTTGTGATATACGGGGGATTCATCACAATAGCGTCACAAGCGGGAAGCTCTTCTTTTAATACGTCAAAGCGCTTAAACGTGCATCTGTGCGAAAGCTTCTGATGCTCTATATTCTTCTTCGCCCATTTTTCAGAAAAGGGCGATATATCGAGAAGTGTTGCGGTAAGGTCAGGACGGCTTTTCAAAACCGAGAGTCCTATACATCCGCTACCAGTGCATATATCGAGGAAGTGGGAATTTTGTGGTATTCTCTTTATAGCTTCCTCCACCAGCACCTCGCTGTCGCACCTTGGAATAAGCACACCCTCTCCAACAAGGTATTCCTCCTTGTAGAAGGGAACTTTTCCAAGAATATATCCGAGAGGCTCGGCAGAAACGGCACGTTTAAAATCCTCTATTATTCTGTCGGCTGTGCTTTTTTCTATTTCCCGTCCCATGATAAGGGTATCTCTTTCAAGGGAATATTTTTCAAGTATAAGTGATAGCGTTTCTCTGAAGCTTAAATTTTCTTTTGCAAAGTCGGATTTCTCAAAAAGCTCTTTAAGAATTTTCTGCATTTTCCATCTCTTTTTCTTCAAGCGCCGCTTCAAGTGCCTTTATCGCTACCTCAATTTCCTTTTCGTCGGGCTCACGGGTAGTTATTCTCTGGAACCAAAGTCCGGGGGCTGTGAGAATTCTGAGAAGCACATTGTCGTGAGTGCCTGAGAAAATGGTAATCT
This sequence comes from Eubacteriales bacterium, assembly GCA_045653035.1. Lineage (GTDB taxonomy): Bacteria > Bacillota > Clostridia > Oscillospirales > SIG627 > RGIG6353. Next base: position 59,224 of record JAZOLO010000021.1, read on the forward strand.
CATATCCGATACCCACAATCAGGGGAATTATTGCAATTTTTGTTAAAAATCTGAGGAAAAGGTTATTCCAAAGACTTGCGGGGAGTGACGCTGAAACAACGATAGACAAAATGAGCATAACGAACATCATGCTCGTACCGCATCTTGGATGAAATCTCGACTGCTTCTTTATATTCTCTACCGTGAGGGGAAGTCCTGCCTCGTGGCAGAAGATGGACTTATGCTCTGCACCGTGGTATTCGTAGGTGCGTCTTATGTCGGGCATAAACGCCACTCCCCACACGTAGAGGAGAAATATGAAAATTTTAACGACACCCTCGACTACCGCCTTCATAAGAGATGGCATTTCAAAAACTAGAGAGATAAGCTTTGATATAAGCATAGGAAGGTAGAAAAAGAGTCCGAGAGCGAGAAATACGCCAAGCACTCCGCCGATTACTGCAGCAACGCCCATAAGGCTTTTTCCAAGCTTCTTCTGAAGCCATTTTTCAAATTTTGTTTCTTCTTCCTCGATACCCTGCATTTCAGCCGAAAGGGTGAGAATTGACATGGAAAGCTTCATGGACTCCACAAAGCCCACAACGCCCCTTATAATGGGTATCTTCAAAAATTTATACTTTTCCTTAATGCTACGCACTTCCCTTTTATCAAGGGCGATAGTCCCGTCGGGGCATCTTACGGCGGTAGCACAGGTGTTACCCCTTTTCATCATGATGCCTTCAAGCACCGCCTGTCCGCCAACACGGGATGCCGCCGTTGGGCAGGCTCTTTTTTCTCTTGCCATAGGGTCTCCTTATTTAAACGTAAATTCCGAAATGATTTTATTAACCTCGTCTGTGTGAGAGTCAAAGCCGTCGACAGTCGAAGTATAGGTGAGAACGTGGATATATCCGTAGTAGTAGGTCACTACCTGACGGAATTTATATGGGTCGCCTGCTACTGTAGCAGTAAAGACGTACTGTCTTGCAGGTACTCCGCCGAGAGTGGTCTTCTCGCCGTCCGTGAGCATTTCAAGGTCGGGGAAGGTAGCCTTCACGTGGTCGAAATAGGTGGTGTCACCCATTGTAAGATATCCGTCAACGCCTGTAACGTCGGCGGGTGCTGTAAAGGTTGTCACCGATACGTTTGAACGGTCCTTGTCCGAAACGTAAACGCTGACCATACCGTCATTTCGGTCTATCTGCCAATCCTCGGGGTAATAGAAGTTATAATCAACTGCTTCGCCGTTCAAAACTGCCATTCCCTCGGGAATATCCGTCTCTTTTTTTGAGCATGATACCAAAAGAGTAAAAATTAAAACAAATATAAAAATCAAACCGAGCTTCTTCAATTTTTTATCCCTTTCCTAAAAAACACTATACCTATTTTATTCTAGTATACATTATATCACAAAAAGAGAAAAAGGCAAGAGAAAATCTATTTTCTCTTGCCTTTTATATTACATGAATATTGATTTGTTTAAGTTAACTCGTTTTGAAACGTAAAGCAAAACCGTTAAATCCGTTGCGGTCTCACCCGTTTATCGAAGCTTCTCCAAAAGCGACGAGATTTTGAGGAATTAGAAATTAGAAATTTTGGAAAATTTTGCGAAGCAAAATTATAATCAATTGTAATTTTCCTGCAAGGAAAATATCATTAATTTCTCATTTCTCATTTTACATTTCTAATTTACAAAGTTTTCGGTTTTAACCAAAAATCTCAAGCTTTTGCCTTTTCACAAGCTTCAAAAAGTCCGTTGATATATGCTGCACCGAGAGCTCTGTCGTAGAGTCCGTAGCCGGGCTTACCTGTCTCGCCCCATATCATTCTGCCGTGGTCGGGACGAACGTAGCCGTCGAAGCCGTTCTTTACGAGTACCTTTGTAATCTCGTACATATCAAGGCTTCCGCAAGAAGAAAGATGCGCTCTTTCCTCAAAGCTTCCGTCATCCATTATCATGATATTTCTCATGTGCATGAATGCAATTCTGTCCATCTTGGAGTACTTATCAACCATCTTAACAACGTCGTTGGACTTAGCACAGCCAAGTGACCCTGTGCAGAGGCAAAGACTGTTTGCAGGAGAGTCAACGATTTTAAGCATTCTGTCAAGGTTTTCCTCGTTTGTTATAATTCTCGGAATACCGAAGATAGAATATGGCGGGTCATCGGGGTGGATAGCCATTCTGACATCACACTCCTCGGCAACGGGAATAACCTTCTTTAAAAATCTTTCAAGATTTCTCCAAAGACCTTCTTCTCCAAGCTCGCCGTAAGCTGAGATAAGCTCTCTCACCTCGCTCTGGGTATAGCTGGAATCCCAGCCGGGAAGGTGTATATCATCGGTCAAGGGATTGAGGTTTTTCATCTGGTCCCAGTACATAACAAGGCTGGTGGAGCCGTCCTCGGCAAGTCTGTCAAGCTCTGTTCTTGTCCAGTCGAAAACGGGCATGAAGTTATAAGTGATACACTTTACGCCGTACTTTGCACAGCGTCTTATATTTTCACAGTAGTTTTCAAGAAGACGGTCAATATCACCTCTTCCCAGCTTTATGTCCTCGTGTACGGGAACAGATTCAACTATATCGAAGATAAGTCCGTTCTTCTCAACAGTCTCCTTCATTTTCTTAAGGCTTTCTTCGCTCCACACTTCACCGGGAGCAACGTCGTAAATAGCACTGACGATAGACCTCATTCCGGGAATCTGTCTGATATTCGTGAGAGTGACGGGGTCGCCTTCGCCGTACCAACGAAAAGATAATTTCATATTTTTTCCTCCTAAAATTTTCTTTCACCAATTATTATACGGATTTTTTTGATTTCGTCAACCGTATAATTGCCAACATTTCAAAAAAATGTATCACTTTGCTCTTTTCAGGGCAAATTAAGTGAAAACAAAGAAAGGACACCTTTTATGAAAAACACAAAGCCCTTCGGCATAAAGGATAAGCTGGGCTATCTTTTCGGAGATTTCGGCAACGATTTTACCTTTCTCGTTTCCTCCACCTTCCTTTTGAAATTCTACACCGACGTTATGCGTCTTGATGCATATATCGTAGGACTTGTTATGATGAGTGCACGTTTTGTTGATGCATTTACCGATATTATCATGGGACGTATCTGCGACAGAAGCAAAACTACCCCCGTCGGCAAGTTCAAGCCCTGGATAAGGCGAATGGCGGCACCTGTGGCAATAGCCTCCTTCCTCATTTATCAAAGCTCCTTTGCCGACAGAAGCGACCTTTTTAAAACTGTATGGCTTTTCGTTACCTATATATTATGGGGCTCTATTTTCTATACCTCTATAAATATTCCTTACGGCTCAATGGCTTCTGCCATTTCACCCGAACCCGCACACCGTCAGTCCCTCTCCACCTTCCGAACCATGGGAGGAACTCTTGCAGGACTCATCGTGGGAGCAGGTGTACCGCTCATTGCCTACGAAAAAATTGACGGCAAAACGGTTATGGTAGGAGAGCGGTTCACTCTTATTGCAGGGGCTTTCTCGATTTTTGCGGTAATTTGTTATCTTCTCTGCTACCACCTTACTACCGAGAGAGTAAAAACGGAAGCCACGGGAAACAAAACAAGTATCTTCAGAATGCTCGTTTCCGCCTTCCGCAACAGAGCTCTTATATCCATTATCGTTGCCTCTGTTCTTATGCTTCTCTCACAGCTCACCATGCAGTCAATGGCAAACTATATATATCCAAACTATTACGGAGCACCCGAGGCACAAACGGTTTCCACCATAGCTATGGTAATCGGCATGGTCTTTGCCGCCCTTACCGCAAGACCCCTCTCCGAGCGTTTCGGCAAGGCGGAAATAAGTGTCACGGCAAGTCTTTTTGCTGCGGTAATTTCCTTTATTCTCTTTATAATACGCCCCGAAAACGTATGGAGCTTTGTTCTTATAAATCTTGTTTCGTGGTACGGACTTGGTATATTTGCCATGGTGACCTGGGCACTTATTACCGACGTTATCGACTACTCCGAAATAACTAGCGGTGTTCGTGAGGACGGCTCGGTGTACGCTCTTTATTCCTTTGCAAGAAAGCTTGGTCAGGCATCTGCCGCAGGAATTGTTGGCTCACTTCTCTCCTTTATCGGCTACAACGAGGAAAACGCCTTTAACAGAGAAGTCCTTGACGGCGTATTTTCCATTGCAACGGGACTTCCCGCCGTGGGCTTTACACTCCTTGCCATTGTCCTTGCATTCTGGTATCCCTTAAAGAAAAAAACCGTACTAAAAAACGTGGAAATACTCAAAAACAAACGCCGAGAGGGTTAATTCCCTTTCGGCTTATTGTAGAAAGAACCAGACAAGTACTGCTTGTCTGGTTTATTATAGTTTTCGTGGAGTTGCAAACGGGAGTGCTTTTATAAAAAGCATTCCCCTTTTAATATATTACTTTATCTTATCTCACTCTTACCGCCCATGTAAGGTCTGAGGGCTTCGGGAATAGCGATGCTTCCGTCAGCACGAAGGTTATTTTCAAGAAAAGCTATAAGCATTCTGGGAGGTGCAACAACAGTGTTGTTAAGAGTGTGAGCAAAGTACTTTTTGCCGTCCTTGCCGTTTACTCTTATCTTAAGTCTTCTTGCCTGTGCATCACCAAGGTTAGAACAGCTTCCTACCTCGAAGTCCTTCTTCTGTCTGGGGCACCACGCCTCAACGTCAAGGCTTTTCACCTTAAGGTCTGCAAGGTCGCCTGAGCAGCAGCCGAGTGTTCTTACGGGGATATCTAGTGTGCGGAAGAAGTCAACAGTGTTTTTCCATAGTACGTTGTACCACTTTTCACTTTCTTCGGGCTGACAAATTACAATCATTTCCTGTTTTTCAAACTGGTGTATTCTGTAAACGCCACGCTCCTCAATACCGTGAGCACCCTTTTCCTTACGGAAGCAGGGAGAGAAGCTTGTGAGTGCCTGAGGAAGGTTTTCCTCAGGGATAATCTGGTCAACGAATTTGCCTATCATGGAATGCTCACTTGTGCCTATAAGGAAGAGGTCCTCACCCTCAATCTTATACATCATAGCGTCCATTTCGGCAAAGGACATAACGCCGTCAACTATATTGCTTCTTATCATATAAGGAGGAATACAGTAGGTGAAGCCACGGTCAATCATAAAATCACGGGCATAGGAAAGAATAGAGGAATGAAGTCTTGCAATATCACCCATCAGGTAATAAAAGCCGTTTCCTGCAACTCGTCCTGCCGCTTCAAGGTCAATACCGCCCCACCTTGCCATAATATCGGTATGATAAGGTACTTCAAATTCAGGAACAACTGCCTCGCCGAAGCGTTCAATTTCAACGTTGTGGCTGTCATCGGGGCCGATGGGCACGTCGTCTGCTATTATATTGGGAATAGTGAGCATAATCTCACGGATTCTCGCTTCAATTCCCTGAAGCTTTTCTTCAAGGGAGGCTGTTTCGTCAGCGGCTGACTTTACTGCCTCGTTGTTCTTTTCTATCTGCTTTTCAATTTCAGCCTTTTCTGCTCCGTCCTCGCTCTTCTTAAGCTTGCCGAAAAGCATACCGTTTTCCTTGGACATCTTGTTCCTTGTAGCCTTAAAAGCCTCTACTGCACCGATAGTCTCACGTCGGGAGGTGTCAAGCTCTATTACCTCGTCAACAAGGGGAAGCTTGTGTTCCTGAAATTTCTTTTTAATGTTTTCTTTTACTACGTCGGGATTTGCTTTTAAAAAATTGATATCAATCATTTTTTCACTCTCTTTTTTTCATAATATAAGGGAAGTATATCACAAAAAGTAAAAATATGCAACAAAAAAATGAGTGTAGGTGTTTCCTACACTCATTTTTTATAGTTTTTAGTTAAGCTCAGCAAAATACTTGATTGTACGAACCATCTGGCTTGTGTAGGAGTTCTCGTTGTCGTACCAAGAAACAACCTGTACCTGATAGGTGTCATCGTCAATCTTTGCTACCATTGTCTGAGTAGCATCGAAGAGAGAACCGTATGTCATACCGATAACGTCGGAAGAAACAATTTCATCAGTGTTGTAGCCGAAGGAAGCAGAAGCCTGAGCCTTCATAGCTGCGTTGATGCCTTCGATGGTAACGTCCTTACCACGAACTACTGCAACGAGGATTGTTGTAGAACCTGTGCAGGTGGGAACTCTCTGAGCAGAACCGATAAGCTTGCCGTTGAGCTCGGGGATTACAAGACCGATAGCCTTAGCTGCACCTGTAGAGTTAGGAACGATGTTCTGAGCACCTGCTCTTGCACGGCGAAGGTCACCCTTTCTGTGAGGACCGTCGAGAATCATCTGGTCGCCTGTGTAAGCGTGAACGGTGGTCATGATACCGCTCTGAATGGGAGCGTAATCGTTGAGAGCCTTAGCCATGGGAGCAAGACAGTTGGTTGTACAAGAAGCGGCAGAGATAATCTTGTCGTCCTTTGTAAGTGTCTTTTCATTAACGCTGAATACGATAGTCTTAAGGTCTTTTCCTGCGGGAGCAGAGATAACAACCTTCTTTGCACCTGCGTTGATGTGAGCCATAGACTTTTCTGTAGATGTATAGAAACCTGTACATTCAAGAACAACGTCTACGTCAAGAGCTCCCCAAGGACAATTGTTAGCGTCCTTTTCAGCGTAAATCTTGATGGTCTTGCCATCAACTGTGATTGTGTTGTCTTCTTCGCTGTATGAAACTGTATCAGCAAGAGCGTACTTACCCTGAGCTGTGTCATACTTGAGAAGATGTGCAAGCATTTTTGCGTCTGTAAGGTCGTTGATAGCTACAACCTCATAGCCCTCAGCACCGAACATCTGTCTGAACGCAAGGCGTCCGATACGGCCAAAGCCGTTAATAGCAACTTTTACTGCCATGATTTTTTCTCCTTTTATATATTGATTAAATTTTTATTCCGATTACATATTATATGTCAAAATTTTCTTTTTTGCAATACTTTTTCACAACATTGTGAAATTTTTTTCAATTTAGTTGATTCTTTATTATTCTGTCAGCAGTGTCCTTTACAATTTTGTTCATTTCGTCGAGTTTTTTCTCCATATCTGCAGCAAGTGCAAACTGACAGCGCGTACGGACAAGGTTATGTCCCTCATATGTCGTCTTGAAATACTTATCTCCCGTAATATAGTCATCAAGAAATCGCATACCAAGCTCAATTGCCATAGTAAGAGCACCGAGTGCCATAGTGTCTATTTCCTCGGGGGTAAGTATATCTGCCACTTCGGAAATAAAGCCCTCCGAAAAGCCTCGGTAAAGGTCAAGGTCAAAAGAGACTTTTGTAAGGTCTTTTTCATCCTCAGCAGCGGTGTTTGCAGCAAATCTTACAGCGTCACCGAAATCGTGTGCGACAAGTCCGGGCATTACGGTATCAAGGTCGATAACAACAAGAGGCTCCCCTGTTTCTTTATTAAAAAGAACGTTGTTTATCTTGGTGTCATTATGTGTAACTCTTTTCGGTATTATTCCGTTTTCAAGAAGTATGTTAAGCTTTTCGGCAATTTCTCTGTGGCTTCTTACAAACTCTATCTCGTCTTTTACATCGGAAACTCTTCCGTATTCATCCTTTTCCACGTTTGCAAAAAATCCCTCAATACGTTTTTTGGTATTGTGAAAATTGGGTATTGTTTCAAAGAGAAGTGTTGCGTCAAAGTCAGAAAGACTTTTCTGAAATTCTCCAAAGGCACGTCCCGCCTGACGAAGCACCTCAGGGTCGGAGGATGCCTGATAGGTAAGTGCATCAAAGCTGTTGCATACACGCCAAAATTTACCTTCGTCACCAAACCAGTAGTTTTTTCCGTCGGTGGTATGATAATAATGAAGGGCGGGAACGTTTTGATCCGTGTGCTTTTCTCTTATATGCTCGGTTACCCTGTCTATATTCTTCATGATTTCCACAGGCTCGCGAAAAACGTAGGTGTTTACCTTCTGAAAAACATAGCACTTTTCCGGATTTTTATATTTAACGCAATAGGTTGTGTTTATATTGCCGTGTGTTATAATTTTGTATGACTCAAGCTCTCCTTGGAGCCTGAACTTCTCACCCACAAAGCGTAAGGTTTCAATAACCTCTGGGTCAAAGCTGTTCATCAGAGTCGCCTCTTTTCAGTTATTCTCAAGTACATCCGCTATTCTTCTACAAGCCGTTCCGTCGCCATAAGGATTTCTTGCATGGCTCATTTTTTCATATTCTTCCTTGTTGTCAAGAAGTGTTTTAAAGCTTTCGTATATTGTTTCCTCCTCTGTTCCCACAAGCTTCAAGGTGCCAGCGGCGACTCCTTCGGGACGCTCGGTAGTATCACGCATCACCAGAACGGGCTTACCGAGAGAGGGTGCTTCCTCCTGTATTCCGCCCGAGTCTGTTATTATCATATATGAACGAGCGAGAAAGTTGTGAAAATCAAGTACGTCAAGAGGCTCTATAATGTGTATCCTGTCGCATCCGCCGAGATACTTGTCGGCAGTCTCTCGTACTACGGGATTCATGTGAATGGGGTACACCGCCTTTACGTCGGGGTGTGAATCAATAATGCGTCTTATTGCACGGAACATATTCGCCATTGGCTCACCGAGGTTTTCCCTTCTGTGTGCGGTTATGGTAATAAGACGGCTACCCTTTGCCCATTCAAGCTCAGGGTGTGTATAATCCTCTCTTACCGTGGTCTTAAGAGCGTCTATCGCTGTATTTCCGGTAACGTAGATTGTTTCGGGATTTTTCCCCTCACGGATAAGATTGTCCTTTGACATTTCGGTGGGTGCAAAATTGTACTTAGCTATTATTCCCACAGCCTGTCTGTTAAATTCCTCGGGGTAAGGTGAATATATATTGTAGGTTCTGAGTCCTGCCTCAACGTGTCCTATGGGTATCTGCATATAGAAAGCCGCAAGAGCTGTAACGAAGGTGGTAGATGTATCTCCGTGAACAAGCACCACGTCGGGACGTGCTTTTTCAAAAACACTCTTAATTCTTTCAAGTATGTTTGTGGTTACGTCAAAAAGGGTCTGTTTTTCCTTCATAATGGAAAGGTCGTAGTCGGGTACAACGCCGAAGGCGTGTAGCACCTGGTCTAGCATCTGTCTGTGCTGACCTGTAACACAAACTACCGTTTCAATGTTCTTTCTTTTTTTTAGCTCCAGTACAAGAGGGCACATCTTTATTGCCTCGGGACGTGTACCGAAGACAAGCATTACTTTCTTCATTGCTTCTCCTTTTAATGTCAAAAGCTACTGTTTACTTCGTCTGGCTCCTTAAAAGTGGGAACAAGCTTGTGGATAAAGCCTCTGATGTCGGCGTTGTCATCGGACATAATCCCTTCGAGCTCTGAAAGGCTATTCAAAAGCTCTTCTTCGTCAAGAACGATAGGCTTTCCTATATGGATAAGCTCATTGTCGGTTGTTTTAAGACCTTCCTCGTCCATAAGAAGCTCCTCGTAAAGCTTCTCACCGGGTCTGAGTCCCGTGAACTTGATATCAATATCGGTATAAGGCTCAAAGCCCGAGAGTCTTATCATGTTTTCCGCAAGGTCGAGAATCTTCACGGGGTCTCCCATGTCAAGAACGAATATCTCACCGCCTGCGGCATTTACTCCCGCTTGAAGAACGAGGGAAGCGGCTTCTGGAATAGTCATGAAATATCTTATAATATCAGGGTGAGTTACTGTTACGGGACCTCCGTTTTCAATCTGTCTTTCAAAAAGAGGTATAACGCTTCCGTTTGACCCAAGAACGTTGCCGAATCTTACTGCAACGTACTCGGTTTTGCTTCTGTTGTTATAGGTCTGCACTATCATTTCGCATATACGTTTTGTCGCACCCATAACGTTGGTGGGGTTTACCGCCTTGTCGGTAGAAATGAGAACGAAGCGGTGTACTCCGTACTTATCAGCGGCACGCACTGTATTTAGAGTACCGAAAACGTTGTTCTTCACAGCCTCATTGGGGCTGTCCTCCATGAGAGGCACGTGCTTGTGTGCCGCCGCATGGTAAACTATATCGGGACGGTGCTTTTCAAATACGCTGTCGAGTCTCTTCTTATCTCTTACAGAGCCGATAAGACAAACAAGGTCGAGGTCGGGAAAGCTTCTTCTCAGCTCGTTTTGTATATCGTATGCGTTGTTTTCGTAAATATCGAAAATGATGAGCTTTTTCGGTGCGTGACGCGCTATCTGTCGGCAAAGCTCACTTCCTATCGAGCCTCCGCCTCCGGTCACCATAACGGTTTTGTTTTCAACATAAGAGAGGACTCTGCCGTCATTTATGTTTACAGTCTGTCTGCCCAAAAGGTCGGCAATCTCAACCTTTCGCATCTTCAGACCTGCAGACGAAGCGTTCATCATTTCATCAATGCCAGGTACTACTCTCGTGTCACAGCCTGTCTGTGAACAGATTTTCAGTATTTCTCTTTTATCCTTTGCAGAAATTGAGGGAATTGCAAGGAATATGCTCTTTATCTTGTATCGTCGTACAAGCTTTTCTATATCGTTTCTGTCTCCCGCAATAGGCACTCCCCTTACAGAAAGCCCGTGAAGACACTTGTTATCGTCAACTATTGCCACGGGAATACAACCTGTAAATGAAGCAGAGCTGAATATTTCCCGAAGCAGTATTTCTGCGGCACCGCCTCCGCCGATAATCATGGTATTGCCGTAGTTTGTAATTTCTCCCTTTTCAAGAGCAGTTTCTCTTTTTTCTTTTTTATTGTTTTTTACCGAAAGGTGTCTTAAAATCATTCTGAAGGTAACGGAAACAACAGACGTCAGAAGCATTGCAGAAATCCATTCAAGGACAGTAAATAGAATTTCCCCGCTGATAACAGATACCGCAAGCACCGAGAAGGCAAAGGCAGTATACTGAGCTATAACAAGCCTTACTACGTCTCTTACTCCGGCGTGTCGCCATATAACCCTGTGTGAGCCGTTAGCGTAGGTGAAAATCGGAAAAATGATGAGGCTTACTGCTGTAAATAAAAGAGCAGTTTTTGGTAAAAAGAAAACACTTCCCCCTCTTGATAACCAAACAGAAAAGAGAAGTGAAAGATTTGCTAACACTACGTCTATGAAAAGCAATATAAGCTTTTGGGTATAAGACACTTTGAAAAGAATGTTCATAAAATCTCCAAAATTTTTATATTTTTGACATAAAATTATATGAATATTTTACATATATTATAATGATATCATTCTTTCCACAGTTTGTCAAGGAAAATTAGAACATGCGTTCAATTAACTAATAGAGCTTGGCAAGACCTCCCTCGGCAGTTTCTCGGTATATTTTGGACATATCCTTTCCAGTCTCATACATTGTCTGAATTACAAGGTCAAACGATATCTTTCTCGTATCGCTGAGAAAGTTTGCAAGATTTACCGCCTGTATGCTTCTCATAGCCCCTACGGCATTGCGTTCTATACATGGAATTTGCACAAGTCCTCGAATAGGGTCGCAGGTAAGACCAAGATGATGCTCCATTGCAACCTCGGCGGCATATTCTATCTGCTCAATATCCATATCGAAAAGCTCCGCAAGCGCCGCCGCCCCCATAGAGCAGGCTGAGCCTATTTCCGCCTGACATCCACATTCAGCTCCTGAGATGGAAGCATTTGTCTTTATAAGATTGCCGAAAAGTGCGGCTGTTGCAAGGGCACGGCATATTTCTCTATCTGAAAATCCGCGCTTTTCCTGCTGATAGCGTAAAACGGCAGGCAAAACACCCGATGCACCGCACGTCGGCGCCGTTACCACAACGCCCCCCGATGCATTCTCCTCGCTTACCGCGTAAGCAAAGGAGCACACCATTCTGTTTTCTCTTGTCTCGGAGGTCTCGTCCATGTGCTTTCGCTCTTTTAAAGTCTTTGCTTTTCTCATCACCTCAAGACCGCCCGGCAAAACTCCCTCGGCAGAAAGTCCTCTGTCGATACTATCCTTCATCGTATTCCAGACAGATAAAAGAAAAGACCATATTTCCTTTCCTTCTACATCCTCTATGTAGTCGGGAATCCTCTTTTTCGTTTCTTTGAGATACGCCATTATTTCTCCGAAGGTGGAGTGAGGGTATATCACTTTTTCGGGGGACTCTTCTTCTCCCTCTATCTCGATAGCGCCTCCGCCCGTACTGTAAATTCGCTTCATGCCAAGCTCTTTTTCTCCAAGATAGGCATAGAAATCCATAGTATTGGGGTGCTTTATATCGGTGTTCATATAGTCGAGAACTATTTCGCTCTTTTTATCTCCAAACGCTTTTTTAAGGGCTGTTTCGGTGCCGTGACCGTAGCCTGTTTTTGCTAGAGAGCCGTATAGGACAACCCTGAAGAAATCGGCTTCGGAGTACATGGACATAACAAGTGATGCAGCACGTGAGGGTGCTATGGTGTGAGAGCTAGAGGGACCGGGGCCTATGCGATAAAGCTCTCGGATACTTGACATTCCACGTTTTTTCCCTTCAACAAATACGTGTTTTCTCCCTGCAACAAGCTCGTCGAGAGGTATCTTAAATATTCCCGAAAGAGTGACACACGCCTCAAGACTGGGACGCGAAAGACCGCACTCCCACTTTGATACCGCCCTGTCGCTTACTCCAACGAGAGTGCCAAGCTCCTTTTGACTGAGCTTCGCCTCACGGCGAAGCTTTATTAGCTTATCTGCAAAACTGTTCATAGTTATTCCCCTGTCCTTGTTTTTCTGAAATTGTAACTCTTTTTTCTTGTACTTTCAAGGCAAAGCGTAAATTTTTATTCAACCACAGGTTGAGTATATCACGAATTTAGCGAAAATACAATATTTATATTGCTTTTTTCAAAATTTTTGGCTAAAATAGATTTAAAGAAAAATAAGGAGTCAAGACATGAAAAAACTTTTCGTTACAATTTTTTTGATACTATCAATCTTCCTCGTTTCCTGCGGTGAAAATGAAGAAAAAACAGAGAAGCTTCAGGAAAGCTCAATAAATATGTCAACAACCGAAACGGCGGTTATGGGTCTTTTAGACGATACAATCCTCTATTCGGAGAATAGCGACAATAAGCTTGACCGTGACTATTTTGAATATTATTTCGGAAACGGCGACCTTCTCAACGGCATCACAGATTATTTCTTCTACACCTCGGCTACCACCTCTGTTTCAGAGGCAGGAGCATTCAAGGTAAAGGACAGCGACACAGCAAAGGCTCTCCTTGATACCTTTGATACAAGACGTGATAACCTCAAGGCTATTTACGAAAACTATTCTCCCGAGGACGTTGGCGTTGCAGAAAAAATGATAAAAGGACAAAACGGCGACGTGGTTTATTTCGCCATGACTAAAAACGAAGATAATCTGAAGACTATAAAAGATATTTTCAGCGGTGTTCTACACCTTGACGTTATAGACGAAAAATGACAGATATAAAAAACACACCCGTGTCAAGTTTGTCGGGTGTTGGTCCAAAGACAGCAGAAGCACTTGAAAAGGCAGGTATTTACACCTGCCTTGACCTTCTTCGTCTTTACCCCAGAGCCTACGAGGACAGAACACCGAGATACATGGTGGAGGATGCTCCCCTCGACTCAAAAGGTGCCTTTATAATGCGTGTTGTAACCTCTCCAAGTGTGGGATATACTCCTACGGGAAAGCGGATAGTACGCTTTTCGGCAAGGCAGAGAGAAGGCTCTCCAACTGTACATATAGCATTTTTCAATCAGCCTTATCTCGTCAACACCTTTCACAAGGGGGAGGACTACCGCTTTTACGGAAAGCTTGTAAAAAGCCCCTCGGGCTATTATATGTTTTCACCCTCCTACGAAAGCGTTGATGCTCTTGAAAGAGATACGGTTCCCATATACTCACCTGTAGGAAGCCTTTCATCGGGAAAGTTAGCAAAGCTTATTGCAAAGCTTCTTTCAACTCTTTCCCCTTATGACATAGAAGAAACGCTACCCGAAAGTGTCATGCGTGAAGCAATGCTTATGCCCCTTGGCAAGGCACTTTTCGAGATACATCTCTCTACCGATAAGAGACTGGTGGAGATGGCAAAGAAAAGGCTTATTTTCGAGGAGCTTTTCGACTTCGCCCTTGCCTCAGAAAAGCTGAAAAGACGCGAGGATACCGAGATAGTTCCCCCTTTTGAAATGGTGGATATGACACCCTTTTGGAGAGCTCTCGGCTTCACTCCCACCTTGGCACAGAAAAAAGCAATTTTTGAAATAGAAAATGACCTCACAAAAAAAGAAGAAAAGCACCGTGCCATGAGGCGTCTTTTACAGGGAGACGTTGGTTCGGGAAAGACGGCTGTTGCGGCGGCGGCGTGCTTCATCGCCTTGAAAAACGGCATGAAAGCTTATATCATGGCACCTACCGAAATACTTGCGGTACAGCACCACGAAACCCTGTCAGCCCTCTTTGAAAAGCTAGGATTTAAGGTGCTTCTTCTCACAGGCTCTACCACGGCAAGAGCAAGACGCGAGATAAGAGAAAGACTCGTTTCAAACGAACCTCTTGTTCTCGTAGGAACACACGCCCTTTTTGAAGAAGAAACAGTTCCCGAAAAGCTTGGGCTTGTAATTACCGACGAACAGCACCGCTTCGGTGTAAGACAGAGAGAAAAGCTTCTATCGAAGGCGGAGATTAAAAATAATCTTGCTATGTCTGCAACGCCTATTCCGAGAACTCTTGCCATGTTCCTTTACGCAGGACTTGACGTATCTGTTCTCGATGAGCTTCCGCCGGGAAGACAAGAGATATCATCCCTCCTCATTCCTCCCTCCAAAAAGGAGAGAATGTACGGCTTCATAGAAAAGGAGCTTGATATGGGGCATCAAGCGTATATTATTTGCCCTCTTGTTGAGGAAAGCGAGGACGAGGCTCTTGAAAACGAGTTTTCGGGCGGGAAAACATCAACACTGTTATCTGCAACGTCCCTTGAAAAAGAGCTTGAAAAGAGGTTTGCCCCCCACAGGGTAGCCCTCCTCCACGGAAAGATGAAGCCCAGTGTTAAAAACGAGGTCATGGCAGACTTCGCACGTGGTGACGTAAAGGTGCTTGTTTCCACAACAGTAGTCGAGGTGGGGGTAAACGTCCCCAACGCCACAATAATGGTAATAGAAAATGCCGACCGCTTCGGTCTAGCACAGCTCCATCAGCTGAGAGGACGAATAGGCAGAGGCAGTGCCAAGTCATGGTGCATCTTCATAACGGCAACAAAAAGCCGTGAGGCACTGTCACGGCTTGAGTTTATAACAAAATGCTCCGACGGCTTCAAAATTGCAGAGTACGACCTTGAAGAAAGAGGACCCGGTGACTTCTTTGGGTCCCGACAGCACGGCGAGCTTGCACTTCCAGTTACAGCAGAGCTGAGTGATACGGGGCTTCTTAAGCTTGCTCTTGACTGTGCAAACAAGTATTTTGAAGAAACTTCAAGATTATAATTATATTTATTCAAAAGGGAGTGCTTTTTATTAAAAAGTCGCCTTCGGCAATTGATTATAAAGTTCGCTAACGCTCACAAGTTTTATAGGTAACTTTATTTTTTACACGCAATTGCGATGCAATTTTCTGTGTAATAAAAAAAGCCACAAAATGTGAAAAACGCTTGAAAAAAATATGCTTTTATGTTATAATCTGAATGGATTATTATTTATATAATATGAAGAAAATTTTGAAAGGTAAAAAAATGGATTCGTTTAAAGAAATTTGGGCATGTGTTCTTTCAAAGATAGCGGAAAGCGGTGAATTTTCAGAGCCTACCTACAATCTTTGGTTCCGCGATACAGAGCTTATAGAGTTTACAAACAACTTTGTTACAATAAACGTGAAAACTCAGCTTCGACGCGATATCATATCATCAAGATATCTCGAAGTGTTCAAAAAATATCTTGCCGAGGTTATCGGCTTTGAGGTTGATATAAATCTTGAGGTAATTGACGACACACCTGCCTTTGATAAAGTTAATATTATAGATAACACTGCCTCCTATTACGATGACACCGTTCAAAACGAGGGTATAAAGGGTAACGTCGGTGAAGGCGGAGAGATACACATGAAGTACAATCCTGAGTATACCTTTGAAAATTTTATCGTAGGAAATACGAATAAATTTGCTCATGCGGCATGCCGAGCGATTGCTGCTGATAAAGACCACTTTTACAATCCTCTCTTTATCTACGGTGACTCGGGACTTGGCAAGACCCATCTTCTTTATGCAATTACAAACGAAGTAATAAAAAGACGCAAGGATTCAAATGTGGTTTACGTCAGAGGTGAGGATTTTGCAAACGAGCTTATAAAATCTCTTTCCAAAAAGCTTCCCATGCAGTATTTCCGTGACAGATTCAGAACTGCCGACGTGCTGCTGGTTGACGATATTCAGTTTATTGCAGGTAAGCCCTCAACACAGGAGGAATTTTTCCATACGTTCAACGCACTTTATGAGGATAAAAAGCAGATAATTCTTGCTTCCGACCGTCCTCCTAAGGAAATGTCAACCCTTGAGGACAGACTCAGAACACGCTTTGAACAGGGACTTATAGTTGATGTTCAGCCTCCGGACTATGAACTCAGACTTGCTATTCTCAAAAACAAGGCACAAAATTTAAATCTCAATATTTCTGATAATATTCTTATTTTCCTTGCCGACAATATCAAGAGCAATATCCGTCAGCTTGAAGGTGCAATAAAGCGTCTTCGTGCCACCTCTCTCCTTACAGAAAAGGAACTGAATATTGAAACGGTAAAGGAAACTCTCCAAGATCTCTTTTCTTCTGCCGTACCCGTTGGAATTACCATTGAATCGGTATTTGAAAACGTTTCAAAGAAATACAGTATTCCGATTGACGAAATAAAGGGCAAAAAAAGAACAAAAGAGCTTTCAAATGCCCGTCATATAACCATATACATACTTCGTACAATTACAAATATGTCACTTACAGATATCGGCAGATATTTTGGAATGCATCACACATCTGTTTTATCCGCATGCTCTAGGATTGCAGAGGATATAAAAATCGACCCTGCTCTTGAGCACGATATAAATTCCATTATCCGTGACATTACAGGTCAGTAATTCTGTTGAAAAGCTGTGGAATAAAAAAAGTTTTCCACATTGAAAAAACGGACGTAAAAAGCTGTCGAAATTTGTCTCCACACCTCGTAAACGTTTTTTCCACAATGGAAAATTCTGTATTTTCTAGACAGTAAAAGGTATTTTTAATTTTTCCACATTTTCCACCTACACTACTACGACTGCTTTTATATATTTATAATATATTGGACTTAACTTGGACTTGAAAAAACGAAAAGTAAAAGTATGTCAGAAAAAACTAAGTTCACAAAATTTAAGGAGAATAAAATGAAACTAAAAGCTGATAAAAAGGTTCTTCTCGATGCAGTTATTCCCACTCTCGGTGCTCTTTCTTCAAAGGCACTTATACCTGCCCTTGAATGTATATATTTTAAGGCAGAAAACGGAATTCTTACCGTTACGGGCTATGACCTTGCAAAGGGTGTTAAAACAGAAACCTCCGTTATGGTAGAGGAGGAAGGAGAGCTTCTTTTAAATGCTCAGAAATTCAGCTCTATTATAAGAGCGCTTCCCGACGGAATGGTTGAAATATCGGTTGATAAGGATTTGAAGGTAACTATAATTTCAGGAAGAATAAAGTTTGAAATTATAGGTATTTCTACCGAGGGATATCCCTCTATTCCCGAGCTCTCAGGCGACAGAAAGTTTGAAATACCAAAGGGAATACTCAAAAAGCTTTGTCAACAGCTTCTTTTCTCCGTTTCTCTTGACGATAAAAGACCTGTTCTTGCAGGTGTGAATTTTGAAATTGACGGAGGTAAGCTTACTGCTGTCAGCTGTGACGGCTTCAGACTTTCTATAAGATACGAAAAGGTAGTATCCGAAGAAATCATGAAGTTTATTGTCCCCGGTAAAACACTTCAGGAGCTTATAAAGCTTCTTGACGACAGCGATGACGTAATCTACGCCGAGCTTACAACAAAGCACATTATTCTTCATTTCGACAATCTCTATTTCTTCTCAAGACTCATTGAGGGCGACTATATTGACTACATGAGAACAATTCCCAAGGACTCCGAAACAGAGGTTCGTGTAAAGCTTGACGATATTATAAGAAGCCTTGAAAGAGCAGGACTTATAATTGATGAAAGAGTAAAGAGTCCTGTTAAAATTGAGGTTGTACCCGATGGGCTTATTCTTTCCTGCGACAGTGCCAACGGAAAGGTAAGAGACGAAATCAAGGCAGAGGTAAAGGGAAATCCTCTTGAAATAGGATTTAACAATAAATACCTCATTGATTCTCTCAGAGCAGCGACAATAAGCTCCGACGAGGAGGTTGTAATGAAGCTTCGTTCTCCTCTTGTGGGAATGAGCATTACCTCAACAGAGCATGACGAATATTTCTATCTTGTTCTTCCTGTAAGACTTAAAGAAGAAAATGAAAATTAACGAGCTGAAGGTTGAAAATTTCAGAAATATAGAAAACGAAACCGTCACCTTTTCGCCTGACACCAATCTTATATGGGGAAGTAATGCCGAAGGAAAGACCAATATAATTGAGGCTATTTACTATTTTGCAAACTCAAAGAGCTTCAGAACGGCCACTGACCGTGACCTTATAAAATTCGGTGAAAACGAGGCGAAGCTCACCGCAATTTTTGAAGAGAGCGGAAGAACCTGCAGATACGATATAAAAATAAGCAAAAACGAAAAGCGTGTATTTTACTACAACGGAATAAAAATATCTAAAATGAGCGACTTTTTTGGAAATTTCCGTGCAGTTCTTTTTGTTCCCGAGCATCTTAAGACCGTAAAAAACGGACCTGGAGAGCGGCGTTCCTTTATAGACGGAGCAATCTGTCAGCTAAAAAAAAGCTATATATCAGACCTATATAGATTTTCAAAGCTTGCCTCTGAAAAAAATGCGGTTTTGAGGGAGTATGTCGATAATCCTCAAAATAATGCCCTTCTTGACGTTTACGATGAGTCTCTTATTCCTATTATGGCAAAGATATCAAAAACGCGCCGTGAATACTTAAAAGAGCTTTTTTCGAGAGCTGAAAAGCATCTCTTTGATATGTCGGGAGATAAAATGAGCTATGAATTTAAAATTTCGGGTGTTTCGTCGGAGGAAAACGAAGAAGATTTTTTTAGACGTGTAGTGACAGATGCAAGAAAAAAGGATATTTTATATAAATCTATGACGGTTGGCTCTCAAAGAGACGATTTTGAAATAAAGCTCTCGGGTGTACCCCTCAGGCAGTACGGCTCTCAGGGTCAGCAGAGGTCGGCGGTAATAGCACTAAAGCTTGCCGAGGGAGAAATTGCCGAGGAGACAAAAAAATCGTCACCCATATATCTTTTTGACGATATTCTCTCTGAGCTTGATATGAAAAGGCGTGAATATATCTTAAAAAGGCTTGATAATAAGCAGGTTATTATTACGTCCTGCCTTGGTTCAGAGGAAGGAATATATTCTGGCAAGAAAATCTTTGTAGAAAATGGAAAATACACCTGAAAAGGAAAAAGCTGTGGCAATATTTTTACACGTAGGACACTCAAACAGTGTTAAAGCACGGGATATTGTGGGAATTTTCGATATGGATACCTCAACCGTTTCCCGTGTCACAAAAAACTTTCTTTCTGCCTCCCAAAAAAGAGGAGAGGTTGAAAATACAACAACAGAAATACCAAAATCTTTTATACTTACCTGTAAAAGAAAAGAAAGGAAGCCTAAAACTGTAATATCTCAGCTTGCGGTAGCAACTCTTGCAGAAAGGCTTAAAAGGAAAATATAGTGAACGAAAATGAAAAGAAAGTCACCGAAGAATACGGTGCTGAGCAAATTCAGGTGCTTGAAGGACTTGAGGCGGTAAGAAAGAGACCGGGTATGTATATCGGCTCTACCTCACAAAGAGGTCTTCACCATCTGATTTATGAAATTGTAGATAACTCTATCGACGAGGCTCTGGCAGGACGATGCAGTCATATCAAGGTAACTCTTGAAAAGGACAATTCTGTAACAGTCGAGGATAACGGACGCGGTATTCCTACGGGAATAAACGAGAAAACCGGTACTTCCACAGTTGAAGTCGTATTTACCGTACTCCATGCAGGCGGTAAATTCGGAGGCGGCGGATATCAAATATCAGGCGGTCTTCACGGTGTTGGTGCTTCGGTTGTAAATGCTCTTTCCGAGTGGGTTGAAATAGAGAACTGCTACAACGGCGAGATGCATACCGAGCGTTTTGAAAGAGGCTTTGTAGCACGTCCCTTAAAGCTTATCGGTAAGACCGAAAAACACGGACTTACAGTTCGTTTTAAGCCCGACCCCGAAATTTTTGAAACAATAGAATTTGACTATACCACAGTACTTAACAGACTTCGTGAGCAGGCGTTCCTCAATGCAGGACTTAAAATTGACCTAATTGACAACAGAGCTAAAGAAAATATCATAGCAGGCTCGGAGGCAAAGGATAATGCCGATGCTATTGCACAAGAAGCAAGCGGTGAGGATTACAACGAGTTTGAAGAAAACGTTCACTACAAAAAAGAAGAATCTGTAAAAATAAACGAATTCTGCTACGAGGGCGGTATTTCAAGCTTCGTTGAGTTTCTTAATTCAAAAAAGCATGAAGAGCCTATACACCCCGACGTTATTTACGTATCCGCAAAGAAAGACCTTATAACAGCAGAGGTAGCTCTCCAGTATAACGGCGGTTATTCCGAGCACCTTATGACCTTTGCAAATAATATCAATACCATTGAAGGCGGTACACACGAAACAGGCTTCAAGACAGGTATTACAAAGGTTTTCGTTGACTATGCAAAGAGCCACGGCTACTTTAAGGAAAACGGAAAGAACAAGGACAAGGAAGAGCTTAAGACTTTTACAGGTGAGGACGTAAGAGAAGGTCTTACAGCAGTTGTAAGCGTTAAGCTTCCAGAGGCACAGTTTGAAGGACAGACCAAGGGTAAGCTTGGTAACTCCGAAATAAGACCTATCGTTTATTCACTTATAACTGAAAAGCTTGGAGAATTCTTTGAAGAAAATCCTGCTGTCGCAAAGATACTCATAGAAAAAGCACTTTCAGCATCCCGTGCCAGAGAAGCGGCAAAGAAGGCAAGAGAGCAGACTCGCCGTAAGTCGGCGCTTGAAAGCACAGTGCTTCCCGGTAAGCTTGCCGACTGTCAGGATAAGACAATTGAAAATACCGAAATTTTCCTCGTCGAGGGAGACTCCGCGGGCGGTACAGCAAAGGACGGACGTGATTCAAAGTTTCAGGCTATTCTTCCCCTCCGAGGAAAAATTCTCAACGTTGAAAAGGCAAGACTTGATAAGATTTATTCAAATCCATCAGTTATACCGATAATTCAAGCTCTCGGAACGGGTATCGGCGAGGAGTTCGATATAACGAAGCTCCGTTACGGAAAGGTCGTTATTATGGCGGATGCCGACGTAGACGGCTCTCATATAAAAACACTTCTTCTCACCTTCTTCTTCCGTCACATGAGACCGCTCATTGAGCAAGGACACATTTTCTGTGCTATGCCTCCCCTTTTCAGAGTTCACAGAGGAACTACACAGAAATATGCCTTTACCGAGGAGGAAAGAGACAAGCTTATCTCTGAAATGGGTAACGCACAGGCAGACCGATTTAAGGGTCTTGGAGAAATGAATGCAGACCAGCTTTGGGAAACTACAATGTCTCCCGAAACAAGAACGCTTCTTCAGGTATCCATTGAGGATGCCTATGCGGCAGACGAAACCTTTACACTTCTCATGGGTGACAAGGTTGAACCGAGACGTGAATTTATTGAGCAAAACGCAAAATACGTTACCAATCTTGATATTTAATTTTGAAAAAATTGTGACAAACTTCGACAAGGTGCGACAAATACATGAGTTTTCCACATGGTGTGGAAAACTCTGTGTAAAACTTTTGAGGATAAAAAATATAACAAAAATTAAAGCCAGAAGTTTTCTCAAATAGAAAAATATGTTTATATTAAAGCTTTTTCAAAATTAAAGTAAATTTTTGGAAAAAACTAAATTTTTTTAAAATATAATTCTTCTGAATTTACCCACAAAAAATTCAGAGAAAAACTTTTCCACAAAAGGCTCTTTAAAAGCTGTGGAAAGAAAGAGGAAAAGATAAATTATGGAAATAAATCTTGAAGGACAGGCTATAAGAAACGTCGAAATTAACAAAGAGGTAAAGCAGTCCTATATTGAATACGCTATGTCGGTTATAGTGTCACGTGCACTTCCCGACGTAAGAGACGGTCTTAAGCCCGTACACCGCAGAATACTCTATTCTATGTACGAGCAGAACCTTACCTACGACAAGCCCTACCGTAAATCGGCTACAACTGTCGGCTACGTGCTTGGTAACTATCACCCTCACGGTGATGCCGCGGTATACGATTCCATGGTACGCCTTGCACAGCCCTTCTCACTTCGTTATACTCTCGTTGACGGTCAGGGTAACTTCGGCAATATAGACGGTGACGGAGCTGCCGCATACCGTTATACCGAGGCAAGAATGTCCAAGATTGCGTCCGAAATGCTGACCGATATAGAAAAGAACGTAGTTGACTTCATGCCCAACTTCGATAACAAGCATGAAGAGCCTGTTGTTCTTCCTGCTGCATTCCCTAACCTTCTCGTAAACGGTTCGGTAGGTATTGCGGTTGGTATGGCGACCTATATTCCTACTCATAACTTATCTGAGGTTATCGACGGAACTATCTTCGTTATGGATAACCCCGAATGTACAATACCCGAGATTATGGCATATATCAAGGGTCCCGACTTTCCCACAAAGGCTACTATCTACGGCACCTCGGGAATAAAGCAGGCTTACCTTACGGGCAGAGGACACGTTCTTGTAAGAGCGAAGTATCATATTGAAGAAAAGAACTCAAGAAAGAGTATTGTTTATACAGAAATTCCTTATCAGGTAAATAAGTCAAAGCTTGTTGAGAACATTGCCGAGCTTGTAAAGGATAAGAGAGTTGAGGGAATTTCCAACGTTCAGGACGAGTCGGGCAGAAACGGTATGAGAATAGTCGTTGAGCTAAAGCGAGATGCCAACGAAACTCTTATTGTGAACCAGCTCTATAAATTTACTCAGCTTCAGGACACCTGTGCTATGAATATGCTTGCCCTTGTTAACGGCGAGCCTAAAACTCTTAACCTTAAGGATATTCTTTCCCACTATATAAGACACCGTGAGGACGTAGTGGTAAGAAGAATAAACTTTGACCTTGAAAAGGCAAAGGCTAAGGCACATATCTACGAGGGCTACAAGATAGCTATTGACAATATTGATGAGGTAATAAGAATTATCCGCGGAAGCAAAACTGTAGCCGAGGCAAGAGAAAACCTCATGGCAAGATTTGATTTCTCTGATGCACAGGCACAGGCTATTGTAAAAATGCCTCTCGGAAACCTTGCTTCTCTCGAAATCAATACCATTCTTGAAGAACTGGCACGTCTACATGCACTTATTGCAGACCTTGAGGATATTCTCGCAAACAAGCCGAGAATATTCGACATAATGAGAGAAGAGCTCCTTGAAATAAAGCGCCGTTTCGGTGATGAAAGACGAACAGATATAGTTGAAGCAGAGGACGATATAATCCTTGAAGACCTTATTGAAAAGCACAAGTGCGTTATCACAATAACTCACGACGGCTACATCAAGAGAATTGCCGCTGACGAGTACACTGCACAGAACAGAGGCGGTAAGGGTATAAACGCTATGAAGACCAAGGAAGAGGACTCGGTTAAGAGTATGTTTATCTCTCACAGCCACAACTACCTCTTCATGTTCTCAAATCTTGGCAGACTTTATATCAAGAAGTGCTACGAGATACCCGAAGCCTCACGTCAGGCAAAGGGCTCTCACATGAATAACGTGCTTTCCCTTCAGGAGGGTGAACAGATAACCGCATTTATTTCGGTTGCCAAGATAAATACCGAAGAAAATCTTGTAATGGTTACCGAAAAGGGTATTATCAAGCGTACACCCTTAAAGCTCTTCCGTCACATCAGACGAGGCGGTGTAAACGCCATAAGACTTGACGATGGCGACAAGCTCATGTTCGTTAAGAAGACAGAGGGCGACGAGGAAATACTTATTGCTACAAGCGAGGGTCTTGCCATTAAGTTTGACGAGGCGAAGGTCAGAGTCATGGGCAGAACCGCAAGAGGTGTAAGGGCTATAAGACTTTCCGATGGAGCAAAGGTTGTTGGTATGCTCACCGCAAAGAAGAGCGAGGAGGGCTACGAGCATCTCCTTCTCACCGTTACCGAAAACGGTGTGGGTAAGTGCTCCACACTTGACTCGTTCCGTCTGTCGGGCAGAGGCGGTAAGGGTGTAAGATGCCAGAAGATTACCGAAAAGACAGGTGCTCTTGTGGGTATTACCGAGATTTGTCCCGAGGACGATATAATGCTTATTACCAACGAGGGTATTCTGATAAGAGTTCCCGCTTCCCAGATTTCGACAACGGGAAGAGCATCAACGGGTGTTATCATTATGAGAATGTCCGAGGGGGCAACAATTGTCGGTCTTCAGCGAGTACAGAATGAAATTGAAGAAACCGAAGAAGGTGGCGAGGTGCTTGACGAAAACGAGGAGGTAGAAGACCTTCCCGAAACAGACGAGCCCGACGAGCCCGAAGCAGAAGAAACAGAAGATGAAGAATAAAACAATTCTCTATCTTTCAAAAAACAAAGATTCCGCCGCCCTGAAAGGGGCGGCGACTCGTGATTATTTCGGGGAATGTGTGCTGGGCAGGCTTGAAAACGGAAAGCCCGTTATCATAAGCCCCGAAGGGTACTTTATATCTGTTAGTCACAGCGGTGAGGTGACGGCAGCTGTCATATCGGATACCCCTGTAGGACTTGATATAGAGGAAATACGGGAAATTGACTTTGAAAAGATAAAAAAAGGCTTTTTCTCGGAAAGCGATTCCGAAAAAATCTCTGACCTTGCTACCTTTTTTGAATTTTGGGTAAAAAAAGAGGCAGAAAGTAAGGTTTCGGGTGAAGGTGTTTTCAAAAACCGAAAAAAAGATATTTCTATGACCTTCACTTCACTCACGGCAGAAATTTCCGATTTCGCCGAAAAGCCCTTTTCGGGCACACTTGCAGCAGATACAACTCTCTCTTTAACTATCAGGAAAATGTAGATGAAAATATATAATTTTTATTCAGGCTCAAAGGGCAACTGTACCTACATAACCGACGGCGAGACCTCCATTCTTATTGATGCAGGTGGCTGTCTTAAGAAGATACGTGAAAACCTTGAGGAGCTTGGCGACAATCTTAACAATATAAAGGGTATTTTTATAACCCATGAGCACTCCGACCACACAAAGGCGCTTTATAATATTACAAAAAAATACGATTGCCGTATATTCACAACTCTTGAAACGGCAAGAGCTATATGCACGCCCACCTACTCCCTTCCCCTTTCCGACTGTCGAAGGGTGGCATGCTCCATTATGACGGTAAAGCCAGATAAGTCCTATGAAATAGGAACGTTTATAGTAAAGCCCTTTTCAACACCTCACGATGCGGCGGCAAGTGTGGGCTTTGTGGTAGAGTCGTTAAAGGACAAAACTTCTATTGCTTATGCTACCGACATAGGACATATCAGTGAGGATATTGCAAAGAATATGCTTGGCGTGAAAAACGTTATAATAGAATCCAATCACGATATCGAAATGCTGAAAAACGGACCCTACCCCGAGCATCTTAAAATAAGGATACTCTCAGACAGAGGACACCTTTCAAATGCCGACTGTGCATATTTTGTAAGAAAGCTTGCGGAAAACGGTGCAAAGAGCATACTTCTTGCCCATCTTTCGGAGGAGAATAATACTCCTATTGAAGCTAGACGTGCGGTAGAGTGTGAGCTTTTGGACTTTGACGTAAAGCTCTCTGTTGCAAATCCTTACAGCAGAGTGGAAATGGAGATTTTTTAAAAAATGCTGAATATTACAGTAATACACGTAGGCTCATTTAAAGAAAAATATCTTGAAGAGGCTTTTTCGGAGTACACAAAGAGAATTTCGGGTTATGCGAAGTTTGAAGATATAACTATCAAGGAGACCTTTCTTCCCGATAACCCTAGCGACACCGAAATTGAAAAGGCACTTTCCGACGAGGCACAGCAAATTCTGTCTCGTTTTGACTCAAGGGCGAAAAAAATAGCTCTTTGTGTTGAGGGGAAACAGCTATCCTCAGAGGAGCTTGCAGAAGTTTTTGAGAAAGTACCTCTTGAGGGAGCATCCAAGATTATTTTCGTTATAGGAAGCTCCTACGGACTATCGGCGGAAGTTAAAAAGGCGGCGGATATAAGGCTTTCTTTTTCAAAGATGACCTTTCCTCATCAGCTCATGCGTGTAATTCTGTCAGAGCAGATTTACAGGGCACTTTCCATAAACAACGGCTCGAAGTATCATAAATAGATAAAGGAAAAAACATGCTTGAAGAAAAACGCTTTAAGAAAAACGATAATGGATTTATATGTGAGGTTTGCAAAAAAGAGGTGAAGCCTCTTGGCTACACCTCGCGAAATCACTGCCCTTTTTGTTTATCATCACTTCACGTTGACGTGATGCCGGGTGATAGGGCTAATACCTGTCGCGGAGTACTGAAACCCGTTCAGACACTTCCCCATCCCAAAAAGGGATTTATTATTGTATTTAAGTGCGAAAAATGCGGTGAAACAGTCCGAAACAAAGCAGCCGATGACGACAACAACGACCTGCTCATAAGACTTACGAAGAATGAGAACTATTAAAGATCTTCAAAGGGGGAGTGCTTTTTTAAAAAGCACTCCCCCTTGCACTCCGACTCACTGCGGTTTCGCACACTGCTCAACCTTCGTTCCCTGTATGGCTTGAATTTTCGTTCGCTACGCTAATTCGCTTCACGACGAAAATTCCTCGCACACCCCACGAAAACTATGATAAAAAGGGCTTCTTTGAAGCCCTTTAGTTTTAACTATATAAATTTGTGAAAGGGAGTTTGAGGGGAAACTTTTTATAAATACTTTCCCCTCTTTAATCTTAATATATCTTTATTCTTCTGTTGTTGTTTCTTCTTTAAGGACGGCTCCCTTTTCAAAGCGTCCTTTATAGACTCTTCCCGACAGCCATCGGTAGCTGCCCTCGCCTGACATTTCGTTTTCCACGAAGTCGCCTATATATATTTCGAGCTGTGTTCTTTTTATTATTTCTTCAAAGGAAATGAAGAACTGATTTGTAGTGGTTGCATCGGTTTTTTCACCGTCGTAAAAATGCCTTGCAAAGTCCCCCTCAAAGTATGCAAGGAAGGAGGACTTGAATTCATCGGTAGGTTCTATATCAAAGAGAGAATCGAACTCACTGGAGTATTCCTCACTTTTTGCCCAAAGGTATATACCCTTTCCTGTACGCTTATCGTCGTAGAAGTCGCCTACAAACAGGTCACCCTCTGAAAAGAGATAAGCTCCCTTTCCGTGCTTTATTGAGTCGGAGTATTCACCGAGATACACCGAGCCGTCGGGGAAGGTGGTTTTTCCAAAGCCGTTCTTTTCGCCGTCCTTGAAGCTTCCAACGTAAACTGTGCCGTCTGGCTTTACGTATTTACCGAAGCCTTCTCTCTTTTCATGGTCTACCTGACCTGAGTAAATGTCACCGCCAACGTAGGTAATGGTGGCTTGTCCTGTGCAGTAGCCCTCGTAGAAGTCACCCTCGAATATAGTGCCGTCGGCTTTTGTGAGAATTCCCTTTCCGTGAGGACGGTAGCCCGACAGACCGCCGATATATTTGTCACCTGCGTCTGTGGTAATGGTTTTCTTTACTGCGTCAAGCTCCCCTACTCTGCCGTCGTAGTAATAAAGCTTTCCCGAAACGGGGACTCCGTTTTGCACTCTGCCGATAAATTTAAGCTCCATTGTTTTGTCGTTTATGTATCTGAGTCCTACAAAAGCATAAAGTACAATAAACGTTATGCATAAACATACTACTGCCGCAATAAATATTACGGCAAGGGGATGAAGTCTTTTTTTATTCATGACTTTTGCCTTTCTTTAGTTCATAATAAGAGGAACAACGTATGTGCATATAGCGAGTACTGCACCGAAAAGAATAAAAGTGAAAATTACTGTAAGAATTGAAACTCTTTCTCTGCCGTACAGGCACTGAGCCTTTAATTTATTTTCGGGAGAAAGGTAGTAACGCTCCCCTTCTGCCTTGGTCAAAAGCTTGTTAAGAGCACGACCGTTTTTAAGGGATGCCGACAAAATAAAGTTGTTTTTTATGGAAAGCTCGTCAAGTGTTTTGGCACTGTTTTCGCTTTCACATTCGTTTTTTATAAGCTCGTCTATCAGCCTTCCGTATATGGCTTTTGTTATGAGAGACCATATAAAAGCCGCAACGATACCGTAGGTGAGACAGTAAATAATAAGTATAAGTGTGTTTGCTGTCATAATAAACCTCTTTATCTGTCGAGCAGTTCTACAAAATCCTCTCCGCAAAGAGCGGTAAGGATTTCTTCAAGGTCGGCTGAAGAATGGTAGTCAAGGACAATTTTACCCTTGCCTGTCCCCTCTTTTGCCTTTATTTTTACTTTTCTTGACATTCTTTCGGCGGCAAGTCTTTCAACCGACAAAAGATACTCGTTTGTAATGGAAAACTCCTTCTTCTGTGGCTCTTTTTCTTCTCTTACACTGCCTTCGGGGAAGGTGTTTACCGTCCAACGCACCTCGTTTTCGGTGTCTCTTACAGAAAGCTCCTCAACGATAATTCTCGAAAGCATTTCCAGTATATCCTCTTCATTTTTGAGAGGAAGGAGTGCTCTTGCATGACCTGCCGAAATAGAGCCGTCACGAAGCTTTTCAAGGGCATCCTTGGGAAGCTTCAAAAGACGCATAGCGTTGGTTACGGCACTTCTTGATTTACCTACCCTGTCTGCCGCCTCCTCTTGCGTTATACCGAAGTCGGAAATAAGCTTTTCATAACCGAGTGCTTCGTCAACGGGGTTAAGGTCCTCACGCTGAAGGTTTTCGATAAGGGCGATTTCCGCCGCGTCCCGAAGTGAAATATCGTCTCTTATAATAACGGGAAGCTTTTCAAGACCTGCAAGCTTTGCAGCTCTGTAGCGTCTCTCGCCTGCTACTATCTTGTATTTGCCGTCCTCACGTCTTACAATAAGGGGCTGAATAATTCCGTGTACCTTTATAGACTCTGCAAGCTCTGCAATAGTCTCGTCGTGGAAGGTTTTTCTGTGCTGGTCGGGGTCTCTTTCAATTTCGTTTATGTCAAGCTCTCTTACGTCCTTTGGTTCTTCCTCCAAAAAGAACATATCAAGCCCCTTTTTTCCTAGTCCTTTCTTTTCCATAAATACCTCATGTTGTATATGTATTATGATTATATACTATATATTGTGCTCTGCTCTTGCAACAAGCTCTTTTGCCACTTCCATGTAATTAAGAGCGCCTCGTGAGAATTTATCATAGTAGTTGATGGGCTTACCGTGGCTGGGAGCTTCTGAAAGTCTTACGTTTCTGGGGATAGAATTTTTGAATACCTTTCCGGGAAAGTGCTTTTTAACCTCCTCCATGACTTGAACGGTAAGGTTAAGACGTCCATCGTACATAGTGAGAATAACACCTAAAAGGTCGAGTGAGGGGTTATAAACCCTTCTTACCTGTTTTATTGTAAATATAAGCTGTGAAAGACCTTCGAGGGCAAAATATTCGCACTGCATAGGTACAACCACGTAATCTGATGCGGTGAGGGCGTTGATGGTTATAAGACTAAGGGAGGGAGGACAGTCGAGAATTATGTAATCGTACTTTTCTCTCAAGGGAGCAAGAATATTTTTAAGCTTCCCTTCCCTTTTTTCTTCGTCTGCCAAAGCAATATCTGCTACTGCAAGATTCATATCAGAGGGCAAAACGTCAAGATTTTTGAATTTAGTAGTAAATATTGCATCATTTACGTCTGCATCGTTAAGAAGCACGTCACAAAGAGTTGGGGTATGATTTTCCGCACCAACCGCAGAAGATGCGTTCCCTTGGGCATCACAGTCAACGAGGAGGGTCTTCTTATCAAGGCAACCAAGGTCTGCTGCAATATTTACAGCGGAAGTGGTCTTACCTACTCCCCCTTTTTGGTTAGCAAAAGCAATTATATTACACATATTATATCCTTATTATATGCTGTTATATTTCATAATCTAACATATATATTGTATCAATAATAAGAGTAATTGTCAAGTAAATTTAAATGTTTCACGTGAAACATTTACCTTGCGTTATGTATCTTTATCTTATATTCGGTAGAGTCCCTACCCTCCTCTGTTTTCACTTCTGCATCAATCCCTGCAGTCTTTAAAAGACTTAAAGCTCTTGCTAAGGTGTTGTCAAACAGCCTTAAATCTCTGAATTTAACAGTTTTTTGTGCATTGCTCTTGGATAGCACTTTTCCACCCAGTCTTTCTCTTTCGCATAATGCACGTACTTCCGATGCTTTAAGCCTTTTCCTTATACATTCTGAAAGTATTGCTGTGCGTTTCCTCGTATCCTCTAAATGAGCTATTTCGGCTACTATGGAGTAAGATAGGTCGTTAAGTCTTACAGTTTCTCTTTCAAGCTCTGTCATATCTGCTATTTTTATAGCTAATGCTATTTCTTTTTCGCTATATCCCGACCTTGATGACATTTCTTCTATTGTTAGCTTTGCATCACGAAGTGCTCCTTTTATGGTATCTGCTTCTTCAAAGAAGTCCTTAAAATCTCCTTTTTTTAAAACCGCCCTAGAAAAGCTTGGGTCGGCGTTTATAATAAGTGCCGTTATTTCCTTAAAGCCTAGCAGTCTATAGGCATAAAAACGCTTATTACCCATAATAATTTCGTACCTGTCTGATAAGGGAATTTGTCTGACGGTTATGGGCGAGAGCATACCGCAAAGCGCAATGCTTTTAGCAAGTGCAAATACTTCGCCTTCTTCAAACACCTTTTTCCCTTTGGTAAGGATTATTTTGTTCATACTAATCTTTTTAAGTTCCATATTCTTTTCCTCCTAAACCACATTATATAGTAGTCAGCAAGAAAAAAATGTCAAAGTCTGGTAGTTTTACTCATTTCTTTAAGTTCACGAAGTGCTTCGCTTAGTGTTGCTACGCCGTCTATTATTCCTGCATCAACCGCTTCTTTGCCATAAAGAATACTTCCTATGTCGCAGGACATTTCGGTTGTATTAAGCATTAGCTTTCTAAGTGTCTCGATATTGGTATTAGAGTGATTTATTATAAATGCATTTATTCTGTCTTGCATTCTTGAAAGATAGTCAAACGCTTGATGAACGCCCAAAACTACGCCGTTCATACGTACAGGGTGTATTATCATAGATGCACTGTGCGTTATAAACGACTTTTTGGCGGATACTGCAAGAGGAACGCCTATACTGTGACCACCACCCAAAACAAGAGATACTGTAGGCTTGGTCATTCCTGAAATAGCCTCTGCGATTGCAAGTCCTGCTTCAACGTCACCGCCAACTGTATTAAGAAGTATGAGAACACCCGAAACAAAGGGGTTTTCCTCTAAGTTTAGTATTTTGGGTATAATTTCCTCGTATTTTGTTGCCTTAACGCCTTCGGGCAGGGAAGAGTGCCCCTCAATTTGTCCCGATATCATGAGCGCCTGTATTTTATTGGGATTAGGCTCTTTTGTTGCTACTCTATATCTTTTCATAATATAACTCCTTATAAGATGAATGTTTCACGTGAAACATTGAAATAAGTAAAAACAAAACGGCAGGGGAGACCCCTTGCCGTTTTGTGCCACACACAGGACAAAAGTGTCATAAGTTGTCTACTGTGTCGAAGGTATAGCCCTCTTTTTTCAGAGCCCTGATAAAATCGCCCAGTATCATAGCGTTCGTCTTTGAGGTGGGGTGTAGGAGGATAACCGCCCCGTTATGCATTCGTGACATTAGCAAATTCTTTGCCGCTGTAGGTGTCATTTGTGCCTTTTCGTCCCAGTCTGCATAAGCAAGACTCCATAATACTGTTTTGTATCCAAGCTCCTTTGCCCATGCGAGATTTTCTTCCGAAAATGCTCCGCAGGGAGGTCGGTAAATTTTTGTAAGGTCCTTTCCTGTAACTCTCTTAAAGTCATTTTCAAGACCTTCAAGCTCATTTTTAAAGGTGCTTATATCCTCTGCTTTCGTCATATCCTTGTGATGCGACGTGTGATTGCCTGCAACGTGTCCCTCGTTTATAATTCTTTCCAGTGCTTTTCCGTTTACTACGGTGTGCCTTAAAAGGAAGAAGGTCGAGGGTACGTTTTCTTCCTTTAAAATGTCAAGAATTTTAAACACGTTTTCATTTTCATAACCTAAATCGAAGGTAAGATAAACCTTTTTCTCATCTTTACCGATGAAATGTGCGTCGTACTCCGACATAAAGTGTGCTTCAACCGCACCCGATGGACGTGTTCCGTCACAGGTGGGATTATAGTACCACTCTATTCTGTTCTTTGTTATACCCGCCGTAGCGGTAACGGTAAGGAGAGATAAAAGGAATGTCAGAAACAAAAGTCTTTTCATATATCTCTCTCAAAAAATTTTGAGTGTGACCACTTGGTCACACTCATATTATATCCCGTTTTATTTTTTTATTTCATTTTTTATTTCGGCAATTTTTTCAAAATCTGAGAGCATATCTGCCTTACGTCTTGGGTCGCGAAGGACTGCGGCGGGGTGGAATACAGCGGTTATAAGAGTATCTCCTCGCTTAAACCATACGCCGTGCTCCTCGGTAATCTTAAAATCGGGCTTTATTATACGCTTTGCCGATATTCTTCCGAGGCAAACTATCATGCGAGGCTTTATTATCGCTGCCTGTTCTCTTAAAAAGTCAATACATGCGTCCTCTTCATCGGGCTTTGGGTCACGGTTCTTTGGAGGACGGCATTTTATAATATTTGCTATGTAGTAATCGTTTTCGGTAAGTCCTACGGCAACAAGGAACTTATCAAGAAGCTTGCCCGCCGCTCCAACAAACGGCTCACCAGAAAGGTCCTCCTTTTCGCCCGGTGCTTCTCCTACAAAGAGGATGTCGGCATTGACGTTTCCTCTGCCGAAAACGAGGTTTGTTCTGGTATCACTCAGGGGACAGCGCTGACATTTTTCACATTTTTCTTTTATTTCCTGAAGCTTTAAAGTTTTTTCTTCCATAGTATTCTCCCTTTTTCAAAAAAACACTTCACTTTATCCCTATTTTGTATTATACTAATATTATAAGAAAATTTCAAGACGTATAAGTGAGATTATATGGAAAATAAAAAATTACCCGAATTACTTGCACCGGCAGGAAGCTTTGATGCGTTTGTGGCGGCAATTTCGGCAGGTGCTGATGCAGTGTATCTTGGCACACCTAAGCACAACGCAAGAGTCAATGCGAAAAACTTTGACGAAGAAGATTTAAAAAGAGCCTTTGACATAGCAGGTGCTCTTGACAGAAAAATATATATAACTCTTAACACCCTCGTTTCTGACAGAGAGCTTGAAGAAGTACTGTCACACGTAGAAGGTCTTCGTAAAATTGGTGCAAGTACCTTTATCGTGCAGGACCTCGGTCTTATTCATGTACTTAAAAAGGCTTTCCCCGATATTGTAATTCATGCAAGTACACAGTGTGTTACACATTCACTCGAGCAGATAAAAGAGCTTCACAAAATGGGCGTTTCAAGGGCAGTAGTCGCACGTGAGCTTGACAGAGACAACCTATACCGAATATGTCGTGAGTCGCCCGTAGAAATAGAAGCCTTTGTTCACGGGGCTTTATGCGTTAGCCATAGCGGTGCCTGTCTTTTCTCCTCGCTTGTTGGAGGAAGAAGCGGAAACAGGGGAGAGTGTGCACAGCCTTGCAGACTTCCTTTTTCGGGAAACGGTATGGAATATCCTTTAAGTCTTTCGGATTTAAGCCTTTCGGATTACGTGACAGAGCTTTGTGAAATGGGGGTTTCCTCTCTTAAAATCGAGGGAAGAATGAAAAGTCCTGAATACGTTGGAGGAGTGGTATCTGTTTTCAGAAAGCTTCTTGACGAGGGACGTAATATAAATGACGAAGAAAAGAAACGTCTTGCAAGGCTTTTTTCGAGAAACGGATTTACAGATGGATACTATGCGAAAAAGCTTGGTCGTGGAATGTACGGCGTAAGACGTGCCGAGGATAAAAAGGAAACGAGGCTTGTAGTACCTACAGAGTATATATTGCCGAAAAAGAAAATAGAAGCAAGGCTTGAAGTTAAAAATGATGGCGGACTTCTTGAATTTAGAGCAGGGGAAAGGGCTGTAGAAGTCACTCTGCCGAAGCCCGATAAAGCGGAAAACAGACCCATTGACCGTGAATTTGCCAAAGCCCAATTATCAAAGCTTGGGGATACGCCCTTTGAGCTTGAAAAGCTTGAATTTTCGGCAGAGGGGAGTTTTATATATCCACGCTCTCTCATCAACGCCGCAAGGCGTGAGGCAGTGGAAGGGCTTATTTCGGCTTTGAGCCGACGAGAGACTCTCATGGAAAGGGGAGAAGTTGACAAGCTCACCCCTGTGAAAGCAGAGTTCCTTTCTCACTACGTGGTTTTCGCACCTCACAGAAGACCCGACAAGGGGGAGGTGGAGTCGCTTTTTAAGGTGACGGACAGAGTATATATTCCGCTATTCAGATTTCCTGCCCTTGATTCCTACGAGAAAGTCGGTGTGGTAATTCCCCTTGTTATAAAGGACAGCGAAAGGGAAGAGGTCGAAAAAGAGCTTTTACGTCTCCAAAGCCTCGGTGTAACACGTGTTTATGCCGAAAATCTCGGCGGTGTAAAAATTGCAAGAGAGCTTCATTTTGAGGTTCTTGGGGGAGTCAGACTAAACGTTTATAATTCCTATACCGCCAAAGTCTACGCTGACCTTGGCGTAGAGGGTGTAATGCTCTCACCTGAGCTTACTCCTCCTCAAAAGAGGGACATTATAAAGGTACTTCCTGTAGGAGAGACGCTTTTTGGAAGACTTCCTCTCATGATTATGGAAAACTGCATTATGAATTTAAGAGACGGGTGCAGAGAATGCTCGGATTTCAAGACCTGCCGTAAGTCTGCCGTTTTGCAGGACAGACATGGCGTAAAATTCCCCGTGTTTCCCGAATATTTCCATAGATGCCAGATTTTCAACAGCGTACCCGTCTTTAGCGGTGACAAAAAGCCCACTGACGGCGTGTCCTTTAGGGTTATTTTTATAACCGACGAAAAGGATAGTGTCAAAATAGTGAAAGAGGCAATTCAGGGAAAAGCTCCCTCAAAAGAATTTACAAGAAAAGGATAATACAATAACATGAAAATAATTTTAGCATCGGGCTCTCCGAGACGACGTGAAATTTTAAGCAAAATGGGCTTTGAGGTGGAGGTTGTTCCCTCTGCCGACGAAAGACCGCCCGAAAAAGAAATGTCACCCGAGGACACCGTACAGTTCCTTGCGGTGGAAAAGGGGGGAGATGCAAAAAAGCTTTACCCCGATGATATTGTTGTATCTGCCGATACGGTGGTAGTTCTTGACGGTGAGATAATGGGTAAGCCGAGGGACAGGGAGGAAGGAGAAAGAATGCTCAGTGCCCTTTCGGGAAAAGTGCACAGAGTGCTTACAGCTTATGCGATTTTCTATAAAGGAAAATCACTTTCAAAGGTAGTATCCACCGAAGTTGAGTTTTATAAACTGTCGGACGGCGAAATAAATTGGTATCTTGACACGGGTGAGCCCTATGATAAAGCGGGGGCTTACGGTGTTCAAGGACTTGGTGCATACATGGTAAAGGAAATAAGAGGTGACTACTTAAACGTTGTAGGCTTTCCCCTTGCAGATTTTTGCCATACGCTTAAGATGATAAAAAAATAAGGCTCGAAAGAGCCTTATTTTTTTAAGGGGGAATGCTTTTTATTAAAGCACTCCCCTAATTTTTCATTTTATATATGCTCGTCTATATTTACGTCGAAGAAGTCAATGAGGTAATTTACAGTGTCGAGAGTGAATTTACTGCCGATTTCTTCGCGGAATTTAAGACGGTCGCTATCCGTTTTTATTCCATTATCAACTCGTCCGTGATAGAGGTCTGAGGCTGATTTTATTTGTGGGAAGTAGTTGTCGAGAACAAACTGTTTGTTTACTCTGTAGCCTGCTTTAGCATCAGCTACA
Organism: Eubacteriales bacterium; assembly: GCA_045653035.1. Lineage (GTDB taxonomy): Bacteria > Bacillota > Clostridia > Oscillospirales > SIG627 > RGIG6353. The sequence continues at coordinate 95,436 of JAZOLO010000021.1, forward strand.
GCATAAGTTATTGCCGTTTTAACGGGGGAGAGAACTCGTCGGTATACATTCTTGGTCAGGTCATCCCACTTCTTATCCATCTCGTTGAGTACGTTTTCCATCTGCTCGATGACAGGCTTATTTTCTTTAAGCACTTCAGGGTCAGCCTTCCATTTTGCCGTAAGGGTGTCGCCTTTAAGGTCGGAATAGCTTTCATCATCTATAAGCTCGCCACCTGCATACCAGCCGTCAAAGAGGAAGGGATAGTTTGAAAAGCCCGTGGTGGGAAGCACGTCTGCGACGTTTTCACTGTAGGAAACCTTGATGCTTTGGGGCATAGTTCCTGTGGTGTCCTCGCCATAGCTAAGATAAACAGTATAATATCTTACGTTTTCTTCATAGACGGGATAAACGTCAAGGTTTTCAGTAACCTTTGAAAAATTCTCGCTCCAGCCCTTGAAAGAGTAGGTGTATTCGTTGGTAGAAGCTTTTTTCGGTGCGGAGGGTGCTGTTGCCTTACCGCCGATTTTAACCTTCTGTGTTTTGACAACATTTCCCGAAGCGTCATAGAAGTTAACGATAAGCTCACTTGCCCACTTTGCCGTGATTGTCTTAGGTCGAAGCTCCTCGTAGGTGTGAGAATCAATTTTTGTATCTCCAACGTACCAGCCCAGAAGTGTCTTTAGTCCGTTTTCAACGTTTGTGGGTATCTTATTTATAAGCAATTCCTTAAATGTGTAATTAACATTTTTCGTAGTGCCGTTGCCGTAATCAAGGGTCACCGAGTAGGTTCTGTCAGTCTTGGTGAAAACAGGATAAACGTCAAGGTCGGAGGATACGTTTGTGAAGGTCTTGTCCCAACCGCCGAAGGAGTAGGTATACTCGTTGTCCGCAGCCTTTGTAGGAGAGGCAGGTGCTGTAGCACTGCCACCTTTCTTTACAGACTGCTTTGAAATAACACTACCGCCCTCCCTGTCGTAGAACTGAACCGTAAAGAGGAGGTCTGTCCATTTTGCAGTAATTGTATTTCCTTTAAGGTCGCAGTATCTCTCGTTATCGACAAGCTCGTCTCCAATGTACCAGCCTGCAAAAATTTTACTGTCGTGGGCAACTGTTTTAGGAAGATAGGGTGCTACCGCTTCATAGTACTTAAGCTTCAGAGTTTCGGTCTTTCCTGTTGTGTAGTCGAGCGTTACCGAGTAAAATTTTTCTGTTTTATTGAATTTTGGATAAACGTCAAGGTCGGAGGATACGTTTGTGAAGGTCTTGTCCCAACCGCCGAAGGAGTAGGTATACTCGTTGTCCGCAGCCTTTGTAGGAGAGGCAGGTGCTGTAGCACTGCCACCTTTCTTTACAGACTGTGTTGAAATGACGTTGCCGTTTTCATCATCGTAGAACTTAATTATATAAATTTCAGTCCATTTTGCCGTAAGAGTGTTTGCTTCAAGGTCGGAATACTTCTTGCCATCAACTAAAGCGTTGTTGTAGCTCCAGCCCTCAAAAGCATAGCCTTCTTTTTTAAAGCCTGTTGTTGGAAGGACTTCCGAGAGAAGCTGGTCGTACGTTACTTTAACCTCAGAGGTGAGAGTGCCTGTTGCACCGTCTCCGTATTGTAGCTTTATTGTGTAAATTATAGGAGTTTCTTCATATATGGGGTAAACGTCAAGATTACTTTCAACGTTTTTATACGACTTGTCCCATTTTTTAAATACGTACGAGAACTTTTTATCGGTCGCTTTCTTGGGAGAAGTAGGTGCTGTAGCAGTACCACCCTTCTTTACTGACTGGGTCTTTAAAACCTTGCCGTAGCCGTCGTAGAATTTAACAGTGAAGGTAGTAACCCATTTTGCCGTAAGGGTGTCGCCTTTAAGGTCGGAGAACTTTTCGTTGTCAATAAGGTTATCCCCGTCATACCAGCCTGCAAACAGAAGCGTTCCGTTTGAAAAGCCCTCATAGGGAAGAATACCTTTAAGCTCGGTTGAATAATAGGAGCTTACGGTTTTTGGCATCTCACCTGTTGTACCGTCGCCGTATTCCAGATTTATAGTATAAAGTATTCTTGTTTTTTTATAGAGAGGACGCACGTGCAGGTCACCTTGTACGTTTGTAAAGGTGGTATCCCACTTATCAAAGGTATAGGTATATTCCATATCCTTTTTCTCGGGATTTGCAGGAGCTGTAGCGTTTCCGCCTTTATTTACTGTCTGTGTGCTTATTACCTTGTCGTCTCCATCGTAAAACTTAACCGTATAGGTAGTAGTTGTCGGGAAAGAGGGGAAGGAGGGAGTTGACGGCTCTGACGGTGTTGAGGGAGCTCTGACGAAATTGTCAAGCGCCATTGCAAGCTCTCCTCTCGTAATGTTCTCGGTGGCACGGAATTTTCCGTCGGCGGGGAGAGGCATAATAAAGTTTGCAATAACCTTCTTTACGTCTGCCACAGCCCAGTCCGAAACCTTATCCTTTATTTCGGAGGTCATGGGAAGGTCGTAAAGACCTGCCGTACGGCTGATTATTATACAGGTCTGCTCTCTTGTGAGGTTTGTGTTTCCCCTAAAGGTGTTGTCCTCAAAGCCCTTGATATAGCCTGCCTTTTTCGCTACAAGCACGTAGCCGTGAAACCAGTCTGTAGTTTTTACGTCCTTGAAGTTTTCGGTGTCGGGCATATTGTAACCGAAAATAAGATTTACTATCTTACAAAGCTCGGCACGGGTGAGGTGTCTGTCGGGGCGGAAGGTGCCGTCCTCGTAGCCTCCTACAATACCTGCATCGGCAAGCTTGTAAATTGCGTTTGCTCTCTCACTTCCGTCACGGGGCACGTCGGGGAAGTCCGCCGCAAGAGCAGTCGCCGAAAGGAGAAGAACGGTGAGTAGGGTTAAAACAATTTTTTTCATAGGAAAATCCTTTTTGTTTTTTTTCTTTTAGACGTTTGATATATAAATTTGTTCCGATACAAAATGGGCAGAGAACCTGCCCATTTTGTATATCGCTTTTTAGTTGCTTATTATTCGTCGAGGTACATATCGCGGGTAAGATTTACTATGTTTTCCTTGAACGTTACTTCGTACTCATCCTCGTCAATTCTTACCTTGTCGAATTTTTCGTTTGTAAGAATACTGTCGAATACGAAGTCAATGCCCATTTCTTCATCTTCGTATCCGTAGAAGAAGATGTCGAGTACACGCTTTGCCTTGTCGTAATCTTCACCAGTGATGGGTCTGTTGAACTTGGAGTTGTAGAATTTGTCGATAACAGAATTGAACTTCTCGTTTGCTATTATCTTGTCCTTGATTGCCTGAATTTGCTCTGTTCTGTCAACTATTCCCTGAATGTCGTACTTCTCAAGAAGCTCACGTATCTTGTCGTCGGGAAGGTCGTCGATGCTGGGGATTGTGCCGTTCTCGTGATACTCGTTTACAAGTCCGATGAGACAGTTTGCATATTCAAGAATCTTGTCCTCGAATTTATCAACTGCACCCTCGTACTTATCGCCAAGCTCGTCATAATACCATCTGCCTGCATCGTCTGCAAGAACTGCAACTGTGTAAATTATGGTGTAAAGCTCCTCTGCCGTGGGAATGGTGTATCCGCTTGATACGTTTGCATCGAAGCTTCCGTCTGCCATCTTATTTAGAAGAATGTCGGGTGACAGGAAGTCAACGAGTGCTAAAGTGTAGGTGTTGTCCTTATAGTAGTGCTTGTCGTCAATTTTTTCGTCGAGAATTCTTCTGAATTCGTCATAGAGAGGATTAACAAGCTCTGCTACAGGATTAACCTTAACGGTTACAAAGGTGTCAACGTAGTAGGTTCCCTTGTTTTCAGCAGGGTCAGCATCAAATTTGTCGTGAGCATCTTTCAACTGTGCGAGGTAAGGATTAAGCGACTTGTAGTAGATGTTTTCTACAATATCACGGATTGCTTCGTTTGAAAGCACCTTGTCGAAGGAGTCTGGAAGCTTTACCTCGTTCATAAAGCCGTCAATGGACATACCGTTATACTTGTTATACATCGCCATTGCAATGAGAGATGAGAAGTTGTCGTGAACGGTGAACTTCTCTTCCTCGCGAAGCTGTTTTACAAAGAGGTCGATAGTTTCGCTGTAAAGGTCATCTACTACCATTTCAACAAGGGTTTCCTTTTTATCGGGATGACCTTCAAGATAAAGGATAACGTCTTGGGAGAATTCTTCTACAAGAGAAAGAACGTCGGAGTTTGTTGAGGTTGCAATATCGTGTACTACAATGGAAACCGCCGTATCAAGCTGTTCTCCGTGGTCACCGTCAAAGAGAATTCCTATAATCTTGTCGATTGTATCGTCCTTGTTTTCTGCATTTGTCATTGTTTCCACAATGCTGTTAAGTGCAAGGTCGAAGTCGTCGCCCTCTACATTGTCGTCCTTGGATGCGAGAATGTTGTTTATTGCCGTATCCGCAAGTGTGGTGGAAAGGAGAGCTGTAAGGAAGCTGTTGTTGTCAAGTGCTGAATTTATTGCCGAGTTGAAGAAATCGGGATTTCCTATAGCAGTGTTGAACATTGTGTTGAAGAAGGCTTCGTTGTCAACTGCCTTATTGATTGCGGCGGTAAGGAAGGTACTGTTGTTTATTGCCTCATCTACAGCTGAGTTAAAGAGGTTTGTATCACCGTAGATAATGTCTGCGATTTTCTTGCGGTTCTCGGCCTCTGTCGCGTCTGTACCGTCAAGGCTGCTTGTAATTTCAGCTATAATAGTGTTCTTGTCGTTACCTGTAGCGGTATTAAGAGTGTTTTCAATTTCTGCTCTGTTGTAAAATGAAACGTCGGGAATTGTAATACCGCAAACTCTGTTCAAAACTTCGTTCAGGGCTGAAAGGTTATTTGCACTAACGTATCCGTCAAGCTCTGACATTATAGCGGGAACAACGAAGTCGCGATAAACGGTATTGTCAGAAAGCCTTGGTACAAGGAAGGTGTTGAAGTTACCAAGGTCTGTTATGAAGGAGTACATTTCTGTTTTAAGAAGTGCCTTGTTGTTCATAACGAAGGTCTTAACTTCACCCTTGCTGTTGCTTTCAATGAAGGTCTTGAGCTGTGCGGGATTATCCTTGATGAAATTCTTAAGCTCTGTTGAGTCGCCCTGAATATAGGTCTTGACCATATCGGGGTTACTCTTGATGAAGGACTTGACGAATTCGGGCTCGTCCTTGATAAGACCCTTAATTGCATCGTTTGTAAGTCCGTTTATATAATCCTTTATCTCTGCTTCAAGAAGATTCGGGTCCTTGTCAAGGAATACCTTAACGGCAGGCTTGAAGATATTATCTATATCATCCTGTGTCGCAAGGTGTAAGAAGTCAAGAAGAAGAGCTGTTGCCTCGTCGGGCTTATCGTGTATATAGCCCTTGAGGAATGAGGTCATATTGTCCTCGGAGACGTTCTTTTCTGCTTCATTCTTAACAAACTCGTCAAGATTTTCGTCACCGATAAGAGTTACAAGCTTTATTCTTACTTCCTGATTGAGAATTTCGCGGCTGTCCTTGTTGATAACTCCCTTTTCGTCAAGCTTTGCAAGAAGCTTGTCCTCAGCACCGGTAAGCTTTATGGGCCAAATTAACGAGCGTGCATTATAAAGAACGTCAATTGCCGAGTCAACGAGTCTTGAATTATCATATACGGTGTAGAACTGGAATCTTCCGCCACCGTTGTTTTCAAGCTTCTTGACAAAGAGCTCCAACGTCATTTCCTTGTATACGGGATAAACGTCGATATCTGAGTAAACCTTGGTTTCCTCAGTGAATTCCTCGTATTCGCCGTCTACCTTGTGTCCCCAAGAAGTGGAAATCTTATGGACGTTTTCGGTTTTGTAAACAGTGTTTACAGCCTCGTGTGTATATCCGGGACCCCACTTGTGACCTCTTGTTTCATCAGCGTAGTCGGGGAAGTCGGAAACCGTGTCACCTGCAACAAGGTTTTCAACGCGGTCAAGCTCTATAATATTTCTGTCTTGGTCAAAGCCGTAGAAGGTAACTGTGTAGGTCTTAGCGTAGTACGCCTTGAGAACAAGAGTACTTATGTCGTTATCAGTAACTGTACCGGAGGTACAAAGTGGCTCTTCAAGACGATATCCTAAATCCGTAATATCCTTGTTGGAATAGTTCTTTGCATGAACCGGGTCACCCACTTCTGCACCGTGTTCGGTGGTTTTGTAAGGAACAGTAGGATACTTGCCGTTTTCGTCAGGAATGTAATGCTCTACCTTGAAGTAGGCACCGGCCCACTCTGCCGTGAGAACAATATCTGTTGTATAAGTGAACTCGAAGGAGTCAGTTGTTATCAGAGTTTGTGCGTCAAGTCTCCAGCCCTTGAGGTATTTGAATTCAGAAGGCTTTGTCATATCGCTTTCTTTTACAGCTTCAACGGTATCGCCGTAATGAATGTCTTTAATTTCTGTGTAACCGTCAGTGCCGTTGTTGTGCTTAAAGGTTACTTTGTAAAGAATAAAAGATTCGTCATAAAGAGCTTTAACCGTAAGGTCACCTGTTACACTTGAGTAAAGATTTGTATCGTCGCTGTCGCTGTCGCCGTCGCCGTCAGCATCCCAACCTGCAAAGGTGTAGGTGTATTTCTCGTCTGCTTCTCTTTCGGGGTCTGCGGGAGCAGTCGCCGAGGTGTGCTCAAGAACTCCTGTCTCTTTCTTAAGTTCTGTTCCGTCCCAGTCCTTGAATGTTACTGTATAGGTGGGAATCCACGAAGCTTCAAGCTCTGTTGCACCCTTGATATCGGAGTATTTTTCAACGTCGATTTCTTCTGTTCCGTAGTACCAACCGCCGAACACATTATTTCCGTTTTTGAAGCCTGACGTAGGAAGATGGTCTGCAAGAAGGTCGTTGAATTTAACGGTGATGAACTCTATTTTAGTGGAGGTGTACTCTGTTCCAACGCCGTAGTCAAGATGAAGAGTATATGTTCTCTCGTTTTCCTCAAACTTGGGATAAACGTGAACAATTCCCTGAACCCCCGTGTAGTCGCCCTCCCAATCGATAAAGTCACCGTAGCTTATAGTGTCTGTATCTTCGGGCTTGGAGGGTGTCTTTGTGGGACGAGTTGCATCCTCGCCCTTTCTTACTGTCTGTGTTTCGAGAACAGAGCCGTCACCGTTATAGAAGATTACCTTGAAAACGTCTATCCAGCTTGCGGTAAGAGTGGTAGTGCCCTTGATGTCGGAATACTTTGTATTTTCATCAATGAGAGTAGTACCTGCATACCAGCCGTCAAACACCTTGTTTTCTCTTGCAACGGCGTCTGCAAGAGAGAAGCCGGTGTAAGGAAGCTTAGGATTGATAAGCTCGTTAAAGGTTACGGTGAAAGAGTTCTTAGGTGCAGTATTGAAATATACGGGGTATACATAATCGAGAGTGATGGGGTACTTTCTTGCCGTCTTAGTGTAAGTGGGATAAACGTGGAGTGTTGACTGTACGTTTGTAAAGTCCTTGTCCCAACCTGCAAATGTGTAGTCCCACTCATCGTCGGAAGCCTTTTCGGGGGCTGTGGGTGCAGTAGCGGAAGCACCCTTTGCAACAAGGTCGGTCTTTATAACGGTGTTTCCGTCTGTGCCTTCCTCGTCAGCGTAGAAATAAACGTTATAGTAGGTAGTGGAAGGACCGGGAACGGGATAAACGTTCCTTGTAAGATAGGTTACGTCTGTGTAGGTTAAAATGTTCTTGAATATTGCTTCTGTTTTATAGTTCTGGAAGTTAACCGTTCCGTTAAGGTTCTTAACAACGATTCCTTCGCCGGCGGTAACGTTTTTAAAAGTAACCTTGTCGCCTCCTCTGATGAGTATTCTTCCCGTTACTTTAACGTTTGAAAGCTTTACAAAGCCACGACCCACGCCGTCGCCCAGAACAAGGTCGCCGTTAATGGTACAGTTCTGGAGAGTAACGTTGGGAACGTTTATCATCAGTGAACGCTCGGAGTTTATCGAGTAGGTGTCGGACACCTGTATGTAGTCGCTGAAGATGTTATACATAATCTGTGCGAACTGAGCTCTTGTTACGTGTGCACGGGGCTCGATAAGGTTCATGTTAGTTCCGTTAACGTAGCCCTTTTCAACAAGTGCCGCAACAGAGCCGAGAGCCCAGGGAGATACTTCGCCATAGTCGCTGTACTTTTGGATAACCGAAAGGTCGCCGTCCTTCAATACCAAAGCACGGGCTATAACTACCATAGCCTCCTCACGGTAGATTGCACGGGTAGCTTCAATAGCAGTGCCTGTACCGCCGAAGGTCTGCATCTGCACAGCCTTGGCTATTTCGGAATAAAACCAATCTGTGTTTTTGAGGTCCTTGAACTGTCCGACGGGAGCTTGAACCGATGCACCGAAGGCACGGTTGACAATAGTCGCCATTTCCGCACGGGAAAGCTCGCGGTCAGCTCTAATGGTTTTGTCCTCATATCCGCCGAGCAGGTTGTTGTCAACTGCATCGGAGAGAGCTGTATTTGCCCAATGGTTTGCATTATAGTCTCCAAACGTGGTAAGGTCAAAAGCCGAAACACACATTGAAAGAACTGTAACTATTGCCAGGGCAAGCATCAAAACTCTTGTAAATTTTTTCATATTTTGTTGCCACCTTTCAGTTTATTTATTTGAAGTAAGTATTTATATATTCTGCTTTTGTAATGGTCTTTTCGTTGTTATATGCCGTTTTTATTGACTCAACAAGGGTTAGCTCCTTTCCGCTTTCGGTGAGAAGTACTGTGAGCCTGTCAAGAACCTTCTTCACCTTCGTGTCGCAATCCTTTTCCATCATCGCAACCTCGTCAAGTATCTGCTTCATCATTTCAGCCTTCTGGAGCTTCTTTTCTTCGTTTGTCAAAGATGCATAGGCTTTGAGGGAGGTTGATTCAAGATTTTTCAGCGCTGAGGTGAACTCAGATTTTAAAATATACATCTCACCCACCAGATTTGCAATCTCCTCGTCTGCCGAGATTGCTGGAGACAGAGGGTCTTCCTTCGGGGGCTCTGCGGGAGGCGTTACAGGAGCGTCTTCCTTCGGGGGCTCTGCGGGAGGCGTTACGGGAGCGTCTTCCGTAGGTGGCTCTTTTGGTTCTTCCGTAGGGGGCGGGTCTTCGCTTTTTCCAAGAAGCTCCTCAAGAGTTACCTTTCCTTGAATGAGCAAAAGCGATTCTTCTTTCGTTATTTTACCCTCGGCAAGCGCCGCCTTTTCTTCGTCTGTCAGGTCACGCACCGATATTTCAGGGTATTTTTCAAGAGTTGAAGTTATTATCTTGTCGTTTTCTTCACGCTTCACCGAAAGCTCCTCCTCCGACGAGGTTATTCCCATGAAGAGTGCCGTTACGTTATCCCATTGCCAAATTGCAAGGGCAACAATCAGTATCACTATGAAAAGAAATACTGCCAGTAAAATTCGTTTTCGTTTAATAATAATCACTCCCCCAAAAAGCATCTGCGGATAATAAACCTATTTTAAAGAATTATACCATTATATTATATATTTGTCAACATAAAAAGCTGTCGGGAAAGCATAAAAAACGCCGTTGACGGGTTTGTCAAAACGGCGTTTTTTGTCATTTTTTGTCTAATTTTACCGAAAGCCTCTCAGAAAGCCTTTCTGCAAGGGATAAGGCTTTTTCAAAATCCTTTTTTGTAAGGAGTATGGCATCGGCTCTTTCTTTTACTTTTTTCTTTGTAAGCTCTTTTTCAAAGGAGAAAATCAAAGCTCCTTTTTTGAAAAGCTTCGGCTTTATGAGAAACAGGGCTGAAATATCGTGTGCGGATATTCTCACGGTGTCCTCACCCTCAAGAACGAGGAAAGAGTCCTCTGCCCACAGTCTTTTTTTATAAAAACCTACAGGTTCGGGCAAAATATCTGACAGTATAAGAACTTCTTCTTTCACTTCGGGCAGGAAAACCTCGGGTACAGGCTCGGGTGCGGGCTCGTAGTTTTCAATTTTCTTTTCAAGTCTTTCCCACTCTGCCGCATCAATTTTCGCACGTCTTACGTCACCGCTTTTACCCTCGGTGACAAGTCCCGTTTTTTCCATGTAGCCTACCATTATTGCCGCCCCAAGCTCACTGATTTCAAGGGCTTCAGAGAGCTCTTTTACCGTGAACCTTTCGGCACTTACGGCAAAGTCTGCCGCCCTGTCAAACTCCTCTCGGTGATTTTCGGGAATGTTTATCTTCATCGTGGGTGTCCTTTCTTTGCTTCTGACAGAATTACAATTACAGGTTATTATATCCCTTTTTTTAAAAAAAGTCAAATAATACGTAAAAGCACTTGAATTCATAGTAAACCTATGGTATAATAGGACGAATAAAAAAGGACTTATGACGGAGAGCTTATGAAAATATCCACAAGAGGACGCTATGCCCTAAAAATAATGCTCGACCTTGCCCTTAATTACTCAGAGGGTTACGTTTCCCTCAGGGGCGTTGCTGAAAGGCAGAACGTGTCGGCAAAATACTTAGAACAGATAATAGCAATGCTTTCAAATGCCAAGCTTATTAAAAGCACAAGAGGAAAAAGCGGCGGCTATATGCTGTCAAGACACCCGTCGGAGTATACGGTGGGTGAGATACTGAGAGCCACCGAGGGCTCACTTGCCCCTATTTCCTGTGTTGAGGACTCGCCGAATAAATGTACGCAAAGTGGTTCTTGTCCCACTCTTTTCTTTTGGGAGGGGCTTAACCGCACCATAAACGAATATATAGATTCAACTACACTCGAGGACGTTGTAAACGAGGAGAAAAGCTTTGGAGAAAGGAAAAAAACAAATGAGAATATATGCAGATAACGCGGCTACCACCAAGGTTAGCCGAAGAGTTATAGAAACAATGACAGAATACCTTGACAAGGTATACGGAAACCCCTCATCCCTTCATACGAGAGGGCAGGAGGCGGCAGAGGCGCTTTACGAGGCAAGAGCGAAAATCGCTTCTCTTATCGGTGCCGAGGCAAGAGAAATTTATTTTACCTCGGGCGGAAGCGAGGCGGATAATCAAGCTATTATGTCAGCCGCAAGAACAGGCGAAAAGAAGGGCAAAAAGCACGTAATATCCACAAAGTTTGAGCATCACGCAGTACTTCACACCCTTGAAAAGCTTGAAAGACTGGGCTTTGAGGTAACCCTCGTTGACGTAAACGAAAACGGCGTTGTAAAGGCGGAGGATATCGCAAAGGCTATAAGAGAGGATACCTGTCTTGTTACCGTAATGTTTGCAAACAACGAGATAGGAACCGTACAGCCCATTGCTGAAATTGGTAAAATTTGCCGTGAGAAGGGCGTTGTTTTCCATACGGATGCCGTACAGGCAGCGGGTCATCTCCCCGTTGACGTAAATGCACTTGAGGTGGATATGCTCTCCGTTTCGGCACATAAATTCCACGGGCCCAAGGGCGTAGGCTTCCTTTATTGTAAGAGGGGAATACCCCTCAAGCCCCTTATCGAGGGAGGTGCACAGGAAAGAGGAAAGAGAGCGGGTACCGAGAATATTCCTGCGATAATGGGAATGGCGACGGCACTTGAGGAAGCGGTGTCGAAGATGGCGGAAAACACCCCAAAGCTTATAAAAAAACGTGACAGACTCATCGAGGGTCTTGAAAAGATACCCCATTCAAGGGTAAACGGCGACAAGGAAAAGCGACTTCCCTCAAACGTGAATATCTGCTTCGAGGGAATTGAGGGCGAAAGCCTTCTCCTTCTCCTTGACGAAAAGGGAATTGAAGCTTCCTCTGGCTCTGCCTGTACCTCGGGCTCCCTTGACCCAAGCCACGTGCTGCTCTCTATCGGACTTCCCCACGACGTAGCACACGGTTCGCTGAGACTTTCCATATCCGAGGATACCACCGATGAGGAAATAGAATATATAATCAAGTCGGTGCCAGAGGTGGTTGATTATCTCAGACAGATGTCACCCGTATGGGAAGAGCTTACCACAGGAAAAAGAGAATATATACTTTAATGTGAATTTTAACTAAGGAGATACAAAAATGTTATACAGTGAAAAGGTAATGGACCACTTCAAAAACCCCAGAAACGTGGGAGAAATAGAGAACGCCGACGGAATAGGCGAGGTAGGCAACGTTAAGTGCGGAGATATAATGAAAATTTATATCAAGGTTGAGGGTGGAATTATCACCGACGTAAAATTCAAGACCTTCGGCTGTGGCTCGGCTATCGCTTCAAGCTCCATGGCAACCGAAATGATAAAGGGCAAGAGCATCGAGGACGCACTTGAACTTACCAACAAGGCGGTAGTAGAGGCGCTTGACGGACTTCCCTCCCATAAGGTGCATTGCTCGGTGCTTGCCGAGGAAGCGGTAAAGGCGGCAGTAAAGGACTACTACGATAAAAACGGAATAGAGTACGATAAAACAAAATTCTGCGACGGAGACTGCTGTAACTGCTCCAAGCACGCCGACGAATAAAATGACACTTCGGGATTTTTTTGAGAGAGAGAAGATATACGAATATTCCTACCTTTCAATAGACGAGGTGGAAATCACCGACGAAAGACGGGCAAAAAGGCTCTTTTCGGACTTTGATGTGAAGACGGTTATCACCTTTCTCATACCCTACTTTGTAAAAACGCAAGTTAAAGCCAATATTTCCCGTTATGCCTTTGCCGAGGACTATCACTACTTTGTCAAGGAGCTGTCGGAAAGGCTTGAAGGGGAGTTTCCCTCCCGTTTCAGAGCAGCCTGTGACACCTCTCCCATAAATGAGGTGAGTGCCGCGGTAAAATCGGGACTCGGCAGTATAGGACGGCACGGACTCCTCATAAACAAACGCTACGGAACATACGTTTTCATAGCGGAGCTTTTCTCAGATTTAACCCCTGAAAGCCCCGTGCTTGAGGGAATTTTAAGAAAAGACAAGGGACAGATATGTCGTGAGTGCGGGGCGTGTGAAAGAGCGTGTCAGACGGGCGGAATAGGTGATAAGACAAGATGCGTTTCCTTTATAAATCAAAAGAAAAAGCTCGATGAAGGCGACCTTGGAATTATAAAAGAGTCGGGTCTTGTGTGGGGGTGCGACATCTGTCAGGAGGCGTGTTATGAAAACAAAAATCCCGAGGAAACAAAGATAGAATATTTCAGAGAAAAGCTCACGCCCTTTGTTTCGGAAAAGACTCTTTGTGAGCTGATAGAAAACGGTACCTTTTCACGCCGTGCCTTTGCTTGGCGAGGGGTTGAGGTAATGAAACGAAACGTAAAAATATTCGGTACTGAAGAATGAATAAATGTCCTGTTATTAAAAATATAAAAAAGAAAAAAGAAAGAGCCGAGGTTTTCTCGGCTTTCTTAAAAAGTCAATATCCCGATGCTCTTTGTGCCCTTGAATACGAGGGAGACCCATTCAGACTTCTCGTTATGGCAAGGCTTTCTGCACAGTGCACCGATAAGCGTGTAAACGAGGTGTCTAAGCCTCTTTTTGAAAGATATCCCGACGTTTACGCTATGGCAGAAGCAGACGTACACGAGCTTGAAGAAATTATCCGTCCATGCGGACTTTTCCGCACAAAGGCAGAGAGTATTCTCGGTATGGCAAGGGATATTGTCGAAAAGCACGGCGGAAAAGTGCCTGATACATACGAGGCTCTTGTAGCACTGCCGGGTGTGGGGATGAAGATAGCAAATCTGATGCTTGGCGACGTATTCGGGGAGAGCAGGGTCGTGCCCGACACTCACTGTATAAGAATTACGTCAAAGCTCGGTCTTATATCAAAAGCCGACCCCGTGGTATGTGAAAGAGAGCTTACGGCACTCCTAAAAAAGGGAGAGGAATCGGACTTTTGCCATAGAATAGTGCTTTTCGGGAGAGAATACTGCAAAGCGCCAACGCCTCTTTGCCACAAATGTCCTCTTGGTGATTTTTTTGAACGAAAGGGAAATATATGAAGCTTCTTATAGTTGACGGAAACAGTATAATGAACAGAGCGTTTTACGGAGTAAGACCTCTTGTTACCCGCACGGGAATACACACCAACGCTGTGTACGGCTATCTGAATATACTGAAAAAGCACCTTGACGGGGTAAAACCAGGCCTTGCTGCCGTGGCTTTCGACCTGAAAGCACCCACCTTCCGTCATAAAATGTTCGATGCCTATAAGGCAGGCAGACACAAGACTCCCGACGAGCTTTTGTCACAGGTGGACTATATCAAGGAGGCAACGAGACTCCTCGGTATAAAAACTGTCAGCCTTGAAGGCTTCGAGGCTGACGATATTCTCGGCACTCTTTCAAATAAATTCGAGGGCGAGAGCTTTATTGTTACGGGAGACCGCGACTCCTTCCAGCTTGTCAGCGATAAAACCACCGTAATCCTTTCGTCAAATTCGGGCGACGAGATATACACTCCCGAAAAAATAGAAGAAAAATATATGCTTCCCCCCAAAAAGCTCATTGAAGTAAAGGCACTTGCGGGAGACTCCTCCGACAATATACCGGGGGTCCCCGGAATAGGAGAAAAAACCGCTATAAAGCTTGTTCTTGAGGGCGGAAGTGTTGACGGAATATACGAAAAGCTTGAAAGCGGTGAGCTTAAAGCTACTGACAGCGTTAAGAAAAAGCTTGAGGAAGGACGTGACTCGGCTGTCCTTTCGAGAAAGCTTGCGGAGATTGCACTTGAGGTAGATGGACTTCCCTCGTTTGACGATTTAAGGATAGGCACAGAGGACAAAAACGCACTGCGTGAACTCTTTGTAAAGCTTGAATTTACAAGGCTCTTGGAACGCTTCGGACTTGCAGAGGAAAAGGAAGAAAAGCAGATTGAACTTTTCTCTGACCAGATATCCTTTGACGCGCTTGACGATGAGGAGGTGCAGATAGAAGCGCTACCCGAGAATGAGTTTTTATCACGTCTTAAGGGCGATATAATACCCCTTGATTTTCTCGGTGACACCTGCTATTTTGACGAGAACGGCAAGATAATTTCAGCAAAGGTAACAGATACCCTTGTGTGTGCACTGGGTGAGAAAAGAATTGCCCTTTTCGACTCAAAGGAGTTCTGGCATCTGACGGGAGAAGCCTTCGATAGCCTTTCTCCTGACACTGTAGCCTTTGATATACAGCTTGCGTCCTACGTTGATAACCCCGACAGTAAGGGCGATTTTTCAAGAATAGTTATGACATATCTCGGAAAGAGCGTACCTCTTGGGGCTGAAAGCCGTCCCGAATGGCGGGCACCTCTCATAAAGCCTCTTTTCGAGAAGCTTGAACCTAAAATGAAGGAGCTTCAAAGCCTTTACTACGGTATAGAGCTTCCTCTTGCAAGGGTACTTGCGGGTATGGAGCGTGAGGGCTTTGGAGTAGACTCCGAGGGTATTGAAGAATACGGAAAAGCACTTCACGAAAAAATGAGCCTTACCGAAAAGAGTATCTTCTCTATAGCGGGGGAGGAGTTCAATATAAACTCCCCGAAACAGCTGGGACAAATCCTCTTTGAGAAAATGTCACTTCCCGTAATAAAAAAGAAAAAGACGGGCTATTCAACAGATGCGGAAACACTTGAAAAGCTCCGCTTTTACAGTCCTATTATCGACTTTATTTTAGAGTACAGAAGACTTGCAAAGCTTCATGGCACGTATATTGAGGGACTTCTTAAGGTGGTGGAGAGCGACGGCAGAATAAGAACCAGCTTTAATCAGAAGCAGACTCTTACGGGCAGACTTTCCTCCTCCGAGCCGAACCTCCAGAACATTCCAATAAGAACCCCTGAGGGAAGTGAGCTTAGAAGATTTTTCGTAGCAAAGAAAGGGTACACCCTCATTGATGCCGACTATTCACAAATTGAGCTGAGAGTTCTTGCCCACATGTCGGGTGATGAAAACCTCATTTCTGCCTTTAATTCGGGTGCGGATATACACTCGGCAACGGCATCCCAAGTGTTCGGTGTGCCGATAGACAAGGTGACTCCCGAGCATCGCTCCCGTGCGAAAGCCGTAAACTTCGGTATCGTGTACGGAATAGGTGCGTTCTCTCTTTCCGATGATTTAAAGGTGTCAATGAAGGAGGCAAGTGCATATATAGAAAGCTACTTTGCAACCTACCCCAAGGTAAGGGAGTATCTTGACTCCTGTGTCAAGAATGCTTATGAGAAGGGATATACCGAAACCCTTTGGGGCAGAAAGAGATATATCCCTGAGCTTACAGGTACAAATAAACAGCTTCGCTCTTTCGGTGAGCGTGTTGCTAAAAACTCACCTATACAGGGAACTGCTGCCGATGCCATAAAGCTTGCCATGGTGAAAACAGACAAGAGACTTCGTGCCGAGGGACTTGAAAGCAGACTCATTCTTCAGGTGCACGACGAGCTTATAATCGAGGCGAAGGATAGCGAAAGAGACTACGTGTCAAGGCTTCTGAAGGAAGAAATGGAAGGAGTGGCAGAGCTTGCCGTAACTCTTGCGGTTGACGTGGGTGACGGAGAAAACTGGCTCTCGGCAAAGAAATGAGAAAAACTTACACAAAGGAAGAGCTTTCCTCTCTTTTAAGGGGAGTTTGCAAGAAGAACGGTATAAATAAGGCGATAGTTTTCGGCTCTTACGCCACAGGCTGTGCAAAGTGCGGGAGTGATATAGACCTGTGTGTCGAAACCGACCTCCGCGGACTTGCATTTATTGATTTTATCGAGGATATAAGGAGAGTTTTAAAAATCGACCCCGACGTGGTACGTGCGTCTGAGGTAGTTAAAGGCTCCCGCCTTGACAGAGAAATAAAAAAGGACGGTGTTGTTATCTATGAAAGATAAAATAACCGTCCGAAAGATGCTTTTCTATACCGAAAAGATTTTGAGTTATACCAAGGGCAAGACTCTTTCTCAAGTTGAAGAGGACTCGATTCTTGCCGAAGCCTGTGTATTTAATCTGTCCCAGATAGGGGAGCTTGCACACGACGTGTCGAGGGAGTTTTCAAAAAAACACCCCGAAGTGCCTTGGCGTGCCCTTTACGGACTTCGCAACAAGATAGTCCATGAATACGACGGACTCACTCTCGGTCTTATCTGGGAGATAATATTCGAGGATATTCCTGTAATTTATAAGAAGCTTTTATCACTTTTATAAAGCTCTTTTAACTGTAACGTTAAAAAGTTAAATTTGTATTGAAAAAAGCTTAACCTTGTGTTATAATAGTACTGCGTTAGATAAGTTTAAATTATTGTAAAATATAAGTTTGCTTTAAGGAGAAAATATGAATTTTATCGATAAGTATTTTTTACTTGACAACGAAACAGCAAGGTGTCTTTTTTTTGACGTTGCTGAAAAACTGCCTATCTACGACTATCACTGTCACCTGAGTCCAAAGGAAATCGCCGAGGATAAGAAGTATGACAGCATTACCGAAATATGGCTTGGGGGAGACCATTACAAATGGCGCTTCATGAGGTCAATGGGTGTTGATGAAAAGTATATTACGGGTGATGCCCACCCTTATGAAAAATTTGAAAAATACTGCGAGTGCATAGGCTATGCTTTCGGTAATCCACTTTACCATTGGTCGCACCTTGAGCTTCAAAGGTATTTTGATATCCACACTCCCATATCAAAGGCTTCGGCTAAGGAGATATGGGAAAAGGCGAACAGTAAGCTTACCAGCACCTTTTCGGCACACAGGGCGATAAATGACTCAAACGTTGAGCTTATCGGTACTACTGACGACCCCTTCGACTCCCTTGAATATCATAAAATAATAAAAGAGTCGGGAAAGCTTTCTGCAAGAGTCGTACCAACCTTCCGTCCCGACAAGTCGGTTAATATAGACGCTGCTGATTTTACGGCGTATATGGAGAAAAACCGAATATCTTCTCTCGAAGGTCTTAAAAAAGCACTCGTAGAAAGACTTGACCTGTTCTGCTCTCTCGGAAGCCGTATTTCCGACCATGGCTTCGGAGCCATTCCTTACCTTGTAAAGAGCGAGGGTGAGGTTTCAGAGATTTTTGACAAGAGAATGAGCGGAAAAGAGATAACTCCCGACCAGGCGGAAGCCTACCGTACAAATCTTCTTCTTTTCCTTGCACGTGAGTATAAAAAGCGTGACGTTGTAATGCAGCTACACATGAGTGCTTTAAGAAACAACAATACAAGGATGTTTGAAAAGCTTGGACCCGATGCGGGCTTTGACTCTATCGGAGTATTCTCACTTGCCGAAAAGCTTTCAAGACTTATGGACACCCTTGAATACGAGGACAGCTTACCCAAGACTATTTTGTACTCACTCAACCCCGTTGATAACTATATGCTCGCCGCAATGCTTGGAAATTTTCAGGGTGACGGAATAAAGGGAAAAATACAGCTTGGCTCTGCATGGTGGTTCAACGACCACCTTGACGGAATGAGAGAGCAAATCAAGGCGTTGGAATCAAACGGTGCTATTGCTGCGTTTGTGGGAATGACCACCGACAGCCGAAGCTTCCTTTCCTATCCCAGACACGAATATTTCAGAAGAATACTTTGTCAGAGAATAGGCGAAAAGGTAGAAAACGGCGAGTTCAACGGGGATAAAACAGTTCTCGATAAGCTCGTTTCAGATATTTGTATAAATAATGCAAGAAACTATTTTAATATGTAAAAAGGAGAAATATGAAAATGAAGCTTCCATTCAACATTGATTTAAGAGGAAAGACCGCAGTAGTAACGGGTGGCGGCGGAGTTCTTTGCTCCATGTTTGCTGAGGCACTTGCAAAGTGCGGTGCTAAGGTCGCCATTCTCGACCTGCGACTTGAAGCGGCAAAAGCGGCGGCTGATAAGATAACAGCCTTCGGCGGACTTGCCAAGGGCTACGAGTGCAACGTTCTTAAAACCGACTCCGTAAAGAGTGCGAGAGATGCGATACTCCGCGACTTCGGTAGCTGTGATATCCTTATAAACGGTGCAGGCGGAAATAATCCCCGCGGTACTACCACAAAGGAATACCTTTTCCCCGAGGACTTAAAGAAGACCGAGGAGGAGATAAAGACCTTCTTCGACCTTGACCCCGAGGGCGTTGAGTTTGTATTTAATCTTAATTTCCTCGGCACTCTTATTCCCACACAGGTTTTTGCACGTGATATGGCTGAAAAGGGTAACGGCAACATTATAAACATTTCTTCCATGAACGCATTTTGCCCACTTACAAAGATTCCTGCATATTCGGGAGCAAAGGCGGCTATTTCCAACTTTACACAGTGGCTTGCGGTTCATTTCTCAAAGGTTGGCATCAGAGTCAACGCTATAGCACCGGGCTTTTTCGTTACCGACCAGAACAGAGCCCTTCTCTTTGACGAAAGCGGTAAGGCAACCCCCAGAACTGAAAAAATTCTCGCTGCAACTCCCATGTCAAGATTTGGTGAGTCTGAGGAGCTTGTAGGAACTCTTCTTTTCCTTGCCTCAGACGATGCATCGGGCTTTGTTGACGGAACGGTTATCCCTGTTGACGGCGGCTTTAATGCGTACTCGGGAGTGTAATGTTATGAAAGAAGAGATAATGAGCATTTGTCAAGGTCTTAGTATTGAGGTATACGAGACTCCCGAAATTGAGGCATTTCTCTTTGAAGAAGACGACGTTATCACCACCAGCGGACTTATCGAAACTCCTGTAATTCCGCTTAAATCAAGAAACATTTGGTAAATTTAGAGTAAAAACAAACTGCAATGATTTCATTGCAGTTTGTTTTTTATCATTATCCTTTTTTTAAACTCTTTTTCAAGCTTTTTTACGTTTTCTCTTTTTTGCCCGATGTACTGGGACAAAAGCGTCGGGGGTGCGAAAAACGTGTCGGTATCGTTCTTTTCAAAAAACTCACGCATTTCAAGAAGTCTTACTCTTGCAAGTATCATTTCGCCAAGTGCATCTCGGTATTCTCCTGCCACCACCTTGTCGGTGTGCAGTCCCTCGGAGGACTGAAGCCCGATGCGAATGACCTGAACTTCGCTTTTTTCAAAAACTCTGTATACAGATGCTCCTCTCTCCACCGTTTCTTCAAGGTCGGGGGGAGTGTAGTCGCCCTCAAGGAAAAGCCTTTCAAGCTCTGTGTCCTTGAAGGTGACTGTCGGGTAAATTCTCGCACTGTCAGCACCGCACCGCACAATTTCCTCGGCGGTGAATATTTCGTCCTCTGGGGTCGCACCATACATTCCCGTCATCATCTGACCCGTTAGTGAAAATCCCCGCTCCACAATTTTTTTCATGGCAAGGAGTGAGGTGTCGGCGGTGTGACCTCGTCGGTTCAGAGTCAGTACCCTGTCATTTATCGACTGTATGCCAAGCTCAATGTTCTTGACGCCTTTTTCCTTTAAGATGCCAAGTATTTCGTCGTCAATATAGTCGGGGCGTGTCGAAAGCCTTATCGACGAAACCGCACCCTTTTCGATATAGCCCTTTGCAATATCGAGAAGCCTTACCATAAGAGCTCTTTCTATTCCTGTAAAGCTTCCACCGAAAAACGCTATCTGTACCTCTCCCTCAAAATCACAAAGTGTTTCAAGGGCGGTGTCTATCTCACCCTTTACAAGAGACTCGTCAAAATCACTTTTCCCCGAAATGGTCCTCTGATTGCAGAAAACACAGTCGTTAGGACAGCCGACGTGAGGCACGAAAACAGGTATATTTGCATGGCGTTTCAATTTTTTACGCTCTCTTCCACTTAGTGCCGTCCTTGGTGTCTTCGAGAATGATTCCGCGGTTTTTAAGCTCCTCTCTTATCTCGTCGGCACGTGCATAGTTCTTTTCCTTTTTAGCGTTTGCTCTTTCCTCAATGAGTGCCTCAATCTCTGCCGCCTCGTCCTCGTTTTCCTCGGGAAGAAGGAAGCCCATAAGACCTACAAGCTCACGGTAGATAGCGTAAATCGCTTCAGCATCAGCCTTTGTAAGGCTTTCTGCAAGAAGTGTATTTATAGCTCTTATCATTTCAAATATTGCCGAAATGCCGTCGGCGGTATTGAAATCATCGTCCATAGCTTCGATGAACTTGTCGCGGTAAACCGAAAGTCCGTCAATTTCCGCTTTTTTAGTTATATCTCCCTCTGCACCGTTCTTTACTGCATACTTTATTGCGTTTTCGCAGTTGTACATACGTTCAAGAGAAGCCTTTGACTGCTCGAGTATCTCTGCCGAGAAGTTTATGGGACTTCTGTACTGTGCGGATACAAGGAAAAATCTGATTGCAGGATATCCGTATTTTGCCGCCGCATCTCTTACTGTAAAGAAGTTGCCAAGAGATTTTGACATCTTCTTGTTGTCAACGTTTATATAGCCGTTGTGGATAAATGCACGGCAGAAGGGAACGCCGAACGCCGCCTCCGACTGTGCCACCTCGTTTTCGTGGTGAGGGAAGGTAAGGTCCTGTCCGCCTCCGTGAAGGTCGATAGTCTTGCCGAGATATTTATCTACCATTGCAGAGCATTCAATATGCCAACCGGGTCTGCCACGGCCCCAAGGGGATTCCCAGTAGGGCTCACCCTCCTTGTAGGCTTTCCAGAGTGCGAAGTCGAGAGGGTCACGCTTTACGTCGTTTACGTCAATTCTCGCACCGCTTTCAAGGTCGTCAACGTCAAAACCGCCGAGCCTTCCGTAGCCCTTGAATTTTCTTGCCGCAAAGTAAACGTCGCCGTTATCGGCAGGGTATGCATAGCCCTTTTCGATAAGTATTTCGATTATCTTTATAATCTCGTCCATGTTTTCGGTAGCCTTGGGATGGAAGGTGGCGGGAGTGATGCCAAGTCCTTTTGCATCTGTGAAGTATTCGGCGATGTACTTGTCGGCAACCTCTTTAACCGTAATGCCCTCCTCGTTCGCTCTCTTTATCATCTTGTCGTCAATGTCGGTAAAGTTCTGAACGAAGGTAACCTTGTTTCCCCTGTATTCAAGGTAACGGCGGAGAAGGTCGAATACAACGAAGCATCTTGCGTTACCTACGTGGAAAAAGTTGTAAACCGTAGGACCGCAGGCGTACATTCTGACGGTGTTGTCCTTGAACTCCATTTCTTCTTTTTGTTTTGTGATAGAATTGTAAAATTTCATATTTATCTCCTTTTTTAAGCTTGACCTTTTGGTTTTTTTATGAGAGAAAACTTTTTGAAAAAAGTTTTCTCTCATACTCTCTTTCAAAAATTTTAATAGTTAAAAAATTTTATTATAGTTTTCGTGGGGGTACAAGGGGGAGTGCTTTTGTAAAAAGCATTACCCCTTGAAAAGATTATCTATTATTTATTTTTTCAAGTTCTTTCTTTAATCTGTCGATTTCTGCCTGTAACTTGCAAAGCTCTTGGGAAACAGGGTCGGGAATATGAACTTGGTCAAGGTCGAGGGTTCTCTCGCCGCCGATTTTAACAACCCTTGCAGGAGAGCCAACCGCCGTTGAGTCGGGTGGAATTTCAGAAAGCACTACCGAGCCTGCCGCAATCTTTGCACGGTCACCCACCTTAAAGGGACCGAGCACCTTAGCACCCGCACCTACAAGCACGTTGTTTCCAAGGGTGGGGTGACGTTTTCCCGTATCCTTGCCCGTACCGCCAAGGGTTACTCCCTGATAGAGCGTACATTCGTCACCAATCTCGGCAGTCTCACCGATAACAACTCCTGCACCGTGGTCGATGAAAAGACCGCGTCCGATGGTAGCACCGGGATGTATCTCAATGCCCGTGAAAAATCTGCCAAGCTGAGATATAAGACGAGCTATGAAAAACATATTATAAACGTAGAAGAAATGTGCTATTCTGTAATATATAAGTGCGTGAAATCCCGAATACAGAAAGAATATTTCAAAAACGTTTCTCGCCGCAGGGTCGCGGGATTTTATTGATTTTAAATCTTCTATAATTTTCATAGTACCTCCTTGGAAAGCTCGACCTTTTGGTTAAAACCCAAAATGAAATATTTTAGGTTTTACGCAATAACACTTTCAAAAAAGAAAGTGCTAACAAAGAGTGGTCAAGCTATTGTTTTTTCTAATGTAGAAAGTCGTTTTCGGCTTTCTTTTTATTATTTGGGATTTCATTTTCTTCGCGTGTTGCTCGGACTGCTGTACAGAGTACAGCGACGCCGTCGCACTCCGCGATTTTACCTCAAAATCTCATCGCTTTTAGTGTGAGCAGAAGCTCGACCTTTTGGTTAAAACCAATTAAATGCATTCTGCATTTTGCATAAAAAAACGCCTCTTGATTTCTCAAGAGGCGCTGTTTTGCGCGGTTCCACTCTTACTTTTTGCTCTTTCACTTTCACCTTGAAGGTGTATAGACCGCACTTTCACGAAAATTCAGCTTAAATGCTCACACCCGCCGCATTCTCTCTGGAAGCTCTTTTTCTCGTTACTCTTGTCCTCTCCAAAGTAAAGTATATTAAATTCACGCCTATTCTAACACACTTTTTTTATTCCGTCAAGAGTGAGTGTTAATAATGCATAATGCATAATGCAAAATGCATGATTTCGGAAGCTTTTGCGTTGCAAAATCAGTTTAGTTTATTGAGCTTCAGACAAGGAAAACCCCTTTTCCGTTACGATTTTCCGTAAAAAAGACCGTCTGAAAAAACACAAGATATAGTGTTTTGCTTTGGGTAAAATCTTGAAAATTCCCCAAAACAGTGATGCTGAACAACGAAATTAAGAAAAGGGGCATAAAAAATTTTAGCAAGTTGCTTAAAAACACACGTTTAAAACTCAAAATATTAAGCATATTGCATAAACAGTTTACTAAAAAACATAAATCGTTAAAAGAATTTTCAAAAAAACGGCAGAGTTTTTGCCGAAAATCCCCGAAAACAGGAGAAAGGGGAATTTGCTTTATTTTTCGTTTTTTGGTATAATACCCACACTAGTGTGAGTTAGTATGTAATAAATGCAGAATGCGGAATGTATAATGCATAGTTTCGGTTAATTTTGCTTTGCAAGATTTTCCTTACCTATTACTTCTTCACTATTACTTATTACTTGAAGGAAAGCGGGGTGTTACCGATGGGTCTTGAAACAGAAGAAAAGCAGAATAACGTCACTGTGCCTGAGGGTAGCACTGTAAGGCGTAGAAGACAGACGGTTGTCTCTCTTTATAAGAGGTTCAGACGCTCGGGTCTTTCAAAGCTTGAATCCGCCTTTAACGCTTTATACATATTCCAGAGTAATAAAATGTATAACAAAAAGCTTGATGCCGACGATGCAGGCGAGGGATTTTTCCGTCACCCTGCGGGCTGGTACAAGGCAGGCTGTGAAAAGGTGAGACGAGCTTCAAGAACGAAGACGCTTCGCGTACTCGAGCTTATGGCGAAGATAATCGCACCCATAGCCCACAGTGTTGAAAGAACAGGGAAGAAGGTGGACTTCTTCGGGGATAACAGCACTGTGACATTGAAGCGTGTGACGGCTTACTTTAAGAAAAAGAGTGTTGCTCTGTCGGTTTTGGTATTGGCAATGCTTCTTTTCTTCAATATTTATAATAATAGCGAAAAGTCCACGGTAATCGAGGTTGACATTGACGGCGTGACTGTCTTTGAGGTAGCTTCTTCAAAGACTGTGGAGGAAGCGCTTGACAGAGTAAACTCCAGAATTTCAGATATAACGGGAGAGACGTTCTCCTTCCCGCACGCACTTTCCTTCAAAACAACAAGAAAGAGTGACGCAAAGTGCATTGACGTTCCTGCCGTATGCGATATCCTCTTTTCATACACAGACGGCTACGTTACCGAAGCATACGGTCTTTACGTTGACGCGGAGCTTGTGGCAGTTCTCGAAAAGCGTTCTGATATAACGTCGGTTCTCGAAGAGGTTTGCCTTGAGCACATGAAGGAAACGGGCGAGGAAGAAAATATCGCCAACAAGGTAGAAATCAAATATCAGGAATATTCGGCGGCGGATATTATTGATAAGGAAACACTTCTCCTTATGCTAACCCCTCAAAAAGAGGGTGAGAAGGAGGAAGAGCCTGTATATGAGAGAGCGCTTCTTTCATCGGGCAGCGACCGAACCATACTCACAATTGATGCAGAAGCCTCGGAAATAGAGGAGAAGATAGCGGAAGCGGTAGCTTCAAGCAAGGAAAAGAACGGTGCTGTAGAGCTTGATTTTGCGGTTTACTATGAAAAGACTGTAAGAGAGAGTGTTCCCTACACCACAAAATACGTTTCCGATGACAGCTATTATGAAAATCAGGAGTTTGTTAAGACGGCAGGCAGAAACGGACTTGCGAACAACACCTACAGAGTAAAATACGTAAACGGTGTTGAGGAAAGCCGAGAGCTTATTTCTCAGACCTTTATAAGAGAACCCCGCGAAAGCGTGGTAAAAGTAGGTACAAAGAAGCTTCCCGAAAGAATGACCGATGAGGAAAACGGCGGTAGGTACATGATAAATCCCGTTCCTACTTCAAGAATTTCCGACCGCTTCGGTGAGCGTATTTTGGGCGGAAGAAGGGATTACCATGAGGGTCTCGACCTTGCCGCATGGGTGGGTACTCCCATTTATGCCGCGGCATCGGGAGAGGTAATTTATGCAGCCTTTAATTCTTCTTACGGCTACGTTGTAAAAATACTTCACGACGACGGACTTGTAAGCGTATATGCACACTGCTCAAAGCTTCTCGTGTCCCTCGGTGATATGGTACATCAGGGCGATGAGATAGCAGAGGTTGGCTCAACGGGCTACTCCTTCGGCTACCACTGTCACTTTGAGGTAATTTCAGACGAAGAAAAGGTTGACCCCGAGAATTATATTTATTCACTTGATTAAAAAGTAAAATTGGAGCTGTAAAAAGTTTTTTACAGCTCTTTTTTTGTTGTCTTTTTTTCTTTTGTGTGATATAATGAGTTTGCAAAGCAAACTCAATGAATTGCCTGACGGCATGAATTGAAATCTGCGATTTCATGAATTGAGCCTGATGGCTCATGAATTGCACCTTGCGGTGCATTAAAGGCAATTCAATTCATGGAGCGAAGCGAGAATTCATGGATGAAATCCAATTCATGACAACAAAGTTGTCAATTCATTAAAATTGGTTGCATCTAAATCGTTCACTAATTTTATAATAAAATAAATTGAACTAAGTAAACTCAACAAATTGCTTTGTCCCAAAACGCCTACAACGTCTAAAAAGGATAAAAAGCAGGGAAAACACGGCTCTCTTATTGTAAGTATGGAGAACAGAAAAGAAACGAGGTTTTTAAATGGAAAGCATAAAATTATCATTTCAGGCTGTCATGCCTATCTTTATCCTTATGCTTGTAGGGTACATAATTAAAAAATTGAGAATTGCGGATAAGAAAAGCTTTGACGCAATGAATAAGCTGAACTTTAAGATTTTTCTGCCTATGTTGCTCTTTTACAACATATACAGCACAAAGTCGACGGATATTTTTAATTTAAGGCTTGTGATTTTTACTATAGTCGCTGTTTTTGTAATTTTTATTTTGGGATACGTTGCCGTTCTGTTTTTAACGAAGGAAAACAAGAAGCGAGGTGTAATGCTGCAAAGCTTTTTCCGTGCAAATTATGCAATTCTCGGTATTCCTCTGGTAGGCTATATTTGCGGTGATAAGACAACCGGTCTTGCCTCTCTTATGGTTGCGGTTGTTATTCCTGTATTTAACGTTCTTGCAGTAGTGGCGCTTGAAAGATTTCGAGAGGGAAACAACAAGCTCGATATATTGAAGCTGCTCAAGGGAATAGTGACAAATCCTCTTATTATAGGCAGTGTTCTCGGAGTAATAGTATTTGTGGCAGGGATTAAATTCCCATCGCTTATAGAAAAGTCAATAAAGGATATTGCTTCCATTTCAACCCCCCTTGCAATAATAGTACTGGGTGCAGTGTTTGAGTTTTCGGACATAAAGGGAACCTTCAGAGAAAACGCCATAACCGTGGCGGCAAGACTCGTTATAGTGCCTCTTATGGTTATTCCCACAGCCGTTGCTTGTGGCTTCACAGGCGAGGCACTTGCCTGTCTGCTTGTAATATTCGGTGCTCCTGTTGCGGTGTCTTCGTTTGCGATGGCACAGCAGATGGATGGCGATGAATCCCTTGCGGTACAGACTATCACCACCTCAACGGTGTTCTGTCTTATTACCCTGTTTTTGTGGATTTTTGTATTAAGCTATCTTGGGCTTTTTTAGTGGTTTATAGAACCAAAATGAAATTTAATTCATTGTAATCAATTCATCAAGCAAAACGCCTGCTGTAAGCAACTACTAACAAATTGAATAGAATAATAAAAAAAGTAAAAACGGGGTGTAAACAATGGAAAGAATAAAGCTTTGTATAATATTCGGAGGCGCTTCAAGTGAGCATGAGGTTTCGTGCATGTCGGCGGCATCCGTTATAAAGAATATAGACAACAGTAAATACGAATTAAGATTCCTCGGTATTTTAAAGGACGGCAGACAATTTCTTTACGTTGGTGACGTGGAGAAAATTGCAGATGCTTCCTTTGCAGAGGACAGTGAGAACCTTATCCCTGCGGTTATAAGCCCTTGCCCTGCCCATCACGGACTCATAGTGCTGAACAAGAAGGAGGGCAGCTTCAAGGTTGAAAGGGTGGACTGCTTCTTCCCTGTAGTACACGGTGAAAACTGCGAGGACGGAAACCTTCAGGGACTTCTGAGTCTCTCGGGCGTACCCTTTGTTGGCTCGGACAATAGGGGCTCTGCGGTTTCCATGGATAAGGCAATAACGAAGACAATTCTCGCCACCGAGAATATTCCCATGGCAAACTGGCGTCTTTTCAGAAAGGACGAATATTCATCCTCTGATATACTCTGGTGCGAAGAAAACCTTGGCTATCCCATGTTCGTAAAGCCTGCGGGAACAGGCTCATCTGTGGGCGTTTCCAAGGCGCGTGACAGAGAGGAGCTTAAAAAAGCCCTTGAAAACGCTATAAAATACGACGATAAGGTACTGGTGGAGGAATACGTAAAGGGTGCCGAGATTGAAACGGCAGTCCTTGACGTTATGGACAACGGTGAGAGAGCCACCCTCGTTTCAAGACCTGGTGAGCTCGAAGTTGGAAGCGAATTTTACGACTACGATACAAAATACGTAAACGACACCACAATCTACCATCTTCCAGCAAGACTTGACAAGGTGACAATGGAGGAGGTACGCCGTCTTGCGGTCAATATTTTCCGTAAGCTTGACTGTCAGGGGCTTTCAAGAGTTGACTTCTTTGTGGGAGAAAAGGGAGTTATTTTCAATGAAATAAACACCCTTCCGGGATTTACAAAAATAAGCATGTACCCCAAGCTTATGGCGGAGTACGGAATAGGCTATACCGAGCTTATTGATAAGCTGGTCGCCTACGCTTTGAGGTAAAAACAATTTTCCTTTGGAAAATTTTCCGAAATCATGCATTCTGCATTCAATAAATAGGTTATGAAAATGAAAAGAATTTTAGCAGTTACCCTTTTAACGTTATTTTTAATATCAGCTTTTCAGCCTTTCTCTTTGGCTGACGATAAAATTCCCGTGCTCGTGGAGGACCCTGACCCATTCGGTCTGGGGTTTGAAGATGAAAAGGAAGACCCTTATGCTCACCTTTCCGAGCTTGAATGTCTTCATCAGGGGCTTATCCGTGTATATGACGGAATGACCGCCGAGGACCTTTACGGCTATATGCAGGTGGTGGATAACAGCGAGGGAAGATACAATACAGGGAAGCTTTTCTATCTTCTCGATATGATTCTCCATACCTACTATGGAAGCTTTACAAAGGAGTCCTTAACAGAAGCCTTTCTCAGCTCTGTTGACTACATCGACACAAACGATATGGACTCGGTTTATAAATCGCTTTTTTCGGTGCTTGACCGCTTCAGCTACTATCTGGACGAGGAGGAGGCGGAAAGCTTTTTTAACCCCAACGACACGCGAGCCGTGGGTATATCCACCGTATGGTATGACGAAGACGAAAGCCACCCTGTGGCAGGTATGTACGTTGAGGATATTGCCCCCAATTCCTCGGCATATAATGCGGGAATAAAAAAAGGAGACAGACTCCTTGAAATAAACCGCGTTGACGTGACGGGTCTTGGCTTTAACGCCGTTTCGGCAATACTCCGCGAGGAAAGCGTTGACCGTGACTTTATGGAATACGTCTTTGAACGCTACGGCGAGGAGAGGGGTATCTTTGAATATACCCTTGAACGCACCGACGTTACTTTCTCGGAGTTTTCGGTGGAGCTTTACCCCGAAAAGAACACACTTTTAATCGACCTCAACAGCTTTATGAATTCTACCACAGCCTATGACCTTTCTGCCGTTATCGACAGTGCATGGGAGATGGGCTACAGAAACGTAATTTTCGACCTGCAGAATAATCCCGGCGGAAACGTTGATACCGCGGCGGCAATTGCCTCCAAGTTTGTTTCCGCACCCTTACAGGTGCTCTTTTACATAGGCAGAGAGGATAACCCCAAAATGTACCCCTACTATTCAAGGGGTGACGGCTACGATTTTGACTCGGTGACAGTCCTTGTAAACTCAGGAAGCGTAAGCTCTGCCGAAATTCTTACAGATACTCTTCGTAAGGTGGCAGGGGCAAGGGTTATAGGAAGCACAACCCACGGCAAGGGAGTAGCACAGTCGGCGACAAGATTTCTTGACGGCACAGCGGTAGGCATTACAGCTTACGTTGCCTACGATAAAAACGGCGAGACCTACAACGAAAAGGGAATAACCCCCGATGAGACGGTTTACCCCGAGGTGAAAAAGAACGCTCTTTCCATTGACACAGAAAGTCTGACCTATGGAAACTTTGATGAGGCGGTGATGGATGCCGAAAACTTCGCAACACGTGCCCTTGAAAAGAGACTTCTTCTTTTGCAGTATCTCTCACCCGTCACAACCGACGGCGTTTTCGACTATCACACAGCTCTCGCTCTCCGTATGCTTCAGACCGACTACGGACTCGAAATAACGGGTGAGCTGAACGAGGAAACGCTGGACGTAGTTCTTGCTCTTACGAAACAGTGGGAGAATTCCTATACTGTTACCTCCACCGTCTTTGACTACGTGATGAAGTGAATATTATTTATATTCAAAGGGGAATGCTTTCCCTTAAAGCACTCCCCTTTGTAACCCCACGAAAACTATAATAAAAGGACTTCAATGAAGTCCTTTTTTATATAGTTTTGGGGAGAGTTTAAGAGAGGGGGATTTTATTAAAATCCTCCTCTCTTGAATAAAACACTATTTCATTTTCGTTTTTAGCCAAAATATCAATTACTGCAAAGCGTTTTCCAGCCAGGACGCTCCGAAGTCAAGAGCCTCAAAAAGCCCCTTCTTCATACCCTGCTTAAGGCTTCTTTCAACGATGGGCAGGTTTTTGTCGGTGCTTTGAATCTGAATGAGAATGTCAGAGGGAACCTGTTCTCCGTGTACCTCCTTATAGGTTAGTACCGTGAGAACGAGCACTGCCTTTTCATTCGGGTCGCCGTAGCAGATAACGTTATCCTTTTTTACAAGAGGCTTTCCTTTGTAGGTGGAGAAGCCTTCGATAATCTTTTCAGCCATATTTCCTCCAAATTATTTTATGTCAAGATATTTTTTAAGCATTACGGTAAGTACTTCGTCTCGGTCGAGCTTTCTTATAAGACCGCGGGCGTTGTTGTGGTTTGTAATATAGGTAGGGTCCTCCGAGATAAAATATCCTACAAGCTGATTTACAGGGTCATAGCCTTTGGCGGAAAGAGCTTCATAGACCTGAGAAAGGGTTTCATGAATCTCCATTTCACGTTGGTCTACTACAGGAAACATCATTGTTTTTCCGTTTTCGTTTACAGACATTTTATTTTCTCTCCTTTTTTTGAAATAAGCCGACCGAATCTATAAGCCGGGTTTTGTCAGGAAGCAAAGCTTCTTGTACGGTCATCTATCTAGGGCAGAGGTCGCCCTCTGTCTCATGCCACCTTCGAGGTCTTATCAGGCGGATATGGAGCTTTCGCTCCGCCTCTTGCG